>JAUYBE010000001.1 GCA_030693235.1 bacterium
GTTGCGAGGGCTTTAGCCCGCGGCAATCTCTTTGGGATTGCTTCGTCGCTTCGCTCCTCGCAATGACATCTCCGCTCGCAACGACAAAAATATCAATTTTACGAAGTTGAACTTCGTAAGAATTTCTTTTAGTTATTGCGATGGACCGTCTTTGGTGGTAATGAAATTATATTTGCGTTTTATTTCTAACGGGGTAAAATACGAAGAATGATTTCTCCTGTCCAAGAAATTAAAGATCGCTTGGATATCGCGGAATTTATCCGATCTTACATTCCGCTTGTTCCGGCCGGCAAGAATTTCAAAGCGCCTTGTCCTTTTCACAAGGAAAAGACGCCTTCTTTTATAGTTTCTCCTGAAAGGCAGACTTGGCATTGTTTCGGCGCTTGCGCTGAAGGGGGCGATATTTTCAAATTTTTGATGAAATATGAAAATCTGGAATTTTACGAGGCGTTGAAAATTTTGGCTGAAAAAGCCGGGATAGAATTGAAAAAAATCAGTCCGGCCGAGCAGAGGCAATTCGGCGTTCTTTACGATATTAACGATTCCGCTAAAGAATTTTTTAAGAAAAAATTGGAACAGTCGGCTGAATCTTTAAAATATCTTTTGGAGCGCGGATTAAAAAAAGAAACGATTGAAGAATTTGAATTGGGTCTCTCGGGGTCCGGATTTTCTCCCTACGGTCTCCCTATGAGAGATGTCCCGCAGGGACAGAGATCTCCCGAAGGGAGAGATGAATTGACCAAGTATTTGATTAATTCGGGTTTTAACATTAAAGACATTGAAAGAGCAGGTTTGAATTTTAAAACAGAGCGGGGGAGTTACATCGACCGATTCAGAGAAAGAATAATGTTTCCGATTTATAACCATTTCGGGAAAGTCGTCGGGTTCTCGGGAAGAATTCTTGAATCGTCAATAGTCGATGGTCAACAGTCAACAGTTGCGCCAGCCAAATACATCAACAGTCCGGAGACGCCGATTTTCAATAAATCAAGATTGCTTTACGGCTTCCATAAAACCAAAAATCATATTCGCGAGCAAAAATTCGCGTTGTTGGTGGAGGGACAGATGGATTTTTTGATGGTTTATCAGGATGGAGTCAAAAATGTCGCGGCTGTTTCAGGCACGGCTTTGACGGTTGATCATTTGAAAACTCTCCGGCGGCTGGCCGATCAGCTGGTTTTATATTTTGATAATGACGAAGCCGGTTTGAACGCGGCCGAGCGGTCTATTGATTTGGCGGCTGCCAATGATTTCAGCGTTAAAATTTTGTTCTTGAAAGAACATAAAGATCCAGCCGAAGCGGTTTTAAAATCGCCCGGGAAATTGCTCGGGCTTATTGACGAAGCCAAGCACGCGATGGAATTTTATTTTGACCGGTATCTTCAAAGCGCGGACAAACGCGGACTTAACGCGGACTTGCGCGGAAATATTAACGAATTTAAGAAAAATATTCGGATTATTTTGGGAAAAATTAAAAACTTGACCAGTCCGGTAGAGCGCGGTTATTGGTTGAAAGAGCTCTCGTTAAAAACAAAAATTGAAGAAAAGGCGCTGGCGGAAGAGATGGCCCAGTTTAATGCGCGGACTAATGCGGACTATAAACGGACCAATACGGACAGTCAGTATAAGTCTGTGTCCAGTCCGTATGAGTCAGTGTTAAGTCGGCGCGAACTGATTGCCCAGCGGATGATCAGTTTGATAATGATTAAAGAAGATTTTCAATCGCAACTGGAAGAATATTTTGGTTATTTGCCCGATGACTATTCAATAATTTTAAAGAGTTTGTTGAAGCGGGAAAAATTAAGCGATGAGCGGTTGAGTGGTTTGTTTAATTTAATTTCTCTCCGTTCGTCTTTTGAAGCTTCAATTATTGACGAGGACAAAATAGACGCCGAATTTCAGGAAATTTTAAGAAATCTTCATCTGGAATATTTAAAGGATAAAAGACAAGGATTAATGTGTTTGATAAAAGAGTCGGAGCATCGCGGAGAGGAAGGAAAAACAGCTTCGGTTTTAAAGGAATTTGACGAAGTTTCAAAGGCGATGCATAGTATATGATAATGTAAAATTTAAAAATCAAAATGTAAAATGACAATGTAAAATGTTAAAATGACGCGTAGCGTCATTGCGAGGGCGAAGCCCGCGGCAATCCCTAAGATTGCTTCGCTTATGCTCGCAATGACAACAAAGTTGTCGTTTTGATATTTACATTTTACATTTGAGCGAAGCGAATATGGCAAAAAATAAAAAAAATAAAATAAGGGGGAAAATTAAAAAGGGAAAAAAAATCGCCAAAAAGAAAGTCGTTAAAAAGAAAATTGTCAGAAAGAAAACCGCGATTAACTCCAGCGCTCGAAAGGGTCGGAGCCGTAAAAAAGAAAAGTTTAACGAGGCGGTGATTGAAGATTTGGTTAAAATCGGTCGGCCAAGGGGTTTTGTCACAGATATGGAAATTATGTCTTATTTTCCTGCCATAGAAGACGACATTGTTTTTTTGGAAAAAATTTATGAGCATCTGGAAAAAGCCAATATCAAGGTGATTGAAACCAATCAATTGATTGAAGTGGGCGAGAAAGAAGAAATCAGCCAGAAGGAATTGAAAGAGGTCGCCAAAATCGAAGAAACGGGATTACCGGATGCGGTTCAGATGTATCTCAGAGGAATCGGAAAAACCCCGCTTTTAAAAGGAGAAGAAGAACGCGAATTGGCCAAGCGAATGGAAAAAGGCGATGAAGAAGCCAGACAACAATTGATGCGGGCGAATTTACGGTTGGTTGTTTCAATCGCCAAACGTTATATTCGCCGCACTCCCAATTTGAGCATTTTGGATTTGATTCAGGAAGGCAATATCGGGCTTTCGCGGGCGGTTGAGAAATTTGATTATCGAAGAGGTTTTAAATTTTCCACTTACGCGACTTGGTGGATCAGGCAGGCGATAACCAGGGCGTTGGCCGACCAGTCTCGGACTATCAGAATTCCGGTTCACGCCGTTGAAGCCATTTCAAAATATACCCAAACAAAAAGGAAGATGATTCAGGAATTTGGACGCGAGCCCTTGGCGGAAGAAATTGCCATTGAGATGGGAACCACTCCGGAAAAAATCAGGCATATTCAGAAAATTTCCCAAGAGGTTCTCTCTTTGGAGGCGCCGGTAGGCGAAGATGATGAAGAATCGGTTTTATCGGAATTTATTCGGGATGAAAAAAGCTTGACTCCGGCTCAATCGACGGCTCAGGCTTTGCTTAAAAATCATATTAAAGGAATTTTAGTTGATTTAGCGCCTCGTGAGCAGGAAATTTTAAGATTGCGTTTCGGTCTGGAAGACGGTATTACCCATACCCTTGAAGAAGTCGGAAAAAAATTCGGTGTTACTCGCGAGCGGATTAGGCAAATTGAAGCCAAAGCTTTGTTGAAAATAAAAGCTCATAAACACATAAAGGCATTGGAGGAATACTAAGTATTTTCGCAAAATAAGTGCCGGGTGCTCATAATTGTAGATAAATTTCTTGCGCCTTTGCTTAGAAATTTATACAATTATGGCAAAGGTCGAAATTAAACACAAAGAGATTGAAAAAAATATGACAAATTCAATTAAAATTATTCTTCTAAGCATTGGATTGGTTCTTGTTGCCAATGTTCCCGTTTTTGCGCAAGACGCGACCGAAGCAGTAGCCCTTGACGAGAATATACAAGCCAGTGATTTAGGAATCGGAGAACAGAGTATTTTACCGGACAATCCGCTTTATTTCTTGAAAAATTGGGGAAGAGGAATTCAGAGTTTTTTCACTTTTAATCCGATTACTAAGTCGGAATTGAAAGAGAAATTTGCTAATGAAAAATTGCTTGAATTGAAAAAAACGATTGAGCAAAATAAAAACGCAGGGGTGATAAAAAAAGCGGCTGAAAATTATCAGCAAGAAGTGGAAAGAGTAAAAGAGCAGGTTGAAAAAATAAAAGAAACGGCAGGAGAAAATCCGAAGGTGGATAGTTTCTTGAATAAATTTATTCATCAGCAAATCTTGCATAGGAAACTTCTTCAAAAACTGGAAGAGCAAGTTCCGTCAGAGGCGTTTGAGAAAATAAAAGAAGCAAGAGAAGCGCACATGGAAAAATTTCAGGGTGTGATGCTGAAATTGGAAGACAGGCAGGAAAAAATCACTGAGAAATTAGATAAGGTTTTAGAAGAACAAACAGGCAGCCAATTCAAAGAATTCAAGAATTTGGAGGTTTTGAAGAATTTGGAGGAAAAGGTGCCGGAACAGGCAAAAGAAGCAATTCAAAAAGCCCGGAAAAATGCCTTAAAAAGATTGCAAGGTGGCTTGGAAAAGATGTCGTCAGGGGACCAAGAAAAATTCAAGGAATATACTGAAAAAATTTCCGGCGCCAAAGAAGAACAGTTGGAAATTTTGGAAGATTTGAAAGCTGGAATAAGAAAAACGCCTTCAGTAACAGGAACTCTTCAACTGCAGAAAAAATTAGAGGAAGGGACATCAAATATTTTAGAAAAAATTGATGCGGCGGGCCGACAAATCGGCTGTTCGGCTTGGAGTGTTATTCCCGAATTTTGTCGGGAAGGAAGAGTAATTATGGAAAAAGATTTAACGGGCTGTTTTCAACCCAGATGTATAATTCCTGGAGAAATAGTCTGTGAAACTTTTATTACCTGCGAAGTAGGTTACGAGCCATATAATACCGGTGAGAGAAATAGGCAAGGTTGTCCTATTAAGAAATGTATAAAAGCCGGAACAGATATTATTCCTCCTGCTAAAGGTATTACTCCTCCCTCTACTCCTCCCTCCACGGGCGTTGGTCGTGCTTGCATTGAAATATGGGCTCCGGTTTGCGGCAAAGATGGAAGAACTTACTCAAATAAATGTTTTGCTAAATTAGCTGGAGTAGAAATAGCTCAGGAAGGAGTTTGTAAGGTTCCACCTACTACAGGCATTGCCCCCAAACCAGGCGCCTGCATTCAGGTGATTACGCCGGCAATTTCTCCTAATGGAATCTGTAAAGAATTTCCAACGCCTTGCGATGTGCCAGCAGGATGGAAAAAAGTTGAAAAATGTCCATTGAATCGATAGTTTGGCGCAGAATTCCGCAAAGCTGAGCTTAGCTCCGCAAAAACTCCGCGACCTCCGCGGAGTTTTTGTTTTTTGTTTAACAAAAAAATAATAAAAAAAAGAATATATTTTTATATTTCATAAATTACTATAATATCTCACGATCGTAGGATATTATAGTAGATTAGTTTTAATAGTACTTTTTTATAACTGCTTGATTTTATTTGAATAAAAATTTATCTTTAATAAATAATGACTTCCGAAGAAATTCGCCAATCTTTTTTGGAATTTTTTGAGAAAAAGGGGCATAAAATTATTCCTTCTTCGTCTTTGATTCCCGAAAATGACCCGACGGTGCTTTTGACGACCGCGGGTATGCATCCGTTGGTGCCGTATTTAATGGGTGAAAAACATCCGGCTGGCCAGCGGCTCGCTAATTGCCAAAAATGTATTCGCACTTCCGATATAGACAAAGTTGGCGATACAACTCACCATACTTTTTTTGAAATGCTGGGGAATTGGTCACTGGGCAATTATTTCAAAAAAGAGGCGATTGAATGGAGTTGGGAGTTTTTGACTGGCAAAGAATGGCTTAATTTAGATAAAAATCGTTTAGCTGTATCGGTTTTCGTCGGGGACAGCGATGCGCCGTTTGACGAAGAGTCGTTTAATATTTGGAAAAATCTCGGTGTTTCCGAAAAGCGCATTGCTAAATTACCAAAAAAAAATAACTGGTGGGGACCGGCGGGCGAAACCGGGCCGTGCGGACCGGACACGGAAATGTTTTATTGGGCGGGAGATGCCGATAAGGTTCCGGAAGGATTTAACGATGATAATGTTTCGTGGGTGGAAATTTGGAACGATGTTTTTATGCAATTTAACAAGAAAGCCGACGGGACATTTGAAACATTGAAACAACAAAATGTTGATACGGGTATGGGGTTGGAACGAACGTTGGCCGCGCTTAATGGTTTTGACGATAATTATCGAACGGAACTTTTTTGGCCGTTGATTAAAAAAATTGAAGAGTTATTTGGAAAAAAATACGGCGATTCGCTGGAAATAACTCGGGCGATGCGGATAATTGCAGACCATCTTAAAGCCGCGGCTCTTATTTTAGGAGATGAGAAAGGATTAATGCCGTCTAATGTCGGCGCGGGCTATGTTTTACGCAGATTGATTCGCAGGGCTGTTCGTAACGGCTTTTCGCTTGGTATAAAAGAAACTTTCACTTCGAAAATTGCCGAAGAGGTTATTAAAATTTATCAAGAAGTTTATCCGGAATTGAAAAAAAATAAGGAGTTTATTATTAATCAGTTGGCCCAGGAAGAAAAAAAATTTAAAAAAACATTGGAAAATGGCTTGAAAGAGTTTGATAAAATATTTAGAAGTCTTAGCTCTGATGAAGATAAAAAATTTTTCTATATTGGCGGTAAAGATTTTTTTAACCTTTACCAAACTTATGGATTTCCCGTGGAGCTATCAATTGAAGAGTATGTTTGTAGAAGAAACAAGCTTGGATATACGCCTGCTTCTGAAGAAATACAAAAACTATGGACAGAAGAGGTTCATAAGAAAATGCTTGAGCATCAAAAACTTTCCCGTACCGCTTCGGCTGGAATGTTTAAAGGCGGGTTGGCGGACGCGAGCGAGCGAACGATAAAATATCACACCGCCGCGCATTTAACGCTGGCGGCGCTGAGAAAAGTTTTGGGAGAAGGCGTTTTGCAAAAGGGCTCAAATATAACTTCGGAAAGGTTGCGTTTTGACTTTTCTTATCCGGAGAAAATGACTTCGGAACAGATTAAACAAGTGGAGGATTTGATTAACGAAAAAATAAAAGAAGATTTACCCGTAATTTGCGAAGAAATGAATTTAGAGGACGCTAAAAATCAGGGCGCGATGGGCGTTTTCGACCAAAAATACGGAGAGCGGGTGAAAGTTTATACTATCGGCAATCCGTCAACGGGAGATTTTTTTTCCAAAGAGATTTGCGGCGGTCCTCATGTTAATTGCGCATCGGAAATCGGGAAGTTTAAGATTTTAAAAGAAGAAGCGGTTGGAACGGGGGTTAGAAGGATTAGGGGTATTATTAATTTCTAATTTTTGGTAGAATTTTAATGTTTCGTCATTGCGAACGAAGTGAAGCAATCTCAACCACAAAATGATTGCTTCGGGCAAAGCCCTCTCAATGACAAGGAATCATCGTCAATTATTAATTAACTATGTCCAATAATTCATCAAAAAAGAAAATGGTTGACATTTCGGTATCTCACGTTCCTAAAAAAGAAAAACAGACAAGCGTCGGCGAAGATTTTAAAAAACTGGACAAAAAAAAATCCGCTAAGCAATTGGAAGAAAAAATCGAGCAATTTGAGAAAAAAGAAGAGGAGCGGTTTTCCGCCGGAAGCGGATCCGCCTTGGGCGGAAAAAAAGAATCTAAAGCACCGGCGACTTACGCGTTATTGGGATTGTTTTTAATTTTATTGGGAGGAGCTGTTTATTCGGCGATTGAATTTTTGCCGAAAGCGAAAATTCAAATTACCGCTAAAAAAATCGATTGGAATTATGTTGAGGCGGTAATTGCCGCGAAAGATATCGCCGCCATCGATATCAGCCAAAAACAAATACCGGCCGAAGTTTTTTCCGTCAAGAAAAATTTTAATTTTTCTTTCGCGGCAACCGGTAAAAAACAAATCGAAAAAAAAGCCGGCGGCAAGATTATTATTTATAATTCTTACAGTTCCAGCCCCCAGCCGCTTATTGCCGGTACTCGTTTTCAATCTCCTGATGGGAAAATTTTTAAACTAACGGAAAGAATTGTCGTACCCGGAGCCCAAGTTGTTGAAGGAAAAATTGTTTCTTCAAATATTGAAACGACTGTGGCGGCTGACCAACCGGGATCTCAATACAACATCGGACCGATGAGCCGTTTTTCCATTCCGGGATTTCAAGGCACGCCGAAAGAGCAAGGATTTTACGCCGAATCAAAAGAAGCGATGAAGGGCGGGTTTATCGGAGAAGCGGCCTATCCGACCGACGAAGACATTAAAAAATCAAAAGAAAAAGCCGGAAAAGACCTTAAAGATTATGTTGATTCTTGTTTGTCGCTTCTAATTCCGCCGGAATTTAAATTTATAGACGCCAGTCGGCAGTTTAATATCATAAAAGAAGAAGTTAATTCCAATACCGATGAAAAAGGCAATTTTACGGTTTTTGCCGAAGGCGAGTCATTGGCTATCGGTTTTCGGGAAGCGGATTTGATAAGTTTGATAGAAAAAACCGCTCAAACTAATCTGGGCGAAAGTTTTAAAATAAAAAATTATCAGTTGGAATACGGCGTTGGCCGTCCGGATTTCAAAAAAGGGAAAATTTCTTTCGCGGTTGATTTTAAGGGCGTTTTTGAAGAGCCCATTGACATTGAATTGTTCAGACAAAAAATTTTAAACAAAAACGAGAAAGAGTTGAAAATTTTCATTTCGTCTTTTTCCAATATCCAAAAAACCACGGTTTCTTTTTGGCCTTTTTGGGTAAAAAGAACGCCGGATAATATAAAGCGGGTTACTATAGAAGTACTTTGAATTACGAAATGATCTGAATCGTCATTGCGAGCGACCGAAGGGAGCGCGGCAATCTCATTAGATTGCTTCGCCTTCGGCTCGCAATGACAGATTCGCTCGCAATGACGCAGAAACTGCATTTCGTAATTCAAGGATAATTAATATATGAATTTTAAAAGCGAATCATCATTTACTCTGATTGAACTCCTTATCGTCATCGGCGTTATCGCGGTTTTAGCCACAGCCGTAGTCGTTGTCATGAATCCGATGGAATATTTCAAAAAATCCCGAGACTCAACCAGAATGTCAGAACTCCAAACAATCAACAAAGCCCTTGGCCAATATCTGGCAGATGGCAAAACCTATTTAGGCCTAGCCAATAAGGTTTATGTCTCTATTCCCGACAGCTCAACCACTTGCGTCAATCTCGGTTTGCCTTCTTTGCCCACCGGCTGGGAATATCGCTGTTCCAATTCCGCCAATTATCGGAAAGTTGATTCCACCGGCTGGATACCCGTC
>JAUYBE010000002.1 GCA_030693235.1 bacterium
TGAAGCGTTACCGCATTCTTTCTGACAGACTAAGAAACCATCTTATTGATTTATATGATGATATTCTCGGAGTCTGCGCGGGGCTTTGGAACTTCTATCTCGCTAACTGATTGTTTTATAATGGAACAATAACTCTATTAAAAGACACGCAAAAAGATGAAAATACGCGCATGGCTTCTGTGAGAATAAAAGTCGAGCATAGTGTATTGGCGGCATGAAGCGTTACCGCATTCTTTCTGACAGACTAAGAAACCATCTTATTGATTTATACGATGATATTCTCGGAGTCTGCGCGGGGCTTTGGAACTTCTATCTAGCTAACTGATTGTTTTATAATAGAACAACAACTCTATTAGTCCTGTTTTATTGATAATAGTAATTATCTATTCTTATTTATTCTGGTGCAACAAGTCTATTTACTTTCATTTTTACTAATACGAAGCATAATATTTACAGGTTCTCCAGTTTCCTTTACCACACCGCCCTCTTCTTTAGCTGAATATACAGTGCATCCATTTTTTAGTAAATCACACACATCGTAAATTGATTTTGTCCCAATCAGAGTCCAAAGAAACATCCCTTCCATTTTCCATACTTTAAATTCTGAAGCACAGTGATTGTTTATATCTTCATTTTTGTGATTTGCAGCAGTTATACAATATTTGGTCATCATATTCTCTTTTTGTTAGTTTATAAAAAATAATTGTAGCAACAAATACCATTGCATGAAGGATTTTACCTGCAATCGTTACGGTTTAGCCGCTAATAGGTTAATTAAGCTCAGTAGCAATGACAGGGTTCATAGCTTTTATGTTTAAAATACATTCTTTAACGACTTCATCCATTGTCATATTTGATGTATCTATGATTAACCAATTCAATTTTTTTGCTACCATAAGATATTTTTTAGCAAGGTCTTTACCATAATTTTCATCATATAAACAACGCTCATCTGAACCAGAATTAACTCCATTGTTTCGTTTGTTAATTCTGTTTTTTTGCTCATTTCTATTTACATAAAGTAGAATTGTTAAATCTGCTTGATAAAAATCTTTATTCGATGTTGGTAATTTTTTCATTAAATAATTTAAACTCTTCCCTGAGCGTGCCGAATAACCAATTAATGTACTGTAATAATATCTAGCACAAATTACATCTCGATATTTTACTTTTTCTTCAATAATCCTTGATAAATCAAGATTAGTTGTCATATAAAACAAAAATCTACCAATAGGGCTTGAGTAATCGTCGATATATTTTCTAATTGATTTAAATTCTAGTGTTGGACTTTCAAGATAGTCTGTATCTAACATATCAGACACTATTTTACTTATTTCACTTTTTCCTGAACCATCAACGCCTTCAAACACAATAAATTTCTTTACCATTATCTTTTTTCCATCATTTGTGTTGGTTGTTCATTCATACTGCCATCACGATATAATGAAATTCCCACACATCCTGCATTTCGAGCGTAAAAAATAGCCTCACCAATCTCACACTCTGTTGTAGAGTGATTAAGGTTAATTGTTTTTGAGATGCCACCATCAATAGACTTGTTGCACCAGAATAAATAAGAATAGATAATAACTATTATCAATAAAACAGGACTAATAAACGGCTATGAAATTGGGATTATCTGATTTAAAAACAGAAAGGCAGTGTCGGGCGGCGATAGGGATGGATAAAGACC
>JAUYBE010000014.1 GCA_030693235.1 bacterium
TTCCAATTATCCCAAGCCCTCCTTATCTAACAACGCCAATTTTACCTCTTCTAATGATGGCGCAGTGATTAAATCAATTGGTCGGTCCGGTAACAGTTTTCGGGCGTTTGAAATCGAATTTTTTGGAGCGACAACCACCGTGCCTCTGCCGTTTGAGTTATCCACAGATTAGGGCTTGCGCTATGTTTTTAAATTTGTTTTAATTATAAAAAGGCTGAAATAAATCTTAAAATTTAAATAAATTTTTAATTCTGCTTATTCTGCTTTCTACCAGCATTAATCCCAATTCAACCAATCTTCCTTATTTAGATTTTTTTAAATATATTTATAGTATAATTATTTTAAATGAAGCATTTTAATAAACCATTCGCATTTTTCACGGTCATTGGGTTGGTTATTGGATTATCCAGCATTTTCAATTTTACTTCTTTTGCCCAAACAGAACAACAATTAACCTCAAGGATTTCGCCGCAAATTTATATCACCGAAATCAAATCTGATTATGGGTTATTAAAAGGCGGCGATAAAATAACCGGCAAGTTTGTCGCGGAAAACAGAGAAAATAGTATTATAGAATTAAAACAGGGAATAAATCTTTTTAAAATCAAGACCGTTTCTTCCGGAGCAATAGAATACATAGAAGAAAAAAAGCTCATAGATTACAATTATGATTTAGGTCATTATTCGTTTTTGCCAAAACAAATTTCTGAGATAGATTTCAGTTATGTTTTGCCGCTTAATATCCCCTCAGGCGAATATCTTCTTGAGATTTTTCTCGCTAACAACGAATTTACTCCTTTCGCCTGGAACTATTTAAAATTGGGCAAAATTTCCGGAAATGACAATTTCATTTTTATTAACGAATTGTCTGTCATTTCTCAAAACGGCGAAGAATATCCTGCTTTGGTTGGCGTGAAATTTGAACCGGACAAAACACCAACATTAAAAATCAAAGCTGTCTTATCAGGCAAAAACCAAATAAGCGCTTTGTATCAAATTAAGGTTTACGATAGAATGCCATGGAATAGGAAAGTCTATGATAAAATTTATGAGCAAAAAGCGATTGTTTTTGAACCGAATAAGAATATTAATTTAATCATTGATTTGCCGATAATATCAATACCGGGCAGTTACGCGGCTGAAATTTTTTTCTTAGATGAAAAAAACGAGCGGATTTCTGAAATTAGAGCATTCCGATGGGTAATTAGCGGCGAGGCGGGCCGGATTTTATTCGCTAAAATCGATAAAAACAATTACAAAGCCGGACAAATCGCCGATTTGGAGGTTTTTTTAGCTGATCGGCCAGACCTTGTTTCGCCCGGAAAAATTTCCGTAGATATTTGGCCATTGGGAGAAATAAATCTAAAAGCTAAAATTATTTGCGAAGAAGGAGAAATTGGAGCGAAAGAAACAGTCGCTAATCCTTATTATCAGCAGGTTGTAAAAATTGAAGTCCCTATTGTCAAAGATGGTAATAATTGCGGCGCTGTCGTCAGTATGGCTAAAGGCGATTCTGCGCTTCATCAATACGTTTTAGGGCCAAAGGATATAATTAATAAATATCAATCTTTAGCTCCCAAATCCCCCACAGATACAGATAAAAAAATTTCCATCCCCAAAAGCGTTTATATTGTTTTAATCGTGATTTTATTACTGGGAGTGTCTCTTGCTTTGTTGCTAAAATTTAAAAATAAAAAATTTTCCAAAAAAATTAATTAACATAAAACTATGGATTTAAAAAATTTAAAAACTTATTTTTTGGTTTCGGTAATTTCTATAACCCTATTTTCGTTTTTTATTTCCGCTTCTGCCGATTCTACCGACCCTCCCGAAGTAAGAACCAATGACCCTATTTCTGTTGATATTAATTCCGCCAATTTATCAGGAACCGTTAATCCCAAAAACAGTACCACAACAATGTGGTTTGAATATGGTAAAAATAGGAATAATTTATCTGATAAAACTCCCGAAGTAGATGTCGGCGCCGGTAATAACCCTATTAGCAAAAGTAAAATCATTACCGGTTTAGATGCTGTTACCACTTATTATTACCGGGCAGCGGCTAAAAATTCTTTTGGCGCAACTTATGGAGAAATTAAAAATTTTGACACTAGATTTCCACAGATAGATTTTACAGTAACTAGTCCCGCTCCGGGTAGCAAGTATTTTGCCAAACCAATACTTTTATCAGGAACCGTAGCCAGTAGTTGGTGCTCAAACGTTACTCTTAATGTGAAAATAAAAGTTTATTTAGATAATATACTTCTCCAAACCATAATTGTTGGAGACAGAAGTGGGGGGTGGAGTCAGAGTTTTTCTATGTGGTATAATGGTAATCTTTCTGTGGGTCAACATAATCTTAAATTAGAATTATATGGGAACAACAAATTAAGGGCTACTTCCAATAATATTTTTAACATAGTTGCGCCAGAAGTAGATATTAAAGCTAATAATCAGGACGGTCCAATTACCATTGAATTGCCGTTGCCAACTTCACCGCATCAGTATTATACTTTAAGCTGGACTGCAAGGTATATAACTTCACTATTGACGGCGTCTGGCGATTGGGCAGGCGAGAAAAACGCTAACGGGGCGCAAGACATAAGAATCGCGAGAAAAAGCAATGTTTTAAATCAAGCCGTTGATTGGGTTTATAGATTAAGAGGAGTAAATCATTTTGCAACAAATTCCGACGAAGTGAAGGTAAAAGTTATTCAAGTTCCCCAATGCGAGATATCGCTTAATCCGTCAAATATCATTCTTCCTCAATCATCCACCATTAATTGGTCGTGTTATTACGCTGACTCTGTCCAAATAAAAGCTTATAAAATATCAGACAATGATAATCAATTCAATGATGGAACCTATCAGGTTATCGTAAATAATAATATTGATTATTACTCAAGCGGGAATATAAGTGTCAGGCCATCTGAAACAACGCGTTATAGATTGGAAAGCATTGGTTTAGATGGAAACAGAATAACTTCCTCATCCCTCCTCACTATTGGATTTATCCCAACAATAAGAGAAATCATACCAAGGTGGTAACAAATAACCATTGATAATAACAATGACGATGACAAGCAAAAAGCGCCAAATGGTGCTTTTTAAATTAGCGATTAATATGAATTTACGAAGCTAATCTTCGTAAGCTATTAAAGCGATTTTCGCCGCCGAGATTTTTCTTTTTGTCCCCCAACAAGCTCAAGCTGCGCCTGTGGTTAAGGCAATAGTAGCTGTTGTTGAGGCGGTAGTTGATGTTGTAGTTGATGTTGTTGAGGCGGTAGTTGAAAATATAGTGCCAGTTTTAATAGTGGCGACAGTAGTTGCCATAGCTTTCGCAACTGGAGGGGCCCTAGCTCAAATTGGATTAGCGTTAGCTGCTAATGTATTTACGACTGTTGTTGGCACAGTCATCGTGGGAGCAACGATAGCAGCCGCTGGTTTATTGGCAGCAGACTGTTTATTTGATAAAGGTAGCTTCAATAGTAATCCAATTGATCCCAATATAATCTGTAGAGGAGGGCAAGGTACCCCTGGTTCGCAAGGTACCCCTGGTTCATCTTCAGACTCTGTGATTGTTGAAGTTGTTAGTCCATTGCCTACTCTTGATTTTAGGGCTCCTGATGTTGTTGAAATTCCAGACCCAATCAATCTTTTTTGGGCCACCGAAAGAGCGGATTCTCTCATCGCTTCCGGCGATTGGTCCGGTTCTAAGCAAGTAGGCCCTCTTCCTTATAAAACCGAACAGCTTTCTAAACCCCGAGGCAGTTATATTTTTACTTTAACGGCTACTGGTCCGGGTGGCACAGCTTCAGAAACCAGAAATGTCAAAGTCATTCAAGTCCCTCTCTGTAGTTTTTCCGCCGACCCCGCCACGATTATTTTGCCTCAAACTTCCACTTTGTCTTGGTCTTGCAGTTATGCCAATACTTGTTCAATTGATCAAGGCGTCGGTTCGGTTAATAATGTTTCCGGTTCCAAAGAAGTCAGACCGTCTAAAACCACTACCTATGCTTTGACCTGTAATGGTCTTGACGGAGAAAGAACTTGGCAAACAACCGTTAATGTCGGATTCACGCCGAGATTAAGGGAAGTCGCGCCTTAATGATTTATGCCTCTTATTGATATTGACAAAATAATTCATCTATTGTAAGATTGAAACATCTTAGTGAGGGTCTTTAAGCCATAGTAGTAAAAAGTTCCTAACTGGGACTTTTATTATTATGCCCAGTAATTCAACTTCAAACTCTGCCAGTAGGCAGAAAAAAATGTTATTGGGTAAGAAAAGATAGATTAAAAAAATAAGACAACTTCAATAAAATATATTAATTTTTAATTTAATAATTGAAGTTGAATTAACTGGGTATGAGAAGAAATTTCAGAAAACCTTTTGGCGCATCTTTTAGATCGTCTTCGTTTCAAGGTAGCCGTTCCAGGCGGAATTTTGGCCGCGGCAGAAGCAGTGGCGGGGGCGGATATCAAAAAAGTTCGAGAATTAATGAGTCGATGTTTATCAACAAAGCCAGCGAGAATGATCACATTCTTGATTATGTCGCGAAGCATAAATTTTCCGATTTCAAAATTGAGGAGCGTTTAAAGCAAAATATTTCGAAAAAAAAATTCGATAAGCCGATGGTGATTCAGGACAAGGCCATTCCCGAAATTTTGCGCGGCAAAGATGTGATCGGTTTGGCGGATACCGGAACCGGCAAAACCGCGGCGTTTTTGATTCCGTTCATCGATAAAATCCTGAAAGACAGGAACCAAAAAATCTTGATAGTGGCTCCGACCAGGGAGTTGGCTCTTCAAATTAATTCGGAATTTATGGATTTGGCGAGAGGATTGAATATTTATTCGGTGGCGGTTGTCGGAGGCGCCGGAATAAGGGAACAAATATATCAAATTAGAAGAGGAATAAACGCTTTAATCGGAACTCCGGGACGGCTTAAAGATCTGGCGAATAGGAGAGTAATCAATTTAAATATATTCCAGAATGTCGTTTTGGATGAAGCCGACAGAATGCTGGATATGGGTTTTATCGTCGATATAAAGTTTTTATTGGGACAATTACCGAAAGAAAGGCAAACTGTTTTTTTCTCGGCCACTCTGTCGAAAGAAATTGAAAATTTAACGAAAGATTTTTCAAAAGATCCGGTGAAAATAGAGACGAAAATCAGGGATACTTCTTCTAATGTTGAGCAAGACATAGTAAAAATAAGTCCGTCGGAAAGCAAAATAGAAATACTTAGCGGTTTGTTGGCTAAAAAAGATTTTAAAAAAGTTTTGATTTTCGCGAGAACAAAAATAGGAGTTGAAAATCTTGTAGATGCTCTTAAGGATAAAGGATTTAAAGCGGACTCAATCCATGGAGACAGGAATCAATCAAGCAGGCAAAGAGCTCTTAAGTCGTTTAAAGAAGATCGGGTTAAAATTCTTGTGGCCACGGATGTCGCGGCCAGGGGATTGGATATTCCTGAAGTTACTCATGTTATCAATTACGATATTCCAAACACATACGATGATTATATTCATAGAATCGGCAGAACGGGCCGAGTGAACAAAAAAGGAATAGCCCTTACATTTATCGGAGGAAAAAGTCATCTAAGAAAAAGCGGTTATAGTCGTAAACCGATTAGAAATTATAATTAGTAAAACAAAATTATGTCTTATAAATGTTCACAATGCGATAATGTCGCCGATCAAGCAGGTGATTGCTGCAATGTTCCAATGAACGAAGATAAAGAAGAGAAGGTGGAAGAAGCGAAAGAAGCCGTTCAGGAAACTTCCGAAAATTCAACGGATGAGCAAGCGCAGTAATTTTTAGAACGCCCAGTTGAAATTTCAACTGGGCGTTCTGATTATACGGGTATATAATATTAATATGACTCAATCTCAAGCGCTTTCAATATTAAAAACCGGGGCGAATGTTTTTTTGACAGGCGAGCCCGGGTCAGGCAAGACGCATACGATTAACGAGTACGCGGCCTATTTGGTCGGCAAGGGAATTGAACCGGCGATTACGGCTTCCACTGGCATCGCGGCGACTCACATCGATGGAATGACGATCCATTCGTGGAGCGGCATAGGAATTAAAAAAAAATTAACTAAACACGACCTTAATAAAATTGCGTCAAGCGGATATATTACGAAACGCGTCCGGCGCGCCAAAGTTCTTATTATAGACGAGGTGTCGATGCTCCCGCCGGAAACGCTTTCTATGATTGATGCCGTTTGTCGCGAGATTAAAAAAAATTCCGAGCCGTTTGGCGGAATTCAAGTTGTTTTGGTCGGAGATTTTTTTCAATTGCCGCCTGTTATAAGGACGGAAACGGAAGATATTAGCCAGTCGCCGCTTATTGAAGAATCAATCGGCCGGTTTGCTTACGATTCCCCGGCATGGACGCGGGCGAATTCAGTTGTCTGTTATTTGACAGAACAATATCGGCAGGACGACAAGGATTATCTTGCCGTGCTTTCGGCTATTCGGCGCAATGTTTTTAACGATGACCATCTGCGTTCTATTAAGGCCAGAGAAATCAAGAGTCATACTGCGTTGGAACGCGCGCCAAAACTTTTTTCGCGTAATATTGATGTGGATAGAGTTAATAACGAAATGCTCGCTAAACTTTCCGGCGAGTCGCGGACATTCGAAATGTTTTCACGGGGAGCCAAGCAGCTTGTTGCCAGTCTTAAGAAAAATTGTCTTTCACCCGAGACGCTTGAACTTAAAATCGGCGGCGCGGTGATGTTCACAAAAAATAATTTAAAAGAAGGATTTGTGAACGGCACGCTTGGCGTAGTTGATGGATTTGATAAGAACGGCGGCCAGCCGATCATAAAAACGCGGAGCGGAAGACGGATTAAAGTTTTGCCGATGGAATGGAAAATGGAAGAAAACGGAAAAATTCGGGCGCAAATTATGCAATTGCCGCTTCGTCTTGCTTGGGCGATCACGGTGCATAAAAGTCAAGGAATGAGTTTGGACGAGGCGGTGATGGATTTAAGCGATGTTTTTGAATTCGGACAAGGCTATGTGGCGCTTTCGCGTGTCCGAAGATTTTCAGGACTGCATCTTCTTGGTTGGAACGAGCGCGCGTTTCAAGTGGATCCGGAAGTTCTTGTTAAAGATGAATATTTCCGGCATGCATCAAGCGACGCCGAAACAATGTTTAGGGGTACTTGACTATTTATTGGCAATAACATAAAATCACAAGGTAAGTTTCTTGTGTTTCTTTTCTTCGCATACATGTTTTCATGTAAGTCGGAAAGGTAAATGGAATAGGTCGACTTACTGTATATTCATCAAAAATAAGGATAAATATGGCAAAAAAATTATATGTCGGCGGATTGTCTTACAGCACCACCGACAGCGCTTTAAAAGAAGCGTTTTCTCAAGCAGGAGCGGTTGAATCGGCGACTATTATCATTGATAAAATGTCGGGTCGTTCAAAAGGATTTGGTTTTGTCGAAATGTCGTCCGATGAAGAAGCGGAAAAAGCAATTGAAATGTTCAACGGAAAAGAATTGGACGGACGGACAGTTACCGTAAATGAGGCTCGGCCTATGGAAGCTCGTCCTCCAAGGCAGGGTGGTGGCGGATTTGATCGCGGAGGCCGCGGCGGATTCGGCGGAGGTCACAGAGATCGCTTTTAAAAAAGCTAAAAAATCCCCGATTAAGGGGATTTTTTATTGGCGCATTTCTAATATTAAAAAATTTGATGTATAATTTTAAAAAGGTCGCTAATAATTTTCAGAATAAAAATTATGAATAGATATATCGCGAATATTGAAAAAGAAACAAAAGACAACAATTTTTACCGCAAGGTTATTTTTACGGCTCATTACAGCCAGTTGGTTTTGATGAATTTGAAACCTGGCGAAGAGATCGGCGAAGAAATTCACGGTCTGGACCAATTTTTCAGATTTGAAGAAGGTGAAGGAAAAATCATATTAAATAATGAAGAATTTTTAGTCAGCGACGGTTTTGCGGTAGTTGTTCCGGCCGGCGCCAAACATAATGTCATTAATACTTCCACAGATAAGCAGTTAAAACTTTACACGATTTATTCTCCGCCGAATCATCGGGATGGCACGATTCATCAAACAAAATCGGACGAAGCGGAAGAACATTTTGACGGCAAAACAAGTGTTAAATAATGTCTAAATATTACAATTCACAGCGCGCTACGGGATTATACGATTCTTCATCAAAAGAACAATTTAAACTTTCCCGGTCAAAGATTGACTTGTTTTTAAATTGTCCGAGGTGTTTTTATTATGACCGGAAATTGGGAGTGGCTCGGCCGCCGGGTTTTCCGTTCACTTTAAACAGCGCGGTTGATACCTTGCTTAAACAAGAATTTGATATTCATCGCGTCAAGGGGACAAAACATCCCTTACTTGAAAAATATGGCGTTGACGCCCTGCCGATTCCGCACGAAGATTTAAATAAGTGGCGGCATAACTTCACCGGCATTCAATATTTGCACGAGCAGACCAATTTTTTGATTCACGGCGCGATTGATGATCTTTGGCAAAATTCCAAAGGAGAATACATTGTGGTCGATTATAAAGCCACCTCCAAAAGAGGGGAAATTACGGAATTAAATCAGGAATGGCACGACGGTTATAAAAGGCAGATGGAAATTTACCAGTGGTTGCTTCGTCGAAATAGCTACAAGGTTTCCGATACCGGCTATTTTGTTTATTGTAACGGCAGAGCCGACGCCGAAGCTTTTGACGGGAAATTGGAATTTGATGTCACTTTAATTTCTTATACCGGCGATGATTCTTGGATTGAGCAAATAATTTTTGATATTCACAAGTGTTTGAACAGCGATAAAATTCCCGAAGCCGGAACTGATTGCGATTATTGCGATTATGTCGAGGCAATCGTCGGAAATTTATCATGAAAAAATTTTTTCATTTTTATCGATTCCTCGGGTAGTTTCGCTTTTTTTAACCATCGGCGTTTTGGGCCTGATTTTTACTTTTAAAACCGGTGAGCCGAATATCGGCATTGTCGCGGCTCTGGTTTTTCTTATCGGGCTTTGGGGAACCGGAGCGATTTCTATTTCAATAATGGGCGCGGCGCTTTTGATTTTCGGCATAATCCTTTTGGTTGTTGAATTTTTTACTCCGGAATTTGGAATCTTCGGCATTATTGGCAGTTTGGCGCTTGTCGCCGGCATTTTGCTTTTTGCCGAAGAACCGTTCAGGCAGCCGATATTTTTAAGCGCCATAACTTATTTTGTTATCGGTATCGGGATAGGATTTGTTGTTTTATTTAGCGTTGCCGCCAGATTAACAGCCAAAATTTTAAAGGCAAAACCTCAAGTTGGATTGGAAGCGCTAATAGGAAAAGAAGGATTGGTAATTGATAATCTTGCTCCTTATGGTAGAATTACGGTTGATGGTCAAAGTTGGCGCGCTAAGTGCGAAAAATTCCAAGAAAAAGAAGATGTTATTGAAGCCGGCAGCAGTGTAAAAATAGTCGGATTTTCCGGCAATACGCTTTTAACGCAAAAGGTCGAAGAAAAATAATTAAATATTTAATTTTATGACAGATTTAATTTTTTCCACAACCGGTATTATTATCGTCGCGGCATTTTTTCTTGTTTCGGCGGTTAAAATCGCCAAAGAGTATGAAAGAGGCGTAATTTTCCGTCTTGGCCGGCTGGTTACCAGCCGCGGACCGGGATTGTTTTTAGTAATTCCTTTTATTGAAAAAATGGTCAGAATTGACCTCCGGATAATTACTTTGGATGTGCCGGCTCAAGACGTGATTACCCGCGATAATATTCCTGTTAAAATTGACGCAGTGCTTTATTTTAAGGTTTCTGATCCGGCGAAAGCCGTTACTGAAGTAGAGGACTATATGATGGCAACTTCGCAAATCGCCCAAACTTCTTTAAGGGGTGTGGCCGGTGAAGCGACTTTTGACGAAATTTTGGCTGAAAGAAAAAAAATTAACGGTAAGCTTCACGAGATAATTGATGAAGCAACAGATCCCTGGGGAATTAAAGTGACAGCGGTTGAGGTGAAGCATGTTGAAACTCCGGAAGCAATGCAAAGAGCGATTGCTAAGCAGGCCGAAGCTGAAAGAATGCGGCGCGCCAAAGTGATTTTGGCCGAAGGCGAGTATCAAGCCGCTCAAAAACTTAAAGAAGCCGGCGATATTTTAGGCGCCGATCCGATTGCTCTGCGTTATTTAGAAACGCTTGCCGAAGCAGCCAAAGAGCCCAATACCACAATTTTGTTTCCGATTGAAATGATTAGCTGGATAAAAAAAATAAGCGATAAAAAATAAAAATAAATAAAAACAAATGGAAACTTTAATCGCTTCTATAGAGATTAAATTTTTTGGACAACTGATTCTGGCTGTTTTTTTGGGTGCCTTAATCGGGTTGGAAAGAAGTTTGGCTCATAAAAAAGCCGGAATGAGAACTTTTGCTTTTGTCGCTCTCGGCTCGGCGCTTTTTTCAATTATTTCCATCAACGCGGCGTCAGGCTTTGATCCGACAAGAATCGCCGCTCAGATTGTTACCGGCGTCGGTTTTATCGGCGCCGGAATTATTATTTTTTCCCGATCGCAATTGCGCGGTGTAACAACTGCCGCCAGCTTATGGCTGTCAGCGGCCATCGGAATGGCTGTGGGCTTTGAATTTTATAGTATTGCTGTTTTCACGACTTTTTTGGCTTTAATCGTTCTTATAATCTTTTGGTTTATTGAAAGAACATTCGTTAAAAAACTTTCTTTTAAGTCATTGCTTAATGATTCGGAAGAAAATGATGACGACGGAAAACATTAAAAATTTGATTTTGAGCCGAGTTGAGGAAGCGGCATTAAAGCTTTTTGGGCAAAAACCAAAAATTTTTGATTTAACTTATCCGCCGGATGTTAATCTCGGCGATTTTACGATTGAATGTTTTTCTTTTGCGAAGGAATTCAAGAAATCGCCGGAAGAAATTGCTAAAAACCTTGCTGAAGCGATAAAGCTTGACAAAGTTATTAAAGAAATTCAGGCTGTCGGACCGTATTTAAATTTTAAAGTTGATAAGGCTCTATTATTCAAAGAAGTCTTGGAAGAAATTTTTAAAAAAGAAAAGCCCCGAAGCATCCCGCTAAAGCGGGAGCTACGGGGCAGGCAGATAATGGTTGAGTATCTTTCGCCGAACACTAATAAGCCGCTTCATTTGGGACATATTCGCAATGGCGTTTTAGGAATGGCAATCAGCCGTTTGATGGAAAGCATTGGTTATAAAGTTATTAAAGCGAATTTAATCAATGACCGCGGCATTCATATTTGCCAATCAATGCTGGCTTGGCAGAAATGGGGGAATGGAGAAACGCCGGAATTAGCTGGTATAAAAGGCGATTATTTTGTCGGACAATGGTATGTTAAATATCATCAAGAAGCCAATAAAAGCTTGGAAGCCAAAGAGCAATTAGAAAAAGAAGCCCAAGAAATGCTTCAAAAATGGGAAGCCGTTGATTCGGAAACGATTAAGCTTTGGAAGATGATGAATGAATGGGTATATCGGGGATTTGAAAAAACATATAAAGAATTGGGATTGGAATTTGATGTTTTTAATCATGAAAGCGAAACTTATAAATCAGGAAAAGAAATTGTTGAGACAGGCCTTCTTAAAAAAGGTATTTTTAAAAAAACTGATGACGGCGCGATAATAGCGGAATTGGAAAATGAACAAAAAATCACTTTGCTTCGGGCCGACGGCACTTCGGTTTATATTACGCAGGATCTGGGAACCGCGAAATTAAGGTTTGATAATTACCATCTCGACAAACTGATTTATGTGGTGGGAGTTGAGCAGGATTTTCACTTTAAAAACCTTTTTAAAATTTTGAAGATGTTGGGTTTCAAATGGGTTGATAAATTGCGCCATCTTTCTTACGGAATGGTTAATCTGCCGGAAGGCAAGATGAAATCGCGGGAAGGAAAAGTAATTGATGCCGACGATTTGATTGGCGGGATGAAAGAATTGGCGGCCGAAGAAATCAGAAAACGCCATCCGGAACTTGCTCCCGAAGAAATAATTAAACGAGCCAAGAAAATCGGAGTCGGCGCCATAAAATTTTATTTATTAAGAGTAAAACCGAATCAGGAAATCAATTTTAATCCCGAAGAGTCGATTTCTTTTGACGGTTTTACCGGGCCGTACGTTCAATACGCTTTTGCCCGAGCATCGGGAATTATCAAAAAAATTCAAGAAAACAATCTAAGGACTTACGATGTCCTTAGATTGGAAAATGTTGATTTTTCGGTTCTTAAAGACGAAAAAGAAATGATTTTGCTTCGTTGTTTAATTCAGTTTCCCGAAAAAATAAAATCAGCGGTTGACGAGTTTAATCCCAGTGTTGTTGCGGAGCATATTTTTGAAATTGCCAAGGCGTTTAATAATTTTTACGTTTTTTGCCCGGTGTTGGCGGCGGAAAATGAAAAATTAATCAAAGCCCGTTTGGCATTGGTCAGGGCGGTTGCCATTGTTTTGAAAAAAGGTTTGAATTTATTAGGGATAGAGGATTTGGAAGAAATGTAATATGAAAAAAATAATTTTTTGGACATTAATAATTATCATGTTGTCGGCGTTGGTTTATTTCGGTTTTAAAAAAGAAAAGGTTTTTGGTTTTAGTTTCGGTCCCGGTTTCAATTTTTTAAAAGAACTTGTCCCGAGCTCGCCGAAGGATTACAATCAGAATTTTAATTCATTTAAAGATTCCGTTTCCGAGAAAGGGAAAGGGGCGGTTTCTTTTTTGAAAAACGAGATTGGCGAAAGTTTTAATAAAACAATAGATAAAAGTAAATCTTTAATCGACCAAACGGTTTCTAAGGCCAAAGGAACGATATTCGGAGTTGTTGAAGAAAGTTTAAACAAAACCGAGAATATAGCCGGAGAAATTCTCGGCGTTAAATCCAATTCGGCCGCAGACGGCTCTGATTTATTGACAGAGTCTATCGCTTATTTGACAAAAATCAACACGCCGCTTTCTTTTGTTATTAAAAATCTTTCGGCAAGATCAGGAAAAGATATGAGATACAGAATCAATTGGGGAGACGGAAAACAAACCGAAGGAGAATTATTATCGGGTCAAAATATTGTGATTTCTCATGCGTGGAGTGAAGAAGGAGAATATTTGGTAAAATTCAAAATTACCGCAGATTCAAATATTTTTGATTATCAAATTAAAGTTTTAGTGGTAAAATAAATATTATGTTTGACATCTGGCTTTATTCTTTAATAAGCGTTTTTATTGTCAGTTTTATTTCTTTGGCCGGCGCTTTGGTTTTGGTTTTTAGTCGGGAGTTTTTACGGAAGATTTTATTGTTTTTGGTGAGTTTTGCCGCCGGCGCCATGCTAGGCAGCGCCTTTCTGCATCTTTTGCCGGAAATTATTGAAGATTTTGATTCGGATTTACGAATCTTTATTTTTATTTTGTTCGGAATTTTAATTTTCTTTATTTTAGAAAAAATTATCCATTGGCGGCATTGTCATGAATGTTATCCGGAAGAAAATCCTTCTCATATTCACCCTCAACCCTTTGCCTATACCAGCTTAATCGGCGACGGTCTGCATAATTTAATTGACGGTATGGTTATTGCCGGCAGTTTTTTAATAAGTCTGCCCCTGGGAATAACAACCACTTTGGCGGTGATTTTACACGAAATTCCTCAGGAAATCGGCGATTTCGGAATTTTGATAAAAGCTGGCTTTTCTCGGCTAAAAGCTTTGATTTTTAATCTGCTTTCCGGTTTAGTGGCGGTAATCGGAGCGATTCTGGCCTTAACCATCAGCAGCCAAGTTGAATCTTTTTCTCTTTTTATTATTCCTTTGACAATTGGCGGTTTTATTTATATCGCTTGCGCGGATTTAATTCCCGAGATTCATAAAGAACCCGGACTGAAAAAATCTTTTTGGCAATTAATGTTTTTTGTTCTCGGCATCGGAGCAATGGCGTTGCTGCTTTTGATGGAACAGTAAGTTATTGATAAATTAAAATAATTATGAAAAAAAGTTTGTTGATTTTAATTTTTGTCGCGGTGGTTTTTGTCGCCGGAATTTTGATTTTAAAATCCGCAAATTTCGGAGAGCAATGGCTTTTCCCTTTGGTGACCGCCGGCGCTTTGGTTGACAGCGTTAACCCCTGCGCTTTTTCCGTTTTGCTTTTAACCATCGCTTTTTTTTTAAGCGTGGGCGCTTTTCATTCCAATATTCTTAAATTCGGCGCTGTTTATATTCTCGGTCTTTTTATTTCTTATTTTTTAATTGGTCTGGGAATTCTCGGCGCTTTTCATATTTTTGATATGCCAAAGTGTATGGCAAAAATCGGCGCAGGTCTTCTTATTGTTTTAGGAATTATCAATATCTTAAAAGACCTTTTCCCAAAATTGCCTTTTGATTGGTTGATGAGATTGCCGAAAGGGAGCGCCGGATTAATAGGTAAACTTATTGGCAAGGGGTCTTTGCCGGCGATTTTCGGTATTGGCGCGGTGGTTGGACTTTGCGAATTCCCTTGTACTGGCGGACCTTATTTAATGGTTTTGGGCTTGCTTCACGATTCAGATACTTACTTAAAAGGATTTTTTTATCTCATTTATTATAATTTTATTTTCGTTTTGCCTTTAATTATTATTCTTTTAGCCGCCAGCAATAAAACTTTAATTGAAAAAATCCAAAGATGGCAGAGAGAAGAACGAAAAATAGCCAAATGGGGACTGCCTTTATTAATGATCGGTTTGGGAATAATAATATTCTTAATATAGAAAATAAATGAAATACGAATTTTTAATCAAGACTGATTGCGTCTCCTGTTTGGGGATTGTTAAAGAATTTATCAAGAAAATTCCCGGCGTAAAATCGGCGGGACTTGAAAATATTGATTCTGAAACCGGAAAGGTTATTATTGACTATGAAGGAGAACTTAATCGGGAAGAATTGATAAAAACCATTAAAGAAAAAACCGGTTATGATGTAATATGACTAAAAATATTTTAATTATTTCAATTACTATTGTAGCCGGACTAATCGCTCTTTTGATTTGGGGCGGAGCCAAAAATGTTGAAAAAGTAAATCCCGCTATGGATTCTTTCGCTCAATGTTTGGCTTCTAAAAATATCACGTTGTACGGCGCCAAATGGTGTTCTCATTGCCAGAAACAAAAAGCCGATTTTGGCGTGTCGTTTAAATACGTTCCTTATATGGAGTGTCCGGAAAACACAAAACAATGTTTGGATTTGGGAATCCAGGGTTATCCGACTTGGATTTTTCCTGACGGTGAAAAACTTGTCGGTTATCAAGAGCTGGAAAAACTTTCCCAAGAGAGCGGATGTTTGCTAAAAACTAAAAACTAAAAATTAAAAGCTATGAGTATTCTTATTATCGGCGCCGGTGAAATTGGCCGGGCAATGGAAAAGATTTTAAAAGAAAAGCCGGATTCATCGGCTCAAATTTTTCTTTGGGATAAAAATCAAGGCAAAGTTCCCGGCCAAAAGCCACTGGAAGAAATAGCGTCGCCGGCGGATTTTATTTTTCTTTGTATTCCTTCTTTCGCGGTTGAAGAATTTTTAGCGACAATGAAGCCGTTGCTTAATCCGGAAATGATAATAATTTCTTTATCAAAGGGGATTGGCGATTCGGGCAAAACAATGGCGGAAATTCTTGGAGATAATTTAAGCGCTGGTTTTTTCGGATTGCTTTGCGGGCCCATGCTCGCCGAAGAAATAATGCTAGGGAAGAAAGCTTTCGCGGTTTTGGCGATTGAAAATGAAAAAAATTACGAAAAAGCGGCGCGACTTTTTTCCGGAACGCGCCTTCAAATTTTTCAATCTTCCGATATAAAAGGCGCGGCAATCGCTTCGGTTCTTAAAAATATTTATTCCGTGCTTTTCGGGATTTGCGACGGATTAAACGCCGGCAGTAATTTCAAAGGCCGGCTTTTGGTTGAAATTTTAAAAGAAATGAAAAAAATTATTTTATTTTTTGGCGGTCAACCGGAAACCGCTGAGGGTTTGGCGGGTTTGGGAGATTTTTTCGCCACCGCCACCAGCGCTTATTCAAAAAATTATCAAAGCGGACTTGAAATCGCGAACCTAAAATCTAAAACCCAAAACCTAAAACCTAATTTAACCGGCGAAGGAATAATGTCTTTTAATAATTTTAAAAAACGGCTGGGAGACGAAATCAACAAGTTTCCTTTATTAAAAATTTTGGATAAAATTTTAAGCGACCCCGCCAAGGCGGATTTGTTTTTAAAAGAATTAGCGTAAATTATGGAAATAATTTTTTTAATTATTATTTTGTCGGTTTTGATTGCCGGTTTGGCAGCGATTTTTCTGTTTTTAAAAAATCGTTTGTCAGCGCCGAAAAACGATGAACAGGCGCTTTTAATGCTTCAAAATCAGATTAGTGAAATCAATCGGACCGTGGATACTAAACTCGGTGAGTCCACTCAAATACTCCAACGCCAGTTCGGCGAAAGCGCCAGAATTATCAAAGAAATCACTCAAGAATTGACCAAAGTCGGCGAAGGGCAAAAACAGGTGGTTGATATCGCCAAGCAACTGGAAAATCTTCAGGATATTTTAAAAAATCCGAAACAACGCGGTGTCTTGGGAGAATATTATCTGAAAACCGTTTTGGAAAACGTTCTCGGCCCGGGCCAATTTGAAATGCAGCATTCTTTTAAAGACGGCACTATCGTTGACGCCGTTATTTTCATTAAAGACCAAATTATCCCGATTGACTCAAAATTCAGTTTAGAAAATTATAATCGGCTTTTAGAAACAAAAGACGCGGTTGAAAGACAACGATTTGAATCCGCTTTCCGCGACGATTTAAAAGCCCGCATTGATGAAACCGCTAAATATATCAAGCCGAAAGAGGGGACGATGGAATTCGCTTTTATGTTTATTCCTTCGGAAGCGATTTATTACGATTTGTTGGTCAATAAAATCGGCGCCGTTAAATCCAACACTCGCGATTTAATAGAATACGCCGCCGGCGAGAAAAAAGTGATGATTGTTTCGCCGACGACTTTTTTGGCTTATCTTCAAACCGTTCTTCAGGGATTGAAAGCCTTAAAGATTGAAGAGTCCGCCAAAGAAATCCGCAAACGAGTTATTGAATTGGGACGGCATCTGTCCAGTTACGAAAATTATATGAAAAAATTAGGCGTTCATATGGGCACTTCCGTTAATATGTATAATCAGGCCTACAAAGAACTTGGCAAAATAGATAAGGATGTTTTGAAAATTACCGGCAAAGCTGTCGGTATGGAGCCGCTATCATTAAAAAAACCAGATGAAGAATATTCAGAAGATTAGTAAAATCACCGCCGTTGTTTTTATAATTGCCGGACTGATTCTTATTTTCGGAAAACAAGAGTGGTTTCCCGATTTTTATCGTCCCCAATTTATGGGAGTGATGGCTTTTATCTCGGCCTTTTTGATTGTTTTACCAAATTTAATTTTCAAATTTCCGGACGATCCCCTAAAGCAAAAAACCTTAATTTTTTTTCAAAACGTTTTAATTATTACTTTATTATTGAATGGTTTGGGTGAGCTTGGTTTTTATCAGCTTTACAAAATCGGTTTTGAGTACGATAAACTTCTTCATTTTATTGTGCCTTTTATTTCCGTGATGGCTCTTAGTAGTTTCGGTTTTAATTGGTATGGATGGAGCTTTAGAAAATCAATAATTTTATCAGTGGTTTTGGTAATTATCGGCGGTTTTCTTTGGGAATTTTTTGAGTTTTTCGGCGACAGATTTTTTAAAACCGAGATGTTTGGCTATTACGGAAAATTTATCATTAAAGACACGGTTTGGGATTTAATAATGAATTTTTTCGGAATTGTTGGCGGAATAATTGCTTCCAATTTTATAAAAAATAAATGTTGACAAATTAATATAAGCATGATACTAATAATATAGTTTAAAGAAAGGCGCATTAAATTTTAAAAAAGGAGGCGATGAAAATGAGTAAAAGAATGAGGCTTGCCCCTTGACAAGACATCTTTCTATTTATAAAATAAACAATATGAATATCAAACCACTTTCCAATCATATTTTTCTTGAAGCAATTGAGGAAGAAAAAATTACCAAATCCGGCATTGTCCTTCCGGAAACCGCGGAAAAAGAAAAGCCGATGAAAGGCAAAATCGTTGCCGTCGGTCTGGGGAAATTAAATGAAAAAGGCGAAAGAATTCCGATGTCGGTCAAGGTCAACGACACTGTTTTATTCAAAAAATACGGCCCTGATGAAATTGAAATTGAGGATAAAAAATATTTGGTCGGGGAGGAGGATGATATTCTTGCGATTTTAGAATAAAATCGCAAGAGTTCATAAAGTTCATAAAGTTCATAAAGTACTTTATAACTTTCAACTTTATAAACTTTTAACTAAAATTTATGGCTAAACAAATTTTATTTAACGAAAAAGCGCGACAAGCGCTCAAAAAAGGAATAGACAAATTGGCTGACGCGGTGAGAATGACTTTGGGCCCGAGGGGCCGGGCGGTTGTCATTGAAAAAGGTTACGGCGCTCCGCAGGTGACTTTTGACGGAGTTACCGTCGCGAAAGAAATCGAGCTCGAAGACAAGTATGAAAACTTGGGCGCCGAATTTATCAAACAGGCGGCTGAAAAAACCAATGATAACGTCGGAGATGGAACGACCACGGCCGTTGTTTTGGCGCACGCGATGATTGAAGAGGGCGAAAAAGCGATTCAAAAAGCCGGATTTAACGTGATACGGCTCGCGAACGAATTGAAAGAAATCGGCGGAATCGTCGTGAAAAAACTGGAAGAGCAAAAAGAAGAAATCAATGACAATAAAAAAATAGAGGAAGTCGCCACGCTTTCGGCGAAAAATCCGGAAATCGGAAAACTTATAGCCGAAGTGATGGGCAAAATCAAAAAAGACGGCGTTGTGACGATAGAAGATTCAAACACCATCGGCAATTCGCACGAAATCGTGGAAGGACTGCAGTTTGACCGCGGTTATATTTCTCCTTATATGATGACCAATCCCGAAAGAATGGAAGCGGTTTTGGAAGATCCTTATGTTTTGGTAACCGACAAGAAAATTTCTTCTATCAATGAACTTTTGCCGCTTTTGGAAAAATTGGTTAAAACCGGCAAAAAAGAATTGGTGATTATCGCCGACGATGTCGAAGGAGAAGCTTTGGCGACTTTGGTTGTCAATAAGCTTCGCGGTATTTTCAGCGCTTTGGCGATTAAAGCTCCGGGATTTGGCGACAGGAAAAAAGAAATGTTGGAAGATATCGCTATCGTTGTCGGCGCTTCGTTTATTTCCGAAGATTTAGGCAAAAAATTCGAGAATATCGAAATTTCCGATTTGGGGCACAGCCATAAGGTTGTCGCTACCAAAGACAATACGACCATAGTCGGCGGTAAAGGCGCTAAGAATGACATTGATAACAGAATTAATCAAATAAGAGCTCAGATCAAAAAAGTTGATTCTGATTTTGACAAAGAAAAATTACAGGAACGCTTAGGCAAGCTTTCGGGCGGTGTCGCCGTCATTAAAGTTGGAGCGCCTACAGAGTCGGCCCAAAAAGAATTAAAGCAAAGGGTTGAAGACGCGGTTTCCGCGACCCGAGCGGCGATGGAAGAAGGAATTGTCCCGGGCGGAGGCATCGCGCTTTTTAACGTTCATGTTTCCGGACTTGAATCCAAAAATAAAGAATTGCCGGAAGCTGTCGCGGCGCAGGAAATTATGAATAAAGTTCTTGTCGCGCCTTTAGAAGCCATTATTAATAATAGCGGCGAATCAATTAATAAGATTGTCGGAGACCTTCAAAACAAGAAAAAAGGAGGGACTAATATGTGGTTAGGTTTCGACGCCATTATGAACGAAATTAAAGATTTAAAAGATTCGGGAATTATTGACCCGCTTAAAGTCGTTAAAACCGCGTTCATCAACGCCGTTTCGGTTGCCAGCAATTATTTGACTATCGGCGCCGCTGTCGCGAATTTGCCGGAGAAAAAAGAAGACGGCCACGGCCACGGTCAAAATTCAATAATGGGAGAGGATTACTAAAAAATTTCTAAATCCCAATTTCTAATTTCTAAATAATTGACATATCTTTGATTTTATGCTTATCTTGAAATCAGAAATAAGATTATCACCGGCTTAGGTGCCGAAACTATAGTGCTGTTGGAAGGAGTTTATCCAACTAACGGCATTAAAATTCTGAAAGAAGCAGGGATAAATATCCGGTATGTAAAGTTGTAAAATTTGCGACGGAAGGAAGCGAAAAGAGGTGTATTAAATGTATTAAAAATGATAAGGCGCCAAAGGAAAAATCCTTTGGCGCCTATTTATTTTTAAAACTCCAATTATTGTTATTTAGTAATCTATGCGCGATCGCATAAATAGTTGATTCAATTTTTCATTCTTTTCTTTCTATCTTTTATTCATAATTATTAGTAATCTATTTGCGATCGCACAAAAAGTTGATAGAATTAAGAAAAGAGATTAAAATTAAATAAATATGAAAAATCTATTAAATTTTAATAAACCCAAAAATGCTGTTCAGTGGTTGATATTTTTAGCGGCAATAGGCATAACCTTGTCAAGTCCTTATGGCACAAGGACTTTTTGGCGGGAATTAAATAAATATTTAGAGAAAAAAAGCGAGAAGGAAAAAATTTCTTTTCCGCAGGGCAAAATTTCTCAAACAATTTATTATCTTAAGAAACAAAAAATTATAAGTTTTGCCGAGGAAAATGGAAAAATTGCGCTAACCTTAACAGAGAAAGGAAAAAGGCGAAAATTAGAATACGATTTAAATAATATTGTCATTCCTAAACCTAATGTTTGGGATAGAAGATGGCGGCTTTTAATGTTTGATATTCCGGAATCGTATAAATTCGCCAGAAACGCCCTTAGATGGAAATTAAAAAATTTAGGATTTATTCAATTTCAAAAAAGCGTTTGGATTTATCCTTATCATTGCGAAAATGAAATTGATTTTCTCACAGAACACTTTTCAATAGCGCGTTTTATTAACCTTTTAACGGTTCAAATAGAAAATGATAAACCATTGCGTGAACATTTTAATCTACAACACTTATGATTATTTTAGCAGTTTAAATTTTATTTTAGTAATTTATATGCGATCGCGTATGGATTGCTAAATTAGGTTTTTGTATTTTTGTATTTTTGTATTTTTGTATTTTTGTATTTTTTTGATTTTGCGGTATAATCTATTTGGTAAATTAAAGGTCGTAAATGTGATTTATATAGTGGTATAATAAATTTATGAATTATTTAAATTTTAGCAATATAATCACTGTCATAGTTATCGTTATCGCATTATGGCTGATTCTGATTTATAACGGTTTGATTCGCCGGCGTTATCGCGTTAAAGAGGCTTGGTCGGATATTGATGTCCAATTAAAACGCCGATATGATTTGATCCCGAATTTGGTGGAAGCGGTCAAGGGTTATATGACGCATGAGCGGACGGTTTTTGAGAAAGTGACCGAAGCGCGGACAAAAGCCATGGGAGCCAATACGAAAGAAGAAAAACTCGGCGCGGAGAATGTTTTATCGGGCACCTTGAAAACTCTTTTCGCGGTTTCGGAAAATTATCCGGAGTTAAAAGCAAATGCCAATTTTTTGGATTTACAGAGAGAGTTGGCGGACACGGAAAATAAAATTCAGGCGGCGCGTCGTTTTTATAACGGCAATGTAATGGATTACAACACCAAAACCGCGACTTTTCCGACGAATTTAATCGCCGGAACGCTTGGTTTCGGAAAAGAAGAATTTTTCGGAATAGAAGAATCTCAAAAAGAACAGATTAAAGTTTCTTTTTGAGATTGTTGTAGTTGTTATAATGTTGTAAATGTTGTAATGAAATGGTTAAATTTGATTTTAAAAATTATCGCTTTGAAAATTTGGAAGTGTGGAAATTAAGCATGCAAATTGTGCATGAAGTTTATAAACTGGTTAAAAAATTTCCTCGAGATGAAATATTTAGTTTAATAGATCAATTAAAGCGAGCGGCCATATCAATAGTCTTAAATATTGCCGAAGGCAGCGGTCAACTGACGGCAAAGGGTTTTGCTGTTTATCTCCACAGATCAAAATCGTCAGCTTTAGAATGTGTAGCTTGTATAAAAATAGCCATACAGGAAAATTTTATTGTAGAAAAAGATGTTGAATTATTAAATCAATTATTGCAAGAGGAATATTTCAAAATTATCGCCCTAGAAAAATCAATAAAATAACATTATAGCTTTACAACACTACAATATTAAAACATTATAACATTATAACTTTCATGACTCTTTATTCTCAAAAATCTTCCAATATCAGAAAGACATGGCTTTTATTCACGATGTTTTTAATCGTGGTCATTGCCATTGGTTGGCTTTTTTCGCGGATTTACGCTAATCCGTCTATTCTGTATTTCGCCGTAATTTTCAGTATTTTAATGAATGTCATTGCTTATTGGTATTCGGACAAGATTGTTTTGAAAATGGCGAAGGCGGTTCCGGTTGAAAAAAAAGACAGCCCGGAACTTTATAATATTGTGGAAAATTTATGCATTACCGCCGGTTTGCCTCTGCCGAAAATTTATTTAATCCATGAAGCCCAGCCCAATGCTTTTGCTACCGGCAGAAATCCCAAACACGCGGTAGTGGCAGTTACCGAGGGATTGTTGGGAAAATTAGACAGCAGCGAATTAGAAGGCGTGATTGCCCACGAATTATCTCATATCGGCAACCGAGATATGCTGTTGTCAACGGTTATTGTGGTTTTGGTCGGTTTTATTTCCATTCTTTCGGATATGTTTTTAAGGTCAATGTTTTTCGGCGGTCGGCGCGATAATAGAGAGGGCGGCGGCCAGGCGCAGGCGGTTTTAATGGTTGTCGGCGTAGTTTTAGCGATTTTGGCGCCGATTGCCGCCATACTCATTCAACTGGCGATTTCTAGAAAAAGGGAATTCTTGGCAGACGCTTCAGGCGCTTTGCTGACTCGTTATCCTGAGGGATTGGTTTCGGCTTTACAAAAAATTTCGCTTGACTCCGCACCAATGCGAGCCGCCAATAATACTACAGCCCATCTCTGGTTAGACGACCCATTCAAGGGAAAGAAAAAAACTTCTTGGCTTCATAAATTGTTTATGACTCATCCGCCAATAGAGGAAAGAATAAAATCTCTTCGCGGGATGGAAATTAATTAAACCATGGAACAAATAGGCAAAACAAAAGAAGGCGGTGAAATTGAAAACGAATTGATTTTTCTAAAACAAGAGCTTGTTGAGAAAGATGAAAAGATAAAAAAACTGGAAGAGGAAAATGAAAAATTAAAATTAGATTCAATTCACGACGAATTAACCGGTTTAAAAAGTAGGGGGTATTTTATGGAGAAGGCTAGAGACGATATTTCGGCTGTTTCCTCTCCTGAATCAGAAAAAAGAAAAGAGGGTTTCATAGATGTCAGTTTTTTGTTTTGCGACATCGACTATTTCAAGGAAATTAATGACACTTATGGACATCCTTTTGGCGATGAAATTTTGAAAGAAGTGGCTCGTCTTCTTGAGGCAAATATCAGAGATAGTGATACGGTTTGTCGCTGGGGAGGCGAGGAAATAACTATTAGTTTGTTGGGCGCCGATGAAAAAGAAGCCGTAGATAAAGCAGAAAAATTAAGAAAAGCGGTAGAAGAGGGTATTAATCAGAAATACGGCAATAATCCAAAATATTCTGATTTAAAAACTTCATTAAGCATTGGCGTCAGTTCTTTTGAATCCGGTCTCAGTTTTGAAGAATTAATAAATCGGAGCGACCGGGCAATGTATCTGGCGAAAAAAGAGGGGAGAAATTGCGTCAAAACTTATTCGGAAATAAAAGAAAAAGAAAATATTGACGCTGGTTGAGCAGGAGCAAATTTTTAATGAGACGTATGAGAGATATAAAAGGAGAGGTGCGTGAGATGGCTGAAACGGCAGTCCTGGAAAGACTGTATACCGCAAGGTATCGAGGGTTCGAATCCCTCCCTCTCCGCAATAGTTTGTGTTTGCTATGACAAAAATTGCAAAGGGATTAGGAGTTTCAATTGAGGATTTAATGAAATAATTATGAGTATTACAGAAACGAAAATTCCATCTACTAAAGGAAATCTCGCGGCGGCGATTCATTATCCAGAAAATAAAACGGATAAGCTCGCTATTCTTTGCCCCGGTTATCTTGACTCTAAAAATTACAAACATTTAGTCGGATTGGCGGAAGTATTGAGAGAACAGGAATATACTGTCGTCAGATTTGAACCGACTGGAACATGGGAAAGCGAAGGCGATATTTCTGATTACACAACTTCGCAGTATCTTGAGGACATCAAAAATGTTCTTGAATATATGCTAAGTCAAGCAGGCTACAAACAAATTTTGCTTAGTGGTCATAGCCGAGGTGGGCAAGTATCAATTGTTTTGGGAATTATGCCGTCATCCGGCCCAATCGAAGGGCAACGGCGCGAGGAATGGGAAAAGAATAGCATAAGCGTTTCTCAAAGAGATTTACCGGACAATAAAGATAAAAAGTTAGACAGAGATCAGTATGATGCCGTCGGAGATGCGAAAAAAATTAAAGCACCTATAATTTTAATTGCGGGAGAGTTAGATGACCTAGTGCGACCAGATGATGTGAGGGAAATTTTTGATAGCGCCAACGGGCCGAAAAAATTTCTTGTTATTCCTGGCATCGGACACGATTACCGATATAATGATAACGAAGTTTCTATGGTAAACGAAAAAATATTAGAGCAATTAAATTCAATAAAATAAAGTTCGGATTTTGTCCAAAAGGCACCGCCAATATGTTCTCCAGAACTCAAAAAATTAATCTTTCGCCGATTAAACAAATAGAAATTTTGGCTTCTAAAATTCCCGATGTTGTTTCTTTGGCCCAGGGCGTGCCGTCTTTTGATACGCCGGAAGTGGTTAAAAAAGCCGCTATTAAAGCCCTGAATCGGGGAGTGGTGGCGAAATATTCTTTGACTTATGGTTTGCCGGAATTAAGAGAAACGATTGAACAAAAATTAGCAGAAGAAGGAATGTATTATGATTTTGAAAAGGAAATTATCGTTACCGCCGGTTCAATAGAGGCGATAACTTCGGTTTTAATCGCCATTATTGAGCCAAAAAAAAATGAAGTGGTTTTATTTTCGCCGAGCTATACTTCTTATCAAGAGGCGATTAAAGTCGCCGGCGGCAAGCCGATTTTTGTTAACCTGATTGAAAATGACGGTTGGCGGATTGATTTTAAATTTTTGGAACGAAAAATAAATTCTAAAACTGCGGCGATTTTATTTTGTAATCCCAATAACCCCACGGGTACTGTTTTTTCAAAAGAAGATTTACTGAAAATCGCCGATTTGGCGGAAAAGAAAAAGTTTTTTATTTTAAGCGACGAGGTTTATAAAGACTTCATTTACGCGGATGAACGCGAATATGGGATTGCTTCGCTTTCGGCTCGCAATGACAACAATCAAGAGTCATTGCGAGGAGCGGAGCGACGAAGCAATCTCAACCAATCTGCGTTTTTCTCTCTCGCCCAATTACCGGAGTTGCGCAAAATTGTTATTCGAGTATTTTCTCTTTCCAAGGCCTACGCGATGACCGGCTGGCGAATCGGGTTTTTGCATAGCGATGAGGAAAATGTTAAAGAAATTTTAAAAGTTCATGATTCTTTGGTAACCTGCGCGCCGGTAATCTCGCAGTATGCAGCCATAGCGGCTTTGGATTTCGGCGATAAAGAAATAGAAAAATTCCGCCAGCAATATCAAGAGCGCCGTGATTTAATTTGCCGCCATTTGGATGATTTAAAAGATTTTTTTTCTTATCAAAAACCGAACAGTTCTTATTTTGTTTTTCCGAAATTATTGCCGAAAAGAGATTCTTGGCGATTCGCATTGGATTTGCTGGAAAAAGCTCATGTCGCGGTTGTGCCGGGCGTTGCTTTCGGCCCGAGCGGCGAGAGTCATATCAGGATGTCTTTCGGCCGAAGCGAAAAAGACATTAATGAGGCATTCAATAGAATAAAAAAGTATTTTAATATTAGGACATCGGATGTCCAGAATTTATGATTAACAATATTTTCAAAAAAATCGTTCAATTTAAATTAAAATGGCTTGCCAAAATTTATCTTTGGCGGACAAAGCCGAAAATAATCGTGATTGCCGGAACAACCGGTCGGTATTGGATTAAAGAAGCGGTGGAAGAAGCCTTGGAAGAAAAGAATTTTTCAGTCCGGACAAACAGAAAAAATTTTAATGCCGAAATCGGTTTACCGCTTTCAATTCTGGGGTTACCTTCGGGAAACGCTAGTTTTTTCGGATGGCTGAAAATTTTATGGCAAGCTCATAAAATTTGTTTAAGTCCGCGTTTGTCCGCGTCCAGTCCGCGCGAGTCCGCGTATCTGGTGTTGGAAATGGTGATTGACGCGCCGGAAAATATGAATTATTTATTGAGCATTGTTAAACCGGACGCGGTGATTTTGACGACTATCACGATGATTTACGCCGAGAATTTCGAAAATTTGGATGAAATTGCTTTGGAATACAAAAAATTAATTAAGGTCTTGCCGTGGAATGGTCTGGCGATTCTAAATTTTGACGATGAAAGAGTAAAAAATTTGGCTGAATCTTCTGATAAGAGAGTAATTAGTTATGGTTTTTCAAAAGAAGCTGATTTTCAAGTTAAAAATGTCAGGAAAGTTTCAGACGGTCAGGAGTTTGAAATCAGTTGTCCGCGTCAGTCCGCGCATTTGAAAATCAACCGTTTCGGCCAACACCATATTTATGCGGAACTGATTAAAGCGATTATCAAAGATAATTTCAAAGATCGTCAAAAAGATTTTTTCGGCAAAATTTTAAAATAATAAGTATTTAATCTTGAATTATGATGTTAATCACGATATTTTAAAATCAATAGGGATTTATTTTTATAATATTTATATATAAATGATAAAAAAAACTAAATTTAAGAAAGGTCGAAAATTAATAAAAAAAATAATAACGTAAATAATAATATGAAAAGACGAATTAAAAAGGTAAAAAAAATCGTGAAAACCAGCCAAGGCGGTTGGCCATCTAATTAATTGAGATATTTTAAACAAAGTTACTCGAAGAAAGAAAGATGTTATAAAAAAATGGGGGGGGAGGAATGCCCATAGGTTTTTTAGTCCTTAATTATTAATTTATGAGTTTTTTTAGAATAAAAAATGGAATAATTTTACGTAAACGTAACTGTAAATTTAAACAAGATATAGATATTTTAGCTCGTAGTAAGACAGAGTCTTTTGTGTTGGATAATAAATTATTTGAATTTTTAACACATTGTAATGGAGTAAACAGCTTTAATAAAATAAAAAGTGTTTATTATCGTATTTTTAAAAAAAGGTTAAAAACGCTAAAAGACATTATGAGCAACAGTTATTTAAATGAAATTTTAGAAAACCCATTCACTAAGTCATATATAAATAAAAATCAAATAATTGAAGTTGATAAATTAGAATGTTCTTGTAGAAATGCTATTTGGCACTTAACAAATTTGTGTAATTTAAATTGCAGTCATTGCTATTATATAACAAATAAAAGAGGGGACTCTCAGAAAAGAAATTTTAATAGAAAAGAAATCAAAACCATAGTTAATAATTTATGTCAAATAGGAGTTGAAAGGGTTGTTGTTACTGGAGGGGAACCACTACTGGAAAAAGAAAAATTAAAATACCTGATTGGTTTATTAACAGAAAAATGTTTATTTTTTACAATTAATACCAATGCATTAGAAAGGGTTGATTTACTTTTAAAAATATTTAAAAACAACCCCTATGCGGAGTCTATTCAAGTAAGTTTAGATGGGGATAGAAATACTCATGAAAAATTTAGAGGACGAAATAATTGCTATCAGGTGATTTGCAAACATATTAAACAGTTATCTGAAGCAGGAATTAAAGTTAAAATAGTAAGTATGATTACCAAGGATTGGATAGGGAGAGAAAAAGACATTTTTAAAATAATCCAACAATTAGGAGCTAGAGAGTGGCTTATTGAAATACCCACCAAAGTCGGTAAATGGCAAGATAATTATTTAAAATATGAAGTAAATAAATCTCAACTAATAAATATAAGTAAAAGATTTATTAGTTTAATAAAAAATGAAAATCATTATTTAGAAGAGTTTGCAATTAATCAAATATATAATTGGCCAGAACATCAATCTTTCATTAATAAGAAATTAAGCGATCCTGTTTGTTTTCACGATTTAGGTTTATTGTCTTTTGGTCCTGAAGGAATCTCATTTTGCACATTGTTTGGAGAAAAATTTGGCGCTTCATTATATAAAATCGCCCCTGCTTATACAAAAGACATCAAAAAAATTTGGAATTTTATAGCAAAGACTCGGATTAGCCATAAAATAGGGGGCAATCAATGTTGCCAGAATTGTAATCTATTTAACTATTGTCAAGGTGGTTGCCCTGGGCAATATGATAATCCTTTTAAATTCAAAGGGTGCGATAGACAATCAAAATTTTTGGCGTCTGTGAAAAAAGATCTTTTTAAATAAAAATTATAAAACAAATTTATGTTAAACAAAAAAATTAAATTAATAAAGGGCACAAAAACCACTTTTAAAATTATAATGGGGCCCTTTCAAAATGTTTATCAAAAATCATATCGTAAATTACTTAAAGAACATCGTGGCAATAATAGAATTCAATATTTTTTCGTGAAGGATATAAATAATGAAGTTATAGGATATATGTATTATAGATATGAAAAAAGATTTAATGCTTTCGAAATTGGTGGCGCTATTATTCCAGATAAAAGAAGTAGAGGGTATGGATATATGGCTCATAGAATATTAATAGATTTTCTATTTAGAAAAAAGAAAGCTCAAAGAATTCAAGCTATAGTATCTGTAAAAAATTTATCGGAGATAAAAATTTTAAAGAGATGCAGTTTTGATTTTGAGGGGAAACTTAAGAAGGCAGGACGTGTTGGTAGTAAAATGTATGATTTAGCAATATTCGGTATTTTAAAAAATTAATAATGATATTCAAAATTAATAACCAAAAAAAGAAGACTGGAGTTGCATTTACAACGTTCCAGCCTTTTTAGGTTAACCACAGGACCCTTTTGACTTCCTGGAGAGTTTCGATAGCGTTTTCTCGCGCTATCTTTGCGCCTTTTTCTAAAACAGACGGGATGTAAGAAGGGTCTCGCATTATCTCAGCTCTTTTTCCTTGGAATTCTGCCAAGAAATTCTGGACAATGCGAATGAAAAGTTGTTTGAACCTGCCCATTACTGGCTTGCCAGTTTTGTGTTCTTGGATAATAGCATCAACCTCTTCGCGTTCGGATTCGGTTTTCGCCAATTTCCCGGCAATCAAAATGTGACTTTTCAGTTTCTCATTCACTATCATCTCGAAGGCAGTTTCCGCGGATTTAATTTTGCGGGCAACTGTCTTTAAATTATCTGTCAAGAAGATAGCGCCATTGGGATTAGTTTTACTCATTTTCCCTTCTCCCTTAAGAGATAGGATGCGGAGCGGTTTGACCTGCAATACATCGGGAATGGGGAATACTTCCCCGTATTTTTTATTGAATCTTCGTGCTAATAGGCGAGTCACTTCTATGTGGGCGAGTTGATCTTCTCCAACAGGCACCTTTCTGGCCCTATTAAGTAGGATATCTGCAGCCATAAGTATTGGATAAAGAAACAAGAGCGTATTGGCTGTCTCTGGCCGTGTATTTGCTTTGAGTTTATCTTTAAGAGTTGGAACTCTCAAAAGCTCTGCGACAGAAATATGTCGCGATAGAAGAGTAGTAAGCGTAGTTACTTCTCCGATTATATCAGATTGGAGATAGATATTTGCTTTTTGCGGATCTACTCCGAGCGCAATATAATCAGCTACCACTCCATAGATGTACTGCCTTATCGTAGCTGGCTCGTTATCTGTGAGCGCATGGAGATCGGCAACGAAAACTACGGGAGATATACCTTGCGCTTGAAGTTCAATAATTGGCATTACTGCGCCGAGGTAGTTTGCTATAGTCAAATCATTCGTGGGACGAATACCAGTCAGTACTTCTACTTTGTATTTCATTGTTCTTACCCCCCTTTTTAAGATACTGTGATTATTTAAGGTACTTATGCCATTGTAGTGTTCTACTTTGTTTTTATCAAGAATAGACATAGTTTTATAGAAATTAATTATTTTTTTGTTGATAGATTTAGTGATATCTTAACAGGGACCCCAAGAATTTTGAGTGCTTGTTTCTTCTATTGTCTGGTAATTCGGATAATTTTTCTATATCCATAAAAACTTGCGATTAAGCTTTGTTATTATTATGCTTAATATAACAAAGTAAAAAGATTTTGTAAATAAAACAAAAATGCATTTACGCTGCCTTGGTTAAAGAGATAGTCAAAGAAAGTTTTAAAATATCCGCCCCGGATTTTTTCAAACAAATTCGCGCATCCGAATAGCGCCCAAGGGTTGCCTTTCCTCCTTTCCTTGCGAGATAGAATATAATAAAATATATATTATGAAATATACTTTCTCTTTTAAGGGTTTTAGCTGGAAAAGGGTCGGCTTGGGCATATTGATTGGTATGGGTATTTTCTTTCTGATACTTCTGTCTATTTGGTATTTTGTTGATTATCGGCCCATACAAGAATTATTAAAAGAGTCCAAAAGAATGGATGAATCTGCCAGAGAATACTATGCCCAAAAGGGTCTGCCTTTGCCTGATTTTCTCAAAACAACGCAATGAAAATTCTCAAAAACGAACAATCCTTCACCCTCATCGAACTCCTTATCGTCATCGGCGTTATCGCGGTTTTAGCCGTAGCCGTTGTTTTGGTTCTCAACCCGGCCCAACTTTTCAAAGAAGCCCGGGACGGCAAAAGATTATCCGAACTC
>JAUYBE010000016.1 GCA_030693235.1 bacterium
ATGGAGGGGTTCAAGGGGAGGAAATTTTTGTCCGTGAGCCGAAGCGAAGGCCCGCCGCCCCGCGCTTTGGGCGCGGGAGCCGAAGCAGAAAAATTGACTTTTCCTTTTAGAAGAAAAAAATCGGCGCGCGCAAAATAAAAATGTCCATTAATGGGCATTTTTATTTTGCTTTTCAGGCTCCGGCGGTAGGATTCGAACCTACAACCTACTCCTTAACAGGGAGCCGCACTACCATTGTGCTACGCCGGAATATTTAATTTTAAAAATTCTACTAAATTTTTCTTATTTTATCAATTTTGTTTTTAATTTCTTCCAAGTCGGATTTTATATGGTTTAAACTTATTGATTCTTTTTTGATTTCTTTTTCGGTTTTTTCGTCTATTCTTTTTTCCTCTTTAATGCCGCTGATAATAATTTGGTCGCCAATAAAAAATGAAATAAATAAGCCTATTAACGAGAGAATAGCAACACCGAGAATCGCCGAGATTAACCCGCTTATCTCCAAACTGTCGGCAATCATCCAAATCCCCCGCCACAATAAAATAATGCCGATACTGCCGATTAAAGCGTATAACCACGGACGATGGCTTAAATTCGCCCTGATTTTATCTTCCAGTTTGTCGAAAAATTTAATGAGTTTCATAAAAACTTGCAATTTCCTTTCTGGTGCGCCCGGTAGGAATCGAACCTACGACCATCTCCTTAAAAGGGAGCTGCTCTGCCGACTGAGCTACGGGCGCGTTATTCAATAGAATTTAGGATTTAGAATATAGAATTTAGAAGGATTAATCAAGCTCTTTTTCTAAATCCTCAAGTATCTTTTTCGCTTTGGCGCTTAATTTTTTCGGAGTTTTTATTGTTAATTCCACGATTAAATCGCCTTTGCCATAACTGCCGAACCGCGGCATTCCTTCGCCGGAAATTTTCAAATTATTTTTCAAATCAAATCCAGCCGGAATTTCAGTTTTTAATCGGTTGCCGGAAATCGTCGGAATTTCAATTTTCTTTTCCAACAGCAAATCAATTATATTGGCTTCCTTTTTAATTATCAAGTCATCGCCTCGGCGCTGAAAAACGGAATGCGACTTTATTTTGATTATTACATAAAGATCGCCTTCGGCCATTCCTCTTTCTCCGGCTTCGCCGGCTCCTTTAATTTTGATAATCTGGCCGTCGCTGATTCCCGGCCGAATCTCAATTTTTAGCGTCCGCTCGCCTATTGCCTTACCGCTTCCTTTGCAAGTTTCGCAAATTTTCTTGGGAATCTGGCCTATTCCGAAACATTGCCGGCACGGCTTCACTTGAATGAAGTTGCCGAAAAAACTCTGGCGCGCTTCTTTTATTTCTCCGCGACCGCCGCAAACACCGCACTGGTCAAAACCGGCCTTGGGGTCATTGCCCAAACCATGACATTTTTCGCATTTAACCAGCGTCCGATAATTAAAATTTTTTTCAACGCCCCTGAAAGCTTCTTCCAAAGTAATTTCCTGAATAATCTGAATATCGGCTCCGCGATGATAAGTGCGGCGCTTCTGTTTCACTCCCATGCCTTCGAAAAAAGCGTCAAAAATATCGCCCAAATCTCCGAAATCGCCGAAATCGCCAGCGCCGCCGAAATCAAATTTCACTTCGCCAAAAGGACCCTGAGCAGAGCCGAAGGGAGAAAAACCGCCGAAGGGATCAAATCCGCCGGCGCCGAATTGATCATACTGCGCCCGCTTTTCTTTGTTGGATAAAACCTGATACGCTTCGTTGATTTCTTTAAATTTCTTGTCGTCTCCACCGCCTTTGTCCGGATGATATTTATGCGCCAACTTCCGAAAAGCTTTTTTAACTTCTTCTTCAGAAGCATTCTTATTAATATTGAGAATTTTATAGTAATCCATTTATTTTAAAATGATGATTTCTCTGCTTCTTCCTTCCAACATTATAACGCTGAGTCCCAGCGCCAAACAAATTTCGTAAATAAAATACGCCAAAATCGTCGCCAGCCATCTGATCGGCAAAGCCAAGCTGATTATGCTCAAAAAAATTAAAACGGCGACACCGACCGGAACGACAACCCTGATATTTTCCGGCAATTCAGAAAATTTTTTAACCATTGCCCGATAAAGCGTTTCCAAAGTTCCGATTTTGGGATTGACCGGAGCGCCGATAAAATCCGAAAACTTATCTTCCAATTCTTTGGCCGATTGATTGATTAATTGATTTTTAACGTTCGCCGGCAATAATTTCAATTGGGAATTTTGCTCAATTTGATTAACAGCCAAATTTTTCGCCAATTCGCCGACCGGTAAAAAAAGATTGAACCCGGGTAAAAAATTCTGGACTATTTTCATATTAACTACAGGAGAAATCATTTTTTCAAAAGTTGATTGCGAAATGAAAAACTCTTTTTCATCCATACCGCCAACGCTGACATAGGCAATGCCGATAAACAACGCTAAAGCGGCAATCGCCTTGGGCAAAACTTTTTTTCCCACCCGCCAAAATCTGATTTTCATCATATTTTCCAATTCTAATCGGCCGCTATAATTAGCCCAAAGAAGAATTAAAAAACTTGCCAAAGCTCCGATTGCGATATTAACCGATAAATGATTGTAAAACGCCGCCAAAAACGCCAAACTTTCCAGAAAAATAATCTGACTGGCTCGGAATCCGCTTTTGATAAAAAACACGCCGATTAAAAAAACTGTCAAAAAACTTAAAAATACCAAAAAGGAAAACAATAAAAAATCCAGTCGGCTTTCAAGAATAAATAGCTTTAAAAAATAGCCGAAGAAAAAAGAAAAAATTATTCCCAAAGCGGCCAAAACAATAATTTTAGGAATTGATCTGTCAACTTCAATTGCCTGTGCTTGGTTGTCCATCATCTCCTTTATTATACATTGCTTGCCCGATTTTTTGAAGTTCCAAAGAAAGTTCGGAGATTGCGGATTTTATTGATTCAATATTATCGCTACCCTGAGCCTGCCGAAGGGTTTCGGTTTTCTGATTTACCGCGTCTTTGATTTCTTGGGAAACTTTATCGCCGGCGTCTTTTATTGATTTTTCCGCCAAGTAAATCATCTGCTCGGCTTGATTGCGAACTTCGGTCAATTCTTTTTTATTTTTGTCTTCTTCGGCATGAGCAGTAGCTTCGTTTTTTAATTTTTCTATTTCATCTTTAGAAAGCTGGGTTGAAGCTTCTATTCTGATTGATTGGCTTTTACCCGTTGCCTTATCTTTCGCCGAAACGTTCAAAATGCCGTTGGCGTCAATATCAAACGACACTTCAATTTGCGGAGTGCCGCGACCGGACGGCGGAATGCCGTCCAAAATAAATCTTGCCAAAGTTTTATTATCAGCGGCCATTGATCGTTCACCTTGTAAAATATGAATTTCAACGGAAGTTTGATTGTCGCCGGCCGTTGAAAAAACCTGAGATTTGGCGGTCGGAATAGTGGTATTCTTTTCAATAATCGGCGTAGCGATACCGCCAAAAGTTTCAATGCCTAGAGTCAAAGGCGACACGTCCAAAAGCAAAACATCTTTAACGTCTCCTTGAAAAATTCCCGCTTGAATCGCGGCGCCGATTGCCACCACTTCATCGGGGTTGATGCCTTTGTGCGGTTCTTTGCCGAAAAGTTTTTTAACCGCTTCCTGAATCGCCGGCATTCTCGTCTGTCCGCCAACCAAAACCAATTCGTCAATATCGGAAATTTTCAAACCGGCTTCGGAAACTGTTTTCTTTACCAATTCAATTGACCGCTCAATTTCCGATTTAACCAATTCCTCAAGTTTCGCCCGGCTGAATTTCATCAAAAAATGTTTCGGACCGGCAGCGTCGGAAGTTATATAAGGCAAATTAATTTCAGTTTCAAAAACCGTGGAAAGTTCGTGTTTGGCTTTTTCCGCCGCTTCTTTTAATCTTTGAAGCGCCAAAGGGTCATTGGAAATATCGATGCCTTCCTGTTTTTTATATTCGGAAACCAGATGCTCAATGATTTTTCTGTCAAAATCGTCGCCGCCCAAATGAGTGTCGCCGCCTGTGGATTTAACTTCAACAACGTCATCGCCGACTTCCAAAACCGAAATGTCAAAAGTGCCGCCGCCGAAATCGTAAACAACAATTTTTTCATTTTTTTGCTTGTTAAGGCCGTAAGCCAAAGCCGCGGCAGTCGGTTCGTTAATAATCCGGCGGACTTTCAAACCGGCAATTTCTCCGGCGTTTTTTGTCGCCTGTCTCTGGGAATCGTCAAAATAAGCCGGCACGGTAATCACCGCTTCTTCTATTTTTTCTCCCAACTTCGCTTCGGCGTCTGCTTTTAATTTCGCCAAAACCATCGCCGAAATTTCTTCCGGTTTGTACCAGCGATCGCCCATTTTTATTTCCACTCCACCGGTCGCCGACTTTTGAATATCAAAAGGCAGCCAGGTTTTATCGCGCTGAATTTCCGGAACGTCAAAACCGCGACCGATTAATCGCTTGACGGAAAAAACCGTATTTTTTGAATTAACCACGGTCTGGCGTTTTGCCAAAAGTCCAACCAGACGCTCGCCTGATTTGCTTAAAGCCGCCACCGACGGCGTAGTGCGATTGCCCTCGTGATTTTCCAAAATTTTCGGCTCGCCAGCTTCAATAACCGCCATCGCCGAATTAGTTGTACCGAGATCAATACCAAGTATTTTTGACATGTTGTAATTGTTGTAATGTTATAAATGTTCTAAGTGATTTTTCATTACAACATTTAGAACAAATAGAACATTATATCTTTTTACTTTGCTACTTTCACTCTCGCCGGCCTGACTAATTTGCCGTTCAATAAATATCCTCTTTCCACTTCCTCAATAATTATTCCCGACGGCTTATCCGATTCAACGCTTGCGATGGCTTCTTGCAAAGCTGGGTCAAACGGCTGACCGACCGAAACGATTACTCTTTCTAATCCCTGCTGTTTCAAAGCGTCTTCCAATTGATGGCGAATCAAATACAAACCTTTTTGAATTTTCCTGTCGCCATCATTCCCTAAAGATATCAAAGCTAAATCAAAACTGTCCAAAACATTAATCAATTCTTTGACTAAAGATTCGTTGGCGAATTTAATCATCATTTCAAACCTCTTCGCCTCGTCTTTTTTATAATTGAGCAAATCCGCTTTCGCCCGCTTCCAACCGTCAAGATATTCGTCTCGCTCTTTTTGACACCTCGTCGATTCGTCTGTTTCAACTTCTTTTTCTTTTTGATTTTTATCTTCTTGATGTTCTTCAATCATTTCAACTCTTTGATTATAAAAATAATCAAGGAGCTGTCAAGAGAGGAATGATATAAAATAAAATAGGGGCATATGTATTATCAACTTTTTACGCGATCGCGTATGGATTACTAAGGATTACTAATTGGTTTTTTGTGTTAAAATCGCGCCGATTAATCATAATTTGTCCGCCTCTTTATTTTATTATTTATCTTACTACGCTACCGCTCGCGACAATAAACGGCGCTCTAATCGGTTAGAGCACCTATATTATTTTTATACGCCTTTATATTTAGGCCATTTCGAAAATCTTGGCTCGCGTTTATTTGAAGAACCGAATTCCGACCAAACTTTTTTCTTTCTTATTGGTTTTTTAAGGCCTTTTTTAACAAAGCTTACGGTATTGTAATGAACATCGGCAATCTCGCAAATTTTGCGGTAAGTAAATCCTTGCTTTAATAAATAGACCACTATTAAACGTTTTTCCAAAAGATTTAATTCCGAAGGAGTAAGCGCTCTGCTTAAAGTTTTTATTATTTCTTTTTCGGATTTTGCCCGGCTAATTTCTTTTATCGCTTCTTCCCAAATTTTTTTCTTAAAATCTTCCTCAAAATATTTTTTACTGGTATTACTCATAGTTATTATATCATTATACCAAATAAATGCGCTCTATTCAATTAGAGCGCTCTATCGCGATAGAGCGCCATATTTTATATTACTGAATAATTTTATTAAATACTCTAAATACACTAAATGCTCTAAATGCTTTTGGTGTTTTAAAAATAAAAAGTAAAAAGGGCAGCGCCGAAGACGCTGCCTTGTAAAATTTTTATCCCGCTATTTTCTTGTATACCCGCCACGGCATTAACCAGAGCGGAATTTCGCGCAGCCACCACTGCCACCGTGAACGCGTCCACCATTGAGTTGAATCTTTATCATACCAGTTTTTTGAAAGATCACTGCAATCATCATTTTTTGTACTGCTTAATACTTAGCATAAAACTTTTTAGATGTCAAGGTTTTTGTTGGTATTGCGGAAACAGGCAAATTTGTAATAAAATTAACCAATATACAATGATTAAACTCTACGACACTCTTTCTCGGAAAAAACAGATTTTCAGGCCGCTTAGCAATAAAGCGGTTAAAATTTATGCTTGCGGGCCGACGGTTTACGATTTTGCCCATATCGGCAATCTTCGGACTTATATTTTTGAGGATATTCTGCGCCGGACGCTTGAATATAACGGCTATAAAATAAAACAAGTGATGAACATCACCGATGTTGAAGATAAAATCATTAAAAAAGCCAAAGCCGAGAAAAAAGATATTTTTGAAATTACAAAACCGTATACAAAAATTTTCTTTGGCGACCTTAAAAAATTAAACATTGAAAAATCCGAATTTTATCCCAAAGCCACCGAGCACATCAAAGAGATGGTCTGCTTGATTAAAAAATTAATCGCCAAGGGATTTGCTTATCGCGGCGAGGACGGCTCAATATATTTCAGTATTTCGAAATTTCGAAATTACGGCGAACTTTCCAGACTTAAAAAAAGAGAGTTGAAAATCGGAGTCAGAATTGAGGCTGATGAATATAATAAAAATCAAGCGCAGGATTTTGTTTTGTGGAAAATGGCGAAAGTCGGCGAACCGTCTTGGCCAAGCCCGTGGGGATGGGGCCGGCCGGGCTGGCATATTGAATGTTCGGCGATGAGTATGAAATATCTCGGCGAAACATTGGACATTCATACCGGCGCCGTTGATTTGATTTTCCCCCATCACGAAAACGAAATCGCCCAATCCGAAGCCGCCACCGGAAAAAAATTCGTCAAATACTGGCTGCATAGCGAACATCTTTTGGTTAATAACCAGAAAATGTCAAAATCGCTCGGCAATATTTTCACGCTCCACGATATTGAAAGAAAAAGTTTTAATCCCCTCGCCTTCCGATATCTAATTCTAACGACCCACTATCGTTCAAAACTGAATTTCACTTGGGAATCGCTTGAGGCGGCGCAAAACGCCTTGAATAAACTCTACAAGATTGCTTCGGCTTCGCCTCGCAATGACAGGGCGGAAAACGAGAAAAGAAAAAAATTCTACTCTTACGAAGTTCAACTTTGCAAGAGGACATCAGATATCCAAAAATACGAAAATCAGTTTCTGGCCGCCATTAACGACGATTTAAATATGCCGAAAGCGTTAGTCGTTGTCTGGCAAATTGTCAAAGACGATAATCTCGTTCCAAGCGCCAAAAAACGCCTGCTTCTTAAATTTGACAATGTTTTAGGCCTTGAATTAAACAAAATTAAACCCTTAAAAATCCCGCAAAAAATCAAGCGATTGGCGGCTCAACGGGAGAAATTAAGAATTAATAAACAGTTTATTCAAGCCGACGCCTTGCGAAAGAAAATAGAAGAATTAGGATACGAGATAGAAGACGCGCCGCAAGGACCAAAAGTCCTGCGGAATTGACCTAATTAATCTAATTTCTAAATAATGACCCAAGCCCCAAAATTTATTAGAAATTAGGTTAATTAGAAATTTAAGATTTTTATGAATAAAAATCTCAAGCTTCCCCCACAAGACATTGAAGCCGAGCGCTCGGTTTTAGGAGCGCTGATGCTGGACAAAAACGCCATTATTCGGGTGGCGGATTTGATTATGCCTCATGACTTTTATCAGCCGGCGCATATAAAAATATTTGAAGCGATTTTTGAACTTTTTGAAAAAAACGAGCCGATTGATATTTTAAGCGTCACTAAAAAATTAAAAGACAAGAATCTATTGACGGATATCGGCGGCTCAAGTTATTTAACAGATTTGATCAATTCCGTTCCGACCGCCAGCCATATTTCTTATTACGCGAAAATCGTCAGCCAGAAAAAAACGCTTCGCGACCTCATAAGCGCTTCAACCGAAATCAATGAAAAAGTTTTTGACACCAGCGAAGACCCGGAAGACCTTCTTGACGATATCGAACAGAAAATTTTTTCAATCAGCCAAAAATCCCGACCGCAGAAATTCATTCCCATCAAAGATGAACTGAAAGCCGCCTACGAAAGAATTGAAAAACTTCATCAAGGAGAAAGAGGGTTGAGAGGCGTAACCACCGGCTTTGACGAACTTGATAATTATTTATCCGGACTTCAAAAATCGGATTTGATTATTTTAGGCGCCCGGCCATCGCTCGGCAAAACCGCTCTTTGTTTGGATATTGCCAAAAACGCGGCGATTAAAACCGGTATACCGGTTGGAATTTTTTCTTTGGAAATGTCCAAAGACCAGGTTATTGACCGATTGATCGCTTCCGAAGCCCAAGTGGCGCTTTGGAAATTGCGCACCGGCCGACTCACCGACGCGATTGAATTTGAAATGATTCAGGAATCATTGGACCGACTTTCCAAGGCTAAGATTTTTATCGATGACACGCCTTCGGCGAATATTATTCAAATCCGTTCAATGGCGCGCCGACTGCAAGCCGAACACGGCCTGGGATTATTGATTGTTGATTATATTCAATTGATTCAGCCAAGAAACCATCATAATGACAATATGGTCAGCGCTATGACTGAAGTCAGTCGGGGGCTTAAAGGTCTAGCCCGAGAACTGGAAGTGCCGGTTTTGGCGGCAGCCCAACTTTCAAGAGCGGTTGAACAAAGAGATATAAAAATTCCGAGACTGTCGGACCTTCGCGAATCAGGGTCGCTAGAACAGGATTCCGATGTTGTGCTTTTTATTTATCGCAAAGACCGCGACAGACTCGACCCGTCAGCCGAAGAACAAAACACCGCGGAAATTATCATTGCCAAACACCGCAACGGCCCATTGGCGACAGTTAAATTAAAATTTGATTCGGAAAAAGTCAGTTTTAGAAGCATTGATAAATTGCATTCCGAAACATCCGCTCTATAAAAATATTTGAGTAATTATAAATAAAATAGAAATGCCGACTAAGACCAACCCTTCTTTTCGGCTGATGGCGCCGCGGGTTTGTAAAAAAAAATTAGCCAAAAAAAGCGCCAAAATCATAAAAACCGCCGCGATTAAAAAAGCGGAAGGTTCGGAAATTTCAATCGGACTAATCAAGGCCACCACTCCTAAAATCCAGGTGGAATTAAAAGCGGTCGCTCCAAATAAATTACCCAAAGACAGCTCGCCTTTTTTTAACAAAGCCGCGCGAATGCCAAAAGACAACTCCGGCAAAGTAGTCCCCAAAGCGATTATTAAAGCGCCTACCAAAAATTGAGACATTCCGATTTTAACCGAAATGTTTTTCGCGCCTTCAATAATCAAATAAGCGGAAAATAATAAAAATCCAGCCGCCGCCAAAAAAATAAAAAGGTTTTTTAGAAAGCTTTTCCATTCTTGAAAAATTAAACGATTAGGATGAACGCCGGCGCTAATAATATCGCCATGAGGATGAAAATGAGACAACCAAAAACTTTTTCCATGATTAAAAATTTCTTTTAAATGAAAAAGTCTTAGCAGATTCGCGAAAAAGAGCGCGATCAAAATTAAGCCGTCAAAACGAGAAAGTTTTAAATCAATCAACAAAATCAAAGGAGAAATTCCTAAAAGAAACGTAAACCAATGATGAAAAATGATGGTTCCTTTAGGCTGATGATGAATAATCAATCGTCCGGAAATTAAAGCCACCAAGCCAAGAACCAAGCCAATAGTCAAAATGTTGGCGCCCAAAATATTCCCCAAAGAAATTAACGATTCTTTTCTAAAAGCGGCGTTAACGCCGATGGCGAACTCCGGCAGAGTCGTGGCAAAAGCCATTAAAATAAAAGAAAGAGTGAATTCGGAAACTTTTAAAAAATGAGCTATTCCAACCAATGAACGGACAATATAAACTCCTGAACGAATAAGAATAAACATTCCGACGGCGATTAAAAGAAAATTAAAAGCAAGTTCGTAAGTCATTTTATTTACATATAATTATAGTATTCCTTTTCTAATTTTTCAAATTTCTTATCCCGGCCATTGACAATAATAAGAAGTTTAAGTATTCTAATTATTATTATGTTAAGCGCGACCATAGACAATCTTATTCGAGACTTAAAATCTCGGCAACAAGACGTTTTAATCAACCGCTTCGGTTTGGACGACGGCAAGAAAAAAACCTTGGCGAGCATCGGCAAAAAATACAACCTTACTAGGGAACGAGTCAGGCAAATTGAAGAAGAGGCTTTAAGAACGATTCAAAATCATATCGACGAAAAAGAAAAATCAATCAAAGAAATCAAAGGATTGATCGCCGGCCACTTGGAAACTCTTGGCGGACTGCGGCGAGATAATTTACTTCTTCTGGAACTTAAACATATTTTAAAAGATAACGACCTCCATCATTGGCATTTAAGATTTTTTTCAGAAATTACCGGCCAACCCCTATATCATTCCGGAAACAATAATTTCCATAATTTTTGGTATTTGGACAAAAAGGCTATCCAGCTCGCCGACCGCTTTACTTCTCAACTTAAAAAATTGATCCTTGATAAAAAAGAAGAGATAATTATTCACGGCCGATTTCATGATTATTTTATCAAGGTTATTAACACTCATCGCCTGTCTGATTTGGTTGGCCTAAACTATCTTTCGGTTTCGCGAAAATTCGGCATTAATCCATTCGACGATTTGGGCTTAAGCCATTGGGAAGAAATCACTCCTAAGACAGTCAGGGGCAAGACTTATTTAATTCTCAAAAAACACGGCGGCCCTTTGCATTTCAAAGATATCGCCGAAGCAATCAATAGGATTAACGCCGGCAAGCGTCCGGCTCTGCCCCAAACCGTCCACAACGAATTAATTAAAAACCAACGTTTTGTCCTGGTTGGCAGAGGAATTTACGGACTCGTAGAACACGGCTTCAAACCGGGCGTGGCTCAAGAAGTCATTCGCCGAACTTTAAAAGAAAAAGGTCCTCTTCATTTAAAAGACATACTCAATGAGGTTTCAAAACAGCGTACGCTTAAAGAAAACACTGTCGTTTTAAATCTCCAAAACAAAAAGTATTTTAAAAAACTGGCGGACGGAAAATACGCCGCTAAGTAAAACCATTGACCTTTAGCAGTTGACCGTTGACAAGCCGTCAAAAGTCAAAAGTTAAAAGTTAAAAATTAAAGTGGATATTTTCCTTGGTGTTATTGACAGTATTATTAGAGTAGTAGAAATTACTTGGTGGATAATTCTACCAATTTTTCTTTTCCCTCTTTTTTGGAATTTGCGGCTGATTTATCTTCGAACTCGTTTTATCAACAGCATTGAGTGGACAATGCTGGAAGTTAAAGTTCCCAAAGAAATTTTTAAAACTCCGAAAGCGATGGAGCAAATTTTTGCGGAAGCTTATGCCAGTTATTCTTATGGAATTGAATTTATTGTTAAATATCTGGAAGGAAAAATAGAGTCCTGGTTTTCTTTTGAATTGGTCGGTTCCAATGGAGGAGTTTATTTTTATATCCGCACTCCTTCAAAATATCGCAATTTAATTGAATCGGCGATTTACGCCCAATACCCTGAAGCTGAAATTCATCAAGCCGAGGATTATCTTGACCTTTTGCCGTCAATTTTGCCGAATAAGATTTATGATGTTTGGGGAACTGAGATTATTTTGGCAAAAGAAAATTATTATCCGATCAGAACTTATTCTTATTTTGAAGAACCTGTTGACGAAAGAAGGCTTGATTCAATCGCGGCGATCACCGAAGTAATGTCTAATTTAAAAACCGACGAGTGGCTTTTATTGCAGATTTTAATCAGTCCGACCGGCGCGTTAACCGGCAACGACTGGCAAAAAGAAGGCCAGGAAAAAATAAACGAACTTTCCGGCAAAAAAACCGAGAAGGGAAAAAAGGGCTGGGGCGGCGCTTTGTACGACTGGTTGAGAAATTTATCTTTCGCGGCGGTTAAATACCCTGATTGGCCCGGCCAAAAAGAAGAAAAAATCGCCCTTATGAAATTTTTAAATCCTTATGAACAGGATGTTGTTAAAGCGCTGGGTGCTAAAATTTCCAAATTGGGTTTTGAAACTGTTTTGCGGCTTGTTTATTTAGACAGGCAGGACAGTTTTACTCCGGCTAATTTTTCGGCGGCCATGGGCGCTCTTCATCAATTAAACACGGCGAATCTTAACTCTTTCAAACCGCATCCTTTTTTAAAGTCATGGATTAAAAATAATTGGTTCACTAAAATATTTCCCAGATATAAATCATTAAAAATGCTTTATCGGAAAAGAAGACTTTTTAAATATTGCCGGCAGAGGAGATTCGGCCAATATAACAAGACCAGACCGGAAAAATTTTCAATTTTAAGCACTGAAGAGTTGGCTACTGTTTATCATTTCCCGGCAATTGCGGTTAAAGCGCCGAGATTACGGGTAGTTGAAGCCAAAAAAGGAGGCCCGCCGGCAGGACTGCCGATTGAGTAGGTTTTAGGTTATAGGTTTTAGGTTTTAGAACCTAACACCTAACACCTAACACCCAACACCTAAATGAACGACGAAATAACATTATTTGGTAAAACAACTTTTAGAAATCAGCAGACCAGGTTCGGCATTAAAACCGACGACCGACGCCGGCATATGTATATTATCGGCAAAACCGGCACGGGTAAAACTAATCTCTTGGAAAATATGGCGATCGCCGATATCAAGGCCGGCCGGGGCGTGGCCGTGGTTGACCCTCACGGCGAATTCGCCGAAAAACTTTTGGATTTTGTGCCGGAAAACCGCATCGACGACGTAATTTATTTTAATCCGGCCGATATGAGTCATCCGATCGCTTTTAACCCCTTGGAACAAGTCAATGTTGAATACCGGCATTTGGTAGCTTCGGGTATGATGGGGGTTTTTAAAAAAATCTGGCCCGATGTCTGGTCGGCGCGAATGGAATATATTCTTAACAATACTTTATTGGCGCTTTTGGAATATCCGGGCTCAACGCTCTTGGGAATAATGAGAATGCTGGCGGAAAAAGATTACCGCCAAAAAATAGTCAATAACTTGCAGGACCCGATAATAAAAGCTTTCTGGACCAATGAATTCGCCCGTTATACTCAACGCTTGGAAACCGAAGCCGTCGCCGCCATTCAAAACAAAGTCGGCCAATTCGTCGCCAATCCCATAATCCGCAATATCATCGGTCAAACACATTCAACGATTGATATGCAGAAAATAATGGATGAAGGAAAAATTTTAATCATTAATCTTTCTAAGGGAAAAATCGGCGAGGATAATTCCGCGCTTTTAGGCGCGATGATGATTACAAAACTGCAATTAGCGGCAATGAACCGAGTGAATTTGCCGATTGAAAAACGCCGCGATTTTTATCTTTATGTCGACGAATTTCAGAATTTTTCAACGGAATCTTTCGCCAATATTTTATCGGAAGCCAGAAAATACCGCTTGAATTTAATTTTGGCCCATCAGTATATCAGTCAATTAGTTAACGATAGAAACACCAAAGTGAGAGACGCGGTTTTCGGCAATGTCGGCACGATTGCTTGTTTCAGAATCGGCGCTGACGACGCCGAGTATCTGGAAAGAGAATTTACGCCGGAATTCGTCGCCCAAGATCTGGTGAATTTGGCCAAATACCATATTTATGTAAAATTGATGATTAACGGCGTGGCTTCCAAACCTTTTTCCGCCCAAACTTTGGAACCGGCCAAAGAATTACCGGAATCATTCCGAGACGTTATTATTGAAAATTCCCGAAGCAAATACGCCATGCCGCGTTCAATAGTTGAAGAAAAAATCGCCGGCGAATGGGTGACGAATGCGGAAGCGATTGAAGATAGGATTAAACGCCGCGAAGAACGGCCATTAGAAAGAGTTTTACAGCCGCAACCTTACAAAGAATCGCGACCAAAAGAACCGACAGTTGAAGCGGAAACCGTTAAAAAAGAACGCAAAACAATCAATATTGAAGATTTAAAAAAAGCCATTGAAGAATCGCTAAAAAAGGACGAATGAGAATACTAACTAAAGAAATCGTTAATAAAGAAAACGAAGAGGTGGAGTTGATGGGCTGGGTAGCTACGCGCCGCGATCACGGCAAGCTTATTTTTATTGATTTGCGGGACAGAAGCGGAATCAGCCAAGTGGTTTTTTTGCCGAAGCCGGAAGAACTGCGCCAATTGGCTGATAAATTAAGATCGGAATGGGTGGTAAAAATAATCGGCAAAGTCAGCCGCCGTCCCAAAGGCATGGAAAATCCGGAAATAGAAACCGGTAATTTTGAAATTCAGGCTGAAAAACTGGAAATTTTAAATCCGGCGGAAGCCCTGCCGATTAATATTGAAACCGACGGCTATGAAATCGGCGAAGATGTCCGGATGAAATACCGCTATCTGGATTTGCGCCGCCAGCGTTTGCAGAAAAATTTCCGAACGCGGGCTAAAACCGTCAAATTTATCAGAGACTTTTTAATTGAAAAGGATTTTGTTGAAATTGAAACTCCGATTTTAAGCAAATCAACGCCCGAAGGCGCCCGCGATTATTTGGTAGCGTCGCGGCTTCAGCCGGGAAAATTTTACGCGCTTCCCCAATCGCCTCAGCAGTACAAACAGCTTTTAATGGTGGCCGGCTTTGAAAGATATTTCCAAATAGCCAAGTGTTTCAGAGACGAAGATACCCGAGGCGACCGCCAGCCAGAATTCACCCAATTGGATTTAGAAATGAGCTTTATTGAAAGAGAAGATGTTTTAAATCTGATGGAAGAAATGACCGTATCTTTGGTTAAAACCGTTTTCCCAAAAAAAACAATCAGCCAAATTCCTTTTCCTGTTTTAACCCATAAAGAAGCAATTGAAAATTACGGTTCGGACAAACCGGATTTAAGAAAAGACAAGAATAATCCGGACGAACTGGCTTTCGCGTGGATTATTGATTTCCCTGTTTTCGAAAAAGACGAAAAAACCGGAAAGATTACTTATTCCCATAATCCCTTCACTGCTCCAAAACCGGAATTTAACGATGACTTGATGAACGGCCGGAATCTGGAAAAACTGGTTTCACAGCAATACGATCTGGCTTTAAACGGATTTGAAACAGCCGGCGGAGGAATCCGAATCAATAAGCCGGAATTATTGGAAAAAGTTTTTGAAACGATCGGCTATTCCAAAGAACATATCAGGAAAGATTTCGGCCACATCCTTGAAGCTTTTAAATTGGGCGCGCCGCCGCACGGTGGAATCGCTTTTGGCCTTGACCGATTGCTCGCGATTTTACAGAATGAACCTAATATCCGCGAAGTAATCGCCTTTTCAAAAACCGGCGACGGAAGGGATTTAATGATGGACGCGCCGAGCGAGGTTGACGAAAAGCAATTAAAAGAATTAAAATTAAAGACATATGGAACTAAAAGAATTTAAACAAGAAAAAACTTTGGTCATCATCAAGCCGGACGGCATTCAACGCGGACTTATCGGCGAAATTATCAAAAGATTCGAAAATGTCGGCTTGAAATTAATTGCCGTTAAAATGACAACCTTGGTCCCGGATTTTATCGAGAAACATTACACCATTAATCCTGAATGGCGGAAAGTCACCGGAGAAAAAACCATCAAAAACTACAAGGATAAAGGATTGATTCCACCCCACGATGATCCTTATAAAATCACCGAAATTATTTTGGGCAATATGAAAAAATATATGTCAGCCGGTCCGGTGATAGCGATGATTTTAGAAGGAGCCCACGCGATAAAAATCGTCCGAAAACTGGTCGGCGGTACCGAACCCTTAACCTCCGACGTCGGAACCATCCGCGGCGATTACGTTTTGGATTCTTACCAAATGTCCGATACTGACGGCCGGTCGATCAGGAATTTAATTCACGCTTCCGGCTCGGTTGAAGACGCCGAAAAAGAAATTAGTCTTTGGTTTTCTCCGGAAGAAATCGTCAATTACCGATTGGTTCAAGAAAAAATTCTCTACGACGTGAATCTGGACGGAATTTTAGAATAATCGGTTGAATTTCCGCTATCTGGTATGTTATAATATCAATGGCTCCGCTGAAAAAGATTCTCGGATCAAATAAATTTTTAAGGGAGGGCGAATTACCACGACGGTAACGTCGGGGTTGAGCCCACCCACCTGGATTTAGCCGGGAAATCTTCTAAGCGGGGCCAACAAAAATCCCCCGACGTAACGTCGGGGGATTTTTGTTTCTTGGAGCGGGTAAGGGGAATCGAACCCCTTTCATCAGCTTGGAAAGCTGAGGTAATACCAGTATACGATACCCGCGTTTATTGCCTTATTACATTTATAATGTTATTATAAATCCCGATGATTGGCAATTTTTATTTTAAAATCCCTCGGCGAATCAGGCTTCTGATTATCTTTATAATCATAATTTTTACCGCTTATTTTATTCTGCGCTTTTTAAACGCCGAGCCGAGAAACATTCCGTCGGATTTTTTGGCCGCCCGGCAGGAAGCGTCTTTAATCGCCCAGGATATTGTTTTGCTCTCCAATGAATCAACCAATAGACTTAATGAAATTGCCCAATTCGACAAAGACCGTAAATACACTGAAGCGCTTATTTTAATTTCCCAAGAACTGGAACGAAACCGCGAAGCCAGGGAAAAAGCCATTAAACTTTCCGCTCAATTGGAAATAATGGCGAAAAATCTCGCGAAAATCTCGCCCGCTTCGGCCGGTCAAATTGCCTTGGAAGCAATCAGCTTGGAAACGGCTTTAATCAGCCGACTGATAACTTATAACGATTATTTAACCAAACTTTTGGAAGTATTGAGAGAAAAATTTTTAGAAAAACATAACGGCGATCAAGTTTCCGAATTAATCTCTAAAATAAACGACGAAGCCAAAGCGATTAACGACTTAAACCAAAAATTCAACGAAGTAATGAAAGAGTTTGATTCGGAATAATTAATTAAGGTTTTTATAAAAGATGGGTCTTATTTTATTTCCAAAAAACCGGTAAGTATTAATTTTATTGCCTCATTTTGAGTCAATCCCCTCATTCTTAAATAATTTAATTCGTCTTCAGAAATTTTTCCAATCGAAGCCTCGTGGGTTATTTGAGCGTTTTTGTTTTGACAAATTAACCGGGGAGTCAAAGAAATTTTTGAATCCTCATCTACCAATAAACCTTGGCAATCTAAATGTCCCCTGCTTTGAGCCACGGCTAAAATTTGAGAATGGGCTGAAATATCGCTTTTTTTCCCTCCCACTAATCTTAATTTTATTATTCCTGAAGCGCCTTTTTCTCTTAAGACTAAGGTGTCTTGAATTTCCGCCTTGGTTTGAACGCCATTTACCGTTATTTTTACATCGCAGCTCGCGCCTTCAAAAAGATTTAAGAGCGTATTTATTTTAAGTTTTTTGGGCGTAAAAAGGTTTTTATAAGTATAATCTAATTTTGCATTCTTTTCTAAAATAAATTCGTAGTTTGACTCAACAATGTCTTTTTGATCCCAAGAATGGGAATGATTATATTTTAAAGCAGAGTCTTCTTTTAAAATAATTTTTCCTTGGGCTTTATGAATTCCGCATAAATTTTTCTTTAGAGAATTGCAGGCGCCCTGAAGCGAAATCTTCAAATTTTTTTCCACAATTAAAAGATTTTGAAGTTCTTGTTGAATCTTTTTTGTACCGATAGAAACACGAACAAAAAGAGGAAAATCAATCTGCTTCTTTACCCAAATGAAACAACCTTCTTTTGGCTTGTCTAAAAAATATTTTTTAACCCACCCGAACTTTCCCCATGCTTCAGGGCTTGGCAAAATAACCACTCCCTTTTTCTCGGATATTTGCTTAATTATGTGATCAATCTGCCAGTAATTTACACTTTTTACATTTTTCATAACCATATTTTTTAATAGTTCTTAGAACCTTTTTATAATCTTTCTCCTTGCAAATAATTTTCCCGTTTAACATTACATTGGTAATTTTCGGCCTTAAAAATCGCAAAATAACTCCGGAATGAGTAATCAACAAGACTGAAACGCCCTTGGCGACCAGCTCTTTTTTTATTATTTTCGCCACCTTCTCCAATCTTTTAATGTCTAATCCCGAATCAATCTCGTCAAAAATCGCTAATTTCGGACCTAAAGACAAAATTTGTAAAAGTTCGGATATTTTTTTCTCCCCGCCCGAAAATTCCAAATTCAACTCTCTTTCCAAAAATCGGGGTTTTAAATCCAATTTTTCGCTTTCAAATTTTACTTTTGAAATTTTCTCCAATAATTGAGAGAATTTTACTCCTTTTATGGCCGGTGGCGATTGCCAAGTTAAAGCGATTCCCAGCTTTACTCTTTTTTCTGGAGAAATTTTGGTAATTTCCTTTTGCCCGAAAAAAATTCCTCCTTTAATTATTTTATACTTTGGATTTCCCGAAATTACCTGCGCCAAAGTGCTCTTTCCGCTGGCATTCGGGCCTAAAAGCGCTTGAACTTCGCCGGGTCTTATTTGGAAATCAATGCCATTCAGTATTTTTTTCCCGTTTCCCGCCGCGTATAAGTTTTTTAATGTCAGTAATATTTTATCTGACATTGCAATATTCGACATAAGCCATTAATTCCAGCGCCAATTTTTTCAACTCTTCGTCGGAATATGAAACTTCTTTCATAAGACTTGAATCGTTCAGTTTTGTGGGAATGAATTTTTGTAAAAAATAATTTTTCGCGCCTTTTATCGTTTTCGCGATTTTTCTCAAATCGTCTTCGCTTGTGAGGCATTTTACAATAGTAGTCCGAAACTCATAATCTATGCCTGAATTCATTATTAATTCTATGCTTTTTTTTAATTTTTCAACCGGCGCCTGCCAACCCATAATCTTTGAATAATCTTCAAGCGGGGTCTTAATGTCCATAGCGAGATAATCAGCCAATTTTTCGTTGATGATTTTTTCAAGAACTTCCGGCCGGCTTCCATTACTGTCCAATTTCACTAAAAACCCCATATTTTTAATTTTTTTCATCACCTCAATCAGATCCGGATGTTGAGTTGGCTCTCCGCCGGTAATACTTACGGCATCAAGTTTATCGCGACGGCTCTTAAGAAAATCATAAATTTGAGAAAGCGGGATTTCCGGAGCGTATTTTTCCGGAATGACAAGTTCCGGATTATGACAATATCGACAACGGAAGTTACAACCGCGAGTAAAAATAACAGCGCAGGTTTTCTCCGGATAATCAATCAAAGAAAATTTTTGGATTCCTCCGATAATCATATTTATTCCTCATTTTTATAAGTTTTCCGCACATTAAATTCGGCCATCTTACCGTCATTCCACTGATTTATGGGACGTAAATAACCGACAATTCTTGAATAAATTTCGCAGGTACTGTGGCATTCGCCGCAAACAGGAACTTCTCCGGAGATATATCCATGATTCGGACAAACACTAAATGTCGGGGTTAAAGTAAAATAAGGCAGTCGGTAACTCTCGCATATTTTTTTAACCAAGTTTTTAACAGACGTTCCGTCTTTAATTCTTTCTCCGAGAAAAATGTGCGCAACGGTGCCGCCGGTATATTTTGTCTGTAAATCGTCTTGTAATTCCAGCGCCTCAAAAATGTCGTCGGTAAAATTAACCGGCAAGTGCGTTGAATTGGTGTAAAAAGGACTTTTCGCTTCTTTGCCTTTGCCATTGGCAAAAATAGCGTTTTCATATTTTTTTTGGTCCAATAAAGCCAAACGGAATGAAGCTCCTTCCGCGGGTGTCGCTTCCAGATTATAATTATTTCCGGTTTCTGCTTGAAAAGAGGTAAGCGTTTCTCTCATAAAATCAAGGGTGTCTTTCGCAAATTTTTGCCCCCGGGGCGAAGCGATATTTTTTCCATATAAATTTTGCGCCGCTTCGTTCATTCCTACAAGACCGATAGTGGAAAAATGATTTTTCCAATAACTGCCATAGTGGCTTTTTATATTTCTCAAATAATATTTGGTGTATGGGTATAAATTGCCTTCTGTAAATTTTTCCAACACTTTTCTTTTTATCTCCAAGCTATTCTTGGCCAGAATCATTAATTCTTTAAGTTTTTTAAAAAAATCTTTTTTATTTTTTGCGGTATGGCCGATACGAGGCAAATTAATAGTTACCACCCCGACCGAGCCTGTCAACGGGTTTGCGCCAAATAAACCGCCGCCGCGTTTTTCCAGCTGCCTATTGTCAATTCTTAGACGGCAACACATTGAACGAGCGTCTTCCGGTTTCATCTCGGAATTGATAAAATTCGAAAAATAAGGCAAGCCGTATTTTCCGGTCACTTCCCATAACAGTTTACTGGTATCACTATTCCAATCGAAATCTTTTGTAATATTGCACGTCGGAATCGGGAATGTAAAAACGCGGCCGCTTGCGTCTCCTTCCGACATTACCTCTAAAAACGCTTTGTTAAACATATCCATTTCTTTTTGAAATTCTTGATATGTTTCACGCTGCGGCTTACCGCCAATAATAACCGCCTGTTTTGCGTAATGATTGGGCGCTGTCAAATCCAACGTAATATTTGTGAACGGCGTCTGGAAACCTACGCGCGTGGGCACATTAATATTAAAAAGAAATTCTTGAAGCGCTTGCTTTACTCCCTTATATGTTAAGTTGTCGTATCTGATAAAAGGAGAAAGCAGAGTGTCAAAATTGCTGAATGCCTGCGCGCCAGCCGCCTCGCCCTGAAGCGTGTAGAAAAAATTAACAACTTGTCCGAGGGCCGACCTGAAATGCTTTGACGGTTTGCTTGATATTTTCCCTTCAACCCCGGTAAAACCCTTCATTAATAAATCAAAAAGATCCCATCCGACACAATAAACTGAAAGAATATTTAAATCATGAAGATGGAAATCCCCGCTCATATGAGCGATTCTGATATTTTCGGGATAAATTTTATTCAACCAGTAATTTTTACTTATCTCGCTGGAAATATAATTATTCAATCCCTGCAGAGAATAAGACATATTGCTGTTTTCTTTTACCTGCCAGTCTGATTTGTTCAAATATTGTTCTACTAAACTATTATTGGCGGAGCTTGTAATATCTCTAATTAGCTTGTGTTGTTCTCGATATAAAATATAAGCCTTGGCTGTTTTCTTATATTTTGAACGCAATAAAACATCTTCCACAATATCTTGAATTTGCTCGACCAGAGGAATCGCGTCTTTAATGATTTTTTCCGCGCAAATTAAAACTTTCTTTGTCAGTTTATTTGCCGCTTTAGAATCAAATTCTCCTGTCGCTTTTCCGGCTTTAGCAATCGCAATAGATATTCTTTTCTCATCGAAAGAAACAATTTGCTCGTTGCGTTTTTTGATTTGTGAGAACATAATATTTCTCCTTTAATTAATAAATAAAAAATTTGCTGAAAGCGCCAAGAATCAATTCAATCTTGAGGCTTGGCGCGAGCCGAAAGCGGACCTATTAGAGATAATTGCACGGGATCGGACTTTAACCGTTACGCGATAGCGAGGGAATTACACCCTGCTTCACCGTACAAACCGCTATTAAGTTTTACACACTCATATTAACACATATAAAAACTTTTTGAAAAAAGTTTAAGTTGGTCGGAGAGCCGGGAATCGAACCCGGTCTATCTGCTCCCAAAGCAGACGTACTGCCAGTATACTACTCTCCGGTAAATTTATTATATTTCAGAATTGATTTATTTGGAAGAACTGCGAAAAAGCAGGAGCGTGCTGGCGACGAAAATTGAGGAATAAGTGCCGACAGTTGTGCCGATCAAGATAGTCAAAATAAAATACTTCAAAGTGACGGGCCCAAAGAAAAACAAAGCCAAAAGCACCAAAATAAGAGTCAAAGAAGTGTTAATTGAACGGACGAAAGTTTGATTAACGCTGTTATTAATAATAGCAGGCAAATCCAAACGGTTCTTTTGAAGTAAAAGGTTTTCCCGAATCCGGTCAAAAACCACGATAGTATCATGAATGGAAAATCCCATTACCACCAATAACGCCACCACGAAATTGGTGTCAATTTCTATTCCTAATCGCCTACCCAAAACCGCCAAAAGTCCTGCCGGAATTATGACGTCGTGGAAAAGAGTGATTAAAGTAATAATTCCGTATTTCCAAGACTTAATCGGGTAGGAAACTTTTCTGAAAGCGAAAGCGATGTATAAAGAAATCCCAAGCATCACCATAATAATCGCCCAAACAGCCTTTCGTTTTAATTCCTTGCCGATGGTCGGGCCGATACCTTCAAAACGCAATTCTTCAACCTCGCCGAATTTATTTTTTAGCGCCGATAAATAATTTTGATGCTGTTCTTCTGAAATATGGCCAAATCGAATAAGAAAACTTTGATTCTCGCCGGGAAAAACTATCACATTTTTTACCCCTAAATCAGTTTCAAAAAACTTCTTAATTTCTTCTGCGTTGGTCTGCGTTGAGTCTGCGTTAGTCCGCGTTATGGCAATTTGCCATAAAGTGCCGCCGCTAAAATCAATGCCGGGCTGAAAACCAAAAACCGCGATGGCGATAATGCTCGCCAATACTAAAATTCCGGAAATTGATAAAAATATTTTACGATATTTTATGATGTTCATTTTATAAATACTCTCAACATTGTTCTTGTGATAGTTATCGCGCTAAACATTGAAACTAAAACTCCAATCAGCAACGCCAAGGCGAAACCTTTTATAAAACTGGTGGTGAAATAATAAAGAATAACGGAAGTAATGATAGTGGAAATATTGGAATCGCGGATTGACGGCCAAGCGCGGCGGAAACCTTCTTCAATAGCCGCCGTTTTTAACAATCCCTTTTTAATTTCTTCTTTTGTTCTTTCAAAAATCAGAATATTGGCGTCAACCGCCATCCCGATTGAAAGAATGAATCCCGCGATGCCGGCTAAAGTCATCGTAATCCCCAATTTAAATATCCCTGCCACCAAAACCGTATAAATGAGCAAAGCCAACGAAGCAAAAATTCCAAAACCGCGGTAATAACCGAGCATAAAAAGAATGATCGCCAATATCCCCAAAACGCCGGCATAAAGGGCTTTTTTAAGCGATTCCTGGCCCAAACTGGCGCCAATCATCTGCTGGCTTACCAAATTTATCGGCGCCGGCAAAGCGCCGGCGTTAAACCTTGAAGCCATTTGCTTGACTTCATCAACTGTAAATTTGCCGGTTATTCTCGCCTGACCGCCGGAAATTTTTTCCTGAACCGTGGCGCAGTCAGCCGGCTGATAATCAATAAAAGTGCAAAGTTGTTTGCCAATATTTCTGGCTGTAATTTCCTCAAAAATTTTAGCGCCTTCATCATTGAATTCCAAACTCAAAGACGGAACGCCTATGGTCTGGTCGAAATCAAGTTGGGCTGATTTAAGATAGCGGCCGGTTAAATTAGTCTGAAGAAATTGAGCGGAATCTCCTTCGCCAACTATTTCTCTAAATTCCAAAAACGGCGTCTCGCCGATCTGGCTGATGGCGGCTGAAATGTCTTTTATTCCGGCGAGTTCAACTATTAAACGATAAGAATCGCCTTCTTTCGCCGAAACAACTTGCGGCTCGCTGACGCCGAATAAATTAACGCGGCGTTCAATAACATCGCGCAAACCGGCCATCACCGAATCACGCTCATCCGCGTCCACTTGGCTCATATCAACTTCGTAAACCAAATGCGTGCCGCCAACCAAATCTAATCCTAACCGCCATGGCAGATATTTAGCGCCTAAACCAAAGGGGTAAACAAAAACCCCGGCAACAATTGCCATAATAATAATTAAAATCAATAAAATTATTGAATTCTTTTTGCTCATATTTAAATTTCACAAACTCCCGAGACGCAAGCCAATTCTTTGGCGCCCTGAGTTTCATCTTCCCCTTCGTAAGCGATAATTTGAGAAAAATCAATTTCCGGAAAAGCCGCTACCATCTCATTATATTTTTTTTCATCAATTTCCTCATAAGGAGCAAGTTTATAAACATGATCTTCATCCTCGCGCGGCAAAAAAGACAATCCTCCGACAATATCCCAATTCTCATAAACCCAATTGCCAATCTTAACCCATTCGTCTTTGCCGACCGAAATCGTCACCGAAGGATTATGTTCCGTGTAATTCTCTTTCACTAATTTCCAATATTCCAACTGTTCAATAGCGCTCATATTATTTCGGAAAATTGAGCCGGCCGGCGCTTTGACAGGAAACTCTAAAACATAAGTTGAAGCCGAATCCATACTTTGACCCACTTCAGGATAATAAGAAATCCGCTGTTCTTTAAGCATTTGAAATAAACTGTCGCTGGCCGCAATCCGAACCCGCCTAATGTAATAACGACTGTGCCGAGGATGCATACCCGAAGAAGCGTCCACTAATTGGGATACTGTTCCCGATGGTTTTACACAGGTAATGGCGGCTGAAGGATTAATGTTAAATCTTTCGGCGTAAATTTTATTAATTTCAATGGCTTTTTCTTTTAACTTGCGAAAAATTTCCGCGTTTCTCAATATTTGACAATCCCATTGTCCGGTAATTGAAACTCCCAAAAGCCGTTCTTCTTCGCAATTTTTTTTCCATTCTTCGGAAAGATAATTGAAATCGGTAAATGTTGACTGGTAAGTGCCCAAAATAGCGGCAATTCTGATTTTTCCCAAAAGACTTTCTTCAGTATCTTCTGGTCTGGCGACAACTTCTGTTAAATTGCAGAATTCTTTTGATTTTAAATAAATTTCGCCGCAAGGATTGACGCCGACCGTGGCTGCCTCTTTTTCTAAAATTTTCCAGCGCCGCTCCGGAACCTGATATTTTAAACCCGCCCGATTAAAAATTCCCCGCTCGCCCGCGCCGCTCCTAATAAGAGTCAGCCATTCTTCTAAAAACTGATCGGCCGTTGGTTTTTCATCGTAAGCAACGGAATTATTAGCTAAACTCCGTTGAGGTTCCGTTAAATAAAACTGGCCCATTTTTGCCATTCTCATCGTTTCATCATCCAAGTCGGATAAAGAAATCAAAGCGCTTCTGCGAACGCCGCCCATTACCACCACCTCGCCGATTTTACAAATAATATCATGAACATCTATCGGCCGAAGGCGCTTTCCCTGGCGGGCTAAAATTTTCCGATGGGAAAATGCCAGAAGATTTTTCAATGGCTCGGGACCGGAGGCTTTGCCGCCCATTGTTTTTAAATTACTTCCCATCGGCCTGATTTTTGAAAAATCAAAATCAATGTCTTCTCCGTCAAACCAAGCGGTCAATCCGACAGTCAAAGCGTTTCCCCATCCTTCTTTGCTATCTTCAGTTATATGGATAGGCAACAACTTCCCAGTTTGTTTTTGAATTTGAGGAAACAGCTGAGTTGTCTGATGTTCAACGGAAAATCCGACGCCGGCTCCATTCATTAAAAGAAACATAATTTCGGCAAAATCTGTGATTTTCGCCGGAGCGATATAAGAACAATTATAGGCGCAAACATTACTTTTCTTAGCGGCCTTGCCGGCGCCCCACAATAAACGCATCGAAGGCATCACTTTTTGGGCCAAAATAGCCTCTTTTATTTCTTGATACTCAACATCCGCCAGTTTTCCGCCAAGATTCTCTTTCATAAAATCAATATAGCGGTCAATTGTTTCAATCCAGGTTTCGCGCCGATTTTCTTCTTCAATCCAGCGAGAATAAGTGCGATAATAAATGAATTCTCCCAAAGGATTCCGAAAATATTTTTTGCTTTCCTCAACTAATTTTTTTATTTTTTCCGGGACTTCTTTGCGCTCAACCCGAATTTCAGCCATCTTCTGCCGATAAAGAATATAGGCTTTGGCGGTCTTGGCGTAATCCAATAAAATCAAAGATTCTTCCGCAACATCCTGAATTTCTTCAATCCCCAAAATATAATCCTGAGGATACTTTTTCTTTAAGACGATGAGTGTTTGATCAGAAACGCGAATGGCGTCTTCTTCGTTGCCTTCGCCGGTCACCGCCATTGCTTTCATAATGGCGCGGGTAATAAAAGATTGGTCAAAAAACATCAATCGACCGTCGCGTTTCCTGACAGTTTTAAAATAATCATTTATCAAAGTCTGTTTATTGTTTTGTGTTTGAATTTCAGCCATTTTTTACCTCTTCTTCTTCCTCAAAAACGCCGGCGTTTCCCAGATTTCCTCCAATTTCTCTTTTCTGGATTTTTCCGTTTTTTTATCCGTTTCCGCAATATTTATTTCTTCTGCTTGCTCTCCATTTTCAATTTGAGAAGCGAAAAGATTCGGCAATAAATTATTTTTATGGCTTAAATCGCCGTTAAAACCGGTGGCCACCAAAGTAACTTTCAACTGCCCCTTGTTAAGTTTTCGGTCGTGATAAGCGCCGAAAATAATTTTCGCCGATTGGTCAACGTTTTCGGAAATTAATTTGGCGACTTCGTTGATTTCATTCATCTTCAAATCCCGATGGCCGGAAACGCTAAAAAGCACTCCTTTGGCACCGTCAATCGTGGCTTCCAAAAGAGGCGAATTGATCGCCAAATTGGCGGCGCGACTGGCGCGTTCCTGACCGCCGGCAATGCCGAAACCGATAATCGCCGAGCCGGCTTCAGCCATAATAGTTTTAACGTCGGCAAAATCAACATTAACAATGCCCGGAAACATAATTAATTCCGTAATTCCCAAAACCGCGTTCTTAAGAATTTCATCGATTGCCTCAAAAGCTTTAAACAACGAAGTGTCTTTATTGATGACGGAAAATATTCTGTCGTTTGGAACAGTAATTAAAGTATCAACGCGTTCTCTTAGTTTTGTAATTCCTTCCTGAGCCAAAAACGCTCTTTGAGCGCCTTCAAAAGAAAAAGGCTTGGTGACAATGGCAATTGTTAAAATTCCCAATTCTTTGGCTATTTCGGCTATTATTGGCGAGGCGCCGGTGCCGGTGCCGCCGCCTTCGCCAGCCGTGATGAAAACCATATCCGCGCCTTTTAAGGCTTCAACGATTTCAGAGCGGTTTTCTTCAGCGGCTTGCCGGCCTAAATCCGGATTCATGCCCGTTCCCAAACCTCTGGTTAAATTTTTGCCGATATGAATTTTTTTTCTGGCATTGGTAAAATTAAGGTCCTGAATATCGGTATTAATCGCGATTAAATCAACCGCTCTGGGAAAACTTTCACACATTCGGGAAATCGCGTTATTGCCGGCGCCGCCGACTCCAATGACTTTTATTTTAGCCGACGGATGTTCTTTGGATTTTGATTTTTTAGCCATATTTGTATTTTTTTATTTTACAATATAAATCTTTTTTTCGCCAGTTGGCAATTCGTATTGAAGTTCGGTGTCGGAGAGCCAGTTAGGATTGAATTCCCAAAGCGGCTTAGTTGTAGTTGCGATTAATTCTTTTTGTTTTGTAAATAGATTATATAGATACATTTTTGATTGCTTGCCTTCTTTCAGCCATTGTTCCGATATTTGCTGATCCATTTCAACCACGCCAGTCCAGACAACTCCGGGATGTAAAGTAGCATATCCCGTGTTGAAATTAACGGGACCGGTTATGCCAATATCCATATCAGTAGGCATTTCAAATACTTGATAAGACCAATTTTTGGAGTCAACGCGGATAAACCCATTTGTATACGCTCCGTCAAATATATCCGCCCAGAAATATCTTCCGTCATCCGTCCATTTTATCAAACCGATGCTGCCGACCGCATTCGGGTATTTTTTAACTACATCGCTAGGTTTGACAGTTAAAACATCATTTTTTGTGTTTATATCTTTTATTACCAGGGCATAATCGTCTTTACCTAGATAGTTTTTGATAAGAATTAAATTTTTTTCCGATAAGTCAATGCGGAAATCGTAAGAATAATATACTTGAGGCTTCCCCGATTTATCTTCGCCAGCTAAATTAATAATTTTATTCCCTTCTCCTTTATAATTATAAACCCATAATTCCTTACTAAAACCTGGTAAAGCCTTAGATTGTTTGTAATCATCATTAAAACTTCTTAATGCATAAATTCCACATTTGTGAATTTCTGCCGCATAATTACGGAGCATAACATCGTCTATTTCAAAGCTTGATATAATTTCAGAACTTTTTTTACTTTTAATTTCAATAATTATTTTGCCAACAAAATCTGATTTATCATTTTTATAATCCGCGACCTCATTTTCACCTAAACATTTATTTTGAACAACCTGATTATCAGAAATTACAATTTTATTGTGGTAAAAATAATAAATACCCAAACCCAATCCGCTAATCAATAAAAAAAATAAAACTATAAATAAAACTTTTTTCATATTTATTTAATCAAAATATTAACAGTATAATATTTTCCATCATCCAAAATAATTTTAAGTTGCCAAGTCCCAATGGCTAAATTATTTGTTGATAAATTGTAAATATACTGATTATCTGTACTATCATAACGGAATTGATTACCGTTATCAGCATTACTTGTGGAAAAAGAAATTATATCCGCCCCAGCAATACCATTTTGAATTTTTGCGACATAAAGTTTAGCTATCGCAGTAGAAATAAAATTACCATTAGCGTCTTTTAACTGGAATTTAACTGGTAAAGTTCTACCTAATTTATAACTAACATTGGCTTTTATTGGCGATAAAAATCCTGAAAAATCATAAATAACATTAAAATTAATCGTTTTAGTGGCAGTATTGCCAACAAAATCTTGGGCAGTAATTGAAATAATATGAGAACTAAGCTTATCAAATGTTATTTGTTGGCCGCTTGTTATTGAAATGCCGTCAAGCGTGGAAGTGACGTTAAATACACCAACGCCGACATCTGTGGCAGTAAAATTAAATTGCAACGGCGCCGAATTAAGAAGATATTGAGACGCAAAATCGGTATGAGAAATAACTGGCGGCGTTGTATCCGCTGGCGCGAATTCGGTATTTTGAGAAGAGATGCTGTTAAAATTCAAATTATAATCCGTTGATAAATTTAACAATGTATTCCCGTAAAGATTTTCAGTTTTCGAACTCCCATTATTATCGTAAATAACAGAAGTAATCACATAACTTCCTGTTCCGATACCAATCACTTTTACATCATAACTGCCGTCAAGCGGATTTGGGATATAAAGAGTTTTTACTTGATGAAACGCATTCTGATCAGGCGGCTCATCGCTGCTAATAATCGGTCCATCTAATGAATAGCTTGCGTTTGGAATTTCGCTATAATCCACACCCGTAATCGGGTCTGTTCCTAATTTTCTTCCTTGAGGGTCAATAACAAGATACTCCGCCGGAGAAGCAAGATAAAGATACATCGCGGCAGATATTCTTTGAGGAACGGCTGAGTAGCCAAAAAGATTAGCGGTATTGAATTTATTATTATAACCGCGAACATACTGCGCAGGATTATCGCTATCACTAAGCGTTTGTGTTTTATACCAATATGGATCTTTTACCGCGTAAGTATTGGTGAGTTTATTATCAATGACAAAATAATGGCCAAACCTACCAGAATACGCGATCACTGGCTTTGCGGAATCTAAATAATTATTTATTATAGCGCTGTCAGCTGTAGATGAGGCATTATAAAAATCTAGAGCCAAATAGGTTTTTTTAACTCCGTTTTCAATAGTGCCCAAATATTCAATCGCTTTACCCCAAACTAATCCGCCGTTTACATCGGGATTAATGCTTGCGAGATATCCTTTATTAGCCGTAAGCCAACTATTAATACTTTGAGGATTAACATCAGTGCCGTCAATCCCGGAATTAATATTATAGTATCTGCCCAGCATTACCATTGAAGTAATGGCACAGCCGCATTTTGCGATTGTCGCTCTTTCGGTTTTCGCGCAAGAATATTTACCGATACCTCCATTCGCATAATCTAAATCTGCCCATCTTGTCGTATCTACACTAGATGGATAATCCGATATCCTCTGTGTATATAGCGGCACCATATGCACCACAAAGTCCACATTCCCCGCAATTCCAAATTCCTGCCATTGCGATTTATTGTCCTTGTCATCTACCGCCCTTGCCCGCCATTTGTAATTACCATCAACTAACGACTGACGATTGATAATGGCTTCACTGCCAGAATTTACAAAACCACTTTCCGATAAATCTTGTTCGTTGAATGGTTGATTAAATTCTTTGAGCTCTACTTGAAGTTTTACTTGGTTATTGTCTTGGTCTGATAAAACCGCCTTAAAAACAATTGTTGATTCGGTGGTAATGCCGCTTTCAAAGATAAGGGTTAAGCCGTCTGATTTATATTGATTGATATTAGAAATCGTCGGCGGCTGATTAGGCTTCCACCCATTTTGAGTTTTCCACGGTAAATTATCCTGTCCTCCTATAAAAATGTACGGCGAGTCGCAGAAATTATCATTATTTAAATCATTACAGCCTTCGGTCGGAGTGTCAAAATTACTCCAGTAGTTGCCGCCGATTGGCGCTACAAGACTAAAAACATTACCACTGCCCCAATAAACAGAAATTTGTGTGCGATTATTAATAAAATTATTATTATAAATTTTATTATTGGAACTATTAAAAAAATAAATTCCTATTCTATTAGAATTAGTAATATTGTCTGCCAAATTATTATTATTAGAAGTATAAAGATAAATCCCTATATCGTTCGAATTAGCAATATTACCGGATAAATTATTGTAATTATTTCCATAATATACATAAATACCATAAAGGTCATTGTTATTAGTAGTGTTATTGCTAAGAACATTGTTATTAGAATAACTAGAAATATTAATCCCAAAACCACGATTATAGTTAGTAGTATTATTAATAAAATTATTATTATTAGAATTCCAATTAACAACAATTCCAGAACCATTAAAATTACTAATGTTATTGATTAGATTATTGCCGTTAGAAGAAAATAAATAAATGCCATTATTAAATTGATTAATAGACAGATTTTTAACGATAACGCCTGTTTTTTGAGGAAGATATATTCCAAATCCAGTATTACTACCTGTAATTATATGACCATTACCATCTAGAGTAATTCCATCATTATCTATCTGAATTGTTTCAAAAACATCTTTTGTTAAAGTACAAGTTTTAGTACCTCCATTCCAATTCCCTATTAAATAACAGTCTCCGCCAGTGGCGTCGTCTTTGATAAATTTCGTGCTTTTTCGCGGCTGGATAAAAACAAAATGGGGTTTTGATAAGTCCTGAAAATAAGCGTAATTGCCGTTTTCATCGGTGATAAATTCTGTCAGATTGTGATAATCGTCTTGATATTTGTAATATTTAGTTGAAGGAGCGAAGCCGGATAAAATAATTTGTGTTGAGGTAGCGGTTGTTGAAGAAGTCATCGGTTCTATCATCATCGTTATCATCTCAGGAATAGATTCCATTCTAAGTTTTATTGACTCAGAACTATCTAGGGTGATATTTAAATATTCGCTGTTTGTAATTTCAAAATGAGTGCCGCTACTTTCTATTGTACCCGGCATTTCAAACATCGGCGAAAAATCAGGAATTTCTTCGGCATTTACATTAGTTAAAAAAAGAAAATTGCCGCTCACAAAAAACGCGCTCAATAAAAAAACAATAGTTAAAATTTTATTCCGAGAAAAATTATCCATTACCGTTTTACGGCAAGAAATATCTTAAAATTTTTGAGATTAAACCTTTTTTCGTCATTGACCAGCTCTGGTCTTTCAAAGACTGGTCAATCGCCCAAAATAACAAGCCCGTACAAACGCTGAATTCCGAATCTTCCAGTTGATTTTTAAATTCCGCGCTAACAAATTCTACATCAGAAAGTTCCGGAATGCCAATCTGCGCCGGCAATTTCAATTCTTGCTTGGCCAATTCAACAATATCCGACATCTTGGCTCCGGCGCCGGTAATAGCCGCTCCGGCCGGCAATTTTCCCGATTTGCCGACAAGTTTCAACTCATTATCAACCAATTCAAAAATTTCGGCAAGTCTCACTTCTATAATCTCGGAAATAAATCGCCGGCTGACCATTGATTTCAAAGACTCGTCTATTTGATGAAGGTCGATTTTTTCCTTATTGGAAATTTCCCTTGACAGCGCCGAGCCGAAAGAAAGTTTGATTATTTCGGCGGTCTTAACCGAACACTTCAAACCGATCGCCAAATCATTGGTGATATTTGAAGCGCCGACCGGAAAAACCGCGGCCTGAATAAGTTTGCCTTCTTCGTAAGTCGCCATCGACGTTGTGCCGAAACCGATATCAACGACTGTCGCTCCCAATTCTTTTTGCGCTTTAGTTAAAACCGAACGACCGGAAGCCAAAGGACTATAAATTAATCCTCCGATTTTCCCGCCGGCCGCCTCAACAGCTTTAATCAAATTATTTACCGTCGGCTTAAAAGCGTCGATAATCAAAGAATTGACTTCCAATCTGCTACCGGTCATTCCCAAAGGATCGGCAATCTCGCCGATACCGTCAACGACAAATTCCCGGGTAATGGTATGGATAATCATTCTGTTCGGACCGATATTAATGGATTGCGAGGCCTTGATCGCGCGATCAACTTCGTCCGGATAAATTTCGTTATCGGCCCGTGAAACCGCGACGATGCCGCGGGAATTTTGAAATTTTATATTGCCGCCGCCGATATTTATAAAAATATTTTTCGCGGCTGATTTGTTAATTTGCTTTATTTCGTTGATTATCCGATTGAGCGAATGAACCGCTTCGTCAAGAGACGCGATTTCTCCTTTTCGCAAACCGATTGAAGGAATTTTTAAAACGCTCAACAAAGAGAGTTTGCCGTCCTTTTGGGTTTCGGCCACGATGGCCCTAATTTGAGATGTTCCTAAGTCTAAAGCGGTTATGTACATTGAACAAAATTTCTAATTATTCTAATTACTCTAATTATTCTAAATAAATCCCAATAATTTAAAATCGCAAACAATAAACTACAAAAATATCTAATTTAGTGCTTAGGATTTGGTCATTAATTAGGTTAATTAGAGTAATTTAGAAATCAAAGATTTCTCCACTCTCTCCATCTTTACTCTATCGCTTTTCTTCTGATGATCATAGCCGAAAAGGTGAAGAAGGCCATGAACTAACAGCGCTGACAAACGCGGACTTAACGTTGACTTACGCTGAATTTTTCCGCGTTGGTCTGCGTCCAGTCCGCGTAAGTCTGCGTTTAAGTAGATTTCGCCGATTTTTTTATGTTTTGATCCGCCGGCTGGCGGAGGACAAATAAAATTCTTCGGCTCTTCGAAACTTAAAACCGTCGTTGTTTTGTCTTTGCCGCGAAATTTTTTGTTCAAAAATCTCATTTTTCGGCTGTCAATCAAATAAATATCCGCCTCAACGCCGTCTTTATTCAAAATTTTTAAAATTTTCAGCGCCGTGGCGCTGATTTTCTTTTCAAATTTCTTAAATCTTTTATCTAAACTCGCTACCACAACCCTATTCATAGATTCTTTTTAACCATTTCGCTTACCGATGACGCGTCGGCTCTGCCTTTCAATTCTTTCATCGCTTCGGCCATTACTTTGCCAAAATCCTTAATATCTTTGGCGCCGACTTTCTCTATCGCCGCTTTAACGGCTTTTTCAATTTCTTCTTCGCCTAACTGTTCCGGCAAATATTTTTTGATAATTTCCAATTCTTTTATTTCTTTTTCGGATAAATCGGCTCGGCCGGCCTTTGAATAAATCTCCGTCGCTTCTTTTCTTTTTTTGGATTCTTTGAATAAAACATCCGCGATTTCATCATCCGACAAAACCGGTTCTTGTCCTTTGCCTTTCTTTTCTATTTCTTTATTATGAATAGCGGACAGAAGCATACGCAAAACACCCACCTGAAAGCTGCCGCCGGATTTCATCGCGTTTTTTAAGTCATCCGCGAGTTTTTGATGAAGCATTATATTTCGGTGTTGGGTTTTGGATATTAGGTGTTAGAAAAATTTATCTAAAACCTAAAAACTAAAACCTAAAACCTAAAAACTATTTAAAGAGTTCCCATCTTTCTCGCTTTGTCGACTTCTTTTTTCTTTTGTTCTTTGTGAAGAGCCGACAAGCGCCTCTTGGATTTTGAAACCGAACGGGCTTTGCGCTTTCTTTTTTTCGCTTCAATCAAAATTCCGCTTTGCTGCATTTTCTTGCTAAAGCGGTATAAAAAAGCGCTTATTGCTTCTCCTTCGCGTCGTTTAATTTCCATACCCAGTTAATTCTAACCGCATCTTCTTATTTTGTCCATCCTCCCAACAAATGAAGATGCAAATGATCCACCACTTGTCCGCCTTCTCTGCCGACATTGAAAATTAATTTGTAACCTTTTAAGCCGGTTTCTTCGGCGACCTTTTTGGCCGTAAAAATTAATTTTGAAATAATTTCTTGATGATTGCTTTCAAGATGCATTATTGACTGAATATGCTCTTTCGGAACAACCAAATAATGAATCGGCGCCGACGGATGAGCGTCTTTAAAAACCGCAATATCGTTATTTTCATAAACTATTTCCGCCAGTATTTCCTTATTGATAATTTTACAAAATAGACAATCCTTCATTAGGTTTTAGGTTTTAGGTTTTAGTTTTTAGGTTTTGGGTTTTAGGACTCTAACACCTAACACCTAACACCTCATCTAATTCTCTTCCTCACTTCCTCCACTACCTTCGCCAGCGGTACTGTTTCCTGCGCTCCGCTTTTCATATCTCTGATAATGATGCTGTCTTCAAACACTTCTCTTTGCCCTAAAATCAGAGCTATTGCCGCCCCTTCTTTGTCCGCGATTCTTAATTGCGAATTAAGCGATTCTCTGCCTAATGATTCTAAAACTTTAACGCCCGATTTGCGGAATTCCTCAATTAAACAAAATGCCCTTTTTTTAGCCGGTTGGCCAATCTGAATCAAAAAAACTTTTGTCTTGCTCTTGGGGACAACGTCAATTCCCCGCTCTTTCATCGCTTCAATTAATCGCTCAACTCCCAAACTATTGCCGATCGCCGGCAAAGAGCCTTTTTTCGCTCCGAGCATTTCTCCCAAATCGTCATAACGTCCGCCGCCGCCCAAAGAAAATTTAAGTTTTTCAGCGGTAAATTCAAAAACCGTCCGGTTATAATAATCCAATCCCCTGACCAAATAAGGATTAAGAATATAAGACAAATTTAATTCGTCCAAATATTCCAAAACAAGTCGGAAGTGATTCCGACAAGCCGAACAAAGATTATCGAGCATAATCGGCGCCTTGGTTTTTATCGCCTGACAGTTTTCGTTTTTGCAATCAAGAAGGCGCAAAGGATTTAAGGATAAGCGCCGGCGGCAGTCTTTACAAATCTTAACTGATAATTTTCGGTAGTAATCTTGTAATTTTCTACGATAAATTAGTCTGCAATTTTTACAGCCGAGACTGTTGATTTCAACTGTTAAGTTTTTAATTTTCAATTCCTCGATTAAACGATAACCGGCCAGAATAATCTGGGCGTCGTAAACCGGATCGTTTTCCCCTCCCAAAATTTCAAAACCAACCTGATAAAACTGCCGGTATCTTCCGGCTTGAGGCGATTCATAACGAAAAAAAGGGCCGAAGTAATAAAGTTTTAACGGCTGGCTAAGACGCGACAAGCCGTGTTCAAAATAAGCCCGGACAATTCCGGCCGTTCCTTCTGGCCGCAAAGCCAAACGGTCTTTGCCCTTGCTTTTGATGTAATACATCTGTTTTTCAACAATATCCGTCGCGCTGCCCGTTGATTTTTCAAAAATTTCCGCGGATTCCAAAATCGGCGTGTCAATTCTTGAAAAATTATAAAAATCGGCAATATCTTGGCTGATTTTTTTAACCTTATCCCACCACAACTGATCAGCCGGCAAAATATCATGCATGCCCTTAAGAGACTGGAATAACATCTTCGCTTTCTTTTCTATTTTTATACTCTTTGCGCGCTTGGAGAATTTTGGCATAATCTAAAAATTATCCTAATTAACCTAATTATTCTAATTGACCTAAATAAATCTCAAACCCCAATAACCAAAATTTATTGATTAGAATAATTAGAATAATTTTGGTAACTTGGTTTCTCAAATGCCATAACTTTGTTAAAAGGCCAAAGCCGCAATCTAACCATACCGACGATTTCGTTTTTAGAGAGACTTCCCCAGCTCCGAGAATCATAACTGTAATTACGATTGTCGCCCAACATAAAATATTCGTTGTCTTTCAAAACAATTTCCTCATTTCCCGAAGTTTTTGTCGTAGAGGGTAAATAATTTTCTCCGATTGCAAAACCTTCCGGATATTCTTTATTAAAAACAACTATTCCGCCGTTTTTAATCGCCAATTTTTCGCCCGGCAACCCGATAATTCTTTTGATGTAATAAACTCTTTCATCGCCGGGATAGTGGAAAACCGCCACCTCGCCCCTTTGGGGCTCCCGAAAACGATAGCTGATTTCGTCAATTAAAAGATAATCGCCGGAAGAAAAATTCGGCTCCATCGAGGCGCCGCTCACCAAAAAAGGCTGGATTAAAAAATTACGAATAATAAGAACGGCGATTACCGCCACTAAAACAACTTCAAAAATTTCCCAAAGAGAGTAAAGAAAAGATTTCATAGAATTTACGAATATACAAATTTATATTATAATCAAATTTTATGGAAGTCAAACCCCGCTTTATTATCGGCTTGGGCAACCCCGGCAAAGAATACGAAAAGACATACCATAGTGTCGGATTTTTGGCTGTTGATTTTTTAATTGCTCTGTCATTGCGAGAAGCAGGTAAAAATGGTCATTGCGAGGAGCGGAGCGACGAAGCAATCTTTACGAGATTGCCTCGCCTTCGGCTCGCAATGACTGGGATTGCTTCGCCCCTTTTGGGGGCTCGCAATGACAAAACGTTCGCAACGACGCCCTTACTAAAAAGCGACACCTATATGAATCAATCCGGAAATTTTGTAAAAGCAACGCTTAAGAAATATAAGGCCAAGCCCGAAGAAATTTTAATCGCCCATGACGATTCGGACATTGAACTGGGAAAATATAAAATTTCTTTCGGTCGAGGTTCAGCCGGCCATCGGGGCGTGGAATCCATTATAAAATCACTTGGCACTAAAAATTTTTGGCGACTCAGAATCGGGATTGGACGGACTACAAACTACAAACAACAAACAACGCAAAAAAAAATAAAAGCTAAAGATTTCGTTTTGAAAAAAATCAGCAAAAATGATTTAAAAGTTTTTAAGAAAGTTTTTCAAGGTGTCATTGCAAGTGATTTGTCATTGCGAGCCCCTGGAAGAGGCGAAGCAATCTTATAGAGATTGCCACGAACGCCTGCGGCGTTCTCGCAACGACACTTCGTGTCGGATTGCTTCGGGCTACGCCCTCGCAATGACAATAATTAATATGACAAAATTTAAAACAGCGATAATTATTCTGGGAGACATAACAATACTCTATCTTTCTTTAATTTTGACCCTGATTATCCGTTATGGTCAGGATTCTTTCAAAGAGCCTCTCGCCGCTCACTTAAAACCATTTTCATTGATTTTCCTCGTCTGGATACTGATTTTTTACCTTTTTGACCTTTATAAAGATAGACAATTCAGGATTAGCTTTGAAACAATTCGGATACTAATTTTGGCGATTTCCACAAGCGTCATCGCTTCGGTTATTTTCTTCTATCTTTTCCCATCGCTTTTCAAACTCACGCCTAAAACCAATCTGGCGATTTTCGCCTTAATTTTCGGCATTTCAGACATTCTTTGGCGATTTATCCTGATTAAAATCTATGTTTCCGGCGGCTTTAAAAACCGACTGCAAATTATCGGCGATTCGCCGATAATCAATGAAATTGTCGATTATTTGAAAAACAATCCCCAACTCGGCTATGACCTCAAAAATAATCAAGCGGACACCATTGTTATTCAATCGCATCTCAAAAAAAATCCGGAATTCATCAAAACGATCTATCAATTGCTTCCGAAAAAAATCGCTGTGATTGACTTAATAACGTTTTACGAAACTATTTTTCAAAAAGTGCCACTGGAAGAGCTTGAAGAGGGTTGGTTTATTGAAAAAATAACCACTTATCGAAATTTTTACGACGCCGCCAAAAGAACAATCGATTTCTGTTTGGCGCTGTTTTTAAATATTATTTTTCTGCCGCTAATCCTTATTATCGCTCTTCTGATAAAATCAACTTCCAAGGGGCCTATAATTTTCAAACAAGAAAGAACCGGCGTCGATAACAAACCTTTTATCCTTTTTAAATTCAGAACTATGAAAATCAACGAGCCCGGCCCTCTTTGGACCGATAAAAACGACAAACGCCTGACTCGAATAGGCAAAATCCTCCGCTACACTCATCTGGATGAACTCCCTCAAGTGTATAACATTTTTAAAGGAGAAATGTCTTTTATCGGACCACGGGCGGAAAGAAAAGAACTGACCGAGCTTTACAGTCAAATCCCCTATTATGAAATCCGCCACATCATAAAACCGGGTCTTACCGGCTGGGCGCAAGTCAATTACAAGCCCAGCGCCTCGGTTAAAGAAGCGGCTGAAAAACTGCAGTATGACATTTATTACATCAAAAACCGCTCGCTGATTCTTGATTTTCTAATTCTTCTTAAAACTATTAAATATCTATTCGTATCGTTAAAATGATCACCCGCTTAAAAGAACTGCTTTTCCAAAACCGCGGCGCTAAACAAACAATCGTAAAAAATGTTTTTTGGCTAAGCGTCGGACAAATTGGGAGCCGCCTGATAAGAGCGGCTATTATAATTTACGCGGCGCGGATTTTAGGCGCGGCTGAATACGGAATTTTTTCCTATATTATAGGATTAGCGGGGTTTTTCACGATTTTCGCGGACCTGGGCATAAGCCCGCTAATGACGCGCGAAATCGCCAGCCACCCGGAAAAACGTTCAATCTATTTTGCCAACGCTCTGCGGATCAAAGCCGTCTTAATTTCCATTACCGCCGCCTTGATTGTTTTTGTCGCCCCGAAATTTTCAAACATTGAAGAAGCGATTGCTTTACTGCCATTTGTCGCTCTGCTTGTTATTTTTGATAATTTACGGGATTTTATTTTCGCTTATTTCCGAGGAATTGAAAAGATGGAACGAGAAGCTTTTCTGACGGTGATTATGAACGCGACAATCGCTTTAACCGGTTTTATAATTTTGTATTTCTATAAAACCACCGGCGCTTTGCTGTTTTCATATATCGCCAGCGTGGCCATTTTAAGCATTGTCTCTTTTTATTTCATTAAAGATTTAATCAAGGGCATATTTAAAAATTTTGACAAAATGATTTTTAAACAATTCATCCGCGATTGCTGGCCATTAGCTTTTACGGGATTATTCGGAATTTTTATGCTGAATATTGATATTGTAATGCTCGGCTGGTGGCGGACGCCGGAAGAAATCGGCTATTATTCAGCCAGCCAGCGCATTGTCCAGATACTTTATACCTTACCGGCAATACTCGCCGGCGCGGCCTTTCCGGCGATGACGCGTTTTATCAAACAAAACGAATTGATCCGAGCGCGTAATTTAAACGAAAAATCAATGACTTTTTTATATCTTATCGCCGTTCCTTTGGCGATTGGAGGAGTTATTTTAAGCAGTCCTCTTATAGAATTTATTTTCGGAAAAGCGTATTTACCGGCGGCCATATCGTTTCAAATATTAATTACTACCGTACTTATACAATTCCCGGGCGCCATTTTCAGCAATTTAATAATGGCGCACAATCAACAAAAAAAATTCATTAAATATGTGGCTATCGGCTCATTTAGTAATGTGTTTTTCAACACTTTGCTTATCCCTTTGTATGGCATTAGCGGCTCGGCAATCGCCACTCTTATTTCACAATTTGCTTATTTTGCGCCGGTTTGGGTTAAAATAAAACAAATTAGCGACTTTAAAACTATTCGCCACTTAAAAAAAATAATCGTTGCCGGAGTTGTTATGGGAATATTCGGATATTTCTTGAACCGCTTTTTCGGATTGAACGTCCTTATTAACATAATTCTCTCCGCCATAATTTATTTCGGAATTCTTTATTTACTCAAAGAAAATATTTTAGAAGAATTAAAATCGCTTTTATCAAGAGCCAAAAAATAACTTTTCTAATTTATTCAAAATCACGTCAACGGCTAAATTTTCAGAAGCATATTTAAAGCCGTTTTCTCCTATTTCTTTTAATCTATCTTTCTCCGCGTAAATCTTGCGCGTTATTTTCTCGGCTTCTTCTAAATCATCTGACTTTACGGCATATCCGCATCCCACTTCATTTAATACGGCGAATCCATCGCTTTCTTTATTTAAAAAAGCGATAATCGGCTTACCGGCCGCCATATACCCTAAAATTTTCCCCGGCACGAAAGATGTCTTGTTTTTGCTATTTAAACAAACCATACCGACATCACTGTCTTTGACCAAATAAGGGTACTCCTCTTTTGAAACAAATGGCTTAATAACGATATTTTTAAGCGAATGTTTATTTATAAATTCTTCAATTTTCGGCTTTTCGCTCCCGTCGCCGACCAATAAAAACACCAAATCCTTTAAATCCGCGACTTTTTGCGCAACTTCGCAAACAAATTCCAAACCCTGAGCCGGCCCCATAATGCCGCCGAAAAGAATTATAAACTTGCTTTCTAATCCGTATTTTTTCCTAAAAGAAATATCTTTTGTTAAATTTTTGAACGGTTCAATGTCAATCCAATTATGCAAAGTAACGATTTTTTCTTCGGGAACGCCTTTTTTCTCAATTAAAAATTTGCGGCCGCCTTCGGAATGAAAAGTGATTTTGTCCGCTTCTTTGTAAACTTTTTTCTCTATCCGCTCGAAAAGCCAAACAGCCGGCTTATGTTTCCATCCCTTAAGCACCCCCAAATCAATGGCGTTCTGAGGAAAAATATCTTGAATGTTTAAAATGAATTTTGCGCCATAATAACGCTTAATCATTCCGCCGACCAAAGCCAATGGCAAGGGAGGACTATAGACAATCACAACGTCCAGCTTTTCTCGAATATATTTTTTTATTTTAAAAAAAAACAAAAAAGGCAGAAAAAGCTGCGAAACGCCTCTGATGATAAAATTTACCTTTTTTAAAGGAAGCGTCTTAATTCTGATTATTTTAATGCCGGCCTCGTCGGAAAACAATTCAAATTTCTGGCCTTCCAACTCTTTCGGCAAATAATATTTTGGATAAGCAGTGGCGACCAAAATATTATGGCCGCGCTTTTTAAGGCCTTCGGCAAGCTCCTTCATTAAATTAGCGGCCGAAGAAACTTCCGGAGGATAAACATCGGCGACAACAAGAATATTCATTCGCGTCTTTTTTGAATAATTTTAGTTAAACCGACAATCAGCCGCAAAACCTTGCCGGAAACATTAGTATCGCGATAATTTCTTGGCACATTGAATTTTTCGCCTGCTTTTAATTGTTTAGTTGTGATTTCAATTGCTTGTAAAATAATATTTTTATCCAAGCCCGACAAAATTAAAACTCCTTCATCAAACGCTTCGGGCCGTTCCGAACTTTCCCTTACCTGAACTGCCGGAAAACCTATAAGCGACGATTCTTCCTGAATCGTGCCGCTATCGGACAAAACACAAAAAGCGTTTTTCTGCAAACTAACATAATCGAAATATCCGAATGGTTTATGAAAATTTATCAATTTATTCGCTTTAAACCCATATTCTTTTAATCTGCCGGCGGTTCTCGGATGAGTGCTTACCATAATCGGCATTTTATAAGTTTCCGCCACGGCATTTAATGAATTAATAAGTTTTTCCAAAGATTCTTTTGCGTCCACGTTTTCTTCCCTGTGGATGCTAGCCACAAAATATTTTCCCTTGATTAATTTCAATTCATTCAAAATTTTTGATTTATCAATGTCTTTTTCATAGTAATCTAAAACTTCAGCCATTGGCGAACCGGTAACATAAATTGTTCCCGGATGAATACCTTCACGAATCAAATATATCCGGGCATTTTCGCTGTAGGGCAAATTTATATCGCTTATGTGGTCAACAATGCGGCGGTTTATTTCTTCCGGAACATTCTCGTCAAAACATCTGTTGCCGGCTTCCATATGGAATATCGGTATTTTCATTCTTTTAGCGATAATCGCCGAAAGAGCGCTGTTTGTATCTCCCAAAATCAAAATCGCGTCCGGCATTTCTTTTTGCAAAACTTCTTCGCTTTTTGAAATTATGTTGGCAATCTGGCCTCCCAAAGTTTCGGATTTCACTTCTAGAAAATAATCCGGCTTACGGATTTTTAGATTTTCAAAAAAAACTTTATTTAATTCATAATCGTAGCTCTGCCCCGTATGGACCATAATATGATTTACATATTGGTCCAACTTCGCCAAAATCCGCGAAAGCCGAATAATTTCCGGCCGCGTGCCGAAAATCGTCATTATTTTCAATTTATTTATTTTATTGTTTTTCATATTTAAACCTCTTCAAAAAATGTATCAGGATCGTTTAGATTATAAATTTCGCTAATCCAAATTAAAAGCTTCATTTCTATATCGCCGATGTTTTGAATATTATGCGTCCAATTTAATTTCATTTCAACCAATTCCGGCGCGTTGCCGGAAACGATTTTTTCTTCAATTTCATTCGTCTCGCGGTTTCTTTGGCGAATTTTCGCTTCGCCTTCAATCACGCAAAAAATCTCTTTCTTTCTTATATGATAATGATTCCCTCTGACTACTCCGGGTTTTGTTGTTGAATAAGAAACCTGACCAAACCCAGGTATTTTAAACACTTCAATGAAACTTCCTCTTTCGTCGCTTTTTATTTCCAATTTTTTATTTTCCATTTTTATATGACAAATCCCACACATAATTTGCGATATAAATTATGTATGGGATAAATAAGTTTTGTACAAGTCTTTATGAAACTTTGATTTTAATTTCGGTTTATTTTTAAAACTTTGCATAAGTTTTGCTAAATTACCGACAGAAATTTCATTTTTTAAATTAACTCTTTTAAAATAAAAAGGATTTTTTCTATATTTCTTTATCTCTTCTATAATAATTTCTATGACATCGCCGACATAAATAAGATTAATTTTTTTATTTCTGCTTTCCGGATTTATTGTCAATTCTTTATTATTGGCGATTTGATGACAAAAAGTAGCGACAACGGAATTATAAAACGGTTTACAGCCCTCGCCAAAAACATTGGTTAATCTGAAAATCGCAACCGGTATTTTAGTCCGCCTAGAAAAATCCTCAAGCATTATTTCCGCCAGCCGTTTACTTTTGCCATAAAGCGTATCTGTTTCCGCCTGAATTGAAGACAAGAAAATCAGCTTTGCCCGACTCTTGTGTTTTTCCATCGCCGAAATCAAATTATAAGTCCCGACTACGCTTCCGGCGACAACTTCGATATCGGTTCCCCTGTTAATTGCCGCCGCATGAATTATTACGTTTTTATCTTTAACAAATTCCTTTAACGAATCCTCCTTTAAAATATCACAATCGGGCATGTCGCAGCAAAACACCTTTATATTTTTTTTGTTTTTAAAAGTCTCTACTAAATGTTTTCCGATAAATCCGCGACCGCCTGTAATGCCAGTTTTAATCATTTTATCGTTTAAAATTTTTCAATTCCTCTTTTATTTCGTCAAGCGAAAGAAGCAACTCTTTTGTTTCGTCATTGGATAATCTTTTGGTATTAGCCGAAGTATAACCTTCGTGCGGCAAATGATTATTTTTCTGCCCCTTAGAATAATAATTTTTATAGTCCATTTCCGGAACTTCCGGCATTATTTTATAATAATCGCCGCAATCTTCTGCTCGAAAAGTTTCCTCGCTGGAAATCAAAGTTTCATGCATTTTTTCGCCCGGTCGGATGCCGATTTCTTGAATTCCTTTATTATAATTAAAAATTTCCACTAAAACTTCGGCCAAATCGCCGACAGTGGCGGCAGGCGCCTTTCTGACATAAATTTCTCCGTCTTTACCGTTGAGCATCACGTATAAAACCAAATCCACGGAATGAGCTAATGGCATCATAAAGCGAGTCATATTTTTGTCAGTAATCGTCAATGGCTTGCCGGCTTTCATTAAATCAATAAAATAAGGAATAACTGAGCCGCGAGTATACATCACATTGCCGTAACGCGTGCCGCACAAAACCGTCTTCCCTCTTTTCTCCCGGGAAATAGCAATCATTATTCTTTCCATCAACGCCTTTGTCATCCCCATAACGTTTATCGGATAAACCGCCTTGTCCGTGCTTAAAACCACAACTCGCTCTACGCCGCGCTGAATCGCCGCGTCAATGACATTATGAGCGCCCAAGCTATTGGTTTTAATCGCTTCCAAAGGAAAAAATTCGCAATTCGGCACCTGTTTAAGAGCGGCCGCGTGAAAAACATAATCAACGCCGTACATAGCGTGAAAAATAGCATCTCTATCCCGAACATCGCCAATAACAAATCTTAGCCTGTCATCATTGTATTTATTCCCCATATCAAACTGTTTTTTCTCGTCACGGCTGAAAATAATGATTTTTTTGGGATTATACTGCAACAATTTATCAACCACCGCATTGCCAAAAGAACCCGTGCCACCAGTTATTAAAATCGTTTTATTTTCTATGGCGTTTTTATAACCCATATCTTTATTATATCCGATTATAATTTTATATCAATTTCCGCGAGATTTGGTTTTCGTTTCATAAATTTTCGCGTCCACCAAAAACCTATACCAAAAACCTTGCAAAAAGTTGTTTTTTTTTATCAATGAATTTCATAAAATTTGACTTTGAATGGTTGGCTGTTTCTCAATTTTATGCAACGCTTACAGATTTGCAGAAATAATTCCATCAGAGCCCAAATTCAGGATAATCAATCAATTTTAATACTTATCTCAAGAATTTAAACGAGGCGAGGATTTGGTTGAAAGCGCTCTCATGTCCATAAAATTTTGATGAGCCGCCTATTCCTAATATCACTTTATATTGACCGAGTAGTAAAACAACTGCCACCTCAGACAAACTTTCAAATTCATATTCATATTTAATACCGAGCACTCCATCGACAACTATTGTAGACGTAGTTGCCCCTATACTGAGAAATGTGCGATCAGCGAATTCGGGTAAGACGACGTTGACATCAAAAACTGAGAGGTATTTACCCTCCTTATTCCAATATTCAACTTGGAGATTAAATTTACTATAATAACTTCCGAAAGTATTCTCTTGAACAATTAAATCATCAGGGTACTGAAATTCAAATCCATAGTCAGCGTTAGTGTACGTTTTCGTGTTATTCGCACTACTTGCTTCAATAGGAAGAGTCAATGATGGTATTACTTGCGGTGCTGAAACTGGAAGCTGATTTTGTGGCAATGGCTTCGGTAATTGTCTGACAAAAATATACCCCAAAACTGCAAACACCCCTACAAAAAGGATTGCTGAAATCAACAAATACTTTTTTTTAACAGAGGGCATTATTTCGAGTCTATTGCGGTACGATTCTTACGGAAGCCGAACCTTTAATTATGGTTCCGTTTGTTATTCGACCTACTAAATTTGTTTTGGTACTAGTTGCGGTTAATTGTAGCGCTTGCGTGGATACATGGACTGTAAGGTCAATAAATCCATCTCCATTGATGTCACTATAACTTGTCATAGGCTGGCCGTTGTTTTTTAACTTTACTGGTGCATTTGCAACATTGATTGTAGTTGCGTCGATTTGCCTGACATCGAATGTCGCGGAACCGAGGATCGCGACAGGTACAACTCCATTAGATTTCAAATTAATACTGTTCGGATAGTTGCCGGGCTTGATATCTATTGCCACTGGAATAAAAGAACTGATGGTGCCGGTAGCTACTATGGTGATGCCGTAACCCCGACTTGGTATCTGGCTTACTGAAATGTTCTGCGCCAAAAGCATGGTCGTGCTCCCTGTTTGGAACGTAAGGCTATAGGTTGCGGTCGGAGAAGCCCCAACTTCAGGAATGGCCGTAAAGATATAATCGCCTGTTTTCTGAACTGGCCAATACACTACATCCTCCGGTTTACCATCGGACCCAAGCTCGCTTTCCGAGTAGTACAATTCTCCAGTCACTTCTCGGAGAAATTCTTCGTCGGTTTGAATTGCGGTCGTTGCAGTAATGGTAAAGCCATCAGGATCTGTAACGACAAGATCAATCGGGGAGCCGGCTTGCAAAGAGCCGCCGATGGCGGGGCTAAGGGCTACGCGCCGTAGATCTTGGCTTGCGACAAATCCAATTCTTGCCTCAAACTCTACTTTGGTGGTACTACGAATACCCTGTTGAGGTGAAAACGCCTCTACAATATCAAACGTTACATTATCACCAACATACATCGCAACATGATCTTTTATGCCATTGCTATTTTTATCAAGAAATAACAAATCGCCCGGCTGTAAATCATTTTCAGTTATTGCTTCTGAATTATTTTTATATTGCCCATCCGCTCCATCATAACGAATCACATTGCGCAAAAGATTCCTTTTGGGGTCAAAAGAACGGTTAAATGCCCATTGTACTAATCCAGAACAATCAAGACCCGCTCCAAAATCTATTGTTCTAATCTTATTGTTCCAGAAATTATAGCCGTTGAAAATCAAATTTACGGCTACGTATTCTCTCCGTAAAAGATCCCAACCTTTCCCGCCATAAGTATCGCCATCTCCAATATAAGGAGCATTAATAACAAGTTTCGCTAAATTTGCGGCTTTAGTAGATAAGGGCAACTGTATTTCAAAATCAATATTTCCCGCTGTGCCGAATTCCTGCTATTGTGAAGTATTACCCTGCGAATCAACCGCTCTTGCTCGCCATTTATAATCTCCATCTGTTAAATTAGATTTTGTAATAACCGCTTCGCTGCCGGAGTTTACAAAATTGCTTTCTATTAAATTTTGCTCGTTAAATGGTTGATTAAATTCTTTGAGTTCTATTTGAAGTTTAGCTTGGTCATTATTTGGATCATTAAGAACGGTTTTAAAAATTACGGTTGAATCAGTAGTGATTGTATTTTCAATGATTTGAGTTTGGCCGTCGGATTTAAATTGTCCAAGATTGGAAATAGCCGGCGGCTGATTCAACGGAGAAACTGCTAAATTGTAATAATAAGCAATTTCTTCGGCTGAACGAGCAACTTTGGAAATTCTGATTTCGTCAATTATGCCCTGCATTCTCCCTTGAGAACTTTGATAACCTCCGCCCCAAGTATGACTATTAATGTATAAAGGATCAGGAGTAGTAACTATTAAATTTGGAGAATAAGTACTTACTGCTTCTAATATACCATTAACATAAACCCTAGAATAACTCCCATCATAAGTAGAAACTACATAATACCACTGATTAGGTTCAAACCAACGAGTACTAATAGACGCGCCACCAAAATTACCGTTAAAATTCAATTGATTAAAACTAGTTGCACTTGCGCACCAACCTTCTTGATTTCGCATAATCTTTAAACTATAAGCATTGCTTTCGTCTCCCTTGCCCTTCTGGACGAAAGATTCATTATTTGCCCAGCATCCTAAATCAAACCCCGTAGGATAAACCCATGCCTCAATAGTAATTTGAGACAAATCTCTTAAAGAAGGATTGTCAGGAACAGTAATATAATCACCAATACCATTAAAATATCTGGCTTTGCCGAATTTACCATCTGTAATTGTCGTACCAATGGCAGTTCCATTATTTACTCCGGTTTCATCGGTTACTGTGGTGCCGAAAATATCATTAAATCTCCACAAGGCAACCGTATCTGCGTCAACGTTGAATAAATTTTGAGGGCTTACAACTTGAGCATTAACAAAATCAAAATAAATAATACTTAACGATAAAATAATAAAGATAAATATAAATTTTTTAAACATAATTTTATTATAATCCGACTTTTTATAATTTAATTTTTTTCCGCTAAAACAAAAATTGAATGAGAAATTGGATAAATTCGACCGTAATAACCAATTTTAACGGGCGTTAAATTGTTTTTATTTAATAAATCCAATAATGTCTTTTTAGAAAAGAACCTAATATGTGCGCCAGTCGGATTAAAATGTTTATTAAAAGCAAAAAATGTAATTAATAAATTCTTAATAAATCCATGATAGGGAGTCGTAAATAATACTTTCCCGTCGGGCCGCAAAACGCGCGCAATTTCTTTAAAAGCGTTTTCGGTATCATAAATATGTTCAATAACCTCCGAAGAAAAAATAAAATCAACGGAATTATCTTTTACTGGAAATTTTTCACCGTCGTTAACTTTATAAAATTCAACGTCTGACAAATCTTTTTCCGCCTGTTCTATTGCTGTTTCAGAAACATCTAATCCGATTAATTTTGCCTTTTGATTTATTTTCTTAATTTCTCCCAAGATTTTCCCGTTGCCGCAACCAAAATCAACAATCATACTGCCTCCCAATGGAATAAATTTTTTTAATTTAGGCCATTTAAGCGAAAAGTCGCTTAAATAATCATTTTGCCCTTCCCAATAATTTTCATAAAATTGCTTAGTCATATTGTCATTAAAATCACTTCAAAATTTTCAAAAACTTGTTGTTTTTTATCCATTAATGAATTATAGTTCTTTAAATTTAAAAAACAGTTATTGCTTTGATTTATTTTTTGCTTCATAAAGCTTCGCGTCAACCAAAAACCTGTACCAACATCCCTGTAAAAAATGAAATATCAAGCCTTCTTTGCCGTCTAAAAACCCCAAACGGAAAAAATAGCGATAAATAAAATATAGAAAAACTCGTAAAAATTTAGGGAATTTATAATAAAAATTTCTTTTTTTACCGGCGCCGTAATCTTTTCTTAATACGTCTTCCGCTTCGCGGCTGGAATAATTATTATGCTTGGCAATCCAATCCGCTAACGGCTTTTTATTATCGTCAATAAAATCATTTTTCAATTTTTCCGCTTTTCCTTCCGATAGAATAATGTGTTCATCCATCGCGCGTTGTTCCGAGCGCGCTTTGCCCTTCTTAAAAAGCCGCAAAATCCAAGTCGGATAATATCCGCCGTGTTTTATCCAGCGTCCCATAAAATATACGCGGCGTTTCATATAATAGCCGTTAATTTTTTGGACATCCGATGTCCTAACATTAACGTCAATATTTGGGACATCTGATGTCCCCATATTGAACAATGTTTCGCCAATTTCTTGTTTAAGTTCTTCTGTCAAATATTCATCCGCGTCCAAGCGTAAAATCCACTCATTTTTAATTTTCAAATTATCCAGCGCCCAATTGAATTGCTGGGCCTGATTCTCAAATTTATGCTGAACTACCTTCACAGACCCACGCTGACTGTCCGCGTTGGTCCGCGTTAAGTCCGCGTTAGTCAGCGCTTTGGCGATTTCCAAAGTTTTATCAGTGGAATAAGAATCAACAACAAAAATCTCATCCGCCCAATCAGCGATATTTTTCATTAACCGCTCAATATGAATTTCTTCGTTGTAAGTTAAAATTATTATTGAAAGAGGAATTTTCATAAATTTTTCGTTTACTTAAAATAATTTTCAGCCGCGAATTTATATTGCTGAATAAATAATTCTTTAAATGCCCTGATATTATTTTGTTCATAAAAAAGTATTGTTGTTTTTTTGTAATCCGCTTCATCAACGCTTCTGTAAGAAAGCGGACAAATATTATGCGCTAAAAGAATGGCATTCCCGACAAGTCGCGCCGTTCTTTTATTGCCGTCTTCGAAGGGTTGAATATAAGACATCAAAAGCACCGCAATAAGCGCTTTTACGAAAGGATTTGACATTTTATTTATCAATGCTGTCGCGTTTTCCATTGCTTCACGCAATTGATATTCATTATCCAACGGCTTATATTTCGCGCCGACAACGCCAACGGCACGTTTTCTTATGTTATAAGAAACATTTAATCCGGCAACCAATAAACGATGAATATCGCTTATTTTTCTAATTGTTATTTTTTTAAAATCGCTTTTATTGGCGAAAATATAATCAAGCGCTTTTTTGTGATTTAGAATCATTATCGCCTCTTCTTTTTTGTGCCCCCTGGCTTCTTTGCGCTCTTTAATAAGAATCTCCGTGTCTATCAAAGAATAAGTATTGCCTTCTATTTGAGAAGATTTCCAACTCAATTCAATCGTCAATCGCTCAAATTCTTTTTTTAAAATCGCCGGAGATAATTTTTTGATTCTTTTAATATAATCATCTTTTATTTTTTGCAAATCAGCTAATTCATCTTCGCTTAAAATATTATTCAAGTCTTTAAAAACGCCGAAATTAAATCTTTCAAAAGCCACCCGCCTTTCATCCGGTCCTTTTTTAAAATATTCATCAATATCAATATAACCAAGCAATTTGCTTTCAACGGCTTCCTGATAATAGACCCCTCGGCCTTTGCCGATTTTTTTAATCAATCCGTTATTCGCAAGAATATTGATATCTCTGACAACAGTAATTCTGGAAAGTTCTCCGAATATTTTTTCCGCATAATTTTTAATTTCTTTATTGCCGGCTTTCCCGCTTTTTCTAATAAATTCAAGAATTTTAAATTGACGAGCAGTTAATTTTTCCATCTTTTTATAATTGTATCATTATTTATCAATAATTGTATCATTTTGATACAATAAATACAACGATGTTTTTCAATAACCGCTCAATATGAATTTCTTCATTGTAGGTTAAAATTATGACGCTGACGGGGAGTTTCATATTTAATATTTTTTATTTCTATTTTTAATTGTTTTTGTCACCCAATCATCCAATAAATCGCAGTTTGGAATAATGCAATGACCGCCGATTTTACCGGACATTGCTCTTAAAATCGGCCGAATAACATTTAATTTGCCTAATTTTCTGTACCCCTCATTATAATCTTGATTGGCGATTGTATAAGCTTCATCAAAATCCAATTTTAATTTATCACTTATTCTTTTTACTTCTTTGGCAAAAATTATATTCCAACCATAATAAGTCGTGTCTAAAATTTTTAGCAGCTCTGTGGTTTCCGACTTTTTAAAACGCTTTGTTTTTATGCCTATTTTTGAAAAATATCGCGCCGCTTCTTTGGCTTTTTCTCCGCCGAAATATTTTACAAAAGTTTTAATCCCTTTTTCCAAGCGGGGATGCACGCCGCGAACAGGGCTATGCACGGCAAAAGAAGATATTTTTTGCGTTGTCCCGACAGGAATTGTTGAATGAATTATAACTAACTTAGGATTATATTCCTTAATATAATTTTTAGTAATATTTATAAAATTTTTAACGGGGGGATAACAAATGTGCAGAATATCAAAATCCCCTTTTAAATCGCTGTCTTTATCTCTAATAGAAATATCATAATGCTTTTTTAAAACATTAAAGAGAGCGCTCCCTATTTCTCCCCTGCCTATAATTAAATGTTTTTTATTTTTTTTCATTAATAATAGATTGATATTCTTCTAAGAATTTTTTGGAAATTTTATCTTCTGAAAATTCTCCTTCAACAAGAATTTTACCATTTTCCCCCATTTTTTTACCCATACCGGCGTTTTCTAACAACGAAATAATCGCCTCACTCAATTCAGCCTCATTTTTCTCAACAACAATGCCGGCTTTAGCGCTCACAATATAAGAAGAAATTCCAACCCCTTTTGTAACTACCACGGGCTTGCCCACGGACATCGCTTCAACTACAGACATTCCAAAGCTTTCCGAATACGAAGGCATAACAAAAATATTACTGTCTTGAAGGGCCGCAATTTTTTCTCCTCCCGCAAGCATACCGGCAAATAACACGCTTTTATCTAATTGGTATCTTCCGATAAGCTCATTAATTGTTTTTTTAAATCCATCATCTCCTCCCGCGATAACAAGAATCGCTTCGGGATGTTTTTTGACAACTGTCTTAAACGCCGGGACAAGAGTGTCAAATCCTTTTATCCAGCTCAATCTTCCTAAATATATTACGATTTTTTTATCGTCAGATATATTAAATTTCTTTCTAAAATAACCGCTAGGAAAATTTTCCGCTATTTTTTCTAATTTAACAATATTTGGAAGAACAATAGATTTTTTCATTGGAAATTTCCCTTTAATATATTCTTCCTCCTCTGTTGGAACAGTAAAATGAATCGCGGCCGCGCCTCGTAAATTTCTTTTTTCAATCAGCCAATTATATATGGATTTTTTGAAATTTTTCTTTCCCAACGGACTTAGCATAAGATTGCCTCTGGGTGAAATGATATACGGTTTTTTAAATTTCTTCGCGTAATACGCGCCAAGCGTTGAAGCGGAAAGAAAAACAGAAGTGATATGAATTAAATCAAATTGTCCAGAATTTTTCGCAAGAGCTTTATGTAAATCGCGCGAATAAAACCAAGCGCGGGGAAAAGAACTTTTAAAATAAAAAACTTTCACTCCGTCTACCATAACCGGTACTCCGGTAGGCGCATTTAAATCATTCGGACCGTCAATATTGGTCGTATAAACAGTCACTTCAGCGCCGGCTTTTGCCAATCCGACATTCAAGCTATGGACGCTTTCAATCGGCCCGCCATAACGATGAGCCGGAATATAACTAGGAACTATGTGTAAAATTTTCATTTTTTCGCTTTATTAAAAAATAATGTATTATCAGCAATAATATAAAAATTTTGACCAATCCCGCGTAAACCGGCGCAATCCAATCTTCCATTCCCTTGATAATATTAAGCCATAAAATACTATAAATCATTACTCCCGAGAACGAGATGCCGGTTCTTTTGATAAGATATTCATAAATCAAACGAAACAGCATTCCCATAAAAAACATTCCGAAAATAATGCCTAAAACGCCAAAATTCATATACCAGTCGCCAACAATAGTCACCCCAACGGTTGATTTTACGCTCGGCGCTAAAAGACCCGAACGGTGTCCAAAGTCGCCGCCTCCGCTGATAATGGGCTTATTCGTCCAAATAAATCGAGGGGGTCCCAAGCTGATAAAAAAATTCAATAATGGTTTGCCGTACAATAAAGGCTCATCCATTTCAACAATTCTTGAGAAAACAGTAAATTGGTCTATTCTGGAAAAAATACTGTCAAAAGTAAGGTTGCCCGCGTTTTTAGCATAAGTCAAAGAATTTTCTATGTTTTCAATTGGTCTTTCCGCCAATGAATAATGGCGTAAAATTTCCGGACTTCGGCAAGCATTGCCAAGTGGAAATACTACAATTATTGCTCCTAAAATTATAATAACAATCTGTTGCCAAGTAACGCGTGAAAAATAAGATTTCAATATAAGATAAAGAATAATCGGCATTATTACGGAAGTTCGATTGCATGACGGCAAAGTGTAAACCATTTCCAATATAAATGTTCCCCAGGCTATTTTTTGCCACAAACGATAACGCGCGTCGTTGTTTTTTTTGAAATAAAAATAACTTGTAAACGCAATAATCAGGGCGACATAAGACAACCAATCAAAAATTCCAAGCAAGCTGTAAAAAGGACTATTTTGAAACCATGGATTTTGTTGCCAATAAGAATAAACTCCGCCGAAAATTCTTAAAATTTTTATACCCAAGCCCAAAACAAAGACAACCCCAAAAACCCAAAACGCTTTTTTAAAATCCCACTCTGAATCTAATTTTAAAAATTTAGGTAGCCGTCCGGCAATAGAAGATGTTTGGCGATTATAATACCCGATCGCAAAAAAAATAAGGCCAAGAGTTAGATAAAAAAGCGCCTTATAATAAACAACTGAATTTTCCCATAAAAATCCGCGAACGCCGAAAAAAAACAAAATTGACGTAAAATAAAAAATAAAAAAATAATACAATATGACGGAATTGCCAAGTTCAAAAAAATCAAAAGATTTTACCTTATTTTTGAGCCAAACCGCTATTTTCATATGTAAAATCTGGTATTTTGCCCCTCACTAATGGATAAAAACGCTTACAGCTGGTACATTTATATGCATCGCCAGATTTCACCAAGGGTTTGCCGCAATTAACACAAATCAAATACTTGATTAGATCTATCTTTTTATTACGAGAATTTTGAGAAAAAAAGCGGCGAAATAAAAATAAAATTGCCTTATTGAATCGGGTTTTTAAACTCAATTTCCCCGCCTCGGAAGAGCCGGGCATAGCTGACGGCGGTTCCCAATCAAATTTATATTCCGGATTTAAGATTTGATATTTTATTCCGCCGAACTCTTTGCTCCAATAATATCTGACATGGAAATTAAACGGGTATTTAGAAAATAAATATGGAGCTATTCCGCGCGCCTTGTTTTTAAAAAGTTTCCACAATTCCTCGTCTTGAATGTGTCCCTTTTTTTTGCGAATGATAAGCGCACCATCAACGTCGGTTATCTCAAGCATATGAAACCTATAATTAGTTAACCGTTCCATAAATGCATCGGGAACTTCAATATATCCAGCCCTCCCCACTCTTTGTATTTCCTCTAAAAATTTTTTAGGATCCGCCGAATGCTCCAAAACATGCGAAGCTATTACAAAATCAAACACGCCGTCTTTAAAGGGCAACCGTTCCGCCCTTGCGAGAATGATCGGCCTATCGGCAATGAGCGCTTCAAAAAACCTTTCTTCGGTTTCTAGATACGCATCGCAAAGCACATTCGCCCGATAATATGGGTTCCCGCCACTGCCAACATCCAAAACCAAATCGTCTTTTTTGACCGGGCAATAAAGCCGACGCAATGACCACGCAATTGAATCTTGCCCAATGAATCTAAAAAACCTCATCAAACTGCTCTCTTTTTTAATAATTGTTGACATAAAAAAGTTCCTATAAGCGCGGCGTCCTCCCTAAAATATTTTTTATTATTCTTATTCCCAAATCACAAAATTTTTTACCAAATATTATCAAAAATAGCACGTACATATAATAATAGGGGGTGATATTAAAACCCAATTTATTAAGCCCGCGCGCATATTCCAAAAAAACCGCAAGCCCCTCTTCTCTATGAATAGATAAGCTGGGATAAGAATATTTTGATAAATCAAGCATTATTTTTCTCGTAGAATGAAATCCATGCTTCTGGTCCATAAACTTGGCAATTTTTATATAGCCGCTTAAAAAATTTAAGGAGCGCTTTAAATCTGCCCGCCTTGCGACCAACTTCCCGGTCTCCTCGTCATACATTAATTCTTTTGCCCTATAACTTTTATTTTCTACGTGACGCGTAATCGGCTCATCAAAATAAGCTGCTCTACTATTCAAAACAAGTTCCGCAACCCAATATATTTGGATAAGCGCGGCGCCGTCAAAATAATCCACCAAATATGGCAGAATCGGCTCGCGTTTTATAGTGAAACCGGAAATAAAAACGCTTTTCCTAAAAAGCTCTTCGTATGTTTTTTCTCCCGGTTCAAAAAATTTATTTCCACTATAATACCGGAACTTTTCTGTCTTACCGTCATCATGCACCACCTCATAAGACCGAAGCACATAGGTAACTTCATCGTGCTCTTTTAGAAAAGTAATTAATTTATTGAGTTTTTCGGGAATAAACTCATCGTCATCACCCATAAAAACGAGCCATTTCCCGCTCGCCGCCTTCACCGTCTCCTTAAGATTACCGTCATACCCAAGATTTTTTTCATTCTCGTGATAAACTACGGAATACTTAGATTCTTTTCTAAATTGTTCTACGGTTTTTTTAATCTCTTCGCGCCGAGGACTAAAATCATCACTCACCACTACTTCTATTTCGTTTAGATTATCAGCGTCTATAGTTTTAAGCAACTGATATAATTTATCGGGACGATTATAGGCGGGAATACAAATTGATATAAATGGATTTTTCATTAATAATTTATTTGTTTACGCGCTTAGCAAAAAGCATTCCCACATACATATCTTTATATTCCCCTTGTCTCTCCGGAACATAGACGTGGGTTGGTTTTGTATAGCTGACTGCAAACCCTGCCGCATTTAATCGCCTTTCCAAATTTTCAAACCCGTAATGATATTCTGCGATGAAAAATTCAAACCGTCGAAGAAATTCATCTTTGGTATTCTCCAAGATGTCGTATTCCCAACCTTCACAATCTATTTTCAGTACGCCGTCACTAATATTATATTTTTCAACTATTGACTCAATAGTTATCACAGGAACATCATGAGTAAAATCAAACTCACTCTTAATTGATGAATATGCTCCAATCACGACCTTAAAAAATGGGTCAAAAGAAATGTCCGCAAGTATAGTGCGACCGACGCCAGCATGGATAATATCACAAACAGAATCCAGTTGATTTAATGAAATATTTTCTCGTGCTAACCCAACGCAACTCAGTACAGGTTCGATACCAACAACCTTCTTGGCGCCAAGTGTCGCGAAATACACGGGCGTGTCGCCAAACGAGGCGCCGATATCAACTACGACTCTGTTTGATAAATCTATTCCTTTCAAAAAAACTTCGTAGCTTCCCCATCCAAAAACCTCACAAAGAGAAATTGGTTCAAAATTGCCGCAATTAAATACTAATGTTTTGCCTTTATAATTTATAGTCGCCCTCGTTCCTTCGATTTTTCCATCCGGAAAATATCTAAAAAAATCTAAATTATGAACGAACATCCCGAAGGTTTGGGTATTTACTTTAATTGAAAATCCACTGCGAAAGCGCGCAGTCGCGCCTCTTTTCAAAATGATTGAACCCAAAATTACAGACGGCCAATTCTTCACATAAAGAATAATCTTGATGGCAACTTTCAATTTTCCAAACATAGTAATAATTGTATATAGTTTAACGATTTATTTAAAAATGCTTTTGTTTATATTTTTAATATCTGACACCATCATTATCTGAACCAATTCTTCGAATTTTATTTCAATTTTCTCCGGCGAACACACGAATGCCGGGCCAATCACAACATATTTGTGCCAATCCAAACCCATTATAAAATTACAAAGTTTCTCTTTTGTCTCTTTTCCCTTATAAAACTAAGTTATTTCTCTTCTTCAATAATTCTGATATCTTCTCGCACCATCATTTTTATTAATTCCTCAATTTTCGTTTTAGGCTGCCAATTCAATTTATTTTTTATTTTTGAAATATCGGCAACCATCGGAATATCACCTTCTTTTCTAAAAAATTCGTCGCTGACAACGACATATTTTCCCCAATCAAGACCGACTTCTTTAAACGCTATATCTAAAATATCTTTTACGGAATGAATTTCACCTGTGCCAATAACATAATCGTCCGGCTTATCGGCCTGAAGCATTAACCACATAGCTTCAACATAGTCGCCGGCGAATCCCCAGTCGCGCATTGCGTCCAAATCTCCAAGCTTTAATTCTTGCTGCAATCCTTTTTTAATTCTTGCCGCGGCTTGAATAATTTTCCGCGGAAGAAATTTGGAATCTCTGCGCGGAGATTCATGATTAAATAAAATTCCAAAACACGCGAAAATTCCGTATGCCTCCCGATACATTTCAACAAGATTACAACCGGCTGTTTTCGCAATACCATAAGGAGTTATTGGATTCTTCGGAGTATTTTCGTCCTGGGGAGAAACAGCAGGATTACCAAATACAAGACTTGAAGAAGCAAAATAAAATTTTGCTTTGGGAGTATATTCTTTTATGGCGCCAAGAATATTATGAACGCCGCTCATATTATTATGCAAAATATTAAATTCCGTATCAAAAGAAACAAGAGTGTCCACAATTGCCGCCAAGTCATATATTTCATCCGGTTTTACTTCTGCAATTACTTCGCGAATTCTTTTTGTATCCGTAATATCCCCTTGGTGCAAGATTATCTGCGGGAAAATGTGATTAATTCTAAAAAAATCTTGCAAATTATTCTCATTTGGCAATTCGAGCACAAGACCATGTACCTCATATCCTTTTTCAAGTAAAAATTCTGCCAAATAAGAACCATCTTGACCTGCTATTCCGGTTATAAGCGCTTTTTTCATTATAGTATTAACGAACAACTTCACCTTTTAATTCGTTTTCAACCATAATTTTGACCAGCTCTTTAAACTTCACCTTCGGCTCCCAACCCAATTTCTCTTTCGCCTTTGAATAATCGCCTATTAAAATATCTACTTCAGCCGGTCTGAAATAGCGGGGATCAATTTCAATAATTGTTTCCCCTGTTTTGCGGTCAATTCCTTTTTCGTCTAAACCGCTGCCTTCCCAAATCAAATCAAAATCCAATAATTTGCACGCTTCTTCGACAAATTCCCTGACAGTATGATTTTCATTAGTTGCCAAAATATAATCATCTGGTTTATCTTGTTGGAGCATCAGCCACATTCCCTCAACATAATCTTTTGCGTATCCCCAATCTCTTTTGGCGTTAAGATTGCCTAAATATAATTTTTCCATTTCTCCGCGCTTGATTTTAACCAAATTACTGGTAATTTTTCTTGTCACAAAATTCTCTCCTCGACGCGGCGATTCGTGATTAAATAAAATTCCATTAGAAGCATGCATGCCATAGCTTTCGCGATAATTTACCGCCATCCAATAAGCATAAACTTTTGCCGCGCCATAAGGACTGCGAGGATGAAACGGCGTAGTTTCTTTTTGAGGGACTTCTTGAACCAATCCAAACATTTCAGAACTTGATGCTTGGTAAAAGCGCGTATTGGGGCTGTCATGACGAATAGCTTCTAATAGTCTAGTCGTCCCAAGAGCAGTTGTATTACCGGTAAATTCCGGAATATCAAAACTGATGCGAACATGGCTCTGCGCTCCCAAATGATATAATTCGTCCGGCCGGACATCTTTTATAATCCGATGAAGAGAACTTGAATCGGTTAAATCGCCATAATGAAGAAAAATTTTATGTTTTGCGCGATGAATATCCGGGGTTAAATGCTCAATCCTTTGCCTGTTAAAAGTGCTCGCGCGCCTGACAATGCCGTGAACATTATAGCCCTTTTCTAAAAGCAATTCTGCCAAATATGATCCGTCTTGACCGGTAATTCCGGTAATTAAAGCTTTTTTCATGTTAAAAATTAATCAACTATTTGAAATTCCGGCAAAGGAACGATAAATTTGCCTCCATTTTTTAAATATTCAGATTCTCTTTCTTTAAATTCTTTAAGAAAATGCCATGGCAAAATCAAAAAATAATCCGGTTTTTCAGCGCGCGCCTGTTCTTCTGAAATAATGGGGATGTTCGTCCCCACGGTTTTTTTGCCCCACTTGGCCGGATTTCTCTCCGCAGCAGCAGTGATAATGGTATAGTCAAGATTAAAATATTGCAAAAGTGTATTACCCTTAGTTGAAGCGCCGTAAACATATATTTTTTTACCTTTTTCCGCTTCTCCTTTTATGAAATTGGACACTTTTCTTTTTATTTCCTCAACCCGCGCTACAAAATCATCATAAATTTTCCGGTCATTTAGTCCTAAATCAGTTTCATATTTCCTTAAGTCCTCCACTCTATTTTGGGCGCCTTCTGAAATTTTAATTGTTTTCCCACGACCAGCATGCCGAATATAAATACGGAAACTTCCTCCATTAATATCATTTAATTCAACATCAAAAACTTCCAAACTATGTCTTTTTAAAAGATTTTCAAGCGATAAAAGCGAATAATATTCCAGATGCTCGTGACATATATTATCAAACATATTTTTAACAAGCATAGATGGCAAATACGCCATCTGGATTATAAACACTCCGTCATCATGAAGGCATTTTACCACATCGGAAACAAATTTATTGGGATCATCCAAATCATAAAACATCGCAATCGCAGTGGTTGCCTTTGCCTTGGTGTCTCCAAATTCTTTCTGCCACGCCTCATAACCAAAAAAGTCGTTGATTATTTTCTTTGTGCCTACACTATTATATTTTTCCAAATTTTTCGCGGGTTCAAATCCAGTCCGATTTAATCCGGGAAATTTATAACCGCGCAATAAAGTGCCATCATTTGCTCCAATATCTATGACAAAATCTTCCGGCTCAAAAGGAATTAACGACTCAACTTTTGCCGCGATTCCATTCAATTCATCCGTCATAGTTTTATTCGTGCCTGAAATGTACCAATAACGCCTGTACATCACTTCCTCTGAAACCGTGTGCTTCAACTGCAAAAGCCCGCAACCTCCATCACGTTCATTGCAAAGGACTAATTCCAATGGAACTTTTTCCGCCTCGCTTTTCTCGCTTTCTTCCAAAAAGTCAGAAATATATAAATCACCCAAAGAAATAATTGGAGTTAGTTTTTTAAAACCGCAAGCACGGCAATTGTTTATAATTCTTGAAATAGCGCTCATAGTTTAAAGATAATATCAAATTTTAAAAATAATGTCTATTTAAAAAGCGGCTTTGAATTTTCGCCAAAAATCCATTTCCTGTGGCTGAAAAACACTTTATAAATTTTAAATAAAATTTTATTAACCCAAAGCGGCATTAAAAATAACGGCATTGCAATCCAAAATTCAGGAAAATTCCAATAATATTTAAACATTCTCCACCGTTTACCTTTTGGCGTATCCCAACCGCCAACCCAAGCTACCAGCATTCCGCGCCAAAGAGAAGCAAAATTTACAGATAAAATTTTCCGGATAGCTCCTTGGCTAAATTTGTCTTTGAATTCCATCATAATATCATAAAAATCTATGCCATAAGAACTGAATGCTATATTTTCTATGATATCCATTTTGACAAAACTCTTTTTAAATTCTTCTGGAGTTGTTGGGTGACATAATATATATGGACCGCGAAGAAAATAAAAATCTCCTGGCTGAGAAATTATATATAAAATAGGAACGAGCCCGGCAAAAGAAAATCCGACTATATGTTTTTTTGCAAGAGCCAAAGATGGCAACGCCCTCTCGCGTTTAACAATTTGAGTTGACGTAAGCCCGATATTGAGCCCGAGGGTATCTAGGATTTCATTCCCGTCTTTAAAAAAACCGTCAGCTCTCACAACTGCCGGATTGCCCAATTTTTGAAAATCAAAATTAGCCCACATAAATGAAATCTGGGGATATTTTTTTATTAATTCCAAAACTCGAGCAATGGCACCTGGACGCATCTCATCGTCATCGCAAAACCACCACACATATTTACCGCGCGCGCGCTCTAATAAAAGTAAATTGGCCGCATCAACTCCAATTTTTTCACCTTTTAAATAATTGAAATTCCATTTTCTTCTCGCCTTGACCTTTTCAAAAATCTCTTGTGTGGCATAATCCGTACTATCATCTCTGATCACTAACTCTACTTCTCCTGTAATTTGTGGCGCCAACCCAAACAACAATCGCTCAAATTCTCGCGGCCTATTATATGTTGGAATACAAATACTCAACAAATAATTATTCGCGGAGGCCTTATTTAATTTATTTTCTTTCTTATTATTCATTAACATCCTTCTAATTAGTTTCCTGTTTTTTTATTCTTCCGATTAAAATCGCGTTCGCAAATGGAAATGGAAAATTAAACTTTACATTTTTTACTTCATCCCAAGAGGCTTCACACCAGCGATTAAATGACTTACGAAGTAGAAACCGACAGGAATAAGTGTTCAGCTTGTTTGTTTCTATATACAAATTAAGTTGAGGGTTATAACCAATGGGTACGGTAAAAAATATTTCACCTCTATCGACTAAACAATTTTTTATCAAGTTATCAATACCGAGTAAAAGTTTTCCTTGTCCGTTTGAGGATTTTCCGCCGTATTCATTTTCATCCCAACCGACATGTTCAAAAGTAGAAACGCTTATGATTATGTCATATTTTTTCTTTGGAATATAACTTACGATATCCTCATTTATAATGCCTTTTTGAACCTCGTATTTATCTAAAACATCGTAGCCGGAGCCCCCGTAACGCCACAAAACATTTCCTACTTCCAATATATTCAGTCCTTTTATTTGTGCTTCTTTGACTACAGCTAAGGCGATTGGAACTTCCACCCTCCTTTCATTTCTCCATATATCCGGATGGCACGAATATTCAAAATAAATATCATTGAGCTTAAATCTACCGGGCCAAAAAAAACAACGAATAGACCTAAAAAAACGAGTACACACGGCCCAAACATTTCGCCGAACTGCATTTATTGTATAAATAAGCCCGTGTTTTCTATAAACCCTTTTTGCATCACTAATAATTTTATTAGGAGCGAAGTGGATAATTATTTTTTCTTCGCGACCATTTCTAAACCTTGTTTTAAATTCGGTGTTCCCACTTGGATGACCCAACGTAACAGAAAACCAATTTTGGGTTGATTTTATAATGTGGGAAAAAAGTTTTACCTTGTTGAACATAAAATCTATTCTATCCTGCAAGTTACACCTCGTCAAAACTATCGTCTTTGACGATAATCTCTTACAAAGTTTTTTCTAACATTTTTGAAAGCTGCGACTTCATGCTATACCCACTCTTCAAACAACGCTCTCTTCCGGCGGACGCGATTCTCTTTCTCTCTTCTTCGCGCTCCAAATAGTATTTCACTTTTTTAAACATTTCCTCATTTGAGCTAAAAAATTCGGCCTCTTTCCCCTCTTCAAAAAATTCCAAATGACGCTTCGTGCGCTCTCCCAGCATAAACCCGCCGCAGGCCGGTATCTCAACGCTTCTCGAGGTAACCTCATCGCGATTTATCTTTCGCAAAAAATTAAGATTGATTTTGGTAGCGGAAATTGCTTTTGCATAATCAGAGCCAAAAAGAAATTTATTTTTCACATCAAGGTTTTTGTGGCGATTAATCCACGCGTCCCAACCGCTGCCCCACACTGCGACTTTCACGCCATGCTCGGCAAGATACAAAAGCGATTCAGCTCTTTCTTTCTCAAATGCTCCGATCGCGCTCACATCGCAGGAAAACCGCGCCTTTTCTTCGTCAGTTAGTTGTATTGGCTTATGCGCGTTCTCACTATACGAATCCAAGAAAAGTTCCGTTCTCTTGGCACCGAGAGATTTCAACTCCTCGAGATTATAAGTTTTGGTCGTAAAGACAACCTCGTAGTATTTAAGTCCCCACATGTAATGAAAAGACCTGTTGTGTTTAGCGTACATATCATCCTCCGAAACAGAAATTAATTTTGCCTCCGACAAATGCTTTTTTATAAATTTTAGAGTCGCCGGCAGAATCGTGTTCCCTTTTTCTATCCAAACTACATCAAATTTATCTTTGAGAACTTCTTGCTTTATTTTTTTATTTACACCAACCATGTCCACCGGAATTTTTAATCGCCAAGAAATAACCTCAATTAAACTTCGATTCTTCCGTGGACTCCATGGAACCTCGGTATGAGAAATTCCAAAAACCTCGCGACCTAACCCAATTAAGGTTTCATATCTTTGAAAACCGCGCCCATACTCGTTTAGATCTCCAACATATAGAATCTTAAGGTTTTTACTATTTTTCCGTTTCATCTCTTCGCTAAAACTAATAAATTTTGAGTTAAAATCCCTCTAAAAGATCCTGTCTCTGCCACCAAATAAAACCTCAAGAACAGCTCAAAAAACATCCATATCACATAACGAAAAAATGATTTTATTCCACGTATAATAGGCCGCTGCGGAAAAACTAGCACATTCTTAAATCCCGCAATCATGAGTAATTGTCGAATTGAACTTTCGGTAAATGCTTGTTCGTGAGTAAAATCGCCATGACGAATTTTTCCCCACAACAGACTTTCTGCATTTGTAGTTTGAATAATAAACGACCCATCCTCTACCAAGCTAAGGGCAGCCTGCTTGCAAAAATTAATCGCGTCATTTTTTCCAAAATGTTCCAAAACATCGCGCGCAAAAATTGTATCATAACTATTGATATTTTTTGGAAGTTCTTTAAAAATATCGCCCTCATATATATCCGAAAATCCAGCACGCTTGCCAGCTAAAATTTGTTCGGCACTTATGTCAACTCCTCTTATTTTGTTAAATCCAACATATTTAAGCCAAAATAGAAAATCTCCGGTTCCGCAACCCGCATCTAAAATCTTTGCATTTTTATCGTTTGGCAATAATTTACCAAAATAGCTATTCCATGTGGCAAAATGCATTCTCGCATCATTCAGGGCGGTTTTACTATACAGATTTGCCATGTGAGTAGAAACGTATTCTTTATAGAGCTCTTTATTCATTTAATGTTATTTATTTTTAATAAATGGATATTTCCCTAATTATTATTTTTCCCCCTTCAATAAACTAAGTAGTAGCTGTGTTCTCCTACTAAAGCTTTGCAATCCAAATACTTCTATGATTTTATGGCGTAATAATACCCTATCGTATAACCGCTTATCAAGCATGCCGCCAAGCAATGCAATTATTGTCGCCGAAATATCTTCTATGCTATCTGGATCAACTAACATTCCAAGTTCTCCATTTAGAAGAGCTTCCTTCGCGCCCTTTTGTTTCCCTCCCACTACAGAAACCCCGCATGAGAGCGCTTCAAGTAAAACTATCGGCGGGAATCCTTCGTTTTTTGAAGGGAGAACAAAAACATTAGCGAGATTATAATAATCTACGATTTCTTCGTTGGTTGGCGCTTCTGCTAAAACTACATTTTTCTCAAGTTTTAATTCGGTAATCAATTGTTTTACCGCGGAAATGTCGTCTCCGCTGCCAACCAAAAGATATTTTACGTTTGGTATAGCTTCCAAAACTTTGGGCATGGCTTTAATCACCCTTTGATAACCCTTATTGTCGCCATCCAACTTAGACATTCGCCCGATTGTCAAAATTATTTTTGAGCCCTTCAAACCAAAACGCGAAAGCAATTTTTCAGATTTTTCTTTTATCTCAAATTTTTGACCATCAACGGAATTCGGCAGATTGAACAATTTCTTTTCTATCTCAGGAATCTGTCTTATTACGTTCTCTGCTGTAGCGTTAAATAAGTAAATAATTGTATCTGCCTCTCTCAGCGCGCGTTTAAAAATTTGTTTTTTTATATTGATTACCTCTATTCCATAAACAGAAACGCTATAAGAAAAATTGAGAAACCTTTTAAGATATAAGCAAATCGGGGAAAAGTGAAGGTGCGCGCATATGACAAAATCAGGACGATGCGTCGCCGCAGAGAATATCACGCGAATAAAAAATGATGTTTTTGCTAATAATCCTCCGTGCTGTCGTTCTACCACAATCACGTCTTGTTCAAGTTCTCGGAGCGTCGCGATCAAATTGCGATTATATTTTTCAATTCCGCCAATTTGATTCACATCTGCGGCAATGTAAAGAATTTTCATATTTTTAAAATTTATTTAAAACCGCTTTCGCCCAAGAACGGGACCAATGGGATTTAGTATTTTGTATTTGGTATTTTGTATCTTGTATCTCGCGAAGCCAGTTTTGAAACGGAAAAGTAAAACCCATTTTTGGACGGGTGAAAATTTCTTGAGGCAATAAATCGCGAACCGCGGCGACGAGAAGGGGCTTATTTATGTTTTTTAGTTCTTTAGTTTTTAAGTTTTTAAGTTTTAAGTTTGCGGGCAAACTGCTTAAATATTCAACCAGCGGGTGGTCCAAAAACGGCACCCGGACTTCAACCGAATGACGCATTGACATAAAATCGGTGTCTTTAAGCAATTGGTTTTGAAGATAGAATTTAAGTTCAAGATAGGAAAGAAGGCCAATTGGATGTAATTGTTCTAAGTGTTGTAATTGATGCGATAATTTATCTATAAAATTATTTACTTCTTGAACATTAGTATCTAAAATCTTCGCGGTTTCTTGAGGAGTGAATAAGCCCCTAATCCCTAAATAAAAACTTAAAATATCGTCATTGGTAAAATAACTTAATTTAGAATACTTGTCGCCAAATAAACTGCCCAATTTTAGCGGAGATTTTAAAAATTTCGGCAAATTCTGGATTTTTCTTAGTAATTCCGCCCGGCGAAAATGCGGATAACCCAAAAATATTTCATCCGCTCCTAGTCCGGAAAGAACGGTTTTTAACCCGGCCTGCTTGGCCGCCTTGGCGATAAAAAAAGTGTTGACGCCGTCTATTGTCGGCTGATCCATCGCTTCAAAAATTTCTTCAAACGAATCGTAAAAATCCTGTTTTGTTATCTTTATTTTGCGATGGTCGCTGCCTATCTTTTTTGCGACCAAGTCCGAATAATATTCTTCGGAAAATTCTGGTTCGTCGAAAATAATTGATAAAGTTTTAAGACGCTGATTTTTTATAGTTTGAGCCGCCAGCGCCGCAATCACCGACGAATCCAATCCGCCGCTTAAAAATACGCCCAAAGGCGCGTCGCTGATAAGATGAAGATTGACGGATTCTTCTAAAAGACTTCGAATACTATCACGTGTGATAGTATTATCCTGAAAGTTCTGTGTTTTGTTTTTGAAAAATTCTAAAGGCTCATAATATTGAATTAATTTTTGACTGCCGTCAGCTTCTCGGACTAAATAATGTCCGGCCGGCACAGCATAAACATTTTTTATCGTAGTTGTCGGTAACGGCACCGAGCCGAAAAGTAAAAAACCGATATAAGCGTCGGGGTTTTTTTGAACCAGTATTATTCCGCTGTTTTCCAGCGCCTTAACCGTTGAAGCGAAAATTAATTTTTCATTATCCGAATAATAATAAAGGGGTTTAATGCCGTATCTGTCTTTAACTAAAAATAATTTTTGATTTTTGCCATCCCAAAGTCCAAAAGCGAACATCCCGCGAAGCATTTCAAAAGATTTTTCGCCGCATTCGGCGTATAAAGCTAAAATCACCTCGGTATCGGTTTTTGTTTTGAATTTATATCCCTTTTTCTCTAAATCTTTTTTTAATTCCAAAAAATTATAGATTTCTCCGCTGTAGGTTATTACTAATGTCTGGACATCCGACGTCCTAAAATTACCGCCAATATTTGGGACGTCGGATGTCCTTAAAATTGACCCATTTTGCCAAATCATCGGTTGGTGGCCAGACTTTGAAAGGTCGATAATAGAAAGCCGGGAGTGCCCCAGCGCAACACCGTTTTTTACATCAACAAAAACGCCTTCGTCGTCTGGACCGCGATTTTTCTGGGAGGTGTTCATTTTCCCCGCTGCCGCTTCCAAATCTTTTTTATTATAAATTTTTTTATTTTGATAAATTCCGGCAATGCCGCACATAGTTTTTTTATTCTTTAATTACTTATACAAATTACTATGCGTATCAATGGCAATGAATATGATTATATCAAAAGATATTCGCTTATAGATTGACCTAAGATCGCCGGCGATATTGACGCTCCGATAGCCCAAGTATTTTCCCCTAAGCGGGTGATTATTTAAAACCGGATTGAATTCGTCCTGAATAAATAGAGCTAATCGCTCTTTTACTTTCTCTTTCTCGTTAGTTTTAAGTTTTTTATACTGCTTTTCAAAATTTCTATGAAATCTTATTTTCATAACGAGCCAAGATATTCTCTCATTTCTTCCGCCGACTTAAAAACGGGTGATAAATTTTTCTTATTTTTTATGTCCTTTTCCGCAATGCCTAAAAATTTTTCAAATTCAGGGATTATTTGCGGAATATCGGAAAAACGCACCTCGCGGGTTCTGATAAAATTTCTTAAAGAGGCGTTTATCACATCACTCAAAGAAATACCAATCTCCTCGGCAATCTTTTGAACATTCTCTTTTACTTCCTTATTGGTTTTTACGCTTATTACTACTTTAGCCATATATCTAAAGTATATACAACAGTAATCTGTTGTCAACTATTTTTTTTACTGATTTAATATCGCTTTCACCCTCTCATCTTCCGGCCAGTATTTAAGAATTTTTTCGCCGATTTTCCGCGTGTTTTCCTCGTCGCCTCTTAAACGGTATAGATCAAATAAATTATAAAGAACCGGCGGGAGTTTCGGACCATAAATCAAGGCCTCGCGATAATATTCTTCTGATTTTAGAAAATCGTTTTCATTACCTGATTTCTCCCATAAAAAGAAATATATCTGAGCCAAAATAAGGAGATGCCTTGTTTCATCTTTTCTCATTTTTGGCTCTAAATATTCAACTAAATAACGCGAGGCAATTTCTGGATTTTTAGGATTAGCCACCGCATTGACTAAATTATTTCCCAAAAACCTTGCCGCCTCGTAATCGCCAATCGGCGAATAAAAACCGAAAAGCTTGTCAAAAACTTTCTTAAAGTCTTCCGGGGTTTTCAGAGACGGCATTTGGTAAGCTGATTTTATATAAAGTTGAGCCTTTTTAAAAGGCAAAATAGAACCAAAATAGATTGCGAATAAAACAATGACAATGACTATGACAATGATAATTTTTTTAATCATATACGAATATCTGCTCTTAATTTATAGGTCGCAAATGCCAAAAACAGAAACAAATTAATATAAAGCGGCAAAATTTCAAATAAAACAATGCCTTGAATAAGATAAGCAACGGGCAAAGCGAATATTAACGCGGACTCAAGCGGACTTAAAAAAACGGACTTGGCGGACTTGGGCGTTAACGCGGACTGATGCTGACCTAAAACGGACTTAGCGGACGAGGCGGACTGAGATAATAGACCCGGGGCATAAATTATTCTTTCTATTTGAACGTCATTTTTTTGACCAAAATTAACTAATAAAGCCAATTGATAAGGCAATCCCCTTAAATAGTGCCAAATCTGTTTCTTTTCGTTTCTCCCTAAAAAGGGAAGTGATTTTAATTCTAAAATAATTTTATTCTCAATAATAAAATCAGGTTTATAAACACCAACCTTTTTGTTGTTATACATAACATCAAGAGGTTTTTCTCTTTCAAAAATAATACCTCTTTTATTAAATTCTTCTTCCAAAGCATTCTGATAAATAAACTCTTTATGTCCTAGACCGAGTTGTTTCTTAACATCAAAGATCGCCCCTCTTATTTTATAAGTTATATCCTCGTATAATAATTTGGAATTATTGTCCGCCATAGTCCGTGTTTTATCAAAGTCCGCTAAAGTCCGCGTCTTGAAAAGAAGTTGCCAATAAAACACTCCGAAAATGCTCAAAAAACTTAATAATCCAAGAATGCCGGTTTCGGCCAAATAGTCAAAATAAACGCTGTGCGCTCGGTCAAACCAGGCGCCAAAACCAGATGAAGGAACAAAATATTCCGTGTTAAAATGCCGGTCAAAAACTTGTAAGAAATTCTCCGGGCCCCAGCCCAAAAGCGGTCGTTCTTTCCAGCCGTCAATGGCAATTTCCCACATAATTGTCCGGTGCTGAAAAGTTTCTGCCGAAAAAGAAATGTCAAAAAGTCGCGAACCGGGAATAGATTTCACAAAAGGAGTGTCTTTAAAATAAACCATTGCGCCAACTCCTAAAATTAAAATAATTGTTAAAGCCAAAAGATGTTTCCGCCATTTCTTTTGTTGATAAACAAAATAAAAGACACCGCCAATAATCGCGGCAATTAAACCAAGAAAAGCGCCGCGGGTTGCCGCCAACCAGAAGAAGATAAAGAAAAAAATTATCAGGCCGATAAGTAACATAAATTTCTTATCCGTATTAATCCGCGTCAATAAAAGATAACCAGCATAAAACAAAGCAAAAATTAAATAGGTGGCAGTATAAGCCGGGTTGCCTAAGGAGCCGGCAAAACGGAAATGAGGGTCTTTAAGGGATCCGCCGATAAAACCCTTAAAGGTTTGAAAATAGGGTCCTCCTCGGCCGGTTATTTCTCTAATCTCAAAACCACTTTCTGTCCGGACGCTCATTTCCGCGTCAATATATTTTAAATGGGCGCCGATTCCGTAAAAAATTACCAAAACCGCGGCTAAAATTGAAATCCAAAATAGTTTTTTCCAATCTTTTTCTTCCCGAAACAAAATTACCAGAAGCAAAAAGAAAATCCCAAGATAAAGTATCTGTAAACCGCCTTCCCCTCTTTCAAAATTGGACCAAAAGGACATTGCCGGGTCAACGCCGAAAAAACAAGCAAGAAGAAATATCATGACAAAAGCGAAGACCGCCCAAACCAGCGCAGACTTACGCAGACTTAACGCAGGCTCACACAGAAAATTCCGCGTAGTTCCGCGTGTTTGTCCGCGTAGTTCCGCGTTTTGGAAAAGCAGTCCCAACAGAAAAAATATTAATGCCAAACTCACACTTGTTCTAAAAAAAACATATTTACCGACGATAAAAGGAAAAAGCGTAGAAGTAGAAACAATAACAACGCTAAATGGAACAAGATAAAGAAAAAATTTGGAAAGTTTGAAGTAATTTATCATAACGCTGATTTATAAAGTTTAATAGTTTAATAGTTTAATAGTTTAAAGACGGGTGGTCTTTTGGCAAAGCAGAGCGGATTAATTCTTTTATTTCTTTTTGTTTTTCGTCTACCGGTTTTTTAAATTTTAAACCTTTATACTTTGAAACTTTTAAGCCGCCTATGAACTTGAAAATTAAAGCCGAGACGTATTTTGCCAATTCAACCCCGTCTTTTAATTCTTGAGCGCTGATATAGCCTTGATCAAACGCCACATAAAGTTGGGCGCGGACTTCGCCGCAGGACGCTTTGGCTATATAGAGAAAATAAAGAATTTCTTCCTTACCTCCTCGCTCAAAACCCTCGGCGATATTTGACATTACCGAGACAGCGGCGCGGCGGATTTGGTCGATTAAGCCGAAGTCGCGGCTGAATTCCAACTTTCGCGTATAACTATAAATCAATTTAACTAATTCGCGAGATTTTTGCCAGACGAACAAATCTTCGAAAGATTTTGCGCTGCTCATACGCTAAAAGTATAAAAGTTTAAAAGTTTAAAGGCAATACTTATACTTAAAGTTTAAAAGCAGAATCTAAAAGCTAAAAGTTTAAAGGTTTAAGGGCAAGTTTAAAAGTATAAAAACAATAGAAAATTTAAAAGTTTAAAAGCAAACCAAAAACCGCCCGTCGGCGGTTTTTGGTTTGTCCGATTATTTGCTATCGGGAAACTTCGGTTCATTCTTATCTTAATCTTACTTGCGTTTCCTTGCAAAACATCAAGATTAATTAATAACCTTGAATGGTAATGTTGCTTATTTAGCAATATAAGCTTGTACGCCTACAGCTGTTGGAAGAGCATATAAGTAGTCAACAACACCTGTTGTACCATTTGGATTTGCTGTCAACCGAATTCCACTTAATTTGGCATTGTTATAACCATCAGCTGCTGCTACTGTGATTTTGTAACTAACAGTAAATGTATTTGTTGATCCATTTATGATCTTAAATACACCGTCTGTATTAACAGAATCAGTAGATGTTATGTCTAGCTGAGTAAATGAATAAACGGTAGATGTTGGTGTTCCATCTAATACTCCTTGAGCTAACAAAATACCCTGTGCTGCTCCTGCAGCAGCAGTAATGTATTCATTTCGTCCATTAGCTTTTACGCTAAACGAAAGAGTTCCTGTCATTTGCTGAGGAGTTGCACTACTAATTATGTTTGCAACTAGTGGAGTGCTTGCACTAACGAAAGCAACAGTCGGAGCATATTCGTAGAAGTACATCTTTTCACCTGTAACTGGAGCTGGTGTAGCCACAGCTGTGAATGAAGGACCAGTTGTAGCAGTAATTGTAGAAATAGCTGCAGTAATTGCGTCACCATTAACTACAAAACTTTCAGCAAGATGATTCATCTTTGCATATACTGACAATGTTTTTGTTACATCTTTTGCTAAATCGATATTTAGAAGAGGGAAGGTAAATGTTCCAGCTCCTGTTACAGAAGCTAGAATATTTGCACCATCACGAAGCTCAAATGAAGCAACAGCCCCTGAAACAGTAGTGCTAGCACCAACTCTTGCAGCAGTACCAGCTATAGCTGTAATATTAACTGCTCCAACTTTTGCTTTAAGATCAAAGTCCATCAACTTAACATCAGTCAAAGTTCCAGCAATAGTGTTAAGACCAGAAACTGCTTGTGTTTTTGGAGAAGATAAACTTAAAGAATTTTCTAATGTACCTGCTGCAGTAACAGCTGTACTTGAAAGATTTATAATACGAGCTGTCATCTTGTAGACATCTGAGATACCTGCACCATCAGTTGCTCTTACTGTACTTGTATTAAGTACATTAGTTGAAACACTAGCAGAAGTAAGTTCTGGACGAGTAACATTCAATGTCAAAATCTTTGTTGTTCCAACTGGAACTACTACATTAAGACCATTGAATTGAAGTTGATACGCAGAACCTGCTGTAACCTCAGTAACGGTTGAAGCTGAAAGAGGAATAGTTGCAAGAACTGTTGAGCCATCTGACAAAGTAATATTACTTGCAGACAACCATATACGACTGTCGATATCTAACCACATACGAGTAACTTTCATATCAGAACCTGTAGCCTTGAGCTTTATAGCCATAACATCTTTACTCTCACCTTTTAGAACAGATAAGTTGTCTGAAGGAAGAGCGTCGTAAGTTACGGCGAGTGAACCTTCAACTCCGGGAACTACTGGGGTTGCCGGGGTTGCTGGGGTTGCTGGGGTTGCTGGGGTTGCTGCCAAACTGGCAACATACGCCCGAGATTTTGGACCAAAATATCCGACTGCCGGAGAAACTCCGACTGCCGCTTGATATTTAGCCAAAGCCGCCTTGGTTAATGAACCGAAGGTGGTTGTTTCATTGCCCGCGGAACCGGCTCCAGTAGCAGCCACAGCATAACCTTTTGAATTCAAGAATTGCTGTAACGCTTTAACATCGTCTCCTTTTGAACCAAGAGTGAGGTCTTTAGTAAAGGTATACGATGGAACGACTGGGGCTGTGGTTAATTGCGCTTGCAACAACTGAATCTGAGCCAATAAGGCGTTAATTTGCGCCTGAATGTCAGTTTGAGCTGAAGCTGGCAAAACCATAGTGACGCCAGACAATGAAATCGCGACGGCCAATGAAAGACCAATCGTTGAAAACTTTTTAATTGTATTACCCATAATTTAATTTATATTTTTATTTATTAATTATTTTTCCGGAAAGTTATGCCCCCGATTGATCGACCACCTACTTATCTCAGTGAGGTAAGATAGCAGCTCAATGAAAGAATAACTGTAGTGTTATAAATTAAAAAACTCACTTTTGGAGTGAGGCGGTGTAGATTAGGTGTTAGGTGATAGGTGTTAGAAAAAAATTACCCTAAAAACTAAAAACTAATAAAGATTCAGCCTCACTTCTGAACCTTTTACAAAATTTTAATCAAAAACACTGTCCTGTCAACTACTTATTAATAATGATAACGAATGGATTTAACTTTGGTTTCTCGGTTACGGCGACCATTTTGACGCTCCGAAGATAATCATTGCCAGAATCAAAAACATCGTGATGTTTCTTAAAACTATCCGGCGGTTGATGGTGCCGCTTAAATGATGAACGATAAAATCCTCCAAAATCAGCGCGATGAGCAGCATCAAAGAAGCGGCGTTAAAAGAACGGAACGGCAAAAAACCAATAACCCAAAGGAATTGAAGAGACAAAAAAGCCGAACCGCTGGCCATTAGATTTACTTTTTGATTTCCGAGCGGAGCTGAGATTGCTTCGGCTCCGCCTCGCAATGACATAAATAAAAATTCTTTAAAAAGAAAGAAGGTCGCCGAAAATGCCGCCGAAGATTTAACCAGAAACCAAAACGGCTGCTCAAAATTATTAAAACTGAAAAAATAAACAAAAACCGTTAAAAGCAAAAGACTGTTTAAAAGATAATATAATGGTTCACGCCGGATAAAAATCAAATCCTTGATTCCCAGGAGAAGGAAGAAGAGGAAGGAGAAGAAAATAACAATGACTATTGACCATTGACTATTAACTATTGACAAATTAACGGCTAATAAAGAAGCGGCGAGAAGCGTTAAAAAAGAGACGAGAAATTGGCGGGTGTTGAAAAAAGAACGGAAATAGAAATAAAAGGAGACAGTCAAGAACACGATGACTATTGACCATTGACTATTGACAAGATAAAGAAGAACGGAAAAAACCGTTGCCTTAAGCGCCAATATTAAGAGTAAGCCCTTGGGGGTCTCTAAAACCGATTTTAATTTTTTTAACATTTTTAAACTCGCCTTTAATGATTTTATCTGCCAATTGGTCAAGAACAAGTTTTTGAATCAGTCGTTTGACCGGTCGAGCGCCGTATTCCGGGTCAAAACCGGCCTCAGCCAAATGCTTTTTCAAAGAATTTTCAAAAACCTGCTTAATGTTTTTCTTAGCCAATCTTTCTTTCACCTGCTCCAATTGAATCTCCACGATTTTTTCCATTTCTTTCGCCGTTAAAGAATTAAAAATTATAATCTCGTCCAAGCGATTTAAAAATTCCGGCCGGAAAGTTTCTTTAAGTTCTGACATTACTTTCTCATGAAAAATTTTAGCCTTGTCGCTCGCGCCTTCTTTTTCTTTATCTGTCGGCGATTCGAATCCAATCCGGGAAATTTCTTTAAAATATTCACCGCCGACATTGGAAGTCAGAATAATAACGGCGTTTTTAAAATTAACCAGTTTCCCCTTGCCGTCTGTTAAGCGACCGTTATCCAAAATCTGAAGCAGGATATTAAAAACTTCCGGATGAGCTTTTTCAATTTCATCAAAAAGAATTAAGCTGTAGGGCCTGTGCCGGACAACTTCGGTTAATTGGCCGCCCTCTTCGTGACCGACATAGCCTGGCGGCGAACCGATTAGCCGGCTGGTTGAATGCCTTTCCATATACTCGCTCATATCAATGCGAACCAGAGCTTTTTCATCGTTGAACATAAATTCCGCCAAAGCCCGAGCCAGTTCGGTTTTTCCCACGCCGGTCGGCCCCAAAAACATAAAAGAACCGAGGGGTTTGTCTTCTTCGGATAACCCGGCGCGGCCTCGGCGCAACGCGTTGGCAACGGCTTTAATCGCCTCTTCTTGCCCAACCACTCGTTCGCTGAGCACTTCTTCTATTTTAGAAAATTTTTCCATTTCCGATTCAAGCATTTTTGAAACCGGAATGCCGGTCCATCGGGAAATCACCTCGGCAATATCTTCTTCATAAACCGCTTCTTTGATGAACCGTTCATCTAACTTTTGACTTTTGACTTTTGACTTTTGACTTTCTCCTGTGTATTTTTTTTCAAACGCCTTAAGCTCTCTTTCGGCCTGCGGCAATTCGCCGTAAACAATTCTCGCCACCCGTTCCAAACTTCCTTCGCGTTCGGCCATCTCGGCTTGATGGCGCAAGTCCTCAATTTTTTTTCGCAGATTATGAAGATGCTCAAAAGAAATTTTTTCCGCGTGCCACTTGGCGGAAAGTTCGTCGTTCTCTTCTTTTAATTTCGCCAGTTCTTTTTCAATCGCGGACTTACGCTGACTAAACGCAGACTCACGCGGACTTTTTCTGCGTAGTTCCGCATCTTGTTCCGCGTAGTTCTGCGTCTCCGAAAGCAGAGCCTGGCGTTCAATTTCCAAACGGGTGATTTCCCGACGTAATTTATCAATTTCCATGGGCAGACTTTCTGTTTCCAATCGCCTGGCCGCCGCGGCTTCGTCAATTAAATCAACCGCTTTGTCCGGCAAAAAACGGTTGCTGATATAGCGGGCCGAAAGATTAACCGCCGCGATTATCGCTTCATCGCTGATTCTGATGCCGTGATGCATTTCATATTTTTCTTTCAAGCCGCGCAAAATCGCGATTGAATCTTCAATTGAAGGTTCGTCAACCATAATCGGCGCGAACCGGCGTTCCAAAGCCGCGTCTTTTTCAATATAGCGCTGATATTCTCTAATAGTGGTGGCGCCGATTGCCCTAAGTTCGCCGCGCGCCAAAGCCGGCTTCAATAAATTGGAAGCGTCAACCGCGCCTTCGGCGGCGCCGGCGCCGACAATCATATGAATCTCGTCAATAAAAAGAATATATTTGCCGGCGGCCTGCTGAATTTCTTTTATAAAAGCTTTTAATCGGTCTTCAAATTCGCCGCGGAATTTGGTGCCGGCAATCAAAGAACCCAAGTCAAGCATAATGATTTCCCGATTTTTCAAAGGCTCGGGAACGTCGCCGGAAATAATTCTTTGCGCCAAACCTTCAACAACGGCTGTTTTGCCGACGCCGGACTCTCCGATTAAAACCGGATTATTTTTGGTTCGGCGGGACAACACCTGAATCAACCGGCGAAGTTCTTCATTGCGGCCGATTACCGGGTCAAGTTTTCCGGCTCTCGCCTGTTCGGTTAAATTAACGGCGTATTTTTCCAGAACTTGAAATTTTGATTCCGGCATTTCATCGGTAATCCGCATTGAACCTCTAAGACCGGCTAAAATTCTTAAAGCTATTTCCCTGCGCAAGCCGAATTCTTCAAGCAAACGGCTTACTTGCGAATCAGATTCCAAAATCGCCAAAAGCAAGTGCTCGCAAGAAATGAATTCGTCTTTTTGATTGGTCGCGATTTTCGCCGCCTTGTCCAGCGCCTTCATTAATTCCTGGGAAAGATAAAGTTGGGCAAGTCCGCCGCCGCCGACAATTTTCGGCCCCTTTTTTAAAATTTCTTCAACGCGCCGGTTTAACGCTTCCAAATTAACGCCGGCCTTGAGAAGAAGCGGCCGCACCAAAGAGCTTTCGTCAATTATCAAAGCCGCCAAAAGATGAACAATTTTAAATTCGCCGTGATTTTCTTTGGCCGCGATTTCCTGGGCGTTTTGCAACGCCTCCTGAGCTTTAATTGTAAAACGATGAAAATTCATAAATCAACGAATAAACGAATTCGCTTATTAATATTCATTATATTATAATTATAATTAACAAAATTCAAATGTCAAAACTATACCGTTTTTATGAAATAATTCCCGGCTCTTTGGCTTGGACAACGATTATTTTAATATTTCTCCTTTCTTGGCTGGCGCCGGCGCTAACGGCGATTTTTATTATTCTTTTTGACATCTACTGGCTTCTTAAAACAATTTATCTTTCCTTCCATCTCCGCGCCACCTTTTCAAAAATGAGAGAAAATCTCAAAATTGATTGGTTGGAGAAACTCAAAAAATGTCATTGCGAGCGAAGCGAAGCAATCTCAATAACAAAAGGATTGCTTCGTCGCTCCGCTCCTCGCAATGACAGTATTGCTTCGGGTAATTCGGGTCGCAATTGGTCGAACGTTTACCACCTCATCATCCTCCCGATGTATAAAGAACCGTACGAAGTTGTTAAAGAATCTTTTGAAAGCTTGATTAAAACAAATTATCCGAAAGATAAATTTATCGTGGTTTTGGCGACTGAAGAACAAGGAGGCGAGCCTGCTCAAGAAACCGCCAAAAAAATCCAGCAAGAATTCGGCAATAAATTTTTTAAATTTTTAATCGCGACTCATCCGGCAAATATAGCCAACGAGCTTCCGGGCAAAGGATCCAACCAAGCCTGGGCAACTAAAGAGGTGAAAAGATTAATTATTGACCCCTTAAAAATTCCCTATGAAAATATCCTGACTTCGGTTTTTGATATTGACACCCAAGTCTTGCCGGATTATTTCAGCCGCCTGACTTATGTTTTTTTAACTTGCGAAAATCCCCAACGCTCCAGCTTCCAGCCGATTCCTTTTTTCACCAATAATATTTTCCAAGCGCCGGCTTTGGGAAGAGTCATCGCTTTCTCCTGCACTTTTTGGCAAATGATGCAGCAATCCCGTCCCGAACGCTTAACCACTTTTTCTTCCCATTCGATGCCTTTTAAAGCGCTTGTTGAAATCGGCTTTTGGAATACCGATATCGTTTCAGAAGACTCCCGGATTTTTTGGCAATGCTATTTTCATTATAACGCCGACTGGCGGGTTGAACCGCTTTTTTATCCGGTTTCAATGGATGCCAATGTGACGCCGAAATTCTGGCAAACAATGCTCAATTTATACAAACAACAACGCCGCTGGGGCTGGGGCTGCGAAAATATTCCTTATATGCTGGACGGTTTTAGAAAAAATAAAAAGATCTCTTTTAGAAAAAAAATTCACTGGGCGTTTAACGCGATTGAAGGATTTCATTCGTGGGCGACCAATGCTTTGATAATTTTCGCTTTGGGCTGGCTGCCTTTAATGCTGGGCGGAGCTGATTTTAATTTTACTCTTCTTTCTTATAGCTTGCCTCAAATCACTCACTGGATTATGACTTTGGCGATGTTTGGAATTATCACTTCGGCGATTTTAAGCGTTATTTTGCTTCCGCCAAAACCCGATTGGTTTAAAAAACGGCATTACTTTTTTTATTTCTTGCAATGGGCATTGATGCCGATTACCTTGATAATTTTCGGCGCTTTTCCGGGGCTGGAAGCCCAAACCCGCTTAATGCTCGGCGGCAAATTCCGCTTGGGTTTTTGGGTAACGCCGAAACAGAGACTTAACTCATAGTTCATAAGGTTTATAAAGTTATAAAGTTTATAAAGTATAATTTCATAATGATTAAAATGTATTCATTCATAAGATTTTATTTCTTTTTGCAAATCGTCTAATAGTTTTTGTGTTTTTTCAATCTCCCGCTGTGTTTCTTTTGATTGTTGAACTGAATAAACAACCTTTCCGTTAATAGTCATTTTTTCTAAATATGTTTTTCCATTTTGATATTTAAATACGACATTCCAACTGCTTCTAAGCATTGCGCTAAAACTATTTTGCGAATCAACACAAGAAACGACTTCGTACCTATCATCATTTAGGCGATGAACAATAAAATCTAATGGGGAAAACTTTGCAGTTGATGGAGATTTTAAAGCTTGTTTTACATAATATTGTCCCTGTATATAAATATCAATATCGTCCAGTGTTTGTTGTGTCTGTGTTGAAGGATTGTTTTCATTATTTCCACCAAAAAGCAAACTACAGAATATTATAAAAGAGAAAAAAAATAATTAACCCATAAATAAGATGTTTTACTCCATATTCCTTTTTTGGTTTTTCCGTATTTTGTGTTGTCATCGCTTTATATCCAGCAATGGGAAATAAAAGCCCGCTGTAAAATAAAAATTTATAAAGTTTTTATAAGTCCGGAAATTAATCGCGAAATTTCTAAGGATAAATTATACATCTCATCAAATTCCTTCTTTGAAATATAACCTAACTCATCAGCTATATAAAGCATTGACCTGTATTCGCCGCAAGAGCCCTTAGCTATAAAAAGAAAATACCTAAATTCTTTATTTCCGCCACGTTCAAAACCCTCGGCAATATTATTCATAATCGAAATTACCGCCCTTTGAATTTGATCTCTAAATGAATAATCGCGATTTTTATTAAAATTTTTATACGTCCTTAAAACAAGTTCTTTCGCTTTTTGCCAAGAATTTATATCTTCAAATTTCTCTATTTTCATAACTTTACAAACTTTATTAACTTTATGAACCTTTAACTACTATTCCTTTTCCCTCACCCGATATTGAAAAGCTTCGGCTAAATGGTTGGCTTTGACTTTTTCCGATTCTTCTAAATCGGCGATGGTGCGGCTGATTTTTAGAATCCGGTAATACCCCCGCGCCGAGACAAAAGATTTTTCCAAGATATTTTTCAAAAAATTTTCCGCCGTGGCGTCCAAATCAACCAATTCATCCGTTTGCTTTGAACTCATTTCAGAATTGAGGCGTATTTTTGATTTAATCAAACGCCCTTGCTGGATATCGCGGGCTTTCGCTACTTGATTTTTTATTTTTTCGCTTAATTTTTCGTCGCGATTTTTGTTTCTTAAGTCTTCTATTTTCACCCGCGGCACTTCAATTTGAATATCAATCCTGTCAAGCAAGGGTCCGGAAATTTTTTTCTGATATCTGAAAACTTCATTGGCGCTGCAACGGCATTCTTTCTCGCTATCGCCGAAATAACCGCAAGGACAAGGATTCATCGCCGCCACCAAAGAAAATTTTGCCGGAAACGTCAAAGTGTTTTTAGAACGGGAAACACAAATCCGGCCGCTTTCCAACGGCTGGCGCAATGACTCCAATAAATCGCGCCGAAATTCCGGCATTTCATCAAGAAATAAAATTCCGTAATGAGCCAGACTGATTTCTCCCGGTTTTGGATTAGTTCCGCCGCCGACAATTGAAACCGGCGAAGCGCTGTGGTGAGGAGAACGAAAGGGCCGAAAATTCAAAAAATTATTTTCTTTAAGCAAGCCCGCCGCTGAATAAATTTGAGTAATTTCAATGGCTTCTTCCAGAGACGGCGGTGGAAGAATGGAAATCAGAGCTTGCGCCATCATGGTTTTGCCTGCTCCTGGCGGTCCGGTCATTAACAAATGATGGCCTCCGCTGGCCGCCACCGTCAAAGCTCTTTTGGCGCTTTCCTGGCCTTTGATTTCAGAGATGTCCGTGAAAGACTGATTTTGCCCCGGCTGAAATTCGGTAATCGGCTGGACTTTTATCAACTCTCTTTCTTCCAAATGATTGATTAATTCTTCAAGATTGGAAACCGGAATAATTTTCGCGCCTTTGATGACCGCCGCTTCAACGGCGTTTTGTTTCGGCAGAAATAAAAATTTAAAATTCAATTTCTTGGCCAAGCGGCTGATATTCAAAGCGCCGTTAATCGGTCGGATTATTCCTTCCAAAGAAAGCTCGCCGACAAAAACTTTATCCCCTGTTTCAAATTCCTTAATCTGTTTGGTCGCCAGCATATAACCGACGGCAATGGCCAAGTCATATTGCGAGCCGGTTTTTTTAATGTCCGCCGGCGCCAAATTAATGGTAATTTTTCGGTTTTCTTTGGTCGGCGGCTTTATGCCGCTATTTTTCAAAGCCGAACTGACCCGTTCTTTCGCCTCGTTCAGCGCTTTATCCGCCAAACCGACGATATTAAAAGAATGGAGACCGACATTAATATCGGTCTCCACCTCAATAAGTTTAGCTTCAATGCCTTCAAGTTCGGCGGAATAAACTTTGGAAAAATTTTTCGCCATTACCCGGTTAATTCAACTTCAAAAGGCAAAAATTGCTTAGATACCTCTGAAGATTTTTATTATTATTGAACATTTTCGACCAATTTATTGATTTCATAGAAATATTTTTGCCTACCCAGTGATTCAATTAATTGAATTTACTGGGCCTAATTTATGTTCTTCTAATTTTTTTCTTGGATTACTTATGTAGCCGATATAATGTTTATTATCCTTAAAACCTAATAATATATAAACGCAGAAGAACATTATTGAAGTTGAATTACCGGGCATTATTTTTTCTTTTTACAATTTTTGCACAACTTTGATTCCGGCACCACTTTTAAAACATCCGAAGAAATTTCAGCTCCGCATTTCTCGCAAACACCGTATTTCCCTTTCTCAATTTTATTTAAAGCTGAATCAACTTTTATCAAACGCTCTTTATAGGTTTGAGCGATTGACAATTGCTTGTCGAATTCCGCTGTTTCGCTGGTTTCTTCATCAGAATCAACTTCATCGCCAAAATCCGGCGTCTTATAAAGACTCTTTACTTTCTTTTCAATTTCTTTCTTTATTCCCGCTAATTGATTTTTAAATTTTGTTAAAATTTTGAATTCCATGCCAATGTTGTTAAAATTTACGAGCTCAATGCGAAGTAAATTTTACCACAACATTGAGCACCCAGCACATAACACTTTATGTGCTGGGCAAAGGTTTGATTATGAAAAATTCTACACCTACTGCTTGAATTTTTCAATCAAGCCCTTTAAAAAGCCATTGCGAAATGACGAAATATCCCAAAAATCCGAAAGCGGCAATGAACGCCGAAATCCCGATAATTATTCCGGTTATTTTCAATTTATTCGTCTTTTTCCCCGGCTGTTGTTCCTGTTCCGCGGAAATGACGGCAGGCGAAGAAAAAATCGCTTTTTCCGGACCGGTATAACCGGGGATGTTGATATTCGCTTCGATTTTTGTTTTTTCAAAACTAACCGGCTGACGAGCGACTATCTCGCCGCCGCCCCGCTCAATATCTTCAATATCCGATTCCAAAGTGCGAATCGTTATTCCGGGTTCCGGAGGCGCCGATATTATTGACGATTTTTGTTTGTTTAAATTTTCTTCCATTATAAAATCTTATTTAAATTTTCTAATAATTCATTGGGACTTAAATTATCCAAGTTCTCCATCAAAATCCTAGCCCTCATAGAGGCGCCTTCTAAAACGCTTTTGTTTAAAAATTCCGCAGCTTCTTCGCTATTTATCAGGATTTCAATATTATTCAACCTTTCTTTAAAATTTTTAAGCCAGTCTTCCGCGCTTTCGCTATAATAATTCTTGATTTCCGCCACTTCTGTCCCTATTAATCCTTCTAATTCTTCTGCTGAGGAAATTTTTTCCTGTTCATTTTGTTCGGCTTGTTCATCTTGTTCGCTTGGAGAACCAAGCATTTCAATGTTTCCCATATATTTTTATTTTATTATTTTAAAACAAATAAGGCAAGGAATAATAGTGCGCGGGAGAGGACTCGAACCTCCACGTCCTTGCGGACACCAGCACCTCAAGCTGGCCTGGCTACCGATTACAGCACCCGCGCAATTTACGCCGCCACCCCGATTTTCTTGCGAGATTTTTTCTTGGATAATTTTCTCAAAAAATAAATTTTCGCCCGACGAACTCTTTTAGGAGAACTCAAAATCTTCACCTTGACGATATTCGGCGAATTAATGGGATAAATTTTTTCGCAGCCGATTTCGTCAATAATCGCGCGAACGGTAAAAGTCGCGCCAATTTCATTGCCGTGTTTTCGAGCGAGCACTACGCCCTTAAAAGCGCCTAGTTTATCCTGAACTGAAACCACGGCGCCAGATCTTATTTGTTTTAAAATTTCTTCTGGAATCATAAAATCAACGAATAACGAATTAGTACGAATATACTAATCTTTATTTTTGAAGCCGTCAAGAATTCTTTTTAATTCTTCGGGCAGTTCGGCCGCTATTTTTATTCGTCTACCCGGGGAAATATTAAATTCCAAAGATTCGGCGTGAAGAAACTGGCGCTTTAAGCCGAATGAATTTTCTTTCGGTCCGTAAAGCGAATCACCGACAATCGGATAACCGATTGAAGCTAAATGAACTCTAATTTGATGGGTCCGACCGGTTTTTGGCATTACTTTCAGCAAGCTGAAAGTCGCTGACTGACGCGGACTTAACGCCGACAAACGCGGAATTTCAATATATTTAATGACTCTATATTCTGTAATCGCCTCTTTTTCCAGCCTGCCCTTCCAAACGGTTCTTTTGATAGCGCCTGATTTAATACTGATTGGTTTTTTAATAACGCCGGTTTTCGGTTCAAGTTTTCCCCAAACCAAAGCCAGATAAGTTTTTTTTATTTGACTGCCTTGTCTCCCTTCGGGAGATCTCCCGTAGGGAGAAAAAAGATTTTTTAAATATTCAAAATATTTCTGATTGCGCGCGACCAACAATACGCCGGAGGTATCTTTATCTAAACGATGAACAATGCCCGGCCGAGTTTGAGGTTCATCGCCGACATTTTTAACTTCGGGATATTTTTCCGATAGCCAATCAACTAAGGTAAAATCAGGTTTTAGGTTTTGGGTTTTAGGTTTTAGATTAATTGAGTGGACCAAGATGCCGGCCGGCTTATAAACCGCCAAGAAATTTTTGTCTTTGTAAATGACGCGGATTTGATTTTGCATTAATAAAATCTTAACAAATTGAAAAATAAAAAGAAGTTGCAGGGTAAACCATGCAACTTCTGTTTAGTTTTTGCCTGTGCATCTTTGGCGACAAATTCTTTTTTAGGAAAAGAAAAGTCCCAAACTGATTAGCTTCCGCAAGGGACTAATAAACGATTCCCCCACATTAAAATCCTATTACTTGAATTTTCTTGTAGGGCGCGAAAAAAGATTTTTTCTTTTCAACTCTGTCTTTTGTCGTAACGACATACAAGACATCAAAGCCGTGATAAACAGCAAGAATGAATTGGTCGCCGTTGACATGACAAAGGACAGTGCCAATTTCAATCACGGGAATCACCACACTGGCATGGACGCCCAAATCAGCTAAACGATCCTGAATTTCTGCCTGGTTTTTCTCCAATGTGTCCCTTGCCAATTGTTTCTCTTTCAAGTTTGCAGTTTCGCGACCCAGCGGGCCGAATTCTCTAACAGACAAACCAGCTGTCGCGAATGCTTCATTGATTTGAGTGCCACCTCCCACGCACACAACTACGAAATATTCTTGGCTCAATTCTTTAATCCAGCGCAATACATCATCGCTAAGCATATCGCCTGACATTTTAATAAAGCAGTTTTTCCGAGACATTGGTTTCCTCCTTTCTTCTTGATATGAATAGATTTTAACGAGTAGGTAAACTTAAACTCTATTGGAATAATTTACAGCAAAACAAAGAAAAAAGCAAGGTTAAAACAAAAAACAGAAATTCCCAAGAATTTCTGCAACAAGCAATATGAAAAATTTTTCTTTTCTTCTTTCTCCTAAAACATGGTTCGAGCCGATATTTTTCTTCGGGTTCTTTTGCAGTTTTTATTTATTCGCCAAAACCGGTTCTTTAATTGATATTTTATTTTCTTTAACAAGATTTTTTACTCTAGCCAAAAATTTACTGGCTTCCAAGATTTCAATCAGCACAGGGATGTTATTTTTGGTAAAATGAACAACAACATCGCCGATTTCTTTGGCGTAATCAATCGGCTTATTAGTAATTTCCCACATTAAAACATCAGCTTCCGGTTCGTATGAAATTTTTACTTTATTTTTATTTTTCATATTGTTTTTTTCTTGCAGGATAAAACGTAATAATTTTTATAATACCGAATTCTTGCTTATAGACTACTCTCAAAACATGGCTTTTGTCAATTTTTAATTGAGCGATTAAAAGCGGCAATCTTGATCCATCAATTAAATCTGGTCTTTCTATGGTTTTTAAAACCTGTTTTTCTGTAATCAAAAATTTATGCCTTTTTAAAATTTCAAATTTATTTCTGGCGTGTTTAGTAAAAATTATCATAAATTAAAATAGTCGTTGTGCCGAGGGAGGGACTCGAACCCTCAAGGGCTTGCGCCCGTAACATTTTGAGTGTTATGCGGTTGCCAATTTCGCCACCTCGGCTAAATTTTCATTGATAATAGCACAATTTTCTCTTATAGTAAAGAATTATGACTCGCGTTATCGCAATCTGTAATCAAAAAGGCGGCGTTGGAAAAACAACTGCCGCTATAAATTTATCAACTTATTTGGCGGTTTTGGGTAAAAAAGTTTTACTGATTGATTTTGACCCACAAGCCAACGCCACCTCGGGACTGGGAATAAATCCCAAAGAATTAAACGACACTGTTTATCACGGCATCTTGGGATACGCCTCAATTGAAAATTTAATCAAGAATACGAAAATTTTTAATCACCATTTAATTCCGGCGAATCAGCATTTAGCCGGCGCTTTGGTGGAATTGGTCAATCTGGACGAGCGGGAATTTTTTCTTAAAAAATTCATAAACCGGCTCCGGCCTGAATACGATTATATTTTTATTGATTTGCCCCCTTCTTTGAGTTTGTTAACCGTCAATGGTTTAGCCGCCAGCGACGAAGTTTTAATTCCCATTCAATGCGAATATTACGGGCTTGAAGGCTTAGGCCAACTTTTGGAAACCGTTGACATGATTAACAATAATTTAAACCAAAATATTAAAATTGCCGGAGCGTTATTAACGATGTATGATAAAAGAGAAAAATTGTCGCGGGAAGTGGCTTTTGAGGTCAGAAAACATTTTCCGCATTATGTTTTTGAAAATGAAATCCCCCGCTGCGTGTCATTGGCCGAAGCGCCGAGTTTTGGAAAACCGATTATTTTATATAATCCCGGTTCCAGCGGCGCCATGGCCTATGAAAGACTGGCGAGGGAAATAATTGGACGAGAATAAAGTTTTTAGGTTTTAGTTTTTAGGTTTTAGTAAATTTCTAACACCTAACACCTAACACCTAACACCTAAATAAATGTTAGGCAAAGGACTGGAATCTTTAATTCCAAAAAAACAAAACATTCAGTCTCCTCAACAAGGCCAACAAATCGACTCCAACGAAAAGCCGGCGGAGGGCGCTGATGCTTTTCGCGCAGCAACTCCTGTAAATAAGCCGGCGGCCAAAGACGCCATCTTTTATATTGAAACGGAAAAAATCAAACCCAATCCCCATCAACCACGCCGAGATTTCAACGAGGAATCTTTAAAAGAATTGGCAAACTCCATTCGAGAACATGGTATTCTTCAACCCCTGATCGTTTCCAAAATTGAAAAAGAAACCGAATTCGGAACTAAAGTAGAATATCAATTAATCGCTGGCGAAAGACGATTAAGAGCTTCTCAAATAGCGGGATTGGAAAGTGTGCCGGTAATTATTAAAAATATCGTTAAAGATGCCGAGCATCTGGAAATGGCGATTGTTGAAAATCTGCAACGCGCTGATTTAAATCCGGTTGAAACCGCCCGGGCTTACGCCAAACTGCAAGATGTTTTCGGCTTGACCCAAAGAGAGGTCGCTCAACGCTTGGGCAAAAGCCGGGAAACCATTGCCAATACTTTAAGGCTTTTAAATCTGCCGACGGAAATTCAAGAAGCGGTTGCTAAAAATCAAATCAATGAAAGCCAGGCGCGGTTGCTTTTGACGATTGGCGACCAAATTCAACAACAAAATCTTTTCAATGAAATTATTTCCAATAATTTAAGCGTCCGGGAATTGCGACAGCGAATTCGGAAAACTTCACCCGTCATTGCGAGCGCAAGCGAAGCAATCTCGCCTATTGTTAATCCTGAAATCCTTAATTTTCAAGAACAGCTCACCGAACTTTTAGGAGCTAAAGTGAAAATTAAACCCTTCGGCAATGCTCAGGGCAAAGGCGGAGAAATTATTATTGATTTTTATTCGGCGGAAGAAATTGAAGGAATAATAAAAAAACTTTCTCCGGAAAATAATTTGGAATAGAGAATTTTTGTGTGTGGAGGTGCGGAGAATCGAACTCCGGTTTGATCAATGCGAATGACCCGTTATACCACTTAACTACACCCCCCCCTATTCTGCTATAATATAACGAGGTAATTAAAAAATCAAAAGGGGTGAATAAAAATACCAACTCGCTTTTCCGTCGCCGCCAAATTTTCCGCCAGAGACAGACAGGCGTGTCAGCGAATCTGACGCGCCGCTTATTCTTTTGCTCTCGCCTTAATTTTTAATTTCTCTGGCAACTTCTCAATAGCATACCTCAAAGCTGTGCGAGGCATTAACTTTCTATTTTTGATTACAAAATCAAAAACCTCTTTCTGATGTAAATTACTTGCTTCCTTTAACATCCAACCATAACCTTTCTGCGCTAAATCTTCCTTATCTTGTAAAAGAATTTTTGCCGCACTAAAAGCTTCTTTTAAATATTTTCCTTTGCGCAGAGAATAGATTAAGACTACAGCGGAAGCACGGCGAAACCATTTATTGGATGATTTGGCCCATTGTTTTGTTTGTGGCAAAAATTCCGGAAATTGGCATATAAATTCTCCAAAAGCGTGCGTACATAAATCATCACAACTGCCCCAAGTATCTACGTAGTTTTTGAGCCAGCTTTCAAAAATTTTATAATCCTCTTTCTGATATTGCTTTCTGATTCTGAAAGCCCAATCAAATGCGATGTCCCGATAACCGCTTCCATTAATTTTTAATAGTTTTTCGCATAAAGAAAAAATTTGCTTCTTTTCAAGATTTTTTACTTCTTTAAAATTTTTGAAAGCTACTTTTCTTACCAACGGAGTGGCAATGCCGATATGTATTTTGCCATCCTTGTGAAATTTTGAATAATCCTTAATGTTCTTAGGATTTTTACACAACTTTTTTAACTCAAAACTAATTTTTTCTAAAACATTTACAGTCCCCATACTTTCCAATTTTTAGGAAAAGTTAATCCCAAAGTTCTGGAATAAACAATCAATTCGCCTTGGTGCAAGATTTCATAATCTACTTTATTAAATCATCAACCAAAACCTCTAATGCTTTGGCGATTTTAGTTAAGGTTTTAATTGTAGGATTTTGATTAACGCCGTTTTCTATTTTTACAATGGTATTTAGCGATAAATCAACAAAATTTCTTTAATAGCAATTTATCCTAAAGACATCTATCCCTTGAAAAACGCTAATGAAAAATTGAAAGAAAAATTTAAAAATTTTCTAAATGGCTAATTGTCGGGCCGCCCGGATTTGAACCGGAGCTAAATCCTCCCGAAGGACTCGTGCTACCGCTACACTACGGCCCGATATTAATTATGGTTATTGCGATTTGTTCTCCATAAAATATTTGAGATAAATTTTTGACCCTTTCCGAATCCTCTGTTGTCAGAAAAATTCTCTTGCCGGTTTTTGATAATTTATTTTCTATTTCCGGATGCCGCGCCAAATAATTCCTTAATTTCTCCGCGATAATCGGTCCCTGAGAAATCACCTTAATGCCTAGCGACAAATATTTTTTAATTTTATCTTCAATAATCGCGTAATGGGTACAGCCCAAAATAATCGTATCAATTTTTCGACTTTTTGAGAATAGCTGATTTAAATATTTTTCAATCGCCAAATCCAAATTTTTCTGTTCAATCTCGCCGGCTTCAATAATCGGAACTAAAAGCGGGCAAGCCTGCTGATAAACTTTAATTTCAGGAAAAAATTTATTAATTTCTTTTTGGTAAGTCAGGGAATTAACCGTCGCCTCTGTAGCCAATACTCCAATTTCTCGCGTGTTCGTAAATCTGCCAATTTCTTCGGCAGTCGGAATAATGATGCCAAGAACTCGCTTCTCAGAATAGTGCTTCTGTAGAAATTCCCGCTGAATTTTTCTTAAAGCCGCGCTTGAAGAAGTATTGCAAGCCAAAACCACCAATTCCGCGTCGCGCCTAAATAATTCCTCAACGCCTTCAACGGTAAATTTATAGATTATTTCCTGACTTCTTGAACCATAAGGAGTCCGGGCGTTGTCGCCTAAATAAATATAAGAATATTCCGGCAAAATTTTAACAACCTCTTTTAGAATTGTTAAGCCGCCGAGTCCGGAATCAAAAAAACCAATCATAAAATTAGTATAAATCAATTCATTCTATCTCGCCAACCAAATTAGCATGCTCTAACCCAATAGAGCGCTCTATCGCGATAGAGCGGTAGAAAAATAAAAAAGAGGATAAAAAACTTTATCCTTTTTTAGTAAATATAAAAATACTTATTAATTATTTACTATCCTATCCTGACGATCGTTTAGATAAGATAGTGATTCTTATTTCACGTAAAATTTCTTTTTCATTTCTTCTTCTATTCCTGATTCAAATTCTTCTTTCTTTCCCCTGCTAATTTTGGCTAATTTTTCAAGCTCAATATCCGACAACTTCCCTAAATCCTGAATCCTGAATTCTAAATTCTCCTTCGTATTCTTTTCGGGATTTTCAATAACTTCGTCCAACAAAACGGACAAAATCCGACCCACTCGCGGGCCCGGCTCTATGCCCAAAATTTTCATCACATCCTCTCCGTTGACTTTCAGCATTTTCGGCGAAATCGGGTCTTGCTTCACTTTTTCAATCATAAAAAGCAAGTGCCGCAGTTTATATGGCACGGCTTTGGGCACACCCGAACCGATTCTATCCGCTTCCCTGATTTTTATAAAATCATCGACATTTTCCGGACCGACGCGCGCCAAAAATCTGCGCACTCCGGCTTCGGAGACTTCGCCGACATTGTAATAAAAAAGGTGATAACGAACCAAATGAATAATTTTTTCCGCCAAATCTTTCGGGAAACGAAGCCTATCTAAAATTTCGGCGGCTAATTTTGCGCTGACTATTTCGTGATTGTAAAAAGTGCAATCAAGCCCTTCGCCGACTTTGGTCGCCGGTTTGCCGATATCGTGCAAAAGCGCCGCCAATCGAATTTCCAAAGAATAATTTTTCTTGGCGGCGTAATCCAGCGCTTTTAAATTATGTTCCCAGACCGTGTAAATATGATGCTTATTCTGGCCGACGCCGATGCCGTCGCGGAGTTCCGGCGCGATAAACCGCAACAAACCCAAATCTTCCAATAATTGAATTCCTGAAACCGCCTTTTCAGCCATTAAAATTTTAATAAACTCATCGCGGATTCTTTCTTTGGCAATCATTTCCAACAAACCGGCTTGTTTTTTGACCGCCACGGCGGTCTTTCCTTGTATTGAAAAATCCAGTTCCGTCGCAAATCGAACGGCTCGCATCAACCTTAAAGCGTCTTCATTAAAACGATCTTCGGGATTGCCGACGGCTCGAATTATTTTATTTTTAATATCATCTTGGCCGTTAAAGGGGTCTACTAATTCAGGTTTTAGGTTTTGGGTGTTAGGTTTTAGAGCGATAGCGTTGATAGTAAAATCCCGTCTGCCTAAATCTTCTTCAATTGTTTCGGCGAATTTAATTTCATCGGGGTGGCGCTTGTCAGTATATTTTCCTTCTATTCTGAATGTTGTAATTTCTATGATTTTTAACGATTCATTATCAGAGCCGGTCTTAACACCAACGGTGCCGAATTTATTTTCATAAACGGTGGCAGGCTTGTCCGCCGTAGCTCCGGCGAAGGTGGAAAAAATCTTTTGAATTTCTTCGGGTTTTGCGTCGGTGGCAACATCCCAATCTTTCGGTTCCCGCCCCATTAATAAATCGCGAACGCAGCCGCCAACCAAATAAGCATTATAGCCGCTAGCCACTAGTTTATTAGCCACTAAAATAATTTCTTCGGGAATACTTGCCCTGAATTTTACTGAAGGGTTGAAATTCATTGTTTTTAATTATAAACTAAAAATTACGAACTATAAACTAATTTTGCCCTCGTAGTCTAATGGATAAAACGCGAGCCTTCGAAGCTCGATTTGGGGGTTCGAGTCCCTCCGAGGGCACATAAAGCGCCCATAGCTCAGTTGGCAGAGCAATTGCCTCTTAAGCAAAAGGTCCCAGGTTCGAGCCCTGGTGGGCGCACAAAAAATGATTAAAAAAACATTAATTTTTATAATTATTTTATTTGCTTTACTTGGCCTGTATTTTATTTATAATTATTTTATTCAGCCGAGTAGTGAAGCGCCGATTGAAATAAATAATGGTCAAATTCAAGAAATTCCAATAAGCGACGGCTTTCGAGGACCAAGCGGTTCGCCTTCAATAAAAGGCCCGAGCGGTCCACCGCCGGAAAATTAGGTGTTAGGTTTTAGTTTTTAGTTTAAATTGCGGGTGTAATATAGTGGTAATATACGTGCTTGCCAAGTACGATACGAGGGTTCGATTCCCTTCACCCGCTCCAGAAACTAATTAATCTCTCATTCGTTTTATATGTTAGATGGCGAAAAACAACTAATTGAACGAGCCATTAGAGGTGAGGCCTCGGCTTTTGGCCTGCTTTACGATAGATATCAAACGCAGATTTACAGATTTATTTATCTTAAGGTCAGCCATCGTGAGGAGGCCGAGGATCTCACTCACCAGGTATTTTTGAAAAGCTGGCAGACTATCAGCGGATATAAATTTCAAGGACTTCCTTTTTCCAGTTGGCTTTACAGAATTGCCAGAAACCAGGTTATTGATTATTACCGCACCAAAAAAAATAATTTAAATATTGAAGAAATAAGCGAATCAAAAATTGATGATTCGTCCATTGAGGTAATTGAAATCCTTGACGATAATTCAAACGTTAAAAAAATCAAGGAGGCCATTAAACAGCTTAATCCCGGACATCAAGACGTTATAATTTTAAGATTTATTGAAGAGTTGTCGCTTAAAGAAACCGCCTCGGCTTTGAAAAAAAGCGAAATGGCGGTTAAATTGCTCCAACATCGAGCTATAAAAAATTTAAAGAAAATTTTAGGAAACAATGAATAAAAATTTATTGGAAAATTTAAAAGAGCTTCGTCAAATTCAACCCGATTCCAACTATACAACGCGGTCTCGATTTTTAATACTCGCGGAACCGACCGCAACCGAAAATTTACCGGGATTTAAAATAACGCAAATTTACAAACCGGCGTTCGCGATAGGATTAATCAGTATCTTTGTTTTAATGGCGCTTGGAGGCATTTATCAAATAATCAAACCGGGCCAAAACGATTTAGTGGTCAGAGCCAACGAGATCAACAGCTCTATTCAAGTGAAATTAGATGAAATTAAATATCTTATTGAGAATAATAATCATCTCAACGCGGAAAACATTCTCAATATTCAAGCTTTGTTGGAAAAAACGACCAATGAGCTCAAAGAAGCTTCAATTTTAAGCCAAGAGAATAAAGATTTGGGAAAATCCTTGGAAAAAATAAAGTCCGCTCAAGAAATTCTTCTCCAAATCGACGCGATGCTTCAATAAAAAATCCCGCCTGAAAAACAAGGCGGGATTTTTTATTGAAATTTACTTCACCGCGTCTTTAAGCGCTTTGCCTGCTTTAAATTTCGGCTTTATTGAAGCCGCGATTTGAATTTTTTCTCCGGTCTTGGGGTTAATTCCCATCCGAGCCGCTCTTTTCATCACTTTGAAAGCGCCGAAACCGGTGATCGCCACTTCTTCGCCGCGAGCCAATGTTTTGGTAATTGTATCAAAAAACGCTTCAACGGTTTCGGCGGCTTGTTTTTTCACTTCTATGCCGGTGGCTTTCATTATTGCCTCGATAAATTCTGCTTTGTTCATTTAATAATTAGGTGTTAGGTGTTGGGTGTTGGGTGTTAGAATTTACTAAAACCTAAAAACTATAACCTAAAACCTTACTATCCTCGACCTTTGGTTTAAGTATGTCAAATTATATAGGAAAAGTCTACCTTTTTATTGTCAATCGTCAACAGTCAAAAGTCAATAGTTTTCACTACCTGGCGTATTCCACCGCCCTGACCTCCCTTATCACATTAACTTTAATCTCTCCCGGATATTTTAACTCTGATTCTATCTTTGCCGCAATATCCTTGGCTAACTGCAAAGCCCTGAAATCGTCTATTTTTTCCGGTGTAACAAAAATCCTTAATTCCCGGCCCGCGGAAATCGCGTAAGCGCTCTTAACGCCTTCAAAATTTGTCGCGATTTTTTCCAATTCTCCCAGCCGCTTGAGATAATTTTCAACAGTATCGCGCCGGGCGCCGGGCCGAGCTCCGGATAAAGCATCTGCCGCCGCCACCACATAAGCTTCTGGCAGAGCAAAAGGATACTCCTCATGATGCGCTTCCATCGCTTTTATTATCTCTTCCGAAACGCCGTATTTTTTAAGAATTTTTCTGCCTAATTCAACGTGGCTTCCTTGAACTTCGTGGTCTATGGACTTACCGATGTCGTGAAGCAAAGCCGCTTTTTTGGCCGTTTCAACATTGAGCCCGAGTTCGGCGGCAATCATTGAAGACAAATAAGCCGTTTCAATTGAATGGATTAAAACATTCTGGCCATAGCTGAATCTGAAATGAAGACGGCCCAAAAGCTGGACGATTTCTTTCGGCAAATCATAAATGCCTACTTCGTAAGCAGCCGCCTCGCCAAACTCCATTATTTTTTTACCCAATTCCTGTCTGGCCTCTTCAACCTTTTCTTCGATTTTCGCCGGCTGAATCCGGCCATCTTTAATCAATTTTTGCAAAGCCATTCTGGCAATCTCCCGTCTTGTCGGATCAAACGAAGAAATAACAATGCTGTCCGGCGCTTCGTCAATTATAAATTCAACGCCGGTGGCCCGCTCCAAAGCCCTGATATTTCTGCCCTCCCGGCCGATAATTTTTCCTTTCAAATCTTCGTCGCCGAGACTGAAAACGCTGGTTGTTATTTCGGCAATATGGGACCGGGCGTAACGCTGAATCGCCGTAGTGATAATTTCAACGGATTGGCGTTCAATTTCTTCTCTCCTTGATTTTTCCAGTTTCTGAAGAGTCGTTGATAGTTCCTCCTGAAATTTATCCTGAATATTTTTCAAAAGCAAACTTTTGGCTTCGTCCGTTGAAAATCCCGCGACCCGTTCCAATTCACCGATAATTTTTTGTTTTAATCCTTCAACCTCCGACTTGCCGGTTTTTAATCTTTCAAATTCATCTGTTAATTGAGCGTCTTTTCGTTTCAAATCGGAAGCGGTCGTTTCAATCTGCTCTTCTTTTTTTAAAAGCCTTTCCTCCAAGCGGGTAAGTTGGGTTTTGCTCTCCCGCTCTTCTTTTTTAACTTCTTCCAAAAGAGCCGTGGATTTTCCCTGGGCATCAAGAATTATTTCTTTGGATTTTAAATTCGCCTCTTCAATCTGTCTCTTGATTTTTTGCTCGATTGAATTGGCCGCTTTAGCGGCGACAAATTGCCGGATAAAATAACCGGCGACCAGACCAAGAAACGCTAAAACTCCCCAAAAAATCGGACTTTGATAAAACATAAATTAAATTGTCCGCTAACTTCTTCATAATATTGAATTCGTTAGGAACCGTTAATTCTTTACGATAAATCAATTATAATGCTAAAATAAAACAATGTCAAAAAGAACCGTTGTGTTAATTGTCTTGGACGGCTGGGGAATGGGACGGCCCGACGAATCCAATCCCATCCACGTCGTCAACCCTCAAAACATCAATTATTTAAAAGCCAATTTTCCGTCAGGCACGCTTCAGGCCTCGGGAATCAGCGTTGGCCTGCCTTGGGGCGAAGAAGGAAACAGCGAAGTCGGGCATCTTAATCTGGGCGCCGGCAAAATTATTTATCAAAACTATCCCCGCATCAGTTTAGCTATCCATGATAAAAGTTTTTTTGAAAATCCGGCTTTGAAAACCGCTTTTGAGCATAGTAAAAAAAATAATTCGGCCGTTAATCTCGTCGGTTTGTTAAGCGAAGGCAATGTCCATTCTTCATTTGAACATTTACTGGCTTTGATTGATTTCGCCAAAAAAGAAGGAGTGAAAATAAATCTGCATCTTTTCACCGACGGCCGGGACAGCCGACCAGATTCCGCCTTGGAATTATTGGCCAAACTTCCGAAAGAAGATTTTGTCCGTCTTTCCAGTTTAAGCGGCCGGTTTTACGCCATGGACCGCGAAAAACATTGGGACAGAACCCAAAAAACTTACTCTGTTTTAACCGGCGACGGACCAACAACCGATAATATTGAAACCCATATTAAAAAAACTTACGAACGAAAATTTAACGACGAATTCGTGGAACCCGTAAGTTTGATAAGTCCGATAAGTCCAATAGGACCAATTAAAGATAACGATTCAATTATTTTTTTCAATTTTCGGGAAGACCGGATGAAACAAATCGCTTCGGCTTTTATTGATAAAAATTTCCGAAATTTTCCGGTGAAAAATTTCAATAATCTTTATGTCGCCGCGATGGTTCAATACGACGACGATTTTAACGTTCCGATAGCTTTTCCGCCGAAAAAAATTGAAACTTGTTTGGGAAAAATTTTAGCCGAACGCGAAAAAAATCAGCTCCGAATCGCCGAAACCCAGAAATACCCGCACATCACTTATTTCTTCAACGGAATGAGAGAAGAGCCGTTTAAAAACGAATACCGCATTCTTATTCCCTCAAAAACCATTATCCGCCAAGACGAACATCCGGAAATGATGGCTAATGAAATCACCACTCGTATTATTGAATCAATCGGCGAAAGCGCTTTTGATTTTATTCTGGCGAATTACGCCAATCCCGATATGATCGCCCATACCGGCAATTACGAAGCTTGTATCAAAGCGGTTGAAATAATTGACGAGCAAATCGGCAAAATCACCAAAGCGATCCTGGAATCAAACGCCGTTTTGATTATCACTTCCGACCACGGCAATATGGAAAGAGTTTTTAATCCTTTGACCGGCGAACCGGAAACCCAACACGACCCGAATCCGGTGCCGATTTATTTGGTGGCGAAAGAATACATGCGGCCAAGAACCGGAATAGAAATCCGGCAATCCGAAAGAGAAAGCGTAGGCGTTTTGGCCGATATAACGCCGACTGTTTTGGAACTGCTCGGAATTCCCAAACCCAAAGAAATGACCGGAAGAAGTTTGTTGTCTTTTTTAAATTAAACCAATCTTTTTTTTAACCTCTTCCATAGTGACTTGAGCGACAATCCGGGCTTTGGCGGCGCCGGTTTCCAGAATTTTCATAATTTTTTGAGGCTGGGCTTTTAATCGCTTTTTTGTTTTTTGAAAAGGAGAGAGGTAGGCGACTATGACTTCCGTTAAATCTTTTTTAAAATCTCCATAGCTCTTGTCTTTATATTTCTTTTCAATGCTTTTAATTGACTGCCCTGCCATCGCCTGATAAATTTTCATCAGATTGGAAATTGCCGGCTTGTTTTTGGAATCATATTTGATTTCACGGCCGGAATCGGTGACGGCTTTTTTGATTTTCCCGCGAATTATTTCCGGCGAATCGTCCAAAAACAAACAACCGGCAGGCAAGGATTTAGACATTTTTTTATTCGGATTATCCAGACTCATCAATCGCGGAACTTCTGTTAAAAGCGGCTTAGGTTCAATAAAAGTCTCGCCAAATTTGCCGTTGAATTTTCTAACTAGCATGCGGGCAAATTCCAAATGTTGAAGCTGGTCCTCGCCAACAGGGACAAATTCGGTTTTGTAAATCAGAATGTCGGCGGCCATAAGAACGGGATATTCCGCCAAACCAAAGTTGGATTTTCCAATAATTTCGTCCAATTTCTCTTTCGTAATTTTTTTTCTATCAGATAATTTAAGCGGCTGAAGCACTTTTTCTTTGAAAGCCGTCATGCGCATAAGCTCGCTTACGGGCGTAAGAGTGCTTAGAATCCATTTCAGTTCTTGAAGGGATTGAATTTTTGATTGTTGGAAAATAATTGATTTTTTCGGATCAAGTCCGGCCGCCAAAAAATCCATCGCCAGATTTATAATATTAACGCTTAAATCTTTTGCCTCCGGATTTTCCGTCAGGGCGTGCAAGTCAGCAATGAAAAAATAACATTGGTATCTGCCGGTGTTCTGCAAATCGACAAAATTTTTCAAAGCGCCCAAATAATTCCCGATATGAAGTTTTCCGCTCGGCTGAATGCCGGAGATGAGAATGGGTTTCATACCTCTATAATAACCGGCAAAACCATCGGTCTTCTTTTGGTTTTATTGTACAAAAACAAGCCGACTTGGTCGCGCATTATGGCTTTAATATAATCGGAATCAAGTTGTTGTTGTCTGGGAATTCTGGCAACAAGGCTTTTAACGCGTTTTCTTAAATCCTCAACGAATTCTTTGTGCTCGCGAAGATAAATAAAACCGCGGGAAATAATATCGGGGTTTTTAAGAAATCGGCCGGTATGGCGATCCAAAGTGGCGATAATCACCACCATTCCTTCCTGGGCCAAAGTCCGGCGATCGCGCATCACCACCTCGCCGACGTCGCCGACTCCCAAACCGTCAACCATAATATAATATGAAGGAACTGTTTCTTCGGTTATTCTGGCGGAATCTTTAGTAAGTAAAACCACCTGGCCGTTATCGGCTAAAATCGTTTCCTCGGGTTTTAATTTTAAAACCTCTTGAGCATGCTGGGCGTTCCTCCACCGCATAAAATAATAACCGTGCATTGGAATAAAAAATCTTGGCTTAATAAACTTCATTACAATTTTAAGCTCTTCCTGGGGGGCATGACCGCTGGAATGAATGTCCATCATTTTATAGTGATAAACCAAAGCGCCTTGGCGAGAAATATTGTCTTTTAATATCTGGACGCTTCTCTCGTTTCCCGGAACGATTGATGAAGATAGAATCACCGTGTCTCCTTTTTTTATTTGGACATGACGATGTTCTCCATTGGCAATTTTCATTAAGCTGGCATTGGGTTCTCCTTGCGCTCCGGTGCAAAGAATTAGCAGTTTATCGTCATGGTATTTGGAAATTGACTCTAATGGAATAATGGCGCCTTTTTGAGCCTTTATAAAGCCGAGGTTTTGGGCAATCTGAATATTGGTTTTCATTGACAAACCGCTGATGGCGATTTTTCTGTCAAGCCGTTCGGCGATTTTAATAATCTCGGCTAAACGGTCAAGCAAAGAAGCGAAGGTTCCGACAATAATTCTTCCTTCGGCTTTCTTAAAGAGTTTTTCCAACTCCTGTTCCACCACTCTTTCGGAAACTGAATAACCCGGCTCCTCGGCTCCGGTCGATTCAAGCAATAGGGTATGAATTTTTTGCTCGCCGATTTTTTTCCAAATATCCAAGCCACGCGGTTTTCCATCAATGTCATAATCAAATTTAAATTCTCCTCCGTGGACAATCTTGCCGATTGGCGTATCTAAAATTACGCCGAAACCTTCCGGGATATTATGGGTAACGCCAAAAAACTCGGCTTTGAAATGTTCTGAGAGTTGGCGAGTCTCGCCCGCTTTAATAATCTCAAATTCGAGTTTTGGCGCGTTGGGAAAATCTTTTTGGCGCCTTTGAATTATCTCCTTGGCGAGCGCTGTGGTAAAAATAATCGGATTTCCCAGTTTTTGAACGATATGGGGAATGGCTCCGATATGGTCGTAATGAGCGTGAGTGATAATCAACGCTTTTATTTTTTCTTTTTTCGATTCAAGGTATTCAATGTTGGGTATAATGTAATCAATTCCGGGCGTATCTTCTTCCGGAAATTGCAAACCGGCGTCAATAATAATTATCTCGTCCTGATATTCAAAAACCATCATATTGCGGCCGATTTCTTCCAAACCGCCCAAAGCGACAAAACGAACCGCGTCTTTATGAGTCGCGTCTTCTTTTGTTTTCGGTTTTATTGTTTTTAATTTATTCATATTATTCTGGTGCCGAAGGAGGGACTTGAACCCTCAAGCCCTTGCGGGCACAGCGTTCTGAACACTGCGTGTTTGCCAATTTCACCACTTCGGCAAATATGCGAGAATTTATTTAGAAATTAGGATTTAGAAATTAGAAATTTTGTTTCCCTCTGCCTTCGTATTTTTCGAAAATTGCCCAAAAACTTAAAATTTTATCTCCCTGATTATACACTTTGTGAAAATTGCCCTTAGGAACAAGCATTAAATCGCCGCTTTTCACTTTAAAAGTTTTCAGCCCAATTTCCATAGTTCCATTACCGTCAATAAACACATAAACTTCGTCGGTATTATCATGTGAATGTCCGCCGGTTGATTTATTTTGATAAAGCTCGGTTAGAGAAACATTAAAATTTTCCAAAGCAAGCAAGTCGTAAACCTTGTAGGTATTATTGTCTCGTATAAGATTGGCAATTTGTTTATATTCTCTAATATCCATAGATAAATGTCAATAAAAATTATTCTAATCGAATCCCAATAATTAAATAACTAATTATTTTAATTTTTATTTGGGGCTTTATTCATTGGGATTTATTTAGGTCAATTAGGTTAATTAGAATAATTAGGTTAATTTACTTAAATATTCTCGCTGTTTTAATATACCATTTTTCAATATTTTTGAATCGGTCGCTTGAAAGCGAAATAATCCTTCGACTCTGCTCAGGATCATCAAATCCTTTCAGCGATGTTTTGGCGATATAAAAATAATCAGGTGAATAAAGAAAGATCGCCGGCATATCCCGAATAATCAACGATTGCAAAGCCGCCAAATCGCGCTCGCGATTCCGTTCGTTCAAATTTTTCCTGATTGATTCAATCAAGGAATCCGCCGTTTTATTTTCGTAAAGAGCCAGATTGAAGCCGGGGTAAAACCGCTCGGACGAATGCCAAAACGAAGACAGATCAGGAACATTGTTGTTCCTGAAAATATTGCCGAAGATGAGCATTTCATAATCCCTGTTTTTGGCAACTTCGTTGCCGATCTCGGCCGTTGAACGGATAATCAAATTCAATTTTACGCCGATTTTGGACCAATCTTCTTTTATCAAATTGGCGGTTTCAACTAAAAAAGATATTTGCGGAACGACTAAATTAAATTCTAACCGTTCCAGTTCTTTTTTGATTTTTTTCTCCCGAACTCCCCCGTCGTTTAACTGCCAACCGAGATTATCCAAAATTTGATTCGCCTTTTCCAAAGAAAAATTCTCTTCCGAATAAGCGCCAGCCGCGTAACCCTTCATTCCCAGTGTCAACGGACCGGCCGGCCAAACAGCCTGACCGTCAAAAACTTTTTCAACCAGCGATTTTTTATCAACACCGTAATTTAAAGCCAATCTGATATTTTTATCTTTTAAAACCGGCCTACTGTAAGAATTCAGAAAAACCGCGTAATATCTCGGCATCAACAATTTAAAAACTTGATAATTAATAATAATTTTAGAAATATTTTTCGGATTCAATCCGCCGAAACCGTCAATGGTTCCCGAATTAAAAGCCTTGATCAACTCGTCTTCGTTTTGATAAAATTTTAAAACTATCTCTTCTAAATAGGGCTTTTGATTAAAATAAGATTCGTTTCGCGTTAAACGGTATTCGCCAATAAATCCCGAGCGTTCTTTTTTAAAAGAAGTAAATTTAAACGGTCCGCTGCCGATTGGCTCAAGATTATAATCGGAAAGCCGCAAGTTAGAAGCCGGAAGGGCTTCAAAAATATGCTTGGGAATCGGCCTTAGTTCCTTAAGCGCGCTTTCAAAAAAAACATAAGTCTCGGGAAGCGTTAATTTCACTTCCCGCTCGCTTATTCTTTCCGCCGTTATTCCTTTCCAGTTGGAAAAAAGCGGGGAACGGCTATCGGGGTCCTGAATAGTTTTAATGGTAAAAATCAAATCATCACTAGTAATAGGCTCGCCGTCGTGCCAAACAACGCCTTCTTTAAGCCGAATATTCCAGACTTTGTTGTTTTCGTTTGCTTTATAGCTTTCGGCCAAATCTGAAAGATCGCTGAAAATCAACTCAATTAAATCGCGGTCCGAATCGTTATCCCCGGCGAAAACCGGATTGACAAAACTGGGCTGGCCGATTATTCCTTCGGTATAACGACCGCCGGAAACCGAAGCGAGAGTGGTTTTTTCGTCAAAAAAATTAATACCGATAAAAATAAAAGACGCGGTGAAAATCAAAAAAGACGCGGTGAAAATCAAGCGTTCATTCCGAGAAAATGTTTTAAATGCGTAAGTTAAAATTTTAAACACAAGCCAGTTAAAAATTTTCAATTTTACAATTTTCAATCAATGAGTCAATTTACAATTTCCAAGCCCTTGTTGCGATAAAATCGCTCCCCGAAGGGTTTAAATTAAACCATTGAAAATTCAATGAAAATTAAAAATTGTTCATAAACTTTATGAACCAAGGTTGATAAGCGACAAAACGGCAAAGGCGATTATCAAAACAATGGTGGCGTAAAAAATCAACCGCTCAAAACCGCGCCGTTGGCTGTAAAATTCCGATCCGCCGCCGCCAAAAACGCCGGAAAGCCCGGAAGACCTTTCCTGAAGCAGAACTAAAACAATTAAAATAACCGAAATAATGATTTGCGCTATTGAAATAATCATTCTTTGTATATTCTTTTAGCCGAGAAACTTATCAAGATATTGATTAAACTTATAATTAAGGTAGCATAAATAAGGGCCGATAGTCCAGTTATCGTAATATCAGTCAAAATAATATCAAGCAGATAAAGGGTCAAGGCGTTGACTAAAATAATTCCCAAGCCAAAGGTTAAAATAATAATCGGACTCAAAATCAATTTCAAAATCGGCCTGATAAAAATATTAATCAAAGTGAAAATGCCGGCGACCAGAGAAAAATTCAGCAAATCAGGAGTTATCTTGAACTCTTTGATAAAATAAGCCGCTACCAACAAGGCGATAAAATTGGTGAAAAAATGAAAAATCAATCTGCTGATGAATTTCATATTGCTATATTAACATAAAATAATAGCGGAGCAAGGTTATCCACAGCCGAAAGATTTCATTTATTGAATTCTTTTGTTATAATACTATAATAAATATAAAGGTCGAATAAAAACACTAATAGCCACTAATAGAAACACTAAAAGCCACTAAAAATTTATTCGTGGTACTTCGTGTTTATATTCGCGGTACTTAGTGTGTAAAATATGGTTATTCAATCTTGGACTGAAGTGATAGTTAATTCCCTGCAAAGCCTTTGGTTTGGCGCTATTAATTTTTTGCCGTCTTTAATCGGCGCTTTAATAGTTATTATCATCGGCCTCGTCGTCGCTTCCGGCCTTCGCTCATTGATAGAAAAAGTTGTCGGTGTTTTAAAAATTGATTCGCTTCTCAAAAAAATCGGCCTTTCGCCTTTCTTTGAAAGAGCGCATCTTCAAATTAACACCGGTAAATTCCTTGGGCTTTTGGTTTACTGGTTTCTGACGATTGTTTTTATTTTGGCCGCCACCGATATTTTGGGGCTTTTCGGAGTTTCTCTGTTCTTGCGCGATATTCTCGCTTACATCCCGAATATTATTATCGCGGTTTTGATAATGTTAGCCGCCGTTGTCTTGGCTAATTTCTCAAAATCCATAGTTAAGGCTTCTATTATGAGCGCCAAACTTCACGCTTCGAAATTCTTGGGAACTCTGGCTTGGTGGACGATAGTGATTTTCGGTTTTTTGGCCGCCTTAATTCAGCTCGGTATTGCCGTTACTATTCTTAACACATTGATAACGGGCTTGATCGCTATGCTCGCTTTAGCCGGCGGCATTGCTTTTGGTTTGGGCGGTAAAGACTACGCGGCTTATCTTCTGGAAAAATTAAGAAGGGAAACCGAAGAAAAATAGTATCCGAAAGCCTTATAAATAGGCGCATCCGAATCACAGAAAAACCCTGCCTTCAAAAGCAGGGTTTTTCTATTGAAAATTTAAGCAAACCCAGTTAATTCAACTTCAACTTAAAGCTATTTATTTTATTGAATATCTTCAACTAGTTTATTGATTTTATGAAAAAATTTTTAACCGCGGTATGTTTTTCTGAAAAACAGAAAAACATCATTGAAGTTGAATTACTGGGCAAAATAGTATATTATTAAATCACCGAATAACGAATAGATTACAAATTTACGAATAAATGTTTTTGCTTTGGCAAATCCCCAAAGGACTATTCGTATATTCGCGCAAATTCGCTATTCGTTGATTTTATGATTATCACTTTTTACGGTGAGGGGTGTTTTAAAATCCAGAGCGGGGATTTTATTGTTTCAACAGACCCGCTTGACGATAAGACCGGGATGACAACGCCGCGTTTTAAAAGCGACGTTATTTTAAAAACCCTTACCCCGTTTCCCATAGTCAACAATCAACAGTCAATGGTCAATGGTCAACTCATCCACGGTCCGGGCGAATACAACATCAAAGACGTTAATATAACCGGCTTCGCTTTGCCGAAAGAATCTTCGGAAAAATTTTTAAAAACCGTTTATTTAATGAAAATGGAAGGCATAAATCTTTGCTTTCTCGGACATATTTCGGAAACGCCCGAGCCGGCAATTTTTGAGCATCTGGAAGAAATCGATATTTTGTTTATTCCGGCCGGCGGAGAACCGTTTATAAATCAAAAATCAGCAGGGAAAACCGTCAAACAAACAGGGCCGAAAATCGTTATCCCGTCTTTTTATAAAATCCCGGGTTTGAAAAGAACGGCCGGCGATATTTCAATATTTTTTGAAGAATTTAACGGCGAAAAAACGGAACAAAAAGAAGCGCAAGAAAAATTAGTCATCAAGAAAAAAGATTTTGCCGGCATTAAAAAAACGGAAATAATGATATTAAAAACATAATATTCAATGTTTAAAAAACTAAATAAATTCATTGGGAAAATTCAAAATTCCGACGAGGCGACTAAAAAACGATGGCTGATTGTTTCAAGCGCCATCGCGATGGTTTTGGTAATCAGCCTTTGGCTGGTTTATATCAACTGGACAATCAAAGCAGTCGGCGATAATGTTGGAAAACAAGACATGGAACCGGGATTCTGGCAGATTTTCAAAACCGGATTAAAGGTTGCCGGCGAATCCGCTTGGAATGGTGTTAAAAATTCTGTTTCAAAAATAACAGGGGAAAGGATAATTACGATAGAATAAGCCAAACGTCATTGCGAGCGTTAGCGAAGCAATCCTAACCCTCTTGCCATTGTGAGCCGAAGGCGAAACAATCCTTATGTATCTATGAGATTGCTTCGGGCTTTGCCCTCGCAATGACATGATTATGGATAAAAATATTAATAAAATTGACAAAATAGAAAAAATTGAAAAACGAGAAATATCAGACGAGCTCAAAGAATCATATCTTGATTACGCGATGAGCGTTATTGTTTCCCGCGCCTTGCCTGATGTCCGAGACGGCTTGAAACCCGTCCATCGCCGGATTTTATGGACTATGTGGGATATGGGGTTAACCCATACCGCCAAATTTATAAAATCGGCTCGGGTGGTCGGGGATTGTATGGGCAAATACCATCCTCACGGCGATATGGCAATTTATGACTCCTTAGTTAGAATGGCGCAGGATTTTTCTTTAAGATATCCATTAATTAAAGGACAAGGAAATTTTGGAAATATAGACGGGGACAGCGCGGCCGCTATGAGATATTCAGAAGCCAAATTGTCAAAAATTTCCGAAGAGCTTTTATTTGACGTTGAAAAAGAAACCGTTGACTGGAAACCGAATTATGACGCTACCCGCCAGGAACCGAAAGTTATGCCGGCGAGACTCCCTAATCTCTTGCTTAACGGCTCGTTCGGAATCGCGGTCGGAATGGCAACCGACATTCCTCCTCATAACCTGAACGAAGTCGTTGACGCCTTGGTTTGTTTAATTGACCGACCGAAAACCAGCTGTGAAGAATTAACGCAATTTATTCAAGGACCGGATTTTCCGACCGGCGGCATTATTTATGACAAAAAAGCCATTACCGAGGCTTACGCTTCCGGCAAAGGGCCGATAACCTGCCGCGCCTTGGCGGAAATTGAAGAACGCAAAACCGGTCAATTTAACATCATCGTCACCGAAATCCCCTATCGGGTCAACAAATCCGAGCTGATAATTAAAATCGCCGAGCTTGTTCAGGATAAAAAAATTGAAGGCATTCGCGACCTTCGCGACGAAAGCGACCGCGAAGGAATGAGAATCGTCGTTGAATTGAAAAACGACGCCAATCCCCAGAAAATTTTAAACCAGCTTTACAAAAACACCGACCTCCAAAAAGATTTTCATTTAAATATGATCGCTTTGATTGATAACGGCATTCAGCCGCAGCTTTTATCATTAAAAGAAATTCTGGAAGCTTATTTGGAACACCGAAAAATCGTAATTGAACGCCGGGCAAAATTCGATTTGAACAAAGCCAAAGAACGGGCGCATATATTGGAAGGGTTGGTCAAAGCCTTATCTGTCATTGATAAAATTATCAGCACCATCAAGAAATCAAAAGACCGGCCGGACGCGCATCAAAATTTAATCAAGAATTTTAAACTAACCGACATCCAAGCCGGCGCGATTTTAGATATGCGGCTTTCCGCCTTGGCCGCCTTGGAACGCCAAAAAATCGAAGACGAGCTGAAAGAAAAAAGAAAGTTGATTCTTGAACTGGAAATGCTCTTGAAAAGTCCGGCGAAAATCCTTAATGTCGTCAAAAACGAACTTTTGGAATTGAAAAAAATTTACGGCGACAAAAGAAAAACAAAAGTGGTCTCCTCAGAACTTAAAGAATTCAAAGAAGAAGATTTAATCCCCCAGGAAGAAGTCATTATAAATCTTTCCCGGAGCGGTTATATCAAAAGAGTTTCGCCAAGCGCTATCCGAATCCAACACCGCGGCGGCAAAGGACTGATCGGCTCTGAGGTCAATGAAGAGGATTTAATCACTCATTTCATCTCCGCCAACACCCATGATAATATTTTATTTTTCACCGACAAAGGCAGAGTCTTCCAAACTAAGGTCTACGAAATTCCGGCCGGAAGCCGGACCAGCAAAGGCAAACTCGTTCAAAATTTCCTGGAAATTCCAGCTGAAGAAAAAATAAGCGCTATTATCGCTTACGCAGAACAACGCGGAATAGAACGCGAAACTACGCAGAAAAGTCCGCGTGAGTCCGCGTACTTGGTGATGACTACGAAAAGGGGAATAATCAAAAAAACATCCGTTGAGGATTTCGCCAATGTCAGACGAAGCGGTATTATTGCCATTAATCTCCAGAAAGGCGATGAGTTAAAATGGGTCAAACTTTCTTCGGGAAAAGACGGAGTAATTATAATAACCGCGTTGGGTCAAGCAATCAGATTTAAAGAATCGCAATTGCGGCCGATGGGCCGAACAGCCGCTGGCGTCAAAGCGATTAGAATTAAAAAGGATGATTTTGTTGCTGGAATTGATATAATAAAGAAAGAGGGAAAATTATTAGTGATAACCGAAAACGGATTCGCCAAACAAACGCCGCTTAAAAAATATAAAATTCAGAGTCGCGGCGGCTCCGGAATCAAAACCGCCAAAATCACTTCAAAAACCGGCAAAATCGTGGCCGCTCAAATAATCGCCGATGAAGAAGAATTATTGGCTCTTTCAAATAAAGGCCAAATCATCAAAACCAAAATTTCCGACATCAGAACCGCGGGCCGTGCCACTTCCGGCGTGCGGGTAATGAGACTGAAAGAAGGAGACAAAGTGGCGGGAATAGTAATTTTATGAATTTATCTAAAAATCAAATAATAATTATCGGTATCGCTGGAATAATTGTCCTGTTTTTTATTTTGCTTTTTCTCGGCGTTATTCCGGGCCTTAAAAAATCCGGCACCGGCGGCAATTTCGGGACTATCGGCGGCGGCAGTGAAACCGTCGTTAATTTCTGGGGAATCGCGGACAGCGATAACGACGCGAAAGCCATTCGAGCGGTGATTGAAGAATATCAAAAAATAAATAAAGGTGTCAGAATTGATTTCACGGCGTTTGATAACGCGAAAAATTACGAGAAAACTCTTTTAAACGCTTTTGCAACCGGAAAAGCTCCTGATATTGTCGCTTTCCACAACACTTGGCTGACTAAACATTGCGATAAAATTATTCCCATTCCGGAAACCGTTTTTCCCTTAAGCGCTCTCCAACAATTATTTCCCCAAGTCGTTGAACAGGATTTTGTCCTTCGGCAAACCCATTCGGCAAGCTCAGGGCAAGCTCAAGATAAATCTTTAATTGTCGCTCTGCCTCTTTATATTGACACTTTGGCTCTTCTTTACAACAAAGACATGTTTGACGCCAAAGCCATTAGCCTTCCGCCGACCACTTGGCAGACTTTTCAAAACTTGGTTCCCTATCTCCGCGAAGTTAATTTATTGAATCAAATTACCAAACCAGCTAGCGCTATCGGCGGCTCGGAAAAAAATATTGATAACGCTTCAGATTTGCTGAATCTTTTAATGATGCAATTCGGAAGCAAAATGATTGATGATTACGGCAAATCAAGTTTTGTCCGTGAAGGTCTTCCTGCTTTGAATTTTTATCTTCAATTCAGCAATCCCAACAGCCCTTATTACACTTGGAATGAAAATTTAAGATATTCTTTAAATAGTTTTAGCGACGGCTCAACCGCGATGATTTTCAACTACGCTTCGCGAATTCCTTTAATCAAAGCCAAGAATCCTTATTTTAATGTCGGCATCGCTCCAATGCCTCAGCCGACCGGAATCAGCCAGCCGCTCAATTACGCCGATTACTGGGGGTTATCAGTTTCCAACCAAAGCCGGCAATCTGATTTAGCCTGGAATTTCATTCTTTTCGCCAGTGCCAACCCGCAAACAGCCGAGATTTATCTTCAAGCCGCTAAAAAACCGCCGGCTCTTCGTTCGCTTATCCAAAAATACATCAATGACCCGGAATTGGGAGTTTTCAGTCGACAAGCTCTGACCGCTCGAAGCTGGCGCCAACCGGATAGCAACGCAATTAAACAAATTTTCTCCAATATAATAGAATCAATTTTAAGCGGGAAAATTAGCCCCCAACAAGGACTGGAACAGGCGGAAAATGAGATAAATGGATTATAAAATGTCGCCAAACAGACGCAAAACTAATACGCCAAACAGACGCAAAATATTTAGCGTCGGTTTTGCGTTAGTATTTTTATTTAGCGTCGGTTTTGCGTTATTGCCAACAGCGCAGGCCGCCTTAGTGCCTTGCGGACCGGGAGTAGGCAAAGCATGCACCTGGAATGATTTTTATGTTTTATTCAAAAGAATCATTGATTTTGCGATTTATAATCTTGTCTTTCCGATTTCCGCAGTGATGATTGTGGTTGGCGGTGGCTTTATTATGACTGCTGGTGGTTCAACAAGCCGGGTTGCCAAAGGCAAAGAAATTCTTACGGCCGCTATTGTCGGTCTTTTAATCGCCTTGCTTAGCTGGTTGATTATTGATACAATAATTAAAATCCTTGCTCCCGATTTTGAAAGCAAGTTCGGCCCATGGAATCAATTATGAAAAAAAATATTTATAAAGGATTATTTATTGTTTTGGCGCTTATTGGCTTGTTCGGTTTTCTCGCGATTGAAAATCCTGTTTTTGCCGCCGTTGCTCCGTCAACTGAAAGCGCGGCCAGAGAATTAGCCGGACGCTCTAAAATTACAACCCCCAGCCATATTTTAAATATTTTAACCAAAATAGTCCGATACACTTATACGATTTTCTTTATTGTTGCCATCATCTTTATCATTATCGCGGCTTTTAATTTCTTAACCGCCCAAGGCGATCCGGAAAAAATAAAAGGCGCCCGAGCTCAAATTCTTTGGGCGGTCGTGGCTATCGCTATTGCTTTGATTTCCGTCGGCGCGGCGCAAATTATTCAAACATTTATTGACCCAAATATCAGAAATTAAAATGAAGAATTTTATTCTTTTAATCCTAATAATTTTTGTATCTCTGTTTTTTTATAATATCTCTGCGGCAAGCACAATCGTTCCTGGCACTATCCCCGACGCCGGGGAAATAGGAGTTCAAAATTCGCCAATTACAGAGCCGAATCAATTTTTAGATGTAATCGCCGGTGTTGTTAAATGGACCTACGCGATTTTCTTTATCATCACCGTAATGTTCGTTCTTTTCGCGGCTTTCAATTATCTGACCGGCGGCGGCGATCCGGAAAAAATTAAAACAGCCCATAAGCAAATAATGTACGCTGTAATCGCTATCGCTGTCGCTCTTTTGGCGGTCGGATTCAGTTTGATTATTAAACAATTTTTGGGAACCTAAAAGAGAATGAGATTTTTTATAATAATCTTAATTGGTTTTTTATTAATATCCCCTGTTTTAACAAACGCGATTTCGCCTGAATCGGTCACGCCGGAAAACATAGCCGGCGGGGGCGTAATCAAAGACGTGTCCGCTCCAACTCAGGTTAGAGATGTTTCCGGAATAGTCGGAATAGTGGCAAGCGTAGTCAAGTGGATTTATATTATTTTCTTTATTATTGCCGTGATGTATGTTCTTTTTGCCGCTTTTGCTTATTTAAGCGAAGGCGATGACGCGGAAAAAATGAAGGCTGTCCATAATCGAATAAAATACGCCGCCATCGCGATCGCCGTGGCGTTAATGGCGATCGGGCTTGAAATGATTATCAAAAACTTTTTAATAACCGAAGGCGACGGCAGAGGAGCCAATACGGGAGATTATTGGCGCATAAATCCGGGAGGAAACCTGCCAATAGACACAGACTCTTGGCGTTGGTATCCGTTTCAAAAAGGAAACCAGCCATCTCCGCCGCCCGTGCTCCCCGAAAGCCTATAAAATCTTGACATCATTGAATTAAAAGTTGAAAATTAATAAAAAGGTCGAGTGAAAATTACCAATATATATGAATTTATCTAAAACAAAAATTGCCACCCTGTCGCTGACGGCTTTGGTTATCAGCTTATTGGTTTTCGGAAATGTCGCCATCGGCCAAGTCGCCAATATTCCGGGAATAGACCGAATCGGACCTTCAACGGTCGGCGGCATAGTTGATATTATCAGACAAGTAGTAAGGTGGGTTTATATCATCTTCTTTGTTATTGCCGTCTTGCTTATTATTTTTGCGGCTTTCACTTATCTATTTGCCGGTGGAGACCCGGAAAAAGTCACCGAAGCCAAAAATAGGCTTATCTACGCCGCCGTGGCTATAGCCGTTGCTTTCTTGGCTGTCGGATTTGAAGCGATAGTCAGAAATTTCTTGACCACGCCGGGCGCGTAAACCCAGTAATTCAACTTCAATGATGTTCTTTTTGTGTTTATGTGTTATTAAGTTCTCAAGACAATAAACATTATATCTGTTATGCTGGTAATTTAATGAGAAGATTAGAAGAACATAAATTAGGCAATTTTTTGCCTTTTGAAGTTGAATTAACTGGGTAAAATTAAATTTATGCTTCGCGTTAATTCTTTTTTAATTAACGCGGGCATACCCGATGTTTGAAATTTCTAATTTCTAATTACTAATTTCTAATTACTTCAAACATTGGGTATGCTTAAAAAAACTAAAAACTTAATTTGGCTGGCGGGATTGATGGTTTTGGGAATGGTTTTTTTGAATAATAAAGTTTTGGCGCAACGAGGCCCAATCACTGGCGGCACAAGACTTGATAATCCTTTAGGCACAGACAGTATTATTGAAATTATCAGCAACATCCTTGACTGGCTTATTATTTACAGTATTCCAATTTTGGCTTTAATGATATTAATCGGCGGTTTTCAAATTTTAACCGCCAAAGACAGCCCGGAAAAAATTTCCAGCGGTCGCAAAACAATTATGTACGCTGTTGTTGGTTTTATTATAATTTTGATCTCTAAGGGCATCGCCTTAATTCTTCTTAATATTATTGGGTAAAAAATACCGAGCACTAAAAAGTGCTCGGTTGTTAATCGCTCGAGTTAGCGATTGATGGTTATCGTAGACTCTCCTTCGCCCCTAATCCAAAGGGTCGCCTCGCTTATATTGCTATTCTTTTGAATAGGCATATACGCGGACTGTCCTTTTTTAAGGATGGGTCCGTTTTTTCCGTCCCATGTTTTTATCTGACGCCAATCGTCAACGCCAAGAACATCAACATCATAAGCAATAGCATCAAGAGGCAATGCTATTCCCTCCCACCTTTCTGGTCCAATAGGAATAGTAATTTGTTTAATCCCATCAGGAAAAGTATGGAGAGAAATATAAGGAATTTCCGCCATCCGCGCCGGAGTAACATTCATTTTTGGCGGTTTTTCCGGCCACACAGCAACAACAACAGAAATAATCATTGCCAATAAAGCAATACTAACAACTGCTATCGCTGTTTTAGCTTTTATGTATTTTTTCGCTTCTTTCAGTTCTGCCATCACTTGCCTCCTTTTTGCTGCGGCGTAATATTCATTAATGGTAATACATTGCCGCCCTCGATTGATATCACTTGCCGTGGCGTTGCAATGCCCATAAGAACATCTGCCGCATTTGACGCCTTTTCAGCATCCAATCCCTTTGCTATAAGCTCGTCCATTATTTCCAACTTCCATTTCTGCTGCTGTTTTGCCGCTTCAATTCTTAATCCAATCTGTTTTTTCTGTTCCATTGCTTTTTTTGTCGCTTCGGCAAAATCCACATCAGCAATCCGAAATATAGAAATATTAATACCGTATAGCGCCTCGATCAGAGATTGCTCATCTTCTTCATCTACTATCTCAAGCATTATTTTTACCTTAGGGGCATTTAATTCATAAAAGCGCAGCACATCCCATTCTGCCTCTTCTGTCCCGAGGTTTTTTACTGGCAAAATTTTCCATTCTGCTCCTGATAGCTTTGCCAACTTTTCGCTTAATTCCTCCGCTTTCTTCTCCCCTGCTTTACCCCTATTCTTTAATGCCTCGACACATTTTTGAACCTTTTGGATCCACTTAGACATGGAATCGCCCATTTCAACCGAAATTAAATATCCTTCTTCATTCCAGCCAAAATTCAAGTGCAGATGAGGTGGCCTCTCCAAACGAAAGATGCTATTAATTAAAACCTCTAACTGCGGTCTTTCGCTAATGAAAACTTGAGAATCTTTCGCTCCCGCAATTTTGCCAATTTCAGACTTTATAGCATCTTTAAGTCCGACAAGGATGGTGTTTTCAGGAATCTCAACAAACCTTCTAAGATTTTTAAAATCGGGCCGCCACTGAATTGATCCTTTTAATGATGTTGCTTGACGATCTTTTGAAAATACCTCCGCTTCCAGTGGGTCTGTCCTTAATTCATACGAATAAATTAAGGCTTTTTCAATAAAGGGCCAGATGAAATTTAGGCCTTCATTCAAAAATCTCCCTGTTCTTTCATTAAAGCGCACAACGACTCCGTAATGAGCAGTCGGTATGCTAATTGCGGCGCTTAATAAAAACACAGCCGCACCAACAAGAATTCCTAAAACAAATATTACTATCTCCATTTCTTCCTCCTCCGGCCATCGGCCAATTTAAAGTTGTTTTTTCCTTTCAATCCTTATAAAATTGTCAAAGGGCTTAATTTCCGAATAGGAAACCTATTCTTGAAACTGCCTTTAAAATAGCATACAATTTTAAAAAAGTCAAGGTCTGATTTTATGGGCTAAAACTGGATAAAAAAGAGCCCCATAAACAAAACAGTCTAATGGTGCTCTTGGGTAATAAGGGTTTTAAAACCTAATTAAAAATTATGTTTTTTGGCAAAAGCTGCAGCCCATTCATACTCTTTTCTTGATATCGCCGCGTTGTATATTATCTCTTCAGCTTTTCTCCTACATTCCTCATATACCTCGTTCTCTAGATTATATTCCGCAACTAACTTATTAATTTCATTCAACTTACTTTCTATTGCTTCCTCTGCTTTCTCCATCGAAATTTCACTATAATACTCGTCTCCAACATGTTTTCTTTTGGGGATTTCTTCTATTTCTTCTTCTAATGCTTGAATGGCCATTAAGGCTGCTTTTGCTGCTTTTGCTGCTTTTTTGACACCTGTTTCTACCTTTAGCCCTAAAAACTTTTTAATCGTTAACCACTTCATCTTCTTCCTCCCTTTCCGGCCATTTGGCCGATTTAAAGTTGTTTATTTGATTTATTTCCTGCTCTGTCCTATATTAAATTATCAAAGGGCTTAATTTCATCCTGAGTTTGTCGAAGGATTGAAACTACTTTTAAAATAGCATACAATTTTAAAAAAGTCAAGCTCCCGTGGCGGAACTGGAATACGCGCGGCGTTTAGAACGCCGTCCCGCAAGGGTTAGAGGTTCAAATCCTCTCGGGAGCACAGATCAGAAGCACAAAATAAAATTAACACCAAATGCCAAATAACCAATTAAACATTACTCCAGTATCCTGCGATCGTTAGACACTGGAGTAAATTTAAAAAAATGGAAAAAGCTTAATAAAGAAATGGAAATGGAAAACCACATCTTAAATTAAATGTTCCAAACTTCCGGTTTTGCTAATCTCAAAAATCTCTACAAAATCAACCAATTTCATTTTAAAAAGATCTCCTAAAAATTCTTTGGGAATTTTAACTTTTCCCATCCAAACGCTTTTTTGAATCATTTTAAATCCCAAATTTACTAAAACCGCTCTCAACCACTCTCTTTTTCTTTTTTCCAATTCTGGAATATCAAAAACCACAATAACAAATTTATTATTTCCTTCTTTTAAATAAACCGCTTCTGGCAATCTTCTCTTATTTTGTTCTTTTAGATAAGCGAGTTTTTCTTTTCCTTTTTTGGTTAAAATAAAAAATCTTTTGTTGTTCTTTTGTTCTTCCCCAATAAGACCGTCCTTCTTCAGATAATAAACCATATTATAATATCTTTGTTTGGCCTGTCTTTTTAAGTTTCTTTCCATTGACTTTCCAATTCTCTGATTTTGACGCTTGGAAATTTCGTATTGTAATTTGCCATAAGAAGCTCCATAACTAGCGCTTAAAACGACATCAAAAAAATCTGTTGCTGTTCCAGCAAAATCTCCGATTACTTCTAATATTTTTACACTAACATCTCCCTTCATAAATAATTCGCAAATAATAAACGGTATAAAATAAATTGTTTATAATTTTATAATAATCTAATCTACTATGAAGTCAAGCGATCGCATAATGCTGGAGTAATTTATAAAAATTTAAATTCATGCTTATTTATTTCTTCTTCTGCCGTGAAAAGATTGATGCACTTCGCGGAGTTGCTTGTTGGTTAAATGAGTGTAAATTTGGGTGGTGGAAACATTGCTGTGCCCTAAAAGCTCCTGAACCGAACGCAAATCCGCGCCGCCGACCAAAAGATCGGTGGCGAAAAGATGTCGAAGCGTATGAGGATGAACTTTTTCCGGAATGCCGGCTTTGCGGCTGTAAAAATCAACCATTCTTTGAATTGCCCGGGGAATAATCCGACCGATTATCTTGGGTAATCTTTTAGCTTTGAGCTTTGAGTTTTTAGTTAAGCTGACAAAAAGCGCTTCTTCGGCATCCGCTCTTTTATTTAAATAATTCTTGATAGCTTTTTTTGACCGCTCCGAAAGAAAAACTATCCGTAGTTTCCCGCCCTTGCCACGTACCGAAATCTCGCCGCGATCAATGTCAAAATAACGATTCAAACCGCAAAGTTCGGAAATTCGCAGTCCTGTGGAAAATAAAGTTTCTAAAATCGCTTTGTCGCGAAGAGAGCGTAAATCAGAGCTGTTTGGCGCGCTCAATAATCTTTCCAGATCTTCGTACTCAATAATTTCAATCTGGCGCGTCGGAATTTTCGGCAATTCAATCTTATCCGGAGATAAAACCTCAATATCCCGCCTGATTAAATATTTCAAAAAATTCCTTAAGGCGATAATATAATAACTTTGGGTATTTTTCTTAATCTCCCTCCTCGCCAAATAAAGCCGAAATTCACGGACGGCCTCCGAAGTAATTTCTTTTTCGCTTTTAATTTTCCCGAAATCCAAAAAGGCTTTTAAATAATGCTCGTAGTTCTCGCGAGTCTTAATCGAACGGTTTTTCTCGATTTCCAAATAATTAAGATAATCTTGAAGAAATTTTTGAATGCTGTTCATTTTTTTATTTTAACAAATAAAAACACGAAAAACCATTAATAAAAATACGAAGTTTTGCCAAAAAGACCCATTTTTTGTATTCTTAAAGAGGTGAAAGACAAAATTTTGGAAAATTTAATCGAAAAAGAAGTCAAACGGCAAAAAGAAACTATTAATTTGATTGCTTCGGAAAATTTCGTTTCGAAAGACGTTTTAGAGGCGCTTGGTTCGGTTTTAACCAATAAATATTCCGAAGGCTACCCGGAAAAACGCTATTACGCCGGAAATGAAATTATTGACCAAATAGAAATGTTGGCGCAGGAACGCGCTCTAAAGGCTTTTAAGCTAAAAGCTAAAAACTGGTCAGTAAATGTTCAACCCTACTCCGGCTCGCCGGCAAATATGGCGGTTTATTACGCCCTACTTAAGCCGGGAGAAAAAATTATGGGTATGGGACTGCCTTTCGGCGGCCATTTGACTCACGGCTGGAAAGTAAATTTCTCCGGGCGGTTTTATAAAACAATTCAGTACGGCGTCCAAAAAAACGGCTATCTTGATTACGGCGAAATTAGAAAATTAGCCAAAAAAGAAAGACCGAAAATTATTGTCGCCGGCGCCACCGCTTATTCCCGAATAATCGATTTTAAAAAATTTTCCGCCATCGCCAAAGAAGTTAACGCTTATTTGATGGTTGATATGGCTCATATTGCCGGACTCGTCGCCGCCGGAGTTCACCCTTCGCCTTTCCCCTATGCTGATGTGGTAACTACCACTACTCACAAAACTCTTCGCGGGCCAAGAGGAGCGATGATATTCTCGAATCGCGAATCGCGAATCGCGAAACATTACAAAATTGACATTACTTCGGCGATTGATAAAGCGGTTTTTCCAGGCCTTCAAGGCGGACCTCATAATAATCAAACAGCGGCTATCGCCCAATGTCTTTTTGAAGCGTCACAACCAAGTTTTAAAAAATACGCCGAACAAATTGTAAAAAACGCTAAAACTCTGGCAAAAAAATTGCGAGAATACGACTTTCAATTAATTTCCGACGGAACAGACAACCACTTAATTCTTATTAATCTTGCTGATTTAGACGTTTCAGGCCGGCAAGCGCAGAGTCAGCTCGAAAAAGCCGGTATTGTCGTTAATAAAAATACCGTTCCTTATGACAACCGCTCGCCTTTTGATCCATCGGGAATTAGATTGGGAACGCCGGTAATCACTTCACGGGGCATGAAAGAAAAAGAGGTGGAAAAAATCGCCGAGTTGATTTATCGGGTTTTAATTAAAAAAGAAAATCCGACAATTATTAATAGAGAAGTTAAAAAAATCTGCAATAAATTTCCAATATAAAAACCATGGTCAATAAATATAAAAATACAATTGAAGCGGTCGCCTCTGTATTGGTTGTCAATCAAGAAAATAAAATACTTTTAATTAAATCGCACAAATGGGGAAATTATTATCTTGTCCCGGGCGGCCATATAGAAATTAATGAGGGTATAATGAATGCGGCCAAGCGCGAAGGCGAAGAAGAAACTGGTTTAAAATTGAAACCCCTCTATTGCGTAAACATAGGAGAACTCATTAACGATGCGAGTTTTTATAGAGAAGCTCATTTAATATATTTTCATATCGTTTGCGAGCCGCTAAGTGAAAAAATAAATTTACAGAAAGATGAACTAAGAGAATTTATTTGGATTGACCCAAGAGAGGCACTCAAATTAAATCTTACGAGAGGCGTGAAGCAAACCATAAAAAATTTTATTAACGGTGTGCGAATAAATATCACATCGCATACTTCTAAAAAATGGTTATCGACGGCAAGAAAATAGCAAGCGAAATTATTACTAAACTGAAAACCCAGCCCATTCCGCAAAAAATTTTAGCGGCTGTTTTGGTCGGCGAAAATCCGGCTTCAATTAGTTTTTTAAAACAAAAAGAAAGGGTTGCTAAAGAATTGGGTGTTGATTTCAGAATCTATAGATTCCCGGAAGAAATTAAAAATGACGACTTAAGAAAAGAAGTCGGAAAAATCGCCTTGTTAAAACCGGTTGGTGGAGTAATCGTCCAATTGCCCCTACCGATACATTTGAACCGTCATTATATTCTTAATGTTATTCCACGCGAGAAAGACGTTGATGTTTTAGGCGAGCGGGCGCTTGGCGCTTTTTATGCCGGAAGAAATCCGGTTCTACCACCAGCTGTGGGAACCGTTATTGAAATTTTAAGAGAGCCAGCGGCTTTGTTTGAGAAAAATGTCTCTGAGGCCGAGCAGTCACGGTGCCTGAGCGAAGCGAAGGCGAGCGAGGCCGAGAGGTCAAGCGGCGTCCGCCACGCCGGGGCGGACAACCACGTTTTTTCAAAAATAAAGCCGTTGGCGATAGCAGTCATCGGTCTTGGATTTTTAGTGGGCAAACCGATTGCGACTTGGCTGATAGGAAAATGTCCGGAAATTTATCTTTTGGGCCGAGGCAGTGATTTAAAAATTCTAAAACAGGCGGATTTAATAATTTCCGGCGTTGGCCAAGCAGGAATAATAAAGCCGGAAATGCTAAAAGAAAACGCCGGCGTCATTGATTTCGGATATTCAATAGAAAATGGATCAGGAATTATGAATAATGAATTAAGAATAAAAATTCGCGGAGATTTAGATGTTTCTGATATTCATAATTCAGGTTTCTATACCCCCACTCCCGGCGGCACCGGCCCGATATTAGTGACTAAAATTTTTGAAAACTTTTATAGATTATTAAATAAAGAGTAGTTTGTTAACAATTATAACTAATGTAAATAAAAACTCCCCAACTTCTTTCTTTATATTAAGCGGGGAGTTTAAAAATTGTCCAAGCGCGGCATAGATAAAAGACGAATGTCGCGAAGGAAAGGGCGACCATCAACTTCAAGATTCGCGTTAACTCAATATTATAGATATTAAAATACGAATTAGTAATCGCAAATCCAATCAAAATCAGATAGCCAACTTGCCTTAATTTACCCACAAGATGGACTTTAATTAGGGCTCTTCTTCTGGTTCCAATATAGACACTGGCGCTAAGAACGAATATGCCAAGCTCAATTACAAGAATCACGACCACCCATTTACTAAAAACAGCTTCCGCTCCTTTAAGAAAAATTAAATTCCCAATAGCAGCTGCCAAAAGCAATCGGTCTCGTAAGGGATCTAAAAAAGCGCCCAGAGTCGTTTATTGGTTAAGGCGGCGAGCTAAAAAACCGTCCAACACGTCAGAAAACATTGCCCACAATATTGTCCCTATCATCACAACAAGATAGTTGCTTAGATATCCAAAAACATAGAAAACCGTAGCAATTATTCCAGACATCGTCACTAAATTTGGGATTATCACCTCAATCACCTCCTATTCTTATTGTTTATTTTAAACAACTAATTAAAGATATAAATCAAATTTTTAAAGCTGTCAAGGTTTTCTTTTTGATTTCTTCTAAAAGTTTTTTGTCTTGTTTTAATTTTTCGCGGGACGCTTCGAGGCCGACGCCAAGTTTTTCAGCATCAAAAGAATAAGTGTTGCCGGTTTTTTTAACAATGCCGTATTTAACGGCGCTGTTCAGAACATCGCCTTCATAAGAAATTCCTTCGCCATACATTATATCAAATTCCGCGATTTTGAAAGGCGGCGCCACCTTGTTTTTCGCCACCTTGGCGCGAGTGCGATTTCCGACCACTTCCTCGCCCTTTTTAATTTGAGCGATGCGCCTTAAATCAATCCTCACCGAAGCGTAAAATTTTAAAGCCCGGCCGCCCGGCGTGGTAGTCGGATCGCCATAACCCATCATATTAATTTTCTCCCGAAGTTGATTGATAAAAATAATTAAAACCTTGTTTTTGGCGGCAATTGCCGTTAATTTTCTTAGGGCCTGACTCATCATTCTAGCCTGAAGGCCGATAAATTGCGCTCCCATTTCACCTTCAATTTCCGCTCTCGGAGTTAGGGCCGCCACCGAGTCAATAATAACGGCGCTGATAATCCCGGAACGCACCAAACTTTCCAAGATATTCAAAGCGTCTTCACCCGAATCCGGCTGGGAAACCAAAAGGTCTTCTATTTTAACTCCAAGTTTTTTGGCATAATCCGGGTCCATAGCGTGCTCAGCGTCAATATAAGCCACTTTGCCGCCTTTTTTCTGAATCTCGGCGATAACATGAAGCGCCATCGTGCTTTTGCCGCTTGATTCAGGGCCGAATATCTCAACTATCCTACCCATAGGCAAACCGCCGACGCCCAAAGCAATATCCAAAGAAAAAGAACCCGTTGAAACCACCTCTGTATCAACTTTTTTAACGGAATCTAATTTCATTATCGCGCCCTCGCCGAATTTATCCTGAAGAGACTCTAATAATTTATCTAAATCTGTACTCTTTATTAAATTTTTATCGTCTTCTTTGTCTTTTCTCATATTCCTTATTTTTCGCAAAACCGACGCGAAACTTTACGCGAAACTGACGCGAAACAATTTAGCGTCTGTTCTGCGTTCAATTTTGCGTCTGTTTAGCGCTTTACAAACGCCAACAATCCCATAAATCTGGCTCTTTTAACGGCCTGTGCCAGCATTCGCTGATGCTTGGCGCAAGTGCCGGTATGTCGCGGGTCGATAATTTTTGCCTGGCCGGAAACAAAACGCCGAAGCAAATCAACTTCTTTATAGTCAATATTTTTTTTATTTTGAGAACAGAAAAAGCATTGCATGATAATTAGTTTATAAAGTTATAAAGTTGAAAGTTATAAAGTTGAATCATTAAATTTTACAAACTTTATGAACTTTACAAACTTTATGAACTTTATGAACTTTTAACTTCAAAATGGTAAATCCTCCGATTTTATTTCTTCTTCATTAATGTCTATTTCCGGTAATTCTTCTTTCGCCGCTGCCGGTTTCGCGTTAAACGCTTCTCTTTGACCGCCTTGACCGCTCCTTGGCCCAAATTGAATTCTTTCAGCGACTATTTCGGTCCGATATTGTTTGCTCCCATCCTTGCCATCCCAAGACCGAGTTTGAATTCTGCCTTCAACCAAAATCAGACTTCCTTTGGCAATATACTGATTTACGATTTCAGCCTGACGGCCGAAAACCACGACATTATGAAACTGAACTTCTTCTTGTTTTTCACCTTGCTGATTTTTCCAAACGCGATTAGTAGCCATACCGAAAGAAGCCACTGCGGCGCCCGAAGGCAAATTCCGAAGTTCCGGATCCCGAGTCAGATTGCCAATTAAAAAAACTTTGTTTAGATTCACTTTTTTAGGTGTTAGGTGTTAGGTGTTAGGTGTTAGAAAATTACTAAAACCTAAAAACTAAAACCTAAAACCTCATTTCAATATTTCTTCCAATTTTTTTTCTAATTCCTCATTGCTCAAAACCTCTGTTTTTGGCGTTATTTTGCGCGCTGAAATCGCCGGAGCCGCTGAAATTTCCCGAGTGTAAACTTTCTCGGAATCGATTTTGCTTTCGATTTTTCTCATTATAACCGGCCGGGAAATAATCAGGTGTCTTAAAATTTTCGGCGAAGTTTTTAATTCTTTATCCAATTCCTTAACGCTTTCGGGATCGCCGGAAAAATACAGATAACCGAAAAAAGCGAAATTCTCTTTCTTTATCAGATAAGCTAATTTTATTCGCGAAACTTCTCCATCATCAATAATCGAAAACCCGCGGTCTTTTAAAATTCTTGCCAGTTCTCCTTTATCCTCCTCTAATTTAACCAAGAAGCCGATTTCGTATTTTTTGGGTTCTTTATCCATTGTTAATATATAGTAAATGGTCAATGGTCAATGGTCAATGGTTATCGGCTATTTTCCGATAACCCGTTCCGGCCGGAATTAATCGGCCGATAATAACGTTTTCTTTCAAACCCACAAGATTATCGACTCTGCCTTCAGCCGCGGCCATTACTAAAATTCGGGCGGTTTCCTGAAAAGAAGCCGCCGAAAGAAAACTCTCCGTGGAAAGAGCGGTCTTGGTGATACCCATCAAAAGCTGTTTTGCTTTTGCAGGCTTTTTGCCTTTCTTTTTGGTTTTTTGGTTAACGCTGAAAAATTTTGATTTCTCAATCACTTCTCCGATAACGAAATCTGTGTCGCCGGAATCCTTAATTATGACTCGCGAAAACATCTGCCTGATAATCACTTCAATATGTTTGTCGTTAATATAAGTTCCTTCAGAAACATAAATTCTTTGAATCTCGTTAATGATATATCTCTGAACCGCTTCTTTGTTTTTGAAATTAAAAAGTTCTTTGAGGTCCATGCTTCCTTCGCTTAATTGATCTCCTTTTCCCACTTTCTGGCCGGCTTTGACAAAAATAATATTTGTCCGCGGAATAACATACTCGATAATTTTGGATTTTAAAGTTTTTAATCTTATTGTTTTTACAGAGTCCTCTTCTTCAATGTCTTCAATAACGCCGTCGGCTTCGGCCAATGGCGCCTTTCCTTTGGGAATTCTTACTTCAAAAAGCTCTTGAACGCGCGGCAAACCATGAGTAATATCAACGCCAGCCACGCCGCCGGTATGGAAAGTTCGCAGCGTCAACTGTGTTCCCGGCTCACCAATGGATTGAGCCGCGATGATTCCAACCGCCTCGCCGATATTAATCGATTTATTTTTCGCCAAATCAAGACCGTAACATTTGGAACAAACGCCATATAAAGTTTTACAAGTAATCGGCGAGCGGATTTTAACCGACTCAATTTTTGATTTTTCAATTTTTTCGGCCGTTTCCCGACTAATAATTTCTCCCGCTTTAACGATAATTTTCTTGCCTGCCTTAATATCTTCGCAAGCGCTCCTGCTGAACAACCGTTTGCCGAAATTATAACCAAACGCTTCGCCATCCGAACGGAAAAGTTCTATTCCTTCGGCCGTCCCGCAATTATTTTCCCTGACAACAACGTCCTGGCTAACATCAACCAAACGCCTGGTTAAATAACCGGCTGCCGCGGTTTTCAAAGCCGTATCAATTAAACCTTTTCGAGCGCCGTGAGTATTGATGAAGAATTCCAAAACATCCAAGCCCTCTTTATAAGAAGCTTTAATCGGTAATTCAATGGTTTCGCCTTTGGGATTTTGCACCAAACCTTTCATTCCGGCCATCTGAATCGGCTGAGACCAACTGCCCCTGGCGCCCGAATCAATGATGGAATAAACTGAACTCTCCTCCGAGATGGCCGCCGGCACCAATTCGGCAATTTCATTTTTCGCTTTTTCCCAAACTTCAATGGTTTTTTGCCGACGCTCGTCATCGGTTAACAAACCGTCCTGATACTGGTCTTTAATCCGGGAAATTTGAATTTCCGCCCCTTTTAATATTTTATTTTTCCCTAAAGGAATAACCAAATCATCCATTCCCCAGCTGATACCGGACAAAGTGGCGTAGCGGAAACCCAATTCTTTGATATCGTCCAGAATCCGCCAAATATCTTCAAGCCCGTATTCTTCTATTAATTTAGCTATGATCTTCTGTAACTCTTTTTTGCCAAATATTTTGTTAACGAAGTCAAAATTTTTCGGGAGAACGTCGTTGAAAATCAATCTGCCGATACTTGTTTCCATGATTTCGCTTTCCGCTTTTCCCTTTATTTTTACCTTAATCGGTTCATTAATTTTTAAATAACCGAAATTGTAAGCGATCATCGCCTCGTCCGGATCTGAAAAAATTTTCTTTTTCTGCGTAGTTCCGCGTTCTGTTCCGCGTAGTTCTGCGTCTACAATCTTGGTAAGATAATAACAACCTAAAACAATATCCTGGGAAGGCGAGGCTATTGGTTCACCGCCTGAGGGCTTCAAAATATTGCCACTGGCCAACATTAAATCAGTTGCTTCTTTTTGAGACTCTTCGGTTAAAGGTAAATGCACCGCCATTTGATCTCCATCAAAATCGGCGTTAAAAGCGCTACAAACCATTGGCGGAATCCTGATACACAAATCCTCGATTAAAATTGGTTTAAAAGCTTGAATGCCCAAACGATGAAGCGTCGGCGCGCGGTTCAAAAGAACTTTTCGGTTAGCGATCACTTCTTCCAGAATCGCCCAAATTTCCGACGTGGCGGTTTCAATCAAGCGATTGGCGTTTCTGATATTATGAGCCAATCCTCTTTCAAGAATTTTATTGATTACAAAGGGTCTGAATAATTCCAAAGCCATTTTCTTCGGCAAACCGCACTCATTAAGCCTTAACTCCGGCCCAACCGCGATTACCGACCGAGCGGAATAATCAACTCTCTTGCCCAACAAATTTTGCCGAAATCTGCCCTGCTTGCCTTTTAACATATCTGCCAAAGACTTAAGCGGCCGGCGCCGACTCGACATTTGCTGTTGAGTGCCGAAACGGGCGGTATTATCAACCAAAGAATCAATCGATTCTTGAAGCATTCTTTTTTCGTTGGTAATGATAATTTCCGGCGCTTTTAATTCAATCAGTTTTTTTAACCGATTATTACGATTAATCACCCGGCGGTAAAGATCATTAAGATCTGAAGTGGCATAACGGCCGCCGTCCAAAGCCACCATCGGCCTTAATTCCGGAGGTAAAACAGGCAAATTCGTCAAAACCATCCATTCCGGCCGCATATTATTTTTAATAAATAAACGAATTAATTTAAGACGATAAAGCAGATAACGCTCCCGGCTGGCGTCTTTAATATTTTTAATTTCAGATTCTGTTCGAGAAGCTTCTTTTTTTAAATCGATATTTTCCAAAATTTTCCGAATCGCTTCGGCGCCGCTTCCGGCTTTAAAAATATTGGCGAATCGCCGAGCCAAATTAAAATACTCAATCTCGGTAAGAATTTTACCGGGCTTCAAAGAAATCAGCCCGTCTCTTACTTGAATCATCGCCGCTTCCAATTCTTTTATGTCTTCTACTTTCTTCCGCGACTTGAATTCCCGCTCCAATTCTTCCAAAACTGTTTTTTTATTTTCTTCGTTGACGTCCGTAACAATATAAGCCGCGTAATAAATAACTTTCTCCAGTTTTTGAAGTGGCGCGTTCAAAAACAAACCGATTTTGGAAGGGGCGGTTCTTAAAAACCAAATATGAGCGACCGGCGTCGCCAATTTTATATGTCCCATTCGATCGCGCCGAACAGCGGATCTGGTCACTTCAACTCCGCAACGGTCGCAAGTTACACCCTTATAGCGAATCTTCCTGTATTTGCCGCAATAACATTCATAATCTTTGGTCGGACCAAAAATCCGTTCGGAAAAAAGACCGTCCTTTTCCGGCCGCTGAGTGCGATAATTTATTGTTTCCGCCTTTAACACTTCTCCGTGAGACCAGGAAAGGATTTCTTCCGGTGAAGCGATTTTAAGTTTTAAAGCGTCGAAATTCATTGTTTTTTATTTTTTCTCTATCTCCTCCACGCTTAATCCCAAAGCCTTTAGTTCACTTACCAAAACATTAAAAGCCAAAGGCGTGCTGGGAGTTTTTATTTTCTCACCCCTGACAATTGATTCGAAAGCGGCGGCTCGACCAAAAACATCGTCCGATTTAATAGTTAACATTTCCTGAAGAATATTAGCCGCGCCATAACCTTCCAATGCCCAAACCTCCATTTCTCCGAAACGCTGGCCGCCCATTTGCGCCTTTCCTCCCAAGGGCTGCTGGGTAATTAATGAATAAGGACCGATAGAACGCATATGAATTTTATCCTCAACCAAATGATTCAACTTCAACATATAAATATAACCGACGGTAACCGGCCGGGAAAACGGTTCGCCGGTGCGGCCGTCATAAAGAACCAGTTTCCCGTCTTCCGGCAAACCGGCTTTTTGGAGTTCATTTTTAATATCTTCTTCGGAAGCGCCGACAAAAACCGGAGTAATCGCCCGATATCCGAGTTTCTTGGCCGCCATTCCCAAATGAGTTTCCAGTATTTGCCCAAGGTTCATTCGCGAAGCCACGCCCAAAGGATTTAAAATAATATCCACCGGCGTTCCATCGCTAAGATAAGGCATATCTTCAATCGGCCGAATCTGAGAAATCACGCCTTTGTTGCCGTGCCGTCCGGCTAATTTATCGCCGGCTCTTACTTTTCTTAATTCGGCGATTTCCACCTGAATTCTTTTTATAACGCCCGGGTCGAGTTTATCACCGCGTTCGCGGGAAAAAATTTTGATTCCGACTATCCGACCGGACTTGCCATGAGGCAAAACCAAAGAAGTATCCCTGACTTCAATCGCCTTTTCGCCGAAAACCGCCCGCAATAATTTTTCTTCCGGCGTCAACTCAACTTCGCCTTTTGGAGAAATTTTACCGACCAGAATATCGCCAGCCGCGACTTCGGCGCCGATTCTGATAATTCCTTCTTCGTCCAGATTTTTAAGTTTATCCTCCGGCACATTGGGAATATCCGGCGTAGTGGTTTCCGGACCCAATTTAGTGTCCCGAATATCGCAATAAAAATCTTCTATGTGAACCGAGCTGAACAAATCATCTTTGACCACCCGTTCTGAAAGAATAATCGCGTCTTCAAAATTGGCGCCTTCCCAAGAAATAAAAGAAACTAAAAGATTCTGGCCCAAAGCCAAGACACCGTTCTCGCTCGAAGAAGCATCTGCCAAAACATCTCCTTTTTTAACTTTCTGACCCTTAACAACCAAAGGTTTTTGGGAAATACAAGTATAATAATTCGACCTTTTGAATTTGTGAAGGTTATAAATTTTTTTCTCCTTTCCTTCGGTCACGATTTGCCGGGCATCAACGCTCAAGACTTCGCCATCGGCTTCGGCAATAACCAAACGGCCGGAATCAAAAACCGCTTTTTCTTCCATGCCTGTTCCGACCAAAGGAGCCTGCGGCTTTATCGACGGCACTGCTTGACGCTGCATATTTGACCCCATCAATGCCCTGTTCGCGTCATCGTGTTCAAGAAAAGGAATCAAAGAAGCGGCGATGCTGGTAATTTGATTCGGAGCCGCGTCAATAAATTCAACTTCTTCCCGATGACAAGTCCCGGGGATGCCCTTTATTCTGGCATCAACGATTTCCTCAATAATTTTTCCGGACTTATCCAGTTTTGTGCTCCCTTGGGCGATTTTATATTTTTCTTCTTCCAAGGCGTTAAACCAGACAATTTCGCCGGTTATTTTTCCGTTTTTTATCTTTGAATAAGGAGTTTCTAAAAAACCGAATTCATTAAGTCGAGCATAATTGGCCAAATAATTTATTAATCCGATGTTCTGGCCTTCCGGTGTTTCAATCGGACAAATCCGGCCGTAATGGGAAGTATGAACATCGCGAACTTCGAAACCGGCGCGCTCCCGAGTCAATCCGCCGGGACCCATTGAAGAAAGCATTCGCTTATGCTCCAGTTCCGACAAAGAATTAATCTGGTTCATGAATTGGGAAAGCTGAGAGGTGGCGAAAAATTCCCTGATAATCGCCACGAGCGGCCGGGGGTTAATCAATTGAATCGGCGTCAGAGTTTCAATTTCCGAAGTCGACATACGATCTTGAATATTACGACGAAGTCTGGCAAATCCCACGTACAACCGGTTTTGAAGCAATTCACCGACGCTTTTTATCCGTCGATTTCCCAAGTGGTCGATATCGTCCGGCTCGGCCAAAGGATTATTATTCAGTTTAATAATTTCCTTAACAACCAGAATCAAATCCTCAAGGTCGATAAGCTGGCTTTCTTTATTTTTCAATCCCACTCTTTGATTAAATTTAAATCGGCCGACCGCGGAAAGACTGTAGCGGTCGGAACGGCGAAACATCGCGTCTATCAAACTTTTAGCATTTTCCGGAGTGGCCAAATCGCCCGGCCGAAGTCTTTTATAAACTTCGATATACGAACCGGAGGCGTCTTTAACCGCGTCTTTCTTTAAGGTGGCTTCAATGAATTTAATTTGTCCCGTATCGACATCGCTGAAAGTTTTAATAATCGCTTCGTTATCTTTTAAACCGAAAATTCTTAAAAGGTCTGTAATCGGCGCTTTGCGATGGCGGTCAATTTTAACGCCGATAAAACCGTCGGATTCCGTGGCAAATTCCAGCCATGATCCGCGATTGGGAATAACCTTGGCGCCAAAAAATTTCTGACTCTTGGAAACTTCCGCCGTGAAAAAAACTCCGGGTGAACGGATTAATTGAGAAACCACCACTCTTTCGACGCCATTAATAATAAATGTCCCTCTTTTTGTCATTACCGGAAAATCGCCCAAATACACCTCTTCATCATTGGTTTTTTTGGTTAAAAGATTGACGAGTTTAACCTTCACCCTTAGCGCCGCTTCATAGGTGAGATCTTTGAACTGAGCCGTTTCTTCATCGTATTTCGGCTCGTCAAAATGATAGTCGCTGAAATAAACTTCCAAATTCTCGCCGGAATAATCCTTAATCGGCGAAATTTCCTCAAAAAGCTCTTTGATTCCCGTTTTAACAAACCAATTCCAAGAAGCGATTTGGCCCTCGGCCAAAAATTGCTGCTTGATTAATTGGTCGGAGTCGGAATAAGACGAAAAAATTTTAGTCGGTAATTTTGACATAAAAAATAAAAGCCCTCTCAAGGCGGAGCAAAATAATAATTATCTATTTAATAAATATGCGGCGCGATTTTTGTTGTGTTCATCAAAGGTCTCGCTAAAAATCGTTTTTTTTGTTTTGGGGTCGGAAAGATAATACCAATATCTTGTTTTTTCCGAATTTAAAACCGCTTTTATCGATTCCGAATCGGGATTGGAAATCGGACCTTCCGGCAAACCAGGATAAAGATAAGTATTATAAACTGAATTAATTTTATAATCCGCTTCCGCAAGCCGCGGACAATTCAAAAACCGGCCAGAGCATTTAGCGTAAATAACGCTCGCGTCAACTTGAAGCGGCATGCCCACTTTTAATCTTTTCAATAAAATTCCGGCAGCAACTTTTTTCTCCTCGTAATCGGGAATTTCTTTTTCTAAAATCGAAGCTAAAATTAATTTATCTAAAATCCTATCATTATCTTTAAATAAAGGCAAGGCTTTTGTTTTAAAATTGTCTAAAAACTTGTGGATAACCAAATCAGCGCCGGAATCGGGGAAAAAACGATAAGTGTCGGGAAAAAGAAATCCTTCAAGTGAATGAGCTTCGGTTAAATAAGAATAATCGCTTTTCAAGGAATTGATGTTAAAATTTATTATCTCGCCCGGTTTAATAATACGAGCTTCGCTTAATTTTTCATCAATCTCTTTAAGGGTTAAGCCCGGAGCGATTACCGCGGAAATTTCTTCCGGCCCTTTTGTTAAAATTCCAAACAATTTCGAAATAGAGAAATCCGAAGATAATGCGTATTTTCCCGGTTTTAATCGGCGGGCCTCGCCGGTAATTACGCCGTAAATTTTAAAAACCGCCGTGGACGCAATCAAATTTTCGCTTTTCAATTTATCGACGATTTCATTAAAACTCATTCCGGTTGATATTTTAAAATCACCAATTAAAATTGAAGCCCTCGCGGGAAAGGTCCGAAAAAAAAGAAACGACGAAATTAAACCGAAAAATAAAAAGCCGCTGATAATTAAGGCTGTTTTTTTCATAAGCGACGAACAAAAATCGATTGAATTATACCTATCAGAATCAAGTTCGTCAATAAACTGGAACCGCCGTAGCTTAAAAACGGGAATGTCACGCCGACAACCGGCGTCAACCCCAAATTGGAACCGACGTTAAAAATAAACTGGGCGATGAATAAAATAACCGTTCCCATGCAGATAAAACGGCTGAAATTATTTTCGGCGTTCAAACCTATTTTAACGATTCTTAAAATTAAAAGGGCGAAAATAACAACCAAAAGAAAACCCGAAAACAATCCCCATTCCTCGATAAAAGCCGCGAAAATAAAATCCGTCTGGGCCTCGGGCAAAAATCCCAATTGCGATTGCGTCCCTTGGCCGAATCCTTTGCCGAAAAAACCGGCTGAACCGATGGCGATTTTTGATTGAATAACATTGTAATTTACTCCCAAAGGATCGCGGTCCGAAAAAAGAAAACCCAAAATTCTTTCTTTTTGATAATTTTCCAAAAAACTTTGCCAAAGAACCATTCCCAAAAGAGAAAAAATAACCAAACCAATAATTAAATACCGCCAAGGAATGCCGCTGACCAGAAGAAAACCGAGCCATAAACAAAAAAGAATCAAAATCGAACCGAAGTCCGGCTGAAGACTAATAAGGCCTGCTGGAATAATAAAATAAAAAAAGGAAGTGGCTAAATTTGATAATCGAGCCATACCGATATGTTTTCGGCCGAAAAACCACGCGTAAACAATGATCAAAACCAATTTCGCCAGTTCTGAAACCTGAAAACGAAAATCTCCTATTACCAACCAGCCCTTAACACCTCGAATAGTCGGCGCGAAAAAATAAGTCAGTAATAAAAATAAAATTACCAATCCATAAAGCCCGAAAATCGCTCCCCGATAATTAACATAAGATCGCCAATCGAATTTAACAAACAAAAAAGCGAAAAAAAGTCCGAGCGCCAAAGCGATTACTTGCTTGAAAACCAAATCCGGCGCGGTTGAAGCCAAGCTCAAAAATCCGGCGCCGATTAAAAATAAAACCGCCGAATTCAGTTTCCAATCTAATTGTTTGAAAAAGGAAAGCATATTTTTTATATATATTATAATCCCAAATTACCATTAGCGATCAACCGCCGATTTTTTTTGCGCAAATAATTAATATAACCGGCAACGGCAATCATAGCGGCGTTGTCAGCGCAGAATTTTTTTGCTGGCGCCAAAAAATCGATTTTTAATTGAGATTGCTTCGCTTCGCTCGCAACGACAGATTGAAATTGTTTCTGCAAAGTTTTATTTGCGGCGACGCCGCCGGAAATCATTATTGATTTAGCTTTGAATTCTTTGGCGGCTCGCAATGTTTTTGAAATTAAAACATCGAAAGCGGCGGCTTGAAAAGAAGCAGCTATATCTTGAATTATGAATTTAGAAGTATGAATTAGGGGAGGTGTTTTTTTATTCATTATTCCTAATTCATTATTCTTAATTCCCCGGAGGTAATACAAAACCGCCGTTTTTAACCCCGAAAAACTGAAATCATAATTTTTTTGGTAAATCATCGGCCGAGGAAAACTAATCGCTTCGGGATTTCCTTTTTTGGCGAGCTTTTCAATTTCCGGACCGCCGGGGTAGGGCAAATCTAATAGTCGCGCCACCTTGTCAAACGCTTCGCCAACGGCATCGTCTCTGGTTTCACCGAGTTTTTTATAATGAGTTAAATCTTTCATTAATAGAAGTATCGTATGCCCGCCGCTTATAATGAGCGCGATTGCCGGAAACAATTCTGAATTCTGAATTCTGAATTCTGAATTTACAGTTTTCTGTTCTAACAGAAAACTGTAGAGGTGGCCTTCAAGATGGCTGACGCCAATAAGTTTAGGGTTTAGGACATAGGGTTTAGGGTATAGGGTTTTATATAAATCTTTGGCGAAATTTATGCCTGTCCATAATGCCGGTTCTAAACCCGGTCCAACTGTTACACAAATTAAATCAACTTTTTGGATTTTGGGTTTTGGGTTTGGGATTTGTTTAGAAATTAGAAATTCTGATTTAGAAATTCCAAAAATCTTCCGAAACAATATTGGAAGATTTTTGGTGTGTTCTCTCTTTGCCAAATTCGGCACAACGCCGCCAAAAGGCCTGTGAATTTTTATCTGCGACGCCACGAGATTTTCCAAAATTTTAAATTGAGGGTTTTTTAATCCCCCGGAGGCTTCCACTAAAGCAATCGCCGTCTCGTCACAACTTGTTTCAATTGCAAGAATTTTCATAAAAATTTTAACATTGGTGTCCTCGACAGGAATCGAACCTGTACCGCCTCCTTCGGAGGGAGGCATTGTATCCATTCAACTACGAGGACAAAAATAGGGTTTAACCACCAGAGAATAGCCAATAGTTTAAACCCTAAACCCTAGTGGCTAGTGGCTAAAAACTAATTTAACATACACCACATCGCTCGGCGCAGGCGAATAAGAAATCTTCATTTCAACTTTTTTAAAAGTTTCTTTGATTTTTTTAGCCAATTTTACCGCCAATTGATTTTCGGTCGTGGTTATTCTCAACCCTTCTTCATTTTCTTTTATAGCAATCAATCTGTCCATTGGGTCGCGCTGATAAGCCCGAGCTGCAAAAGTTTTCGCCAAATTGATTAAATCGCTTTTTATTTTAATCGGAATATTTTTGATAATTATTTCGCCTTCAAATTGCCTGTTTTTAATCATCGCGCAGGCCGGGCAAAGCGAAAATTTCACCGCTAAATTTTCTTTTAAGTTTTTATAATGGCGCAGATTGCGATGCCAGGATTTTTTATAATAAACCGCGTCGCATACCTTGCAAAAAACCAAACCCGATTTTGTTTTTTTCATAAATTTAGTATGCTATTTCATAAATTATCCCACCGACAAAAATTAAAAGCAAGGCGTAAATAATGAGCGGGTTCATTTTTTGCAGAAAGACGCCGCGCTCTTCGTCTCCGGACTTGCGCGCCTTTAACCACATTAAAATAATAAAGACGCTCTCTAACCCAATAAAAACTCCTCCTATTAAACCGACTAATTTCAAAAAATTCTGAAAGCCCAAAAAATATAAAAACAGAGGAGATAAAACAATTATTAATCCGGAAAAAATTTGAGGAAAATTAAAATCATGTTCAAAACTTTTTTTAACATCTCGGCCGATCACGATATAAGAACTCCATAGAGAAATCAGCCCTAATCCTCCCAATAGTCCCAAAATCGATGGCGGCAGCCGGCCGATTAAGCCGGAAATTGAATCCTGAGAAACGGTTTCCGACAAACTCAAAATGCCGAACACAAATATTGAATAAATTAAAGCCGGGGCCAAGCTGCCCAAAATAATCGGAATCTTGGCTTTCAGTTGCGGCTGATTATTATTTCTGAAATAACCGAGTAAAGCCGGAATAGCTGTCCGGCCGGCCAAAGAAAACAAAACAGCGCCGTACGGCAAAAATAAATATTTTAAATCAAAAGAAGATATTGAAACCGCCTGCCCCATGTCGCCGAAACCATAGCCGAAAATTATTAAAATAATTCCTGCGATTCCGAAGGTGATTAAAAATTCCGCAATCGCCAAACGATTAATTCCCATGAAAACCGCCAAAGAACCGAAAAGCCAAAAAATCAAGATTTTATAAATATCCGGCAAAACGATGTTCTGGGGAATCAAATTGAAAAAACTGACGGATAAAATCAAATAAACGGTCAAAATAAAAATCATTCCGACGATCGTCGTTAAAATCGCCGACCACTTGCCCCAGCTGCCGAGATAAATTTCCGCGTAGCCGAAAAAGCGGCGATTTTCTTTGGTCCGTAAAATAATGTCTGCGTACATCAAATGAATTAAAGTAAAAACCGCGCTGAAAATAATTAAATAAAACAAGCCCGTTAAAACCCCGGCTCTTATAAAAACATAAGGCAAAGCAAAAACGCCCGCGCCAATAATTGTCCCGGCAAGCAGACTCGCCGGCAAAATAATATTCTTAAACACCTTATAAACTTTTAAACTTCGTAAATCTTATATCCTTCTCTGACTTTCTCGTCGACTTTAATGCCGACATCCTGTCCTTTTTTGGCGCTCTTTATGCTTTCGTGTTCATATTGCATTGAACCGATAATTTGGGAAAAATCCGTATTGGCGCCTTTAAAATTAACCGTCTCGCCGACTTTTACTCCGCGATTGAATTTCACAACGGCAACGCCGATATGATCGTAATAATGAATAACTTCGCCGATTGGTTTCTTTTCCATAAAATAATTAGTGATTATTTCGACCTTTTTCTTTCTTGATAATTTCCACGAGTTTGTCCAAAAGTTCTTTTGGACTGGAAGAATAAACAATTTTATCTTTCATTTCTTCGGCTCGGTGAGATTTTTCAATCAGGGTTTTTAAAATCTCATCGGTTTCCCAATCGCCCACTAAAATGCCTATCGGTTTCTTGTCTTCAAAAGCGATTGTAAATTCATTAAGCGTTCCCATTCGACCGCAACCGATAACCACGGCATCGGACGACCTCGTCAATATTAAATTACGGCCGGAATATTCAAAACCGGTATAAACGATCACATCGTGAAAATCCGTCGGTAATTGGTAGCGCTCAATATGTTCTTTTTCGGTTTTTGCCGGCGAAAAACCGATAACGATTCCGCCTTCTTTTTTCGCGCCTTTGGCCGCCCAATAAGGAAAACCCGTGGTGGCGCCGTCAACCAAAACCGCGTCATGACGAACAATTTCCCTGCCCAATTCCTCGGCTAAATTAAAAGCGTTAATTCCGCAATGGTTGGTCTCGGCCGCCCCGGAAACGCAAATTTTGTATTTATAACTCGTATGACAAATATTGTTATCCATTTTATTTATTATAGCACATATTCTTCTCCTTTTAAAGGCATTGCCGCGTCAATCGCCAATTCATCTCTAATTTTTCTCGCCAAAAGAACCATTTGGTCTTCTTCCCCTTGGACAATAAAAACTTTTTTCAAATTCAATCTCATCGGCCTTAACCAATTTAAAAGTTTCGGCTGGTCGGCGTGGGCCGAATAACCGCCGATCGCTTTTACTTTACATCTTACCGGAATTTCTTCGCCGAAAATTTTAACGCTGAAAGGTTGTCCTGTTTTTACGCCGTCCAAAATCCGTCTTCCCAAAGAACCTTGCGTCTGATAACCAATAAATAAAATCGTGTTTTTCGGATCGGACAAATATCGGTATTCATGGTGTAAAATCCGACCGCCTTGCGACATTCCGGAACCGGCAATGATTATTTTCGGCGGCAAAACATCATTGATTTCTTTTGATTGCTCGGTTGTCAAAGTCAATCTCAAGCCCGGAAAATCAAAAATCGCGTCGCCTTTTCGCAGGGTTGAGAGCGCCTCTTGGTCAAAATAATCCGAATCCTGGGAGTATTTCTTATAAGCAGAGGTCAACTTTATCGCCAACGGACTATCAACAAAAATCGGCGCCTTTGGAATTCGATTATTTTCAACCAATTCATTTAATTCATATAAAAGTTCTTGCGTTCTTTCCATGGCAAAAGCCGGAATCATCAAAACGCCTCCGGCTTTTATCGTTTCTTCAATCAAATCTTCAAGAATTTCTTTTCTGGCTTCCAAATCCTCATGAATCCGGCCACCATAAGCCGATTCAATCAAAACATAATCCGCCTTATCAATGATTTCGGTATCTTTAACCAAAGGCGCCAGGACATTGCCCAAATCGCCGGAAAAAATTATTCGCTTTCCTTCGGCCGAAACCGCGATAAAAGCCGAACCCAGAATATGGCCGGCGTCATAAAATTCGATTTCGAATCCACCGGCCGCCAAACCGATTTTAAATTTTTGGTGATACTTAACCGTCTGCCACAACTCCATTGTCTTATTGACATCGTCCAAACTATAAATCGGCGCTAATTTTTTTTCTTCGGCTTCTTTATTTAAAAGATGTTCTGAATCAATCAAAAGCTCTTCGCTGAAATCTTTGGTCGGCGCCGTTGAATATATCGAACCGCGAAAACCGGCTTTATAAAGTTGGGGCAATCTACCGATATGGTCAATATGGCTATGCGTAATCAAAACCGCGTCAATGGTTTTCGGGTCAAAAGGAAAAGGTTCAAAATTCAAACGCTCGCAATAACCGGAACCCTGATTCAACCCGCAATCAATCAAAATTCTTGTTGCCTGCCCTGAGCCCGCCGAAGGGTCGTTTGTCTCCAGTAAATAGTTGGCGCCGGTTACCATTTTGGCGCCACCGTGAAAAGTTAATTTCATGCTATAATTGTATAAATTTATAAGCTTCAGCGCAATAAATTTATTTAGAATTATGAGCACCCCGCACATAGTCTGACCACACGCTATCTTAATAATCTATCAGTTGAAAGCGAAGCGGCTTCGCCTTACCTCTGTTAAATTACCGTGAACGCATCGCTGGACTATGTGAGGGGTAAAGGTTTTCTAACTAAATTTTCTACGGCTTCGCCTTGAAAATTTAGAGAAAGCCCTTTACAAACTTTGAATTTTATGCTATCTAATAATCAGGACTTTTAAATTATAAAAAAGGGTGAATACATAATGAAAGGAGAGTCTATGAAAATCTTGGGAGGGATTTTGATTTGGGTCGGCTTTTTGCTTATATATGGCACAGCAGGGCAAAGTGATTTTGAAACATTCCAGGCAATGAAGGGAGTTGATATTATCCCCACTCCACTCACAAAAACTATCGCAACAGTAGCTGTAGGAATATTTCTCTTCTTGGGTGGAATAAAAGCACTCCTATGGGAAAAAATTTCGGAAAAATCTTACCGCTAACTATAAAGGAGACGCAAAATGCCCAGCATAGCAAAGTGTGTGTCCTGCGGATACCTTACCCGCAAGGATGTTGAATGTCCGAACTAGGTGATTCAATCACTCATTTGAGGCCGGGAGTTTAAACAACGGCCTCTTTTTTATTTTAATATTTCCTCAACAATCCCCTTTTCATTCCACGGAATTTTCTTCCCATTCTCCACACACATCCAAACTTCGCCGCCTTTGCCGGTTAAAACCACGGCATCGCCTTTTTTAGCCAAAGAAATCGCTTTTTTAATGGCTTCTCTCCTATCTATTATTTTAAAAACATTTCGGATTTCGGATTTCGGATTTCGGATTTGCGAGACGCCGGAAAAAATATCGTTGATTATATTTTCGGGCGGCTCGTCGTACGGATCTTCATTGGTCAAAATTATTTCATCGCAATAATGAGAAGAAATTTTGCCCATCTCTGGTCTTTTCCATTTGTCCCGTCCTCCGCCGGCTGAACCAAGCAAACAAATTAGCTTTTTATTTTTTGCTTTAAGCCCTGAGTCGATTACCGCTTTATAAACCGATTCCAAACTTTTCGGCTCATGGGCGTAATCAACGACAACGGAAAAATTTTGCCCCATATTAACAACCTCCATCCGGCCGGCTGGCGGCTGAAAAGTCAATAAAGATTTCTGAATATGCTCAATCGGAATGTTCTGCGACAAAGCCGCGCAAATGACTGCCGCGGCGTTATAAATATTAAACTCGCCAATAAGCGAAGTTTTAAAATTATAGCCATTGGCCTTAAATTCCGCTCCATCAGACTTGAATTTGCAATCGGTAATCCGCAATTCGTAATCCAATCGCTCATCGGCAACGGACTGCTGGCGCTTGCCGACAATCGTATAGCCGTATTTTTTGGCCGCTTTCGGCTTAATAAAATGAATAACGTGTTCATCGTCGAAGTTATAAATTGCCGCGCTGTTTCGCTTCCGAGATATTTTTTTAAACAATTCCACTTTGGCTTGCCGATAATTTTCAAAACCCTTGTGCCGCTCCAGATGCTCCGGCGAAAGATTTAAAAAAACCGCCGCGTCATAGTCAATAAACCGGTGGCGATACTGAACAATTCCTTCAGACGAAGTTTCCACCACCGCGTATCGGCAACCCGTCTTCAGCATCCGCGATAAAAGCCCTTGAAGATAAAATCGTCCGGGCATTGTTTGTTTTAAATCGTTTTTCCATTCCTCGCCGCCGATTTTAAAATTAATCGTCGTGCTCAAACCGGTTTTATAGCCAGACGAGTTTAAAATATGGTGGATTAAATTACAGGCCGTGGTTTTTCCTTTGGTACCGGTAACGCCTATAACGATCATTCGGCGAGAAGGAAAGCCGTAAAACAAAGCAGCGGAAAAAGCCAATAAATAATGATAAGCCGGTTGGAAAAATTCAAAAACCGGCAGGGGAATTAATTTTTCTATTGTCCGCAACGCTCTTTCCATAAAAACATTACTGCCTGCTGGCAGGCTATTTGATAATTTTTAAAACCGCTCTCAATCGCTTTTCCAAGCCCGCCAAATTTTCCGGAAGATTTTTAACCGCTTCTTCAATTTCTTTTTGTTTATAGCCAAGATTTTTAAGAACCGACTCCAAGTCTTTATCAAAATCCAAATCAAGAATTTCGCCTTTTAAATTAATCTTTTTAAATTTCCCCAATTTGTCTTTTAATTCCAAAACAATCCGTTCGGCTTTTTTCTTGCCGATGCCCCATGATTTTTCCAATATATCAGCTCTGGCGCCGGACACCGCCGCCAAAAATTTTTCAATATTGGAAACGCCGGTGATTTCCAGGGCTGATTTCGGCCCGATGCCGGAAACGGAATTTAATAATTCGAAAACTTCCAGATCTTTCTCGCTTAAAAATCCGTAAACATCGACGCCGTCGCGCCTGACAGCCAACGAACAAAAAAGTTTTGTTTTTGATTCAATTTTGGGAAGATTTTTTGATGTTTTTTCGGAAATCAAAACTTTCAAGCCAAAACCGCTCGTTTCAATCACGGCAAATTGAGGTTTTTTTATAATCAGTTTTCCGGAAAGAGAGTAGAGCATAAAAAAATCACCGAATAACAAATTTATTACGAATATACGAATATTTTAATCTATTATGGTTGACAGGGCAAGCAGCATAGGTAGAATGAATAATGAATTGTGAATAATGAATTATGGTTATGAATTTATAATTTTTTCATTCTTAATTCCTAATTCATGCTTCATAATTCAAATATCATATGCCTATCATCAAATCAGCCAAAAAAGCCCTGCGGCAAAATATTTCGCGCCGAAAAAGAAACCTCAAAAAAAAGGCGGAGTTAAAAAAGGTCATCAAAGAATACAAAAAATTGATTATTGCCAAAGACAAAGAAAAGGCTAATGAATATCTGTCGCAAGTTTATAAAAAACTGGATAAAGCGGCTAGGGTAAATCTCATCAAAAAAAACAAAGCCGCGAGATTAAAATCGGGATTGTCAAAACTAATAAAATAAAAACTCCGTTGTCGGGAGTTTTTATTTTTCTAACTTAAAATTTTAGTCAACACTCGCACGATCGTCTAATTGTTGACTAATTTTTTTATTTTTATTTCAATTTTAATTTACCGCTTTCAGCGACAATCCGATTCTTCCATTATCAAGTTTTACTACTTTTGCCCTAACGACATTGCCGATTTTTACGACATCTTCAACTTTTTCAACAAACCCTTCTTTTAATTCCGAAACGTGAATCATCCCGTCGTTGCCGCCGCCCAAATCAACAATGGCGCCAAAATCCAAAATCTTAATAACTTCGCCTTCGATAATTTCGCCTATCTGAAATTCGCGAGTAAGCGATTTAATATAACTAATCGCCAATAGGGCTTTTTCACGGTCGGTCGAAGCCACAAAAACCCGGCCGTCTTCTTCAATATCAATACTGCTGACGCCGGTGTCGGCGATAATTTTGTTAATTATTTTTCCGCCCGGACCGATGACTTCGCCGATTCTCTCCGGATTAATTTCCACTGTCATAATAATCGGAGCGAAAGAAGAAACTTGCGGTTTCGGCTTATCAATGGCTTTTTTCATCGCCTCTAAAATTTCCAAGCGGGCTTTTTTAGCCTGAATCAAAACTTCTTTTAATATTTCAGGCGTAACTCCTTCGATTTTAACGTCCATCTGAACGGCGGCAATACCGTCCTCGGTACCGGCGACTTTGCAATCCATATCGCCGTAATGGTCCTCCGGCCCCTGAATGTCGGTTAAAATTTTATAATTTTGTTGGTCAACCATAAGTCCCATCGCAATCCCGGCTACGGCTTTTTTAATCGGCACGCCGGCATCCATCAAAGCCATTGAAGAAGCGCAAACCGTCGCCATTGAAGACGAGCCGTTGGAAGACAAAATTTCGGAAACAATTCTAATGGTGTATGGAAATTCTTCCTGCGACGGAATAAGAGATTGAACCGCTTTCCCCGCCAAGGCGCCGTGCCCGATTTCTCTGCGGTTGGTTACGCCCAGACGCTTGACTTCTCCGGTTGAAAAAGGCGGAAAATTATAATGAAGCATAAATCGCCGCTTAATCGTAGATTCCATCGTCTCCATTAATTGTTCCGCGCCGGGCGCTCCCAAAGTCACAACTGCCAATGCTTGGGTATTGCCGCGAGCGAAAAGAGCCGAGCCGTGGAGCCGTTTAAACAAGCCGACTTCGGCGTAAAGCGACCTGACCTCGTCCAATTTTCTGGCATCCGGTCTTTTTTCCGATTCTAAAATATTTTTATGAACAATCCTGTCTATTTCTTCTTCAAATAGATACTCTACTCCGGAAAAATCCGAAACGCCTTCGCTTTTCAGATATTCAAAAAGGCCGGATTTTAATTCGGCGAGGTTGTCGCTTTGCTCTTTTTTATTTCCAACGTAAATAGCCTGCTCCAATTTGTCCCCCAAAAACCCGAGAATTTTATTTTTAATTTCCGAGTCTATTTCTTTCAGTAAAATTTTTACTTTCGGTTTGCCGATTTTTTCTTTGATTTCTTTTTGAAATCCAATTAGTTTTTTGATTTCAATTTGGGCTTTCTCAAAAGCGTCGATAATGTCGTCTTCCTTCGCTTCATTTCCCGCCAATTCAATCATATTTATTTTATCTTCGGTTCCACTAACAAAAGCTTCAAAAAGAATCTGTTTTTCTCCGCCAGAAGGGGCGGATAATTCAGGGTCTGTCGGATTAATGAGTAAATCTCCGTCTTTGGTTTTTATCAATCTTAAACCGGCAACCGGACCGGCCCAGGGAATATCGGAAATCAAAAGAGCGGTTGAGGCGGAAAGCAATGAAATAAAATCAGGGTCGTTTTCTTCGTCATAAGACAAAACCGTAATCACTATCTGGACGTCGCGGCGCATTCGCGAATCAAAAAGCGGCCTCAAGGTTCTGTCAATCATCCGGCCGGACAAAACCGCGCCTTCCGAAGGCCTGCCTTCGCGTCTGACAAACCGGCTGCCGAGAATTTTGCCGGCCGCGTAAAAACGCTCTTCATAATCCACGCTCAACGGAAAATAATCCGTGATCCTGTCTTCCTTCCCCATCACCGCCGTCACTAAAACCGAAGTGTCGCCAAAAATGCCCAAAACCGCGGCGTTGGCTTGGCCGGCTAAATCAGAAACTTCTAATGTTAAGGTTTTGCCATTAATTTCTGTTGTAAATTGTTGTTTGTTTAAATTCATTTTTTTAGTATCACTCTCGGTATTTTTTCCAAATCAATAAAAAAATCCGCCGCTTCTTTGAGTTTGGCCGAAGCGCTGCGGCCAAAAGCCGCCACTTCAACTTCTCTGCCCAAACCCCATTTCAAATATTCCACCAAGGGCACGAAATCGCCGTCGCCGGTTACCAGAACAATCGCGTCTAAAAAACTCGACATTCGAATGGCATCAACCGCCATTCCAACGTCCCAATCGGCTTTTTTTATGCCGCCCGGAAAAATTTGGAGATCTTTAACTCGTAATTCGACTCCGGCCTTGGTCAGAGCTTCAAAAAATGAAGCTTCCGCCGAATCTTCTCCTTCGCTTTTAACCACGTAACCAAGCGTCCGAATCAGCGGCCGGCCAGCAACCAGTTCCTTGATAAGTTCCCGGTAATTCACCCGAGCGCCATAAAGATTCTTGGCCGAATGATAAAGATTTTGAATATCGATAAAAATTCCGATCCGTTGATTTTTGTAAATCATACCTTCTTTTTCAATCCCAACTTCCTCACTATCGCCGAATAACTTTTCGGACTATTCTTGCTCAAATAATCTAAAAGTCTTTTCCGCTTGCCAACCATTTTCAATAATCCCCGGCGCGAATGATGGTCTTTCGGATTCTGCTTCAAGTGCCCGATCAATTCAAGAATTTGCTTCGTTAATAAAGCGACCTGAACCTCGCTTGAACCGCTGTCGCTTTCATGAAGTTGAAATTCATCAACAGTGTTTCTTTTTTGCCGAGCAGTTAACATTGAAATCAGTATAATTTATCTTTGGTTGTGTTGTCAACCTCGTTAAGTTGACAGACGTCGCAATCCATATAAACTAATAAAATATGTTAGCGGTTAATAATAAAAAAACAGACTCGGCCGTCGGCCAACTGATAAAAACCGAACCGGATTTGATTTCCTTTCTTAAAGAAAATGATTTGATGGAAGCGAAACTTTTAAGAAAAACGCCAAAGGCGGTTTATTTTGATTTGGGAAAATTCGGCACGGGCATTGTTTATGGCGTCGAACTTTTAAACTCCAAAAACATCGTCAAAAGCTTGAACGCCGGAGAACCGATAACCGCTAAAATAATTGACGTTGAAAACGACGAGGGCTATGTCGAACTTTCCCTGGCCGGCGCCCACAAACAAAAAAACTGGCAAGAAATCAAGGAAATCAAAGAGAAAGAAGAAGCGCTAACCGTTAAAATTATCGGCGCCAACAGCGGCGGTCTGGTCGCCAACGTAAATGAAATCAAGGCCTTCTTGCCGGTTTCCCAATTATCGAGCGAACACTATCCGCGAGTCGATGACGGCGACCGAAGAAAAATCTTGGAAGAATTAAGAAAGCTTGTCGGCCAAGAAATAAAAGTTAAAATCATTGATTTTAATCCGCGCGCCGATAAATTAATCATTTCCGAAAGGGGCGTTATGGAACAAAATATTAAAGAACTTTTGAATCAATACAAGGCCGGCGATATTATTAATGGCGTCGTTTCCGGCATCGCCAATTTCGGAGTCTTCGTTCGTTTTGTCGACCAGCCGGCGATTGAAGGAATGATTCATATTTCCGAAATCGACCATCGCCTGATCGACGCTCCGAAAGAAGCCGTCGAAATCGACGAAGAAGTCAAAGCGAAAATCATTGAAATAAAAGATGGTCAGGTTTTTCTCTCGCTTAAAGCCCTAAAATCCAACCCGTGGGAAACCGCTGCCGAGAAATTCAAAGAAGGCCAGGAAGTTGGCGGCGCTGTTTATAAATACAATCCGTTCGGCGTTTATATTAATTTAGAGCATAACCTCCAAGGATTGATTCACGTGGCTGAATTCGGCAGTCAGGAAGAAATGAGAAAGAAATTGGAAATCGGCAAAAAACATCATTTTATTATTGAATCAATAAAACCGGAAGAGAAAAGAATTCTTCTGAAATTGAAAAAATGATGCCTTTGGCAAAGCCTTGACACTGTCAGGGTTTTTTATAATAATTTAATTAACTTGTGGCTTTCCCCTGATTGGCTGGGCGCGATTGTGAAGAAAATCATAAGAGGTTATCGACGCGATTGCGAAGAAAGTCGCAAGAAGCACATTAATAAAAATTTAGAAAAAGGGGGTGAAAAATCAATTTTAGTTAGTTAAGGAAAATTTTTTATATTAACAATTTCACCAAAATAGAATAAGGAGAAATTCATGGAACCAGCTAATGGGAGAGGCGAAAATCTGGTCAGAATCAGAATCAAGGACGCTCCGGAAACAAGATGTTGCCCGAAATTGCACAAGTTTATAGGCATGACACGAAACGCAATCGCTACGCCGGCAGGACTTTATGTTTTTTATTTTACCGCCTCAAATGGAAATGGATTTGGCGGCATAATAACCGAGCCGCATCAGATTGCGTCGCATTTGGTAGAAGTACTCTCCTAAACCTATGGCGGGCGTGGCCTTACCTCGAGAGCGCGCCGTAGTCGAGAGCAATAAAGGTCCCTCCTACCTTTAGCTCTTGCTTTTGGGCAGAGTTCTTTCTTCAAGAAAGAGCTCTGCCTTTTTTATTTTTTCAGTTAAAGGCTGATTCGCCTCGGGCGAAAAATAATCTTAAATTAATTAAATTTTTATATTCTGATATTTTACTATAGTATCTCACGATCGTAGGATATCATAGTAAATTAAAAACAAACCAAATAAATCTAAAAAGTAGAAATTTGACAGCCGATTAAAAATTACTATAATTTATAAGATGAAAACCTTGTCAAAAAATGTTTTTTGGGCGATTACAACGCTTCTTTTAATAGCGTTTATTTTTTCGTTCTTTTACGCCGAACAAAAACAGCCTGTGGTTTTAAGCATTGACCAACTGGTTTTAAAAATTAACAGCGGTGAAATTTCAAAAATTATCGTCAACGGCAATAATTTGGAAATTGAACTGAAAAATAACGACAAGGCGGTTTCCAAAAAAGAAACCGAAGCCGGACTTTCGGAAACTTTAAAAAATTTCGGCGTTAATCCCGAAGCGCTTCAAAAAGTTAATCTGGCAATCAAGGAAGAATCTGGTTTCCGCTACTGGGCGAGCATTCTTATCCCCTCTCTTTTGCCGCTTCTTATTATCGGCGTCTTTTTATGGTTGATGTTCCGCCAGGCCAAAACCGGAATGAGCCAGGCCTTCACTTTCGGCAAAGCCAATATTAAACTTTTTTCCCAATTCAAGGACCAAATTACTTTCAAAGACGTTGCTGGACTGAAAGAAGCCAAAGAAGAATTGCTGGAAGTGGTTGATTTTTTGAAAAATCCGAAAAAATATCTGGAAATCGGCGCTAAAATCCCCAAAGGAGTTTTGCTTTTTGGCGCGCCGGGAACGGGAAAAACACTGCTTGCGCGCGCCGTAGCCGGCGAAGCCAATGTGCCGTTTTTTCATATTTCCGGTTCGGAATTTGTGGAAATGTTTGTCGGAGTTGGCGCCAGCAGAGTCAGGGATTTATTCCAAACCGCCAAAAAAGCCGGTCGGTGTATTATTTTTATTGATGAAATCGACGCCGTCGGCCGCGAGCGCGGCGCCGGCTTGGGAGGCGGAAACGACGAAAGAGAACAAACTCTTAACCAAATCTTGGTTGAAATGGACGGCTTTGAAAGAAACGACGAAAGAATAATTTTGGCGGCGACCAATCGCCCGGATGTCTTGGATTCGGCGCTTTTGCGCCCCGGCCGATTTGACCGCCGGATTATTTTGGACTTGCCGGACATTAATGACCGCGAAGAAATTTTGAAAATCCACAGCCGCGGAAAAATTTTATCCAAAGATATTAATTTAAGAAAAGCCGCGGAGCGAACTCCGGGATTTTCCGGAGCGGATTTAAGCAATTTAATGAACGAAGCGGCGCTTTGGGCCGCCAGAAAAAACCGAAAAGAAGTTGTCCAGCAGGATATTTTTGATTCAATTGAAAAAGTTTTGCTCGGTCCCGAGCGCCGAAGCCGAGTTTTATCAGCGAAAGAAAAAGAAATCATCGCTTATCATGAAGCCGGTCACGCCTTAGTGGCGGCCAGCCTGAAAAATGCCGATCCGATCCATAAAGTTTCCATCGTCGCCCGCGGCCGGGCCGGCGGTTATACTTTAAAACTTCCGATTGAAGAAACTTATCTGCGAACCAAATCGCAATTTATGACCGATTTATCCATGATGCTCGGCGGTTATATCGCCGAAAAAACGACTTTTGGCGATATTTCTACCGGCGCTTCCAATGATCTACAGAACGCTTCCGAATTAGCGCGGAAGCTGGTCACTAAATTCGGGATGAGCGAAAAACTCGGGCCGATTACTTACGGCAAAACAGAAGAATTGGTTTTCTTGGGCCGCGAAATCACCGCCGGAAAAAATTATTCCGAAAAAATCGCGGGGGAGATTGACAAAGAAGTCAAAGCCCTAATTGACAAAGCCTTTGAAACCGCCAAAAAAATCATTATTTCCCGAAAACACGTTCTCAAAAACATCGCTCAAGAATTAATCGAAAAAGAAACCCTGGAAAGAGAAGCATTTGAAAATCTGATAAAAGGATTTAAACTTAAGCCGATAGCGATTCAATAAGTCGTTATCCGTTTGCGCCCGTAGCTCAACTGGTTAGAGCACCGAGCTTATACCTCGGCGGTTCTTGGTTCGAGTCCAAGCGGGCGCACCAAATTATGGAATCTCTTTTAACGAATTTCTCCGAAACCCATCGAATTATTTCTTATTTGATTATCGCGCTGGCAATCTTGATCGAAGGCGAAGTTGTCCTTATTTTGGCAGGCATTTTATCCCACAAGGGACATTTAGATATTTTTAATGTGATACTCTTTGCTTTTGCGGCCGCGGTTATTCACGACTTAATTTACTGGTCAATCGGCAAAAAACTTTCCGCTTCGGGCAAAAAAAAGTTTTTATTTATTAATCTGGAAAAAATAAAAGGGTTTTTAGAAAAAACGAAAATCAACAACGGCTTATATGTTTTTATTTCAAAATTCACCTGGAATTTAAACCGAATAATGCTTATAACAAACGGCTATTTAAAAATGCCGATAAAAGAATTATTGCGTTACAGCATTCCAGCTTGTTTAATTTGGTCAATCACCTTTGTTTCAATCGGTTATGTTTTTGCCTTTGAAACCGACGTTCTTAAAAAAGACATAAAAACCGCGGCTCTTCTCTTAATGAGCTTTATCATAATAATAGTTATTCTTGAAAATATTCTTAGGAAAATAGTTGAAAAAAAGAACAAATAAGTAGCATTACCGGGTAATGCGATGAAACCTACATTCTTGACAAAAAAGCGTTAAACATGTGAAACATCGGTGTTTTGCCAACAGGCGGGTAAGCAGATGAAATCTACGTTTTTTGAAAATTGCTGTTTTTGATGTTGGTCGTGAAACATTTTGAAACAAAACAAAAATGACTTATAAAACTAATTTGGGCAATTTTGGAGAAGATTTAGCTTGCAAATATCTTGTGGATAAGAATTATAAAGTTATTGAACGCAATTTTCGGAAGCCGTGGGGAGAAATAGATATTATCGCTAAAGCGCCTGATAAAACTTTGGTTTTTATGGAAGTGAAAACCCTTCGACAAAGCTCGGGACTAGCAAAAGAAGAGCAACTCCAGCCAGAAGATCAACTTACCCGCTCTAAGCTTCAAAAACTAAAAAGGGCCGCTTCTTTATATGCCGGCCACCGGCAAGAATTAATTAAAGATGAAAGGGGATGGAGAATTGATTTAATAACCTTGACAATTAAAGAAAATCGTTGTGATATAAAACATTACGAGAATATTACTTAAGAATATTCAGTCAACAGTCGCGCGATCGCGCAATTGTTGACTAAAATTATTAAAATTTATTGTTTAAATTTTAAGACCCTTTCATTTTCTTTTTCGCCATATTCAAATTTTATCCAAACCAAATCTTTCGGCAAGATTTTTTTTATTCTTTCCGGCCATTCTATTAAAAGAATATTCTCGGGATTATTCAAAATCTCTTTTAATCCCAATCCTGATAATTCTTTTGGCTCTTCAATTCTATAACAATCAATATGATAACCCAGTTTATAGCTTTTAGCTTTTAGTTTATAGCTTTTGGCGATAACAAATGTGGGGCTTGTAATTTTTCTACGTACACCTAAACCCCTCAAAAACCCCTGAACAAAAGTGGTTTTGCCAGAACCTAAATCACCAGCCAGCGCCAAAACCAAGGCGTTTTTGAGATTGCTTCGCTTTCGGCTCGCAATGACAGACGCCAAAAGACCGGCGAATTTTTTGGTCTGCCCGGAAGAATTTGTTTCTAAAAAAATATGCTGCGGCATTTTATTTATGTATTACTTTAAATTACGAAGCGCCCTTTGTCATTGCGAGCGAAACGAAGCAATCTCAATTAAGATTGCCACGGGCTAAAGCCCTCGCAATGACACCAATATCATTCCGATTCTAATAATAAATTAAATTTTTTGAAAATAAAAACAAAAACAAAAGACAGCGCTAAAGCCAAAGAAAAACCGACAAATAAATTAGTAAAATTAAAATTGGTTTTATTAAGAGGGCCGGACAAATTTCCAACATCTTGAACCACAGCAGTGTTTTGAGTTGCCGCAATGCCGGTTTCCCCCATCGCGGCTTGACCGGCAAAAATAAACCGGCCGTCATTTTGGCGAATCAAACTCTTGCCCTCGGCCGCGCTGCCAACATATTCCGCCTTATCAACCAAATCACCGCTCGCGTCATAGAGAAAAAGCGTTTCGCCATTATTGTTTAAAGAAATTTTTGTAATTTTATAATCGAAAGTTAAATACTCACCGGAATTAATTGTAACCTGCTTGAAAGAAAATGTTTTGCCTGAAGCGTCTTTAATCTGCCAGCCGCCGAGATCGACCGCGGCATTGGCGTCATTAAATAATTTTATCCATTCGCCATCGGTATCTTTGCCGACAGGATTGGGAAGAAACTCGTAAATTATCATAATCCCAAATGCTTATACGCTTTCTCTGTTGCCACTCTTCCGAGCGCGGTTCTTTGTAATAAACCGATTTTTATCAAATACGGTTCATAGATTTCTTCGATTGTCCCTTTTTCCAATCCTAAAACCGCGACCAAAGCATTGACTCCAACCGGCCGATTATTGAATTTTTTAATAATCGTTTCCAACAAGCGCCGCTCGTAAGATTCCAACCCAAGCGAATCGATTTCAAAAAAATTTAAAACTTCATTAATAATGCTCGTGTTAATGGTTTTTAAATTATTAACCTCGGCAAAATCCCTGACGCGCTTCAATAATTGATTGGCCGCCCGGGGAGTAAAACGCGAAACCCCGGCCAAAGCAGTGGTTGCTTCCGGATCAAGTTTTATTTCTAATAACTCCGCGGACCGTTGAATAATTATTTCAATTTCTTTAATGGCATAATAATCAAAATGGAAAATCGCTCCGAAGCGCGAACGAAGAGGGTTGGACAGCAAACTTGGCCGCGTAGTGGCGGCAATCAAAGTAAAAGCCGGAAGATCTATCGAAACCATGCGACTTCCCAAGCCCTTGCCGATTACCAAATGAAGCTTGCGCGATTCCATCGCCGGATAAAGAATTTCCTCAATCGACCGATTAAGCCTGTGAGCTTCGTCAATAAAAAGAACATCCCGCTCTTCCAAACTTGAAAGACATGCTGCTAATTCGCCTGCTCTTTGCAAAGCCGGACCGGCGGTGATTTTTAATTCAGCGCCCATTTCTTTAGCAACCAAAGTCGCCAAAGTGGTCTTGCCCAAACCGGTCGGTCCGTAAAAAAGCAGATGGTCTGCCGATTCTTTTCTTTTTTTGGCGGCCGTTAAAATCAGATTAAGATTTTTTTTAATCTTTTCTTGCCCAATATAATCCCGCCAGCCGGTCGGCCGCAAAATTTTATCAATAAACCGGTCTTCGGGTTTTAAATTAACGGCTCTTGACATGTTTAATAATATATGCTAACATCAGTCCCATACAAAGATTGCCTAATCCTGTGGGCAAATTAAGGAATTTTTTTTAGATTCGGACGGCTTGGTCTTGGCTGGGCCCATCCTCGAAGAAATTTTTAAGCCCGCAGAATTAGGCGATTTTTATTTCAAAAAAATTATCGGCCCGGTTATTCCTTCAACTTCTTCTAAAGTCGTGATTCCGGAAATCGTTTTTAAAATTCCGTCCTGCTGCATCGTTACCATTCCTTGTTCCAAAGCGAATTCCCTGAAAGCCCCTTCGCCGGCCTGCTGATTAATTAATTCTTCCAGGGTTTTATGCGATGACAAAACGCTGTGACCCTGATCATTTAGAAAAAATTCGTAAATCCCGATTCTGCCTTTATAACCCGTCCCATTGCATTTTTCGCAGCCAACCGGTTTGAAAATTTTAATTTCCTTAAAATTATTTCGACTTACTCTTTCCGGAAGATTATCCAAAAATTTTTGAATTTTATCTTTTAAATCATCTCCTGTTTCTTGCAAAACCTTACAATTTTGGCAAAGCTGGCGGACCAGCCTTTGAGCGATAATCAAATTAAGCGCCGGTCCGATACTGGTGGATTTTACTCCCAAGTCCAAAAGCCGAGGAATAGCGCCGCTGGCATTATTGGTATGTAGGGTTGAAAACACTATGTGTCCGGTCAAAGCGGCTTGAATGCCGATTTCCGCGGTTTCTTTATCCCTCATTTCTCCCACCAAAATCGCGTCCGGGTCCTGACGCATCAAAGAACGCAAGCCATTCTCAAAACTATAACCGGCTTCTTCGTCAACCTGAGTCTGTTCAATTCCTTCAAGATGATACTCGATCGGGTCTTCAATGGTTATTATTTTGATTTCTGAACTCTTTTTGTGCTTCAAAAACGCGTAGAGGGTGGTGGTTTTTCCCGAGCCTGTCGGTCCGGTGTTTAAAATCATTCCATTGGGCCTTTTAAGTTCGGTTTTTATTATTTCCAAATCGTCTTCTCTTATTCCAAGATCGGACAAAGAAAGATCAATCGCGTCCGGATCAAGAAGCCGCATCACCGCCACTTCTCCGAATTCCGACGGAGCGATCGCCACCCTCACTTCCACGTTTTTCTCCGGCAAATTTATGGTAAACCGGCCGTCCTGGGTTTCGTCGTGAATGTTGATTTTTAAACCCGAGAGAATTTTGATTTTAGTAATTAGATGTTCATAAATATCCTTTTTTAGTTCATTAAAAACATCATGAAGCAAGCCGTCGATTCTCAGTCTTAATTTAACAATCCGCTCGCCGGGCTCAAAATGAATATCCGACGCCCGATTAGCCAAGGCGCCGGCCAAAATAATTTCCAAAACTTGGGAAGCGTGAATGGTTTCAGTATTTAACGGCTGGATTGAAATCTTAATGCTTTCCAAGGAAATTAAAATATTTTTTAACTCCGAAAACTTTTTCTCTTCAATCCTCACTTTGCCGGTAATCTGCTCTTTTTGTTCTGAAACAAACCGGTAAAAACTTAAAACATGATTTAAACTTTTTGGGGAAACGATAAAAATCAAAGGCTCATATCCTTTTTGTTTTAATTCTTCAATAGCCTTTTTTGCCTGTTCTTTGGTCGGGTCAAAAACCGCCAAAGCCACTTTTTTCTCTTTGATTTCAAAGGCCGCTAATTTTGCCCTTCGAGCTGTTTCTTCCGGAATCAAAGCTATGGCCTCGACATTGATCGGACTGGTAATTAAATCGGCGCAAGAATGGCCTGTTTTGTCCGCTCTTCTTTGAGCGTCGCGCTCTTCAGCCTCAGCCCTTAACTGTTCCAGTTTTTCTTTGACCAAAGATTTTTTTGACTGGTCCATCCCAATAATTATAAAACATAAAAAACCAAAAAGAAACATTGCTTGACAAATTAATAAGATTGTGTATCATAAAAGAGGTTCTTTGTAAGCTGAAAAATAAAAAAATCAAATAGGAGGTGACGCGATGAAAACGAAAAAATTGTTAGTAGCTTGTGGTTTGTTGTTTGTTGTTGGTTTGACTGGCTGCGCCGCTATAGGCACCGGGCCGCAAAACGAACGCGAGGCATTTCCGCTTCGCAATCAGGATCCGCGAATTGGGCTGATTATTAATCAAGGGTCTGCTCATCTAAATCTTTTTATTTACGATGAGGCGGACCGGCTGATTGAACAGGTTTATGTTGCGGGTGTTAATCGTTATTTGGAAATGAACGGCCAGAACATCCCAAGATATTGGGCAAGACTACTGGCGATTGGACAGTATCGGGTGGAAATTTTTCCGTTTTATTACAAAACGGACATTGTCGCTCCCTTGTTCGGAAAACCCGGCCGTTATCGGGTTGATTTACCTAAACAAACAGTCAGACTTTGGGTCAACAATAATCCGACCACTATTTGGTACGGGGGTCGCCACTGGGCTTGGATTCTTTATCTGAACGCTGGCAACATTCCCGAGACTGCCCACGGATTGCCGGGGATTAAGTTTAACTTCCAAGGCGAGGCCTGGAAATTGATTTTCGGAGAATAAGAAAACAAAAGGAGGTGTTTAGAGTGAAAAAGTTATTGATTGCTTGTTATTGGTTGTTTGTTGCTTGTTTAGTCGGCTGCGCAACTCCTGGCGCTTGGTGGGAACCTGATACGCCCTTGGTAATTATTCATAAATATGATTACCAGGCGCAACCTCAACCCACTCCGCCCGGAGCACCACCCTTACCGCCGGGTTATGGTCCACCGCCGATTGATTATCAAACTATTTATCAGTCGGCATGGGATAACTTTACATTGGTCATTTTTAAAAACGATTCTTATCGAAGGGTAAGAATTGAAATTGCTGGCCAGAAGCCGATTGTCCTGGCAGCCTACGGCGCTACCGCTGACCTCCACTTCGGAGTCGGCGAGCACCGCGTCAGAGTGATAATTGAAAAACCCACCGCCAGCCATAGCATATGGGAAATAGTGCGGTTTTTCAAAATCTACATCCGACCCGAAGGCCGCTCGCAAATATTTCATATTTATGATTATTAGCGAGCGCCAATCGCCGGATATCGCCCCGCCTTCGTTTTTTAACAAAACGATGCGCGGGGATTTTTTATGGGCTTATTGTATATTATAAAAATTTCGGTAGGATACGAGTATGAAAATTCTCGGCATTGATCCCGGGTCAACGCGAGTTGGCTATGGACTGATAAAAAAAGAGAAGAACGAATTAAAATTTCTCGACTCGGGAATTTTAAAAATATCTTCAAAAGACAAAAACCAAAGACTGGTGGAACTGGAAGAATCGTTTTTGGAATTATTAAAAAAAGAAAGGTTGGATTTGGCGGTTTTGGAAAAGCTTTATTTTATGAGAAACTTGAAAACCGCGCTGGAAGTTGCCCAGAGCCGGGGGGTCTTGACATTATTAATCGTTAAACACAAAATACCCCTATTGGAATTTACGCCCTTGGAAATCAAGCAAAATGTCAGCGGCTACGGAGCGGCTGACAAGAAATCGGTTGCCAAGGCGGTAATGAAAATTTTAAACATAAAAAAAATCCACGGCGGCGATGACGCGGCCGACGCATTGGCCGCGGCCATCGTGGGGAGCAACCATACTAAAGGTCGTTTGAATGAAATTTTAAAATTAATATGATTGCCGAAGTTATAAAAAAAACAAGCGCTTTTAAACTTCAAAACAAACCCTGCCCTGATTGCGGAGAAGAAATGACAGATGATGTTTGCCCAACCTGCAATCCGGAAGAAATACCAGGCGACGAAACAGAAGAAAAGGCGAGTCCTGATGATGAAGAATTAATATAATTGTGGCTAATAAAAAAAAGCGCTTTTTAAAAATTGCCGGCTTTTTTATGCTAATCCTCCTGGGATTGGCTTTTTTTATTTTAATAATGGCGGCTAAAATGGCGAAAGAGCTGCCGAGCCCCGAGCAATTCGCCGAACGCCAAATCAATCAATCGACAAAAATTTACGACCGGACAGGCAAAACTCTTTTGTATGAAATCTACGGCGAAGAAAAAAGAACCATTGTCGCTTTTGAAGAAATTCCCGATTTTGTGAAACAGGCGACTATCAGCGTTGAAGACCGGGAATTTTATTCTCACAAAGCTTTTGATTGGCGGGCTATTATTCGCGCCTTGTTTGTTAATATTATCAAGGGCCGGGTGGTCCAAGGCGGCTCAACCATTACTCAACAATTGGCCAAAAACGCTTTTTTAAGCCCGGAACGGACTTATGAAAGAAAACTCAAAGAATTAATTCTGGCTTATTGGATTGAACAGCGCTATTCCAAAGACGAAATTTTAAATCTTTATCTTAATCAAATTTCTTACGGCGCCAACGCTTACGGCATTGAATCGGCCGGCCGGACTTATTTTAATAAATCCGCCAAAGATTTGAGCTTGGCCGAGGCGGCTATCTTGGCGGCTCTGCCCAAGGCGCCGTCTTATTATTCTCCGTGGGGGACTCATAAAGAAGATCTTGAACAAAGAAAAATTTATATTTTGGAACAAATGTTTAAATCGGGATTTATAGATGAAGAAGAAAAAGAAAGGGCTAAGAATTCCAAAATAAAATTCTCTGAACAAAACATCGGTCTGATTAAGGCGCCGCATTTTATAATGATGGTTAAGGATTATTTGGCTGAAAAATACGGCGAGGAAATTTTGGAAAAGGGCGGGCTAAATGTGATAACAACGCTTGATTGGAACTTCCAAAAAACCGCCGAGCAGGCTATTGGAGGCGGCGCTAAAAGAAACACCGAGCTCTACGACGGCCGCAACGCGGCTTTGGTCGCCCAAGACCCTAAAACCGGCCAAATTTTGGCTTTGGTCGGCTCAAAAGATTATCTGGCAGAACCGGAACCGATTGGTTGCGAACCCGGCAAAGCCTGTCAATTTGAGGGCAATTTCAACGTAGCCAGCCAAGCTCTTCGCCAACCCGGTTCGGCTTTCAAACCCTTCGCTTATATCACGGCTTTTCAAAAGGGCTATTCGCCGGAAACAGTTGTTTTCGATCTCCCGACGGAATTTTCCACATACAGCAATGTCTGTCCCTTAACCGGTATTAATTTTTTTGACAATAATTCTCTTTGTTTTCATCCGGAAAACTTTGACCGTCAATTTCGCGGACCGGTTAATTTAAGAAACGCTCTGGCTCAATCAATTAACGTGCCGTCGGTAAAAGTTCTTTATCTGGCCGGAATCAATGATTCAATAAAAACCGCTCAAAATTTCGGCATTACCACCTTGACCGATCCGAACCGCTATGGCCTTTCTTTGGTTTTGGGCGGCGGCGAAGTTAGGTTAATTGATTTGGTCAACGCTTATTCCGTATTTTCACAAGAAGGAATAAAACACCGGCAAGCGTTTGTTTTGGAAGTGAGAGATTCTCAGGGGAAAATTCTGGAAAAATATCTTGACCAAGCCACTCAAATCATTGAGCCCCAATACGCCAAATTAATCAACAATATTCTTTCGGATATTGAAGCGCGTTCGCCGCTCTTTCAAAACAGCCTCGACCTCACGGTTTTCCCTAATCGGGAAGCGGCCTTAAAAACCGGAACCACTAATGATTATCGCGACGCCTGGGCAATCGGCTATACGCCGTCTTTGGTGGTCGGGGTCTGGGCCGGCAATAACAATAACAAACCAATGCAAAAACAAGCCGGCAGTATTTTAGCCGCCATTCCGATATGGCACGATTTTATGAGTAAGGTTTTAGAAAACTATCCGATTGAATTTTTTAACAAACCCGAACAAATAAATCAAACAAAGCCTATATTAAATGGAGAATATATTCTTAATGATGAGACGCACGATATTCTTTATTATGTTAATAAAAACGACCCGCTTGGTCCTCAACCGTCAAACCCCGAAACAGATTCCCAATTCTGGAACTGGGAATTGCCGATAAAAAATTCTAACTACTTTTAATCGGCATTATAATATAAAAATAAGAAACGTCTCCCGGCGATTTAATCAATGCCGGCTTGTTATCGCCATTAAATCCGATAAAAACATTCTCTGAATCCAAGCCTTTGATTCCGTCCAAAAGAAACCGCCAATTAAAAATAATTTCCAACGACTGGCCGTTAATTTTCGCCGGAATTAAATATTTATTTTCCCCAAGGGTTTGATTAGATGATTGAATTTCAATGTTCTTGGCGCCCTCTTCAATAACGGCTTTTACTTCATTGAGTCTATCGGTAAAAGCGCCTGTTAATTTTAAAGCGTTGATAAGCTGTTCTTTCCCTAAAACAATTTCTGTTTCAAAATTTTCCGGAATAATTTGCTGATAATCCGGGAAGTTGCCGTTAATCAATCTTGAAATAATTTCCAAATTTTCCGTTTTTAAAAAAATCTGATTTTGGTCAAAATAAATATCTATAATGTATTCATCCTCTTTGAAAATTCTAATAATTTCCTGAACTGTTTTTAGGGGAATAATTATTTTAAATTCTTTATCTATATTTGATTTAAATTGAGTGTTAATAATTATTTTTTCCGTTAAACGAAAACTGTCTGTGGCGGCTAATTTTAACGAATTTTGTTGAAAATCAAAAAGAATCCCGTTTAATTCCGGTTTGGTTTCTGAAATTTGAGCCGCGCTAATTAAAGATAATAATGATTTTTTAAAAATTGACGCGTTAATTTCCAATTTCGGCTGGTTTTTATCTATTTTAGGTATAATAGGAAATTCTTCTTTTTTTATTCCTTGAATTTTAGCTAGATAATTATCCGTTTTAATTATTAATTTATTATCTTTATTTTCCAGATTTATTCTTTCGCTTTGGAGATTATTGATTATTGAATTAAAAATATTAAAAGGAATTGTTAAATCTCCATCTTTAATGACTTTTCCGGGAATAAAAACCGTAATAGCTAATTCTAAATTAGTCATTATTAATTTAATTTTATTATCTACTGTTTCTATTAGAAAATTTTTAAGAATCGGCAGGGTTGTTCCGTCTTTTTCGCCGCAGATTCTATTAATTGCTTCTAATCCCGATTTTAAATGATTTTTTAAAATAATTATTTCCATTTTAAAATTACTATTATTATAACTACTACTATAATTATATTTTAATTATAAATAAAATAGTAGTAGTTGTAGTGGTTGTTGATATGTTGATAATGATAAAAATTTATTATTAAACCTAATTAATTTAATCTGTTTTGTTGTGGAAAATATGGGGTTAATTTTTATAAATATTTTCCTTAATTAATGTGATTTTATGGTTTAATTTCTGATTTTTATTGATTTCTTGAGAAATTTTTTCATAAGAGTAAATAATTGTCGTGTGGTCTCTTTTCCCTAATTTATCCCCAATGTCCGGATAAGACATATCCAAGATATCCCTTAAAAGAAAAGCGGTGACTTGGCGCGGTTCAACAATTTTTTTTTTTCTGGAACGGCTTATTAAATCGCTTTGGGGAATTTCGTAAAAATCAGCCACCGCCTTAACTACTTGATTGCCGGTGATATTTTTGGAAGATTGTTGAATTGCGTTATTAATAACATCTTCAATAATTTTAGAAGTCGGTTCGATATTTTTAACTTCCTTATAAAAAAGAATTTTATTTAAAATTCCTTCAATTTCCCGGATATTTCTCTGAACTTTATTGGCGATTAAGTCGCAAATTTCATTCGGCAAGTCGGTGTTTTTTTCTTGAAGTTTGGTTTTGATAATCGCCATTCTCATTTCATAATCCGGATAAGTGATGTCGGCAATCATTCCGCCCTCAAAACGCGAGCGCAACCGCTCTTCAAGCGTGGGGATGGCCGCCGGCGGTCGGTCGGAAGAAATAATAATTTGCTTGTTATTTTCATAAAGAACGTTAAAGGTGTGGAAAAATTCCTCCTCGCTCCTCTCTTTGCCGCCGATAAATTGAATGTCGTCGATGATTAAAACATCAACATTTCTGTATCTGGTTTTAACGTCATCCATTCTTTTGTTGCGAATCGCCCAAACCACGTCGTTGACGAATTTTTCCGAAGACACATATTTTACTTTAACTTTATTTTTATAAAGATTTTTAATTTCATTGCCGGCCGCTTGTATTAAATGGGTTTTGCCTAAGCCGGTGCCGCCATAAATAAAAAGAGGATTGTATTTTTTACCGACGTCTTTTGTTATGGCCATAGTGGCGGCGTAAGCCAATTCATTGGAAGAGCCCACCACAAAAGAATTTAAATTATAGCGCGGATGAAGATTGGTTTCAGGGTCGATTTTTAATTCCGGCAGACTAGACTGGCGGTTGGAGCTTATTTTGGCGCTGACATTTTCTTTATCTTTGGGCGTTTTATTTTCTTCCATTAAAACGGTATATTCGACTTTCTTGATAGTTTCATCAAATGAGCGCAAAACCTCAAAAACCATTTTATGGTATTTATTTTCAACCCACTCTTTCGCGAAATTATTGCCCAATCCGATTAAAATTTTGCCATCATCTTCTTTTTTAATCAGCCGGCTGTTTTTTAACCAGGTGAGAAAATTCGGCCGGGAAATTTGAAGTTCCAGCTCCGCCAATGTTGATTGCCAAAGTTGATTAAGATCCATACTTCTATTATTATTTAATCTAAGATCAAGTCAAACGACGATAATTTATTAAGGTGTTGATTTTCTGGGGATAATTAATATAATTAAAATATGCCTAAAAGAACTTATCAGCCTAAAAAAAGAAAAAGGGCGAGAACGCACGGCTTTTTGAAGCGGTCGCGAACTCCGGCCGGAAGAAATGTTTTAAAAAAAAGAAGAAGGAAGGGGAGAAAAAAAATCACTGTTTAAAAGTTTTTAAGTTTTAAGTTTTAAGTTTTAAGTTTTAGGTTTTAGTGGTTTTTACTAACACCTAACACCCAACACCTAATACCTAATTAATTGCTTGCCAAACAATTTCGGCTTCAAATTCAGAAATGGCTGAGAGAGAATAAAAAAACAACCACCCGCAAGAGCGAATTTTTTATTGTTAAATTGCGGGACAATAATTTATCATTCAGCCGGTTTGGAACGGTGATAAGCGCCAAAGTAAATAAAAGCGCGGTCAAGCGCAATAAAATCAAAAGAACGATTTTTAATTTTATCCGCTTTAAAAAACTTCACGAGTTGGCCGGAAAAGATATTTTGATGATTGTTTTGCCAGCGGCAAGTAAATTAACAAAACCGGAAATTGAAAAAGAATTAGAAATAATATTATGAGCGAATTATTCAATAAAATTTTATATCAACCCCTTTTTGATATTTTGGTTTTTTTATACCAATATCTCGGGGACTTGGGAGTCGCCATTATTGTCTTGACTGTTTTAATCAGGATAGTTTTATTTCCTTTGTTTTATAAAGGCGCTAAAGACCAGGCGATTATGCAGCGCTTGGCGCCCAAAGTCAAGGAGATTCAAACCAATCATAAAAACAACCGCGAAGAACAAGCAAAAGCTTTAATGGGATTGTATCGCGAGCATCGGGTGAATCCCTTATCCGGTTTTTTATTAATTCTTGTTCAGTTGCCGATTTTAATCGCTTTATACCAGGTTTTTATGAAAGGCCTTTCTGTTGAGGCCGGTTTTTTGGAGCTTACCTTTTTAGGTTTGATTGATTTAAGCAAGAGAAGCGCGGTCATTGTCGGTTTGGCGGCTGTGGCTCAATATTTTCAAGGCAAGCTGTCAATAATTAAAAGCGGAAAACCGTTTAAGGATTTAACTCCAATTGAAAGGATGGGTCATCAAATGGTTTATTTGGGGCCGATTTTGACGGTAATTTTTTTGTATTTTTTTAATTTACCATCGGCGGTCGGTCTTTATTGGTTGACAACGTCTTTGTTTTCGGTTATTCAACAGATTATAATTAACAAGAGATTAAAATTAAATGGACCAACTTCATCGTAATATTCAAAAACTGATTGAGCTGATGGGATTTAATGATTTTTCCGTCAGTCTTGAGCCCGAGAGCAACCGTTTTTTGATTTTTATCAACGACGGCGATTTTTTGAAAAATTTTTTACCGAACTTCGTCGCGGATTTTGATTACGTGGTTAAGCTGATGGCTAAAAAAATCGGCGTGGAGATGGTTGTCGTTGATATAAATAATTATCGTCGGGAACGGGAGAATTTAATTCTGGAATTAGCCAGAGCCGCGGCTCGAAAAGCAACGGCTACCAAACAGGAAGTGGCTTTGCCGACGATGAACGCTTATGAGCGCCGCTTGGTTCATGTGGAGCTGGCTTCGCATCCGGATATTAAAACCGAAAGCGCCGGCGAAGGCAGAGACCGCTATGTGGCAGTGAAGCCGATAGAATAAAATATTTATAGATATTTATTTTTTAATTACAAAATATTATTTTCTTAGAGCTCGGAGTATTTTTCTGCTGAAAAATCTCCTCCTCTCGCGCCGTCGCGCTGCGAGAGGCTCTTCAAAAACAATATTTCATAATTCAAAACTAATAGATATTATTATTCTGGATTCTTTTAATTAGGCTTTTAAATCAGAGTTTTTCGAAATAATTTTCAATTCTGCCGGTCGGCGGATTTTTTGATAGCTCTCGAAGTCCGATGTCCCAAGTATTGACACAGATTCGCGCCGGACATCAGACTTCGCCATATTGGATTTTCCTTTTAATTTTGCGATGTCGGATAAAGCCCAAAAGCGCTATTATTTGGGGTGATATACTTATAGTCAATAGTCTCACGATCGCGAGAGTGTTGACTAATATTGCGAGGATGTCAATGGCAGACGAAGCAATCTGACGCAAAGTGTCGTTGCGAGGTCGCCTAAGGCGACCGCGGCAATCTCTTTGGGATTGCTTCGTCGTCCCGCATTGGCGGGACTCCTCGCAATGACATTAATTATTTTGATGGCGTTATAAATCGCGTTAATCTCCGCCGCGCTTAACGCCCGGTTACCCATATTGATTCTGTTTCAATCGTGTCAACCTGAATTTTACTTCGTGGCGTTGTAAATGGCGGCGATTTCGGCAGCTGATAATGTTCCGATTGTAGATGCGAAATTTTTCTATTAAAATAATAAAGCGGTGGGGGTGACGCAGTGTTGGATTCGGCTTACCATCTAGAATCCACGGGGTGCAATTCCCCGCACCTCCACCGCTTAAAAGTTATCCACAGACATGACTTGACAGAAAAATTCTGGCTGTTATTCTTTAATCAAGATGGTGAGCCGAATGCACTGCGTTTGGATTCGCGAAAGACCCCGCAAGGGGTTTTTTGTTTTATTTTGCCTGTCCGGTAGTGAAACTGCGATAAAATAAAATTGCGAAGCAATTCACAGTTTCTACTACTGGGTGGCATTGTAAATCGCGCTAATTTCCGCCGCGCTCAACGCCCGATTGTAGATGCGGACTTCGTCGATGATGCCGTTGAAAAAAGAGGTTGGCGTGCCTGGTGCGCCTCTTGCGCTAATTCTCAGTCCCTGCGCTGAGCCTTGTAACCCGCCACTCAAAGCAAAACTTTCAACGAGTATGCTATCAATATAATGTTTCTCTACGTTAGCAGCATAGGTTATTGTTAGGTGTTTCCATTGGTTAAGAGGGACTACTATTGAACCTCTCCAAGCCCATGGGTTACTATCTTTTATTGCCGCTATAAGCGCACCAGTCGTTTTCTGTATAGCAAATTCATACGAATTTTCTTTATTAACTATCATACCTTCATTGGTTGGATAGGCGTAGGTCGTTGTATAAATCCACGCCTCAAGCGTAATCTCACCCGTGATATTCAAACTCGCCGCATTCCCAGCATCAACATAATCATCCACGCCGTCAAAACTCAACGCCCCGCCCACTTTTCCGGTTGTCCAAGTAGGGCCATTAGTAAGAGTCCCATTATTCCCCCTCCCGCTGGCGTCATAAGCATTAGTCCCGCTGGTTTCATTAAATTTCCAATAACCGACCAGAGAAGGGTTGCGGGAAACAGGCAGAAGAGTAAGATTGGTGCCGATTTCCAAGAGTTCGGGATAAGAACCGTTATCTTTGGAGGTTTTATCCATAGAACCGCCCATTTTGTATCTTTCCGATTCAAATAAAGCAGTTAGTTTATAGGAACCGCCCATTACATAGGTATAATAATTTCCAGTAGAAGTGGTATTAATCGGGTCAATGGGAAGGATTGCTAAGTTTGAGCCAAAGGAGATAGAGGTGAAAGGGACGGGTATCCAGCCGGTGGAATCAACTTTCCGATAATTGGCGGAATTGGAACAGCGATATTCCCAGCCGGTG
>JAUYBE010000017.1 GCA_030693235.1 bacterium
CACCGGCTGGGAATATCGCTGTTCCAATTCCGCCAATTATCGGAAAGTTGATTCCACCGGCTGGATACCCGTCCCTTTCACCTCTATCTCCTTTGGCTCAAACTTAGCAATCCTTCCCATTGACCCGATTAATACCACTTCCACCGGCAATTATTACACCTATGTGCCGGGTGGCTCTTGGAAACTCACTTCATTATTTGAATCGGAAAAATACGCTAAAAATATGAATAAAGACGGCGGTCCGGATCCTGGTGTTTATGAAATCGGCACAAATCTTAATTTGGCCAATTTCGCTCGAGGATTGGTCGGTTATTGGAAGTTTGATGAAGGAAGCGGAACCGCCGCCGGCGATTCTTCAGGAAACAACAATATTGGAACTTTAATAAACAGTCCCACCTGGACTTCTGGCAAAGTCAGCGGCGCGTTGAGTTTTGACGGCGTGGATGATTATGTGGATGTAGGAAATAACCTTGAATGGCCGGGTGCTCTTACGGTTTCAACTTGGCATCGCAGAACCACAAAAGATACGGTAAGAGCGGACGGAATTGTAGGAAACTGGTTTTGGGATCCAGACACCCAACTAAGGCGCGGGTGGGTAATTCGGTATTATATAAATACTGATTCGCTTGTTTTTATGATTGAGCTTACAAATGGAAGTTTAGTTACAGAAAGACACCTCGGTTTCACTATGAGTGTTGGGGAATGGTATCACGTTGTGGGGGTATTCAATCCCGATAGAACAACTAAATTATATGTTAATGGAGTGCTTAGGGCTACAGATACCGCGCCAGCAGGTTATAACCAAATAGCATATGATTCACCCTACCCTATGCTTATTGGATATAACCCAGTTAATGCGGGGTATTTTCCTGGCCTCATCGACGAAGTCCGAATCTACAATCGGGCGCTGAGCGCGGCGGAGATTACGGCCATCTACAATGCGACAAAATAGATTTGACTTTTAAATAATGATTTGACTATAATTAATATGCTATGAGGAATTATCGTTTTTCAATAATAATTGAATATGATAAAAATGGCTATTTTGTGCAATGTCCTGAACTACAGGGTTGTTATAGCCAAGGCGACAGTTACGAAGAGGCCTTAGAAAATATTAAAGACGCCATTAAGCTCCATTTAGAGGACAGAGTTCAAAGCGGAGAGGAATTACAGGAGATAAAATCTTTAAGTTTATCGACCGTAGAAGTGGCGGTCTAACTTTTTTATGCCCGAAGAATTGCCGAGAATTACGGCCAAAGAAATTATTGCCGTCCTTGAAAGGACCGGCTTTATTTTAGTTCGACAAAGCGGCAGTCATAAAATTTATAAGAATTCCGATAATAAACGAGTAACCGTGCCTTATCATTCCGGCAAAATTCTTCACCCCAAACTATTGAAGAGTATTATTAAAGACGCAGAAATCAGCATTGAGGAGTTAAAAAAAATGTTATAAGTCAATCATTTTAATAGTCTCATTGACGACGTTCGGGTGTACCCTTCGACACGGCTTAGGGCAGGCAAAAATAATAAAATGTCTCAAAAAATCCAATTAAAAAACATTTTAACGGGAGTGGCTATCGGTTTATTTATTATGTTTCTGATTTTTTTGATTTTATATTACATTCTTGTTTTTCTGCCCGACCAAGAAACCAAGAAGCTCCAAAAATCAGTAGACGAATTCGAGCGTTTCTTTTTGGAACACAAGAAAGTCCGGCAAATAATAGAGTAACTTTGAATTACGAAATAATCTAAATCGTCATTGCGAGCGACCGAAGGGAGCGCGGCAATCCGACACGAAGTGTCGTTGCGAGGGCTTTAGCCCGCGGCAATCTCATTAGATTGCTTCGCCTTCGGCTCGCAATGACGGCGGTCGCTCGCAAACCCCACACTGATATACTTAAGTATATCAGTGTGTAAAAATCTCTTTAAATTAATATTGAAATAAATTGAGTGTTTTTGTTCGTATATTTTTGAGCGATGATATACTTAAGTATATCACCCGAATCAGATTTTATTTTTGAAAAGCTTTAATGATAGGGTCCAAATCTCCATCTAAAATTTTTTCTATATTATGGAATTTTTTGCCGATTCGGTGGTCGGTGATTCGGTCGTCGGGAAAATTATAAGTTCTGATTTTTTCCGAACGGTCGGCGGTGCCGATCAATTCTTTTCTTACGGCGCCGGCTTTAGTTGATTCCTCTCGGGTTTTGATTTCATAAAGTTTTGCTCGCAGCATACCCATAGCAGTTTCTCTATTGCCATGCTGCGATCGGCCGGCTTGCGAAGCAACGACAATGCCGCTTGGTTTATGAAGGATTCGAACAGCGGTTTCAACCTTGTTGACGTTCTGGCCTCCGGGACCCGATGAACGAAAAAAAGAAACTTCCAAATCAGATTGATTTATTTGGACTTCTTCTGGTTTAACCTCCGGCATAACCGCGACCGAAGCGGTTGAAGTGTGGACTCTTCCGGATTTTTCAGTTTTGGGGATTCTCTGAATGCGATGAACGCCAGACTCTTGTTTTAATGATGCGTACGGTTCTTGCTCTTCGGGAACGGACCCCGTAGCTCCGCCAGCAAGCGGATGCTTCGGGGCTTCTATCTCCGCGATAAAAATTTTATAACCCTCCAGCGAAGTTTGATTAAAATCAACGGTATTGAATTTCCAATCGCGCTTGGCGGCGTATTTTTGATACATTCTGGCCAGGTCGCCGGCAAAAATCGCGGCTTCGTCGCCTCCAGCTCCAGCTCTGATTTCCAAAATTACTTTATTCATAATTTTGTTTCTTTTGTTTCTTTTGGCAAAAATAGCGGTCTGATTTCTTTTGGTCGCCGCCCGCCCCCGCCCTTATTTCTAAAATAATTTTATTTACATTCATAATCATTTAAAAATTACCTTAAAATTCATCAAAATTCAAGTGTTTGACATTATATGTTGCTTTGTTGTATTCTAATATTGTCCCTATTGACAACAAAAAACGGTTTGACCCATAATAAATATAAGTATGGATAATCAAAAGAAAAAAATAGTCATTATTGACGACGAACTCTCGTTTTTAAATATCTTCTCTACGGCTTTGGAGAAAGCCGGTTTTGAAGTAAAGGGATTTTCAAATTCCAAAGAGGCTTTAATGAAGGTGATTGAAGAAAAACCCGATTTAATTCTTTTAGATATTACTATGCCGGAAATGAACGGTTTTGAGGTTTTTGGACATCTCAAAAAAGACTTTCAACAAAATATGCCCAAAATTGTTTTTTTAACCAATTTAGGCGAGACAGTGGCCAGGGATTCCATAGACGAACAATATGCTAAAAACATCGGCGCTCAAGGATATATTAGAAAAACCGACGACTTGGACAAGATTGTTCAAAAGATAAAGGAATTGTTGGGATGATTCCTATTATTTAAATATTATTGAGGTTCAGTCCCGATAGTATGCTCTAACCGGTTAGAGCATACTATCGCGTTATAGCAATTAACAATTTATAAGGCTTAACCTCATAAGGTTGTAAAATTTAAATTTTTTATAACACTACGGTTATTCTTTCATTGAGCTGCTATCTTACCTCACTGAGATAAGTAGGTGGTCGATCAATCGGGGGCGTAACTTTCCGGAAAATAATTTAGAAAATAATTAAGATGCCTGACAATAAAATATCTACTTTTGATGTAACAAAAATAAGGAATAATTTTCCAGTACTCAACCAGAAAATTTATGGAAAACCCCTTATTTATTTTGATAATGGAGCAACCACCCAGAAACCCCAGGTTGTGATAGATACGATGAGCAAATTGCATTCCGAGCATAATAGCAATGTTCACAGAGGGGTTCATTATCTAAGCGAACAAATGACTGAAATGTATGAATCGGCCAGAAAAAAGGTTCAAGATTATTTGAACGCTCAGTATAGTCATGAAATAATTTTTACCAGCGGAGTTACTGCTTCTATCAATGCAGTAGCATACTCTTTTGGAGAAGCGTATATAAAAGAAAACGATGAAGTTATTGTGTCTGAAATGGAGCATCATAGTAATATCGTCCCCTGGCAGCTCATGTGTAAGCGAAAAGGCGCTCATCTAAAAGTAATTCCCATCAATGCCCAAGGCGAATTATTGTTGGATGAATATAAAAAATTAATTAATTCCAAAACAAAATTAGTGGCTATTGTTCATGTCTCAAATTCTCTTGGCACTATTAATCCTGTCAAAGAAATTGTAGCCATTGCCCATAAAAATAACATTCCTGTTCTAATAGATGGGGCTCAAGCAATTCAACATCAAAAGGTTGATGTTCAGGATATAGATTGCGACTTTTACGCTTTTTCCGGACATAAAGCATATGGACCTACAGGAATAGGCGTTTTATATGGAAAAGAGCGTTGGTTAAATGAAATGCCTCCTTATCAGGGCGGAGGAGACATGATTGACCGCGTAAGGTTTGAACATACCACCTACGATGATTTACCCTTTAAATTTGAGGCCGGCACCCCTAATTACATCGGCGCTATTGGATTAGGCGCGGCGCTGGACTATCTGACAGGCATAGGATTAGATAATATACAAAATTATGAAAAAAAGTTGTTGGATTATGGAACAGATAAACTCACGGCCTTAAATGGACTGAAATTATACGGCGCCGCCGGAAACAAAACTTGCATTTTTTCTTTTTTATTGAACAACATTCATTCTTATGATGTCGGAATGTTTTTAGATAAAATGGGTATTGCGGTCCGTACCGGCCACCATTGCACACAACCCCTCTGGGAGCATTATAAAGTTGAAGGTTCGGTTAGGGCGTCTTTGGCTTTTTATAATACCCTTGAGGAAATAGATTATCTTTGTGAGGCGTTAAAGGAAATTCAAAAAATGTTCAAATAATGACATTTTGAATAATAACCAAGTTCTCAATATTATGATATACGAAAACATCTTACAAACCATTGGGAATACCCCTCTTGTTAAGATAAATAGATTAAATCCAAAAAAAAATGTTGCTATTTATGCTAAAGTTGAAGGATTTAATCCTACTGGCAGCATAAAAGATAGAATAGCCTTAAGAATGATTGAGCAAGCAGAGATAGAAGGTTCATTAGTAAAAGAAAAAACAATAATTGAACCGACATCTGGAAATACAGGTATTGGATTAGCAATGATTGGAGTAGTAAAAGGGTATGATGTTGAGATTGTTATGAGCAAAGCAGTATCTGTTGAAAGAATAAAAATGATTGAGTCTTTTGGCGCAAAGGTTACATTAACAGATGCAAAATTGGGAACTGACGGCGCGATAACTAAAGCAAGAGAACTTGTTAAAGCAAATCCTAAAAAATATTTTATGCCGGATCAGTTTTCAAACAAATATAACAAGATTGCGCATTATAAAACAACTGGCGAGGAAATTTGGAAACAAACAAATGGTAAAATTGACTATTTCGTTTCTGCCATAGGGACTTCAGGCACAATCATGGGAGTAGGGAAAGCCCTTAGAGAAGACAACCCAAAAATAAGAATTGTTTGCGCGCATCCAGTAAAAGGCCATTATATACAAGGATTAAAAAATATGGAAGAAGCAATAGTGCCGTCAATTTACGACCCTTCAAAAATTGATGAAACAATAATGGTTGAAACGGAAGATGCGTATGAGATGGCAAGACAAATTATAAAAAAGGAAGGAATTTTTGTTGGAATGAGTAGCGGCGCCGCTATGTACGCGGCGCTTGAAGTTGCCAAGAAGATAAAATCAGGAACGATTGTAGTCATCTTTCCGGATAGGGGAGAAAAATATTTGACCACTAATTTATTTAATGAAAAATAAAAGTTTTATAGATATAAGTATACAAATAAAATGACTATCCAAGAAATACAAGAAGAAATTATTAACGAATTCAAAACTTTTGATAACGAGATGGATAAATATAATGAGCTGATTAAATTAGGAACAGATTTATCCCCAATTGATTCGAAATATAAAACAGAAGATAATCTTATTAAAGGCTGCCAAGTAAAGACATGGTTCCATTCCGCATTTAAAGATGGGAAAATCTTTTATGATATTGATAGTATCTCTATTATAATAAAAGGGTTTATTGTTCTGTTAATTAGAGTTTTTTCTGGCCAGAAACCAGAGGATATAAAAAATGCCGATTTATATTTTATTGACGAAATAGGCTTAAGAGAGAACTTTTCTCCCTTAAGAGCGAACAGCCTTTTTAAATTGGTAGACCGAATAAAGTCGGACGCCGCTTTTTATGAATCAAAACAAAACAATGAATAATATAATTCAAACTCAAACGCAATGTCCAGTTTCTCATAATTCCAAACACTGTTTAATTTATGAAAGTTCCTTGAAATTTTGTAGAACGATTTATGCTATTTTAGTTTTGATTTCTTTTTTGCTCCACAATCAATGGTTGCTTTTAGCAACTGTTATTTTAATGTTTTTAAGGATTTTTTCTATTAAACTTGATTTTCCTTATCAGTTTCACGCTTTATTTTTAAGAAAGTTATTAAAAGACAAATCAGAACCTCTTACAAAAGAAACTAGCGAGCTGAATTTTGTTTTTGGCATAATGACATCTTTTCTTTTAGCGGGTTTTTTATTTATTTATTTTGGAAAGTTTGTTGATTTTGTTTGGATTTTTGTTTTAATAACGGATTTGTTAATGTTTTTGGCTGCTTTTGTCGGTTTTTGTTTAGCAACTATGATTTATGTTTTTTTTAAAAAATTAAGAGATAAAAAGAAGTAATGGAAAAAGATAAAAGAAATCACGAAGCAAAAAAGACATTAGAACCAAAAATAGGAGAGCCGGGATATCTTAATAAAAACTGTTGGTTAGTCAAAAATCTCAAATCCAATTCCTATAAACGATGTCAGTATTGTGAATCAAGATTTAAGAATTGTCTTTTTTTGCAATATCAAGCAATTAGCGCCTTCCTGATTGTTTTTTTTATAATTCTTTCTTTTTTTATTAAAGGAAAAATCCCCGAGATTGAGTTAATACTTTTGATTGTTTTTAGTTTTGTTATTATCTACGGCTATTTTTTTAACAAAAGTACGAACAAACTTACTCAAGCTTATTTTGTCCAAAGAAGAGCAAAAGAGGCCTTAGAAAAATTGGCCGAAGAACTTGAAAGCCGGGTTAAACAAAGAACCAAAGAGCTTGAGGCGGCTAATCAAAAATTAATAGAAATGGACAAACTTAAAACCGGAATGTTTTCTTTTGTTTCCCATCAAATCAAAGCGCCGATTGCTATTGTGAAGGGCTTCGCGCAGTTACTGCGCGAAGACAGCTACGGGAAAATTCCGGAAAAAGCGAAAGAAACTGTTGGGCATATCAAAGAATCCTGCGATCGCCTGATTGATTTGGTTAATGATTTTTTGGACTTGCGCAAAATTGAGGAGGGAAAAATTGAATACCAGTTTGCGGATATAAATATTGTTGATTTAGTAAGAGGCATTGCTGATGATTTGAGATTATTGGCTCAAAACAAGGGATTGGAATTGACTTTTGAGGAGCCGAAGACCGTTAAAATTATGGTGAAAGTAGATGAACAAAGATTAAGACAGATTATTCAAAACCTCATTGACAATAGCATTAAATATACGGAACAAGGATGGGTGAGGGTGACTATTGACTATGACCATGACAATGACCACGACCAACGGCAAGAGAGCGTTTTAATAAAGGTTGAAGATTCCGGCATCGGTATTTCCAAAGAATCATTGCCGACATTATTTGATCAGTTTATACGCACCAAAGAAACTCGCGCCATTAAAGGAACAGGACTCGGCCTTTATATCGCCAAGCAGATTGTGGAAGCGCATCAGGGAGAAGTTTGGGCGGAGTCGGAGGGTGAAGGCAAAGGGAGCAGGTTTTATGTGAGGCTGATGGCAATGAATAAAAACTGATACTATAATTTATCTATGATTATAGAAGATATTTGTTTATTTTTTACAAAAAAGTTTAATTGGTTGAGATAATGAAATATTACTAAAAATATTAACCATGGAAAATAGTAACGATTTATTTAAAAATAATCCCGAAAATTCGATGAATTTAACTCTTGAACAAAAAAAGAATAAGCAATTAGCAGAACATCTTTTTCCGGAAGAGTTGCCAAACATTGAGTCTGTATTTGAGCGATATCCGAAAAGAGAATTACCAAAAGATGCTATGGTTACTAGAATAGCTCCAAGTCCCACGGGATTTATGCATATCGGCGGCATTTATATGGCTCTTATATCGGAACGTTTTGCGCGTCAAACAAACGGGGTTTATTATCTGCGCATAGAAGATACGGATAAAAAAAGAGAAATTGAAGGAGCTCGCAAGATTATTACCGAATCATTACATAAATTTGGTTTAGATCCAGACGAAGGAGAAAATATTAATGGTGTTGAACGAGGTATATATGGCCCATATAAGCAGTCCGAAAGAAAAGGCATATACAAATCATTTATAAAACATCTTATAGAAATTGGGAGGGCTTATCCTTGTTTTTGTAATGAAGAAGAACTTGAAGTAATGCGTAAAATGCAGGAGGAACTTAAAGTAAGACCGGGATATTATGGAGTTTGGGCTAAATATAGAGACGCAAATGAAAAAAAGGTTGAAGAAATGTTAAAACAAAATAAACCATATGCTGTCAGGTTCAAATCATTAGGCAATAATACTAATACATTTATTCATAATGATATTATTAAGGGTCCGCTTGAATTGCCAGAAAATGATCTTGATGTTGTTATTATGAAATCGGGTGGATTACCAACGTATCATCTTGCTCATGCGGTTGACGATTATTTCATGGGCACTACTCATGTTTTACGCGGTGATGAATGGGTATCGTCCATCCCATTACATTATGAATTATTCAAAGCGCTTGATTTTAAATGTCCTGAATATGGTCACATCGCTCCTATTAATAAAATTGATGAATCGGGAGGAAAAAGAAAGTTATCTAAAAGAAAAGATCCAGAAGCAAATGTCTCTTTTTATGAGGAAAATGGATACCCGGAAATTGCTGTTGTAGAATATCTTATGAATCTTGCAAATTCAGATTTTGAAGATTGGAGAAAATCTAATCCGGACAAGCCATTGACGGAATTTCAATTGTCTTTTAAAAGACTTTCTACTAGTGCCGGACCACTTTTCGATAAAATTAAATTACACGATATTACAAAAGAAATAATAGCGAAAATGAGAGCTGAAGAATTATATAAAAAAGTACTAGATTGGTCATTAAAATATGATCCAGAATTTAGGGAAATTTTAGAGAAAGATTCTGAATACTGGATTAAGGTTTTTTCGATTGAACGAGGAGGAAGTAAACCAAGAAAAGATATTGCTATGTGGTCAGAAGTAAAAGAAGCCTTTTCTTTTTTTATTAAAGAAAAATTTATTAGACCTGACTGGTCTAATTTTACAAGTATACTTAGTCCCGATGAAATAAAGAATATTATTAATCAATATAACGAAGTGTTTTCTTTTGACGATTTGACAGAAAAATGGATGGAAAAAATCAAACAGATATCCGCAATTTTTGGGTTTGCTCCGGACACAAAAACATTTAAAAAAAATAGAGATAGTTATAGGGGTCATGTTGGAGAAATAGCTCAAATCATAAGATTCGCGATTACTGGGCGAATCCAAACTCCGGATTTATATCAAATCATGCAGGTTTTGGGAGAACCGGAATGTAAAAAAAGACTTGCATTAAAATAATTTACTAATACATAACAATGAATATAAATATAGACAAATTGCCAAAATCTTTAACAAAGGCGGAATGTTATTATCTTGATCACAAGCTTGTTTCAAAGGACTATATCAACAAGTTTCCTATCCATATTGAATTAGATAATAATAAAATTGATAACGATGTGTTTATTTTGACTACATGTTTGCGATATGAAATATATAATTTTTCTGGTAAAAAATTGGTTTTTCAAGATAGGAAAAAGCTTGCGTTCGTATCTGGCCTTTTGTGTTTAAGAAGATTTATTTCTCTCTTATGCGGGCTTCAGTCTGAAATAGTGAGAGAGAAAGAAATTTTTTTGCAGGCTCAAGCGGCAATCTACGATGCTGCGCAGAATAAGAGGTTAAGTAAAAATTTATTTTGGGATATTAATGTATTATTTGACGTGGCAGGACAAATTAGAAATAAATACAATCTTACTCGACTGGAAAATTATTCAACAGTAGGCGCGGATTTGCTTAATGAAAAAATTGAAAATCCATCAGTGATAGCGATTATTGGCGGCGGATATATGGCAGAATCTTTTTTTAAAAACATAAATATAGCTAAAATCAAAAAAATTATATGGATCAATAGAAATATTGATAAGGTTAAAGCGATCGCTAAAAACTTAAAAGGAATTCCCCAGAGTGTTTTTGAATTTTATAATTTTGAAAATGCGGAACGCAGAATGCATGACGCTGATTTTATTTTTGCCGCGGTTCATAAATGCGGAGGATTATTTTCGTCGTTGCGGTTAGAAAAAACGAAATGCGTGGTAGACATTTCTTATCCAACATTGTTTTCCGATAAAGTCGGGTGCGAATTTTATTCTATAAATAATACATATTTTGAGAAATTTTTGAAAAATCCGGTATCAAAAGAGTCGGTAATCGCAGCTGAAAAAGAAATTGACAATCTCATCTTAAATTAACATGAAAATAAATTGGATAGACGGAGAATTAAAAAAATTTGTTGAGCGGAAAAATATATTATTTGTGACCGCCCAATTTACCGATAAAAGCTCAGACATTGATATATATTGCGTTGTTAAAAAGGGGTTGAAATCTCAGATTCATATTTATAAAAAAAATAATTACTGGATAGAAATTTTTATTGATGTATGGGAAGACATGGCGCGAAAAATAGAAAATTATGACGAAATTGCCGTAAGTTTTATCTCAAGAATGGATCTTGTAGCTCATTTAAGTAATGATATTTATTATCGCAAAGCATTACAACTTATTAAAGCAAAATATAAACTCCCTATCAAAAGGAAAGAACTTCTGCAATACCGTATTAAAGTATTGGCCTCAAAATATTTTTCGGCAATTGACAGTAAAAATAGAAATTTTTTTATTGGACAATTATTGCCATATTTAGCACTGGCAGTTTTTGAAAAATATGGAATTTGGCCAGAATCGCCAAAGAGATGGATTTATCAATTAGAACAAATTAAAAAACCGGAATCAAAACAAATACTCAGAGTTTTAAAAGGCGATGCAAAACTCGACAATTTAGTAAAAATATTTACCTCTGATTTCAAGGAGATGCATTTAGTAAAAGATAAAAAGAACAATAAAATTACATATTTAGGATAAATATTATTAACTAATACAATCTCTATGTGGAAGCGCACGGCGGCAAGATTTGGGCGGAAAGCGACGGCATTGGAAAAGGCAGCAAGTTTTATGTCAAATTAAAGGTCGAAAAGTGATTTTAAAATAAATTTAAATTAAATGCGCGAAAAACCTTTAATCTTAATCACGGATGATGAACCGAATATCCGAGAAATAGTGAAAATTAAATTAGAAGCGAACGGTTTTGAAGTTAAAGAAGCGGAAAACGGCGTCGAAGGATTTAGGATTGCCAGGGAATTAAAACCGGACATTATGTTGTTGGATATTGTGATGCCGGGAATGGACGGCATCGAAATACTTTTAAAATTAAAAGAAAATGAAAAAACCAAAAAGATTAAAGTATTTTTATTCACAGGCGAAGGAGACCCTCGCCTAGACATCGTTCAGGTAAATCGTAGATTTGCGATGGAAAGCGGAGCGGTCGATTTTATTAGAAAAGAAATCGATTTAAATGAATTAGTGTCGAAATTACAAAAAACAATCCAGGAATTAAAAAACGAAGAAGAATATAGAAAGAAAAGAGAAGAATTATTAAATTAGCCGTTAACTTTAGCTATACAGTTATTTTGCTTTTTTTGCTTTCTTTTCGGATTTTTTAACCGATTTTTTTCTTATTGAAGTTGTGGCGGCTTTGGCTTTTCTCGCCTTGAATTTTTCCACTCTTCCGGCAACGTCAATCAGTTTTCCTTTGCCGGTGTAAAAAGGATGGCAATGGCCGCAGATTTCAATTTGAATTTCCGGATTAGTTGAACCGACCGTAAAAGCGGCGCCGCAAGCGCAGCGAACTTTGGCGTCTTTATAATATGGAGGGTGAATATCTTTTTTCATATGGTTCTAACGTAATACCCAATATTACGAATGCGTGCTAATAATACGAATAAATACTAATGGATTATTCGTATTCATCAGTATAATTAGTATGAATTAGTATATTAGTATTACATAGTTCTTTTCTCTTGACAAGAGGCGATTTTGTTAAAAGCATGTCATTGCGAGGAGTGAAGCGACGCGGCAATCTCTTCTATAGATTGCTTCACTTCGTTCGCAATGACGAAAACAGCTCACAATAACAGAAATAAGGGGTTGACAAGAGATTGTCGGTTCCTATAATAGTATATGCGATAGAAAACGGCAAGAACCTTGAAAATTAAATAGATTAATAAAATAATCAAATAATAAAATAATCAGAATTTTTTTAGTTGTCCCAATTATTTGCTAGGTTTTAGGTTTTAGGTTTTAGGTTTTAGGGCGCGAGGCAGTTAAACAATTGCTATATTAATTTCGTTCTCTAGCACCTAACACCTAAAAACTAAAAACTAGTTTATTTGAGAGTTTGATCCTAGCTCAGGATGAACGCTGGCGGCGTGGATAAGGCATGCAAGTCGAACGAAATTATTTTTGAAGAAGTTGAGATTATATCAAAGTGACGGATAAAATAGTTTAGTGGCGAACGAGTTAGTAATACCTTGGTACATACCATAGAGTTTGGCATAGCTCATCGAAAGGTGGGGTAATACCAAATGGTCACTGAGAGCGTAAGCTTGAAGTGTAAAGAAGCAATTCGCTCTGTAATTGGCCTAGGTCTGATCAGCTAGTTGGTGAGGTAATGGCTCACCAAGGCTACGACCAGTAGGGGATCTGAGAGGCTGTTCCCCAACGACGCAACTGAGACACGGTGCGTACACCTACGGGTGGCAGCAGTCGAGAATATTCCACAATGGGCGAAAGCCTGATGGAGCGACGCCGCGTGCAGGAAGAAGGTTTTCGGATCGTAAACTGCTTTTAACTGGGAATAAGCCCGCAAGGGTTGAAGGTACCAGTTGAATAAGGGGTTGCTAACTCTGTGCCAGCAGCAGCGGTAATACAGAGACCCCGAGCGTTATCCGGATTTATTGGGCGTAAAGGGCGCGTAGGAGGTATGGCAAGTTTAATGTTAAATCTCAGGGCTTAACCTTGGGGCCGCGTTAAATACTGCCAAACTAGAGGACGTTAGAGGCAGATGGAACATACGGTGTAGGGGTGAAATCCGTTGATATCGTATGGAACACCAAAGGCGAAGGCATTCTGCTGGGACGTTCCTGACTCTGAGGCGCGAAAGCGTGGGGAGCAAAAAGGATTAGATACCCTTGTAGTCCACGCCCTAAACGATGTCTACTAGCTGTTTCGAGTGTCGACCCTCGGAGTGGCGAAGCTAACGCGTTAAGTAGACCGCCTGGGAAGTACGGTCGCAAGACTAAAACTCAAAGGAATAGACGGGGACTCGCACAAGCGGTGGAGTATGAGGTTTAATTCGACGGTACACGAGGAACCTTACCAGGGCTTGAAATTCAGACGAAGATTGTCCGAAAGGATGGTCGTCTCTCAAGGACGTCTGGACAGGTGCTGCATGGTTGTCGTCAGCTCGTGTTTTGAAATTTCGGAACCTTCAAGAGTAATCTTGATGAAAAATTCGGCTCATAACGGTGGAACCCTATATTTTTTTATGTTAAAATATAAGAATTATGGGCAATACCGTGGGAAGTTTGGAAATTCCAATAAAACTTCATGCAAGGAAAAATTTATTATTATTGGCATGAAATATAAAATTCCAAACCCCGTAACGACTTAGATTCAATATTTATTGAGTCTGGATAAAAGTTTTTAAACTTTTATAAAACGCCGACTCCCGCAATGCGGGATGAAGGTATAGTCTAATTTCTAAAGTAATTTAGAAAATTAAAAGGAAATGTTCCCTTAAGTGGGGTAACGAGCGCAACCCTTATCTCGAGTTATATGTGTCTCGAGAGACTGCCCAGTTTTCTGGGAGGAAGGTGAGGATGACGTCAAATCCGCATGGCCCTTTGATGCCCTGGGCCACACTCATACTACAATGGTCGGTACAATGGGTTGCCAAAGCGCAAGCTGGAGCTAATCCCATCAAAGCCGGCCCCAGTTCGGATTGAGGGCTGCAACTCGCCCTCATGAAGCCGGAATCGCTAGTAATCGCGCATCAGCCATGGCGCGGTGAATACGTTCTCGAGTCCTGTACTCACAATAAAAGCGCGCAGCCGGGTTATAAAACTAAGCCGTTTAAATCGGCTCCTCCGACACAGAATCGGAGCGTAGTTGAAAGATAGGTTCGATGCCGCGAGGGTCGAACTGGAGGATCTGGAAACAAATCGCAGTCCAAATTACGGATTAAAATAGTCCGACAGTGATCGAGTCATGGGAGGGCGGTGAGCATGACGAAGATCAATCAAAAACTGTTTTGAGAATGTGAGGAATAGCTTTATAACTTACCTGTGGAGATCTGACGTTGTTATTCCGCCATGGGCGGAGTATAATGAAACTTACGCAGCGTCAGAAGTCAGCTGAATCATAGTAGTCGCCTTAGGCGACGAAGGATTCACTCTTAGCGCATAATGTTTAAATTTAAACCAGAATACATTGTCGGTTTAATAGATGGCGAAGGAAGTTTTACAGCCTATATTCGCAATCCTGATAGTAAGAAAATTGTAAAAAGGCGCGTTATTGCCGAGCCGAAATTTTATGTAAAGCTTATAGAGAAAGATAAAAAGATTCTTTATGGATTACAAAAATATTTCGGCTGTGGAAAGGTATATTTTCAAAAAGATACGCGTCCCAATCATCAGAATTGTTATAGGTATGAGGTTATGAGAAGAGAAGAATTGGAAAAAATTATTATTCCATTTTTCAAAAAATATTCATTAAAATTTCCTTCAAAGCAAAAAGATTTTAAAATTTTTTGCGAAATTGTTGAAAGAATTCAAAAAGGAGATCATCTAAATTACGCGAAATTGAGAAATCTTTATAAAATTAAACAAAATATGCATTAGGAGCTCGCGTAGTGCGGGAAATCCGCTCGCTACGTGGGAACATCAACTCTGAGTTTCCAGAGGATAATCGCCCGTCACTGCAAGGAAGCCGGGAATAGGTAAAACTTCGTTTACGGAGTAAGCCTAAGTTCGGTGACATGGCAGAAGTCGTAAGAGTAATCTACTTTGTTGCGACCTTTCGCAGTAATGCGATTGTAAAATTTGGCTATATGCTGGAACATCTGTGTATCCGATGCTACTCGTGATATAATTTATTTATGAGTAACAAAGCAATCGGTGCAGAAAATCAGCAGGCAATTGACAATTTGTATAGTCCATAATAGACTATACCCATATGAACAAAGAAAAATATGGGTGGTTGGCTGGTATTATTGATGGAGAAGGAACGATAACAATAACAAAACAAAATAGAAAAACTTGGTTTAGTTATCGCCCCGAAATCCACATAACAAATACCGACCAGCTGATTCTCAAACAGTCTTGTAGGTTATTTAAAGAAATAACTGGCAAAACAGTTAAAATTTTTATAACAGATAAAAAAAGAGAGAATTATGTTTATAGGGCAAGACTTCAAGACATTGAAAGTTGTAAAAAACTTTTAATTGTCTTAATACCATTTTTAGTTGGTAAAAGAAAACAAGCAAAATTATTACTTGATTTCTTACAGAATAAGAAAACTAAAAATGGTTCTATACAAGCGGCTAAGATACATAACCTAAATCTTAGTAGTAGTTGTTGAGTGCCTCAGAGACTATACGCCAAACGCCTATCGTGTTTCACTATTGTTCGGCACAATTTACAATTTTCAATTCTCAATTTCCAATGAATTTTCAGTGATTTAATTTTCAAACGGACTTGAAAATTGAAAAATTAATATATTTAATGAAAATTAGAAATTGAAAATTAAAGTGCTGAGTAGTAGCGAGGCACGGTAGGATGAAGATATAGTCCATGCCGTATGGCGACATATGGATGAACATGAACAAGGCATGCGTAGCGGAAGCTGTGCATGGAACAATTAAACTATAAAGTAGTCGACAATAAAGGTTTTGGTCGTGGAGCCTCAAGTCACGACTATTGGGATAACTAAAAAAGTTCTGAACACCTAACACCTAACACCTAACACCTAAATCTGTGTCAAAGATATTATTAGTTGAAGACGATCCCTTCCTTTCTTCTTTATTGAAAAATCGGCTTGAAAAAGAAGGGTTGGAAATTTCCCTCGCCAGAGATGGCGAGGAGGCTTTGGATTTGTTAAAAACAATCAAGCCCGCTCTTATTCTTTTGGATATTATTTTGCCAAAAAAATCCGGTTTTGAAGTAATGGAAGAAATAAAAAATAATCCGCAATTGATTTCAGCCGAAATTCCGATTATTATTATTTCCAATCTGGGCCAGCCCGAAGACGTTCAAAAAGGCCAAGAATTGGGAGCGATTGAATATTTTGTCAAAGCCGAAACTTCGATAGAGGATTTGGTAATGGCGGTTATCCACAGCATTGCTATTGCGGGAAAAAGTAATAGAATATAGAATATAGAATATAGAATATAGAATTGTAGAAGATTATTAATAAACTTTCTAAATTCTAAATTTTAATTTAAAAAGGTCGAAAGAATAATAACTAACATCTGATCATAGACAACTGACAATTAAATTTTTGTCAAATGTCAAATATCAAATATCAAATGTTAAATATCATAATGCGTAAAGGTTTTACATTAATCGAACTTCTTATCGTTATCGGCATTATATCTATTTTAGCGGTAGCTGTGGTTTTAGTTTTAAACCCGGCCCAGCTTTTAGCCCAGGCCAGAGATTCAACAAGAATTTCCGATTTAGGAAGTATTAAGAGCGCCGTTGGTTTGTGGTTAGCTACTGCTACCAGTTCTCTCACTTTTGGAACTACCGGATTATCAACTGTTGGTACTACTTGCGGATTTGTTGTAACTACTTGTACTCTTAACGCCACAACTACGGTTACTGGCGGCGGTTGGGTAGCGGTGGACCTCAGCCAAACCAGTGGCGGTTCACCGTTATCGTCTTTGCCTTTGGACCCTAGTCAGACCACTACCTACTACTATGCCTATAAGGGAAATGACACCGCTAAAACTTTTGAACTTAATGGCCGATTGGAAAGTGAAAAATATAGAGATCTGATGAAAACCGATGGCGGCGATAGAAGCCTGTGCACTAGTTGGACGGACGCGAATTGTTTTTACGAAGTTGGCAGCGACCCGGGATTAGATTTGTAAAGATAAAAGCGAATTTACGCGGATGACAACGCGGAATAACGCGGAATAGAACGAGCTGACTAAACCGCCCTTTTAAGGGCGGTTTAGTTGTTGTTGGACATAATAATTTTTGTTATAATAAAATCACCGAATAGCGAATTTGTACGAATATACGAATTAATTATGCCGATATTAAAAAGAAACGATTTAATTTATCCAGAGCTAAGTTATGAAATTATTGGAGCCGCTTTTGATGTGTATAATTTATTAGGCGAAGGGCATCATGAAAAATATTATCAGAAAGCTTTAGCTGAGGCACTTACCAATAAAGGATTAAAATTTAAACAACAACTTAGTTGTTCACTAAATTATCGCGGCAAAATTTTAGGAAAAAGATTTTTAGATTTTTTAGTGGAAAATAAAATTATTATTGAAATAAAGAAGGGCAATAAATTTTCAAAGCAGCACATTGATCAAGTTTTGGATTATTTAAAATTAAACAAT
>JAUYBE010000005.1 GCA_030693235.1 bacterium
ATTGTTTAATTTTAAATAATCCAAAACTTGATCAATGTGCTGCTTTGAAAATTTATTGCCCTTCTTTATTTCAATAATAATTTTATTTTCCACTAAAAAATCTAAAAATCTTTTTCCTAAAATTTTGCCGCGATAATTTAGCGAACAACTAAGCTGTTGTTTAAATTTTAATTCTTTATTAGTGAGTGCCTCAGCCAACGCTTTCTGATAATATTTTTCATGATGCCCTTCGCCTAATAAATTATACACATCAAAAGCGGCCCCAATAATTTCATAACTTAACTCTGGATATAAAAGATCATTCCTTTTTAGTATCGGCATATTTTTCGTCTTTTGATTTTGATTCGTATATTTGTTTTGATTCGTTATTCGATGATTTTCTAAATAATCCTGATAATTTGCTGAAAAATTTCTTTTTTTCAATTTCTTTCGGTTTCTCAGAAATGATTATGGGACCGTCAAATGGCAATTCCTCTTTCTTTTCTTCCGTCATCGTCGTAGTCATTATTTCGTCTTTCGGTTTTTCTATTTTTTCCTCAAGTTCTATTTTTTCTATTTCTTCTATTTTATTCGTATATTCGTCCTGATTCGTTATTCGGTGATTTTCTTCTTCTAAAATTTTTATCGGCGGCTCAATCTCATTCGCGACATTTTCCCCCTCATTATTTTTATTCGTATATTCGTCCTGATTCGTTATTCGGTGATTTTCATCTTTCGATTCGTATATTCGCGCCGATTCGTTATTCGGTGATTTTTCCGGCACTTCCGTATAATCAACCACTTTTATTTTAGTTTCAACCGGCTTTATATCTTCAATTTTTTTAGGAGACCCAATTCCTTCTATTTCCGCCCTTACCGGCTTTATTTCTTCCAGCTTTTCTTTCTTCCGCCGGCTGGCGGATAAAAACCCAAACAACCCGCCCAAAGACTTCAAAGATTTTTTACTTTCCGAAAGCGGCTTGAATTCTGTTTCTTCGTGAATAATCATAGGACCTTCAGCCAACGCGGATTCCTTTACCTCTTTATCTTTATTCGTATATTCGTCCTGATTCGTTATTTGGTGATTTTCTTCTTCTTCAAACCCAATAATCCTTATTGGTAGTTCGGGTTTTTTGATTTCAATTGGTATTGAAATCGGTTCCACTTCATCTTTACCGTCATTGCGAGCCGAAGGCGAAGCAATCTCGTCTCCGCGTAAATCCGCTTCTAAGATTTCTAATCCGCGCTGATCCGCTTCTATTACGGGAGAATAAACTTTTTCGATTTCGCTTCTTATGGAAGCAAAAATTTTTCGGTCAATTTCAGAAGCAATTAAATTGGCGAGCTCGGGGATAAGATTAAGGTCTTTTCTAATTTCCGAAGCTAAATCGTCTGGATGAAGAAAACCCAAAATCACGTCGCCGGCAAGAGTGGCGATTACGCCAATTTTATCTTCTGACAAATGCTGATTCTCGCAAATCTTCCATAAAGTCTCCGAGTTGTATTCTGAAAACAACGCTTCTCGAAGATTATCCGGTAAAGTATCCCATCTATTTAACGCTTGTTGTTGTGAAATTTTAAGCATAGATTAAGTTTTTTTCTTTTCTTCTTTTTCTTCCCCCTCCTCTTTCTCTTTGACTTTTTCTTCGGCTTCAAAAAACCGCCCGGCAAAATGCTTCTCTATTGATTTTCTCATTTTAGGTACCCTCTTATGTTCGTCTTTAATAGCCTTATACTTATTCTCATCTTTTTCTTTAATCCATTCCAATTTTTTATCTATATCCATTAAACCTGTCGCACCAATATCAATTGAACTGTCAATGCTCTTAATAATTTCGTCTAATTCTTGCGATGCTTCTCTGACTATTTTCTCTTCCGTGTCTTTGATTTTCTTAGTCACATCCCTCATATCTTTGCCTTTAGTTTTAGATAAAATTTTTGGCAAAGAACCCGGCGAGGATTTTAATAAATTTTCAGTTATTATGTCTCCGTGTTTCTTATCAGCCAGCGCTGAAGGATGAATATTGTTCCAATCTTCTTTATCAAAGATTGAATGAAAATTATCAGATGCCTTTATGTGCTGCGTCGATCCTTTGCCATATTTTTCTTCCGCTATAGCCATCTCTCTGTTTGAGCCAGTTGCTTTTTCAAAATCTTCATAGACATTAGCGGCGCCATGCCTCTCAAATGTTCTTTTCGCCCCAAAATACCCTTTATCCCATACACCGCTCGTCTTAATACGATCAATATCTCTCGAATCCAAGAAATGCGTTTTTTTATTCTTTGTCAACCTTTTCACGGCAGCGACTTGTTCATCACGGCTTAAAGTAGAAAACGACTGGGCTAATTCTTTATCAGAACTGAAACGCTTATTAATTCTTCCCTCTGCTTCTTTTACTAATTTATCTCCTTGTTGAATTCCAACTCTCCTACCTAAGCCACCCAAGTGTCTTATTGGAGCGCCCAAAAATCTCAATTTTCCCCATCCTAAACCAGTCTTTTGCATCGCCCCAGTTGCTTTATCGCCCCATTTTCCTCTTAATGGCCGCGTTCCAAGAGCAAGGCCCTTTCTTCCAACAAAACCGCCCGCCCATTTCCCCGCGCTCTGCGCCGCGCCCATAGCGACTTTCGCGCCGGTAATACCCAAAGAATTCGCCGCGATTAAGCCAGCCATTATTAAACCGAGAGCAAGCGTTAAATTGCCTAATTTTGCAATATCAGCAGGCAATCCCCCTTTCTGTTTTTCCGACAAACCCTCTGCGGTTCTTTGAATACTTTGTTGAGCAGACTGACTGATTATCTCTTGTGATCTTGTATCGCCCAACCCTCCTCCGGGGGCAATAGAAGCTATGGCTAAATATAAAAAGAACATCATAATCGGCGCGAAAAATGTCCATCTTAAAAAATTATTCCACCATTTTTGCCAAAGATTAGAAGTGCCCGGAAAAATCCATAATAACCAAACAATTGGAGATAATATTAAAAGAATCCCTAAGTAAAAATATCTAATCAATAACATTATTGTAATCGCCAAGAGAGTAAACGCGGATAAAAAAGTAAATAATACCGAAAAGAACAGAGACGCTATCATCACCAATAAGGATTCTGATGTCATGCCTTTTTCGCCGACAATAATCGCCGCCGCCGATTCTGTATCGCCCCACGCGGTTTGTTCTATATATGTAGTAAACTGCCCGCCAGTTGCAACATAGGTCGCAGACCCCAAAACGGCGTCCAGTGTTTTTAAAACGCTTCGAGAAAATCTTTCCGCGCCTGACATTTTTTGCCAAACAGGCTCAACTAAATTTTGAACTTGTAATAAATTCGTTAAAGCGGTGGAGAGATCTGTGCCCTTAATTTTATCATTAAAAGATGCCGTAACATTGTCTGCTACATTAATAAACGCTCCGGCAATCACCAAGCTGAAATTTACCAAGAGCGCCGCCACAATTAATTTCCAAAGCACTTGTTTCATCGCGTAACTTTCCAACCGAAAAATCGTGGCAAAAGCAATCACGATAATCGCCAAAACAAAACCCAAATTAGTAAAACTAAGAACGATTTCCCAGCCCTTTAAAACAACCGGACTGGATAAAATTAAGGCGTTTACTTGCAAAGCAATATCAAGTAATCCCGCAATCACCGTATAAAAAACAGCTCCAATCTTGCCGGCTAAATAAGATATTGCAAGCGCTACAAAATAAACAGCGCCGCTTGTGATTTCTGTAATAGCAGTATTGGCATACGCAACTTCAAATCCACAAACGCTAAAAAATATTACTGCAGCCAGTATTAAAATTATTTTTTTATTCCGCCAATGTTTCATAAAATTTCTACGGCGCCGGGGTAATCGCCATCTGACAGGCGCTTAATCTTGCTTTAATATTATCAAACTCGGTTTTCTTATTTTGTTTTTCGGTATCAGCCGCCTGCCGATCCGAACCGGAAACAATAGCCTCTATTTGCGCCGTGGTACCGTATTGGTTTATGAAATTTTGATACGCTGTTTGAGCCGCGATTCTTTGGAATTCATCAAGAAAGTCGGCGTCGCTGATTTGCTTTTTAACGCTGTCAGCCGTGTTAATCTTCACCTGCAAAGCCTGCATTTCAGCCGTCAACCTGTTAATTTCGTTTTTAACAGTTTGAATATCCTGACCGGTTACAATCGGTTTGCAAGCCGATGGCAAAGGAGTTTGCGTTAATTGAATCTGCTGTAATTGCTGTAATGCCGCCAAAGTTGACGAAGCGTAAAAAAGCGACTGGTCTTTGGCATTGAATAAATACTTCCATTCGTTAGTGAACCTGTTAATTTCGCCGTACATCTGCTGTTTGTCTTTTTCAAGCTCTTTGGATAGCACGGTTTGATATTCCGCTGGATAATAAGAATCTTTTTTGTCGCTGGTAATCTCTTGCATCGCCAAAACTCCTTCTTTTATCACCCTATTGATTACCGCGTTAACCAAGGCCGAAACCCAAGATTGAATATTAGCAGCCCATTTGGAATCCGAAGTAATCGCCTCGCCAACCGCCTTACCAACCAGACTACCGGGGTTGGCGTCCACCAGATCTTTGGGGTCGCAATACTCACCGCTTCGATCAGTGCCATAACCTTTCTTTTTGGCGGAAGAATTAACTTCAGCATTTATACATTCTGTATTTTGTTGCATGCAGTTTTTTACAGCTACTTCTCCATTAGAGAGGTTCAAACACTCTTTGTATGATTCACGGCAACCAGAACCAACATCTTTATCTCCATACAGCACATCTTCTCTTAATTTATCATCTTGTCCGCTTCCCGCCTTACAAATTTTGTCTCCCATAAACCCAGCGCCGGCCAATCCCTCGCTTTTAGCCGCGTCTTTTTTTTCAGCTGTCCGCCTCATCACTTCATCGGCGATATTAATGGCAACGCCGTAATAATTATTCTCCGGCTGCCAGAGCAAATTATAACCGCGCCAGCCGCCAACTGAAAAATCAACATAAAAATTCTGGATATTAGAAACAACTTTATCTAAAGTACAAGTAACTCTCTGGCCAAAATCCTCCACCGGCAATAAGCCGATTTTAATATCCAAACCAAAAGGCGCGCAAAGTTTCGACAACCCGACTTCTCTAATAACCGAGTCAAACGCGATGTCGCCGACGTCTTTTACAAAACCCTCCCAGTTCCCGATAAACTTCGGCTTGCCCCCGCCCTGAATCCATTTAACGGTTTCGTTAGTGATGTAATCCAAAATTCTTTTGGCGATGATGTCGCGCATTATTCTTTCCCAATTATCTTTTAACCATTGACCTATATTTTTTAATTGAAAAGATACATCCGTAGCGGTCTGTTTCGCAGCAAGCGTTGTTCTTTGCGCTAAAGCTGCGTTATCTTGTACCGGATATACAGCTTCTGTTTTTTTAGGCTTTAAAAACCCACCCAAAGAATTAAAAGTAATTATCAGAACAAGAGAAAAAATTATTATTTTTTTAACACTTGAATTCATTTTATTTAAGGTTTAAAGCTTTTTGATAATACTCATTTCTAATTTCCATTTCCGTTTCAGCTATTTTTGACACTAACTGCATTGACAACGCGGCTCTTACCGGATCATTATTGTAATCAACAAGCCCCTGATAAGTTTCTTTGGCTTTTTTCAGCAAAACAACATAGCGTTTGTGAAGACTTAAATAATCCAAAGGCGTCTCAGTATTTAAAAATCCGTTAAAAATTTTTGAATACGCATCGGCTATCTGACTAACTCCAGAAGTATTAAGGTTATCAACCAACATTTCTAAAGCTTTTTTAGGATCCATCTTTTGTTCATTAAAATTCTTTAAAATAATCTGCGTCGTTTCTATTAAATATTTACTTTTCGCCTCTTTGGAATTATCACTGGAAATTTTTAAATCCTTGTCGCTGATTGACTCGTCAAAAAGCGAAAAGTTTTGCAGTTCAGCCATCGCTTTTTTAATCGCTTCCTGATTTTGGGGGTCGTTCGGGTCAATATTTTCAACGCCTTGTTGGTCCAAAGTTTGCATTTGACCGGCAACTGACTTAGCAACGAATTCGGTAAGATTAAAAGACGCCGCGTTATCAAGATTATTTCCATCGGCTTTATTATTTAATCCGAGACTTTCAATTGGGTTGGAAATAAATTCTTTCGCTTTTTCCATCCATTGAATCGGAGATTTTGGGGATTTTTCAACGGCTTCGCCCGATGATTCCAAAGTTATATAACTGCCGGAACCGGCCGGTTTAGAATCTTTAATAATCAAATACCCTCCAGCCAAGCCGGCGGTTAAAATCAAAATTATGGCGCCAAGTTTAAGTGGGTTCATTAGTTTAATTATACATATTGTAATGCATTAAAACAATGTTGATAACTCCTTAATTTGCTCAATACTCAAATCCTGATTTTAAATCTTTTCTCCTAATTTTTTGGCAATTTTTTCATAAAAACTCTGCCACCGGCTATCATCAATTTTTTTAATCAAAATCGGATAATCTTTTAATTCATTCGCTTTCATAAGTTGAGCGCCGAGCTGGATTGGATCAATGTGCCAATCAAATTTTATCCGCGCTTTCTTTATAAGATGGAAAAAATCAAAATCGCGCTCTTTGATAATCAAATAAAGGTCGATGAAATCCCTTGTGCGCGGATTTTGAAAAATGGTAAAAATTTTGTTTACGGCAATATCAAGCAAGCTATCTATTTTTATTCCTGCCATTACTTTTGGTTTTTCAATTTGTTTGAAAGGATAATAAGTAAACTCTGTTTTAAGAATATGGCTATTAAATTTTAAAAAATATAAATTGCGATTAAAGCTTTTTTGATAATCAAACTCTTTAAATTCAAGCTCTTTTTTGTATTTTTTAAAAAAAACAATTATCGCCTGCGGATCAAATTCTTCTTCGCAAAAAAAATCGAGATCTTCCGATAATCTATATGATATGTAAAACGCGGCAAGCGCCGTGCCGCCGGATAAATAAAACTTTTGCGCCAATTCTTTTTCTTTCGCGAAAACTTCTAAAAATTTAATCTGGTTCTTATTTAAGATTTTCTGTTCCATATTATAAATTCCAAAAACCGCTTGCGATTGGGATCTAAGTTTAGTTTATTCCAATATTTTTTAAGTTTTTCTTTATTAAGCCGGGATCCACCCAAACCAAAATTCACCGTTTGCTCGAGCTCCCAAATGCTTTTTTGTTCGGCTGATTTAAATTTAGTCGTATCCGTTGACCAATTATACATACATAAATTATACCATAATAAAGCTTAATTTTTCAATTTGCTCAATACTCAAATCCTGCGGCCGAGCCCGCGGGTCAATATCTAATTTTCTTAATTTCTTAATAATTTTTTCGCGGCATTCGTGTGTATTCGCATCTTTTGCATCGCGACAAACAACTAACAAGTTGTTTAAAATCGTCTTCCTCGGCTGTTTGAACAAAATTTTAATTAATTTATAATACTTGTCCGCGTCAATCCGCGTCCAGTCAGCGTCAGTCCGCGGCGATAATGCAATTATCGCACTGTCCACTCCCGGCGCCGGTTGAAAATCTTTTTTGGAAATATAACCGATAATTTTCGGCTTTGCCCAAAACTGAACGCTGGCGGCCAATAAATTCATTTTGGATTTACCGGCGCAAATTCTTTCCGCCACTTCTTTTTGAATCGTCAAAACAATCAACGACGGCTTGCTTTCTAATTCTCCCAAAATTCGCAAAAGATAACCGGTGATATAATACGGTATATTGCCGACGACTTTATAGGTGTTCGGTTTTAGGTTTTGGGTTTTAGATATTTTCGGCAAAATTTTCAACGCGTCGCCGTGAATAATCTCTATTTTCCCGTCATTGCGAGGCAAAGCCGAAGCAATCCCTGAGATTGCCGCGCTCCCTTCGGTCGCTCGCAATGACCATTTTTTTAAGCTATCCGCCAACTCTTCATCTTTTTCAATGGCAATAATTTTAAACTTTTTAACTTTTAAACTTTGGAGCTTTGAAACTATTTCGCTCGTCAGCTCCCCGTGCCCCGGCCCGATTTCAATAACCGTATCGCCATTTTTCAACTCCAGCGCCTCAACAATCTCCCGCAACTTATCTTTATTTATCAAAAAATGCTGCCCTAAATACTTACTCATAACACCGTATAATGAATTTCTGTCATTGCGAGGAGGTCGCCTAAAGCGACCGACGTGGCAATCTCTTTCGTATTTAGATTGCTTCGCTTTGCTCGCAATGACGTTTCGCAATTTAGACTTCAAAATATCCCTTAATAATATTTTCTTTCATCAGCTCTTCCATTTTTTCTTCGCCGAAGTATTCGGAAAAAATCTTGTTCCATAAAGCTTCCTGGTGATGATATAGATATTTAATCAATTCTTTTTCTTTTACCAAGGACATCGCGGTGTCAACTAAATTAAAACTTACCAAAACATCAACGCCGGTTTCGCTTTTAAAATAATCGCCGACCCAGTTCAAATTCTGCCAGAAAGCCAAATCAGCGGAAAAATGATTCAAAAATTCGCCGGCTTTTACCAGCATTCTCTCGGCTTTTTCCCAATGAAGCGCCTCGGGATTAATATGCGGTTCAAACAACCGCCAGTCATTTTCATCGTCTTTGGCTAAATATCTTTGGATAACCAACCATTGAGATTTATCTGATTCCAACAATCGTTCATCAAGGACATCGCCGCGCAAAAGCGAAATCAAGTTTTGAGCAAAGTCATCAGTTTGTTCGCTGAATTTTTTAACAAGGTCTGAATAAAAAGGAATTTCATTAAAATAATGGAGAATTAAACCGAAATTCCGCAAAGTTTCTCCGGAAATTTCCAAAGACAAGGGGATGACATATATCAACCCCAATTCCTTCAAATGGCTGATGTTGTGATATTTACGTTTGATAAATTCTTGGGCGATATTCACCCATCTTTCCGACAAAGCCAAAACTTCAATTTCCCTTTCTTCAAAATCGTTTGGTTTGAGATTTTCATACTGCTTGAAAAAAACCTTGTTAAGCCAATCGCCTCCTTCAATAAATCTCAAAGCGCTGAAAATTTCGAAAATGTTTTCTTTTCGCGCCATTTCGTCAACGTCTTTATATCCCAGCGCCGCGAGAACTTTCATCGGCGGCTGATTTTTTAAAAGCTCAACTGCTTTTTCTTTTTTAAGAAAAAAACCTTTTGGCCGACCGGCGACGTCACGAGCAATTTCCAAAACCCGCTGCCAATCGCTTGAGACCGATACGCGCGGCGATCCCAACACTTTAAACAATTGAACATCGTCCGCCTCAATTTTACTGATTAAAGCGTCGTAAATTTGTTTGGCCGTAATTTTTCTGCCCAGCCCCAAAAAATCCAACCGGTTCCTGATTTGCGCTTCATTTTCTTCGACTATTTTGTCTATTATATTTTTCTTTCCGGTCAAAACGCCCAATTTCTCTTCGAGAATCCGAATATTATCCTTGTCGGTCCGCAAAATTTTAGCGATTTTTTCGTAAGAAGTCATAATATTTTTATTTGTAGATTTTTCCACCTCTTATTATTCTCAAATTCCATCTTTGTTAATATCCCGTCTTTCACTCCGATTTTTTCAATCACCGAAGTGGCGTTAGCCGAACCCAATCGAATGGCGTATTCAATATTGTAAGGCCGGCACAATCCTTTCTCGCATTTTTCTTTTTTTTGAATCAATCCGGCGACAAAACCGCTGGCAAAGGCGTCGCCGGCGCCGGTCCGGTCAATTACGGATTTTTCTTTGAAAATACCGGCTTGATAAATGCGAAAACCGTCCGAAACCAATACTCCTTTTTCAGCATCGGTCATTGCCGCGATGCCCGGCGTAAATTCGTCCAGTTTTTTGAAAATTTCTTTTTCTTTTTGATAATCAACGCCCGTCAATCTTGCCGCTTCTTCGCGGTTTAAAATTACAACTTTTGACTTCGCCAAAAGCGGCTTTAATTTTTTAATTCCCATCTCGATAAAATATCCCGAAGGATTGAACGCGATTAAAGTTTTATTTTTTGAAAAATGATTGAAAATTTTCTCTATAACCTCAAAAGAAATTTTGCCCGGGGAAATATAAACCCACTGGCTTTTTAATTTTTCAAAAGGAATTTCTTGAATTTTTAAATTTTCCGAAGCGCCGCGATAAACCAAAATCGTCCGTTCGCCCGACGGCGCCAAAAGAATAGTTGAATAAGCCGTGGGAAAATTATTTTCAACAACGGCAAAAGGCGCGATTTTTTCTTTTTTTAATTCATTTAAAACCGCCTCTCCGGATTCGTCTTTTCCTATTTTAATTAAAGTTGCTGTTTTTAAACCCTGGCGGCTGAAAGAGGTTGCCGCGTTTGTCGCTCCTCCGCCTGTGGTTAAAATCGGCGGCCCGATTTCAATCTTTAAACCCAAAGCGAAACATTGGGCTTCGCCGGTTTTAAAACCGATTTTGGAAAGATGTTTTAGGTCTCTTAAAATTCTAAAAAGCGGGCTGGTTAAAAAAACATCCCGCGTCGCCGAACCGATTGTGATAATGTCAAACATTGTTTATATTGTAAATTGTAAATAGTAAATAGTAAATATAAACACACGACTCATTTCTTATTTACTATGATATCCTACGATCGTAAGATATTATAGTAAATCATTAAATAATAAAAACTTCTTTGGCGTTCCGAGTAGTTTGCTCAATTATTTTTTCCAACGACGAATTTTTGATTTCCGCCAGTTTTTTGGCGATTTCAACAACATAAGCCGGCTCGTTTCGCTTGCCGCGATACGGCGCTGGCGCGGCGAACGGCGAATCTGTTTCAATCATAATTTTATCTATCGGCGCGTTTTTTATTATCTCGTCATATTGGTTTGTGAATGTAATCGGTCCGGCAAAAGAAATTGAAAATCCCAAATCAAAATATTTTTGCGCCTGCTCCCAAGCGCCGGAAAAGAAATGGATGTTGCCGCGCAAATGACTATGACTATAACAATGACTATAACTGTTTAAAATTTCTAAAACCTCATTATGCGCATCGCGACAGTGAATCATCAAGGGCTTGTTTAATTCCAACGCCAACTCAATATGTTGTTTAAATAAATCTTTTTGCTTAATTCTTAATTCTTTATTCTTAATTCTATAGTAGTCCAATCCGCATTCTCCGATTGCCATAACTTTTTGATGTTTTGCCAGTTCGCGGTAATAATCAACGGAAAATTTTTCGTCGCTGTCGGTTGGATGAAGCCCAACTGACGCAAAAATGTTTTCATATTTCTCCGCCAATTCAACGCACTCTTGAGAAGTTTTCTTATCCGCGCCAACGCAAATAGTCCAGATGCCATTTTCTTGCATCCGCCTTATCACATCCTCCCTATCCTTATCAAAATCGCGGAAATTCAAATGAGAATGAATGTCAAAAAGTTTCGGTTTCATCTAATCTTTGCGCGGGAAAAGCGCTTCCGGCATTTTGTTGGATTGAATGGCGACAATGATTTTTTCCGAAGTGCCCGGCAAAAACGGCTTTAACATCAAAGCAATATCCCAAAGCCCGAAAACAAGTTCGCGTAAAATTTCTTTTGCTCTTGTTTCGTCTTCTTTAATCAACTTAAACGGCTGGGTTTTTTGAATATATAAATCCATTTCTGAAATTTTCTGCCAAATCAAATCCATTACTTTGTTTAATTCGAAATTGTCCATAAAATCTGAATATTGTTTTTCAATATTCTTATTATTAGTCGTTGGTCGTTGGTCGTCAGTTGTTGGTCGTACCAAATACTGCTCGCTCATTTTCATTATTCGCGCCACGAGATTGCCGAGTCCATTCGCCAGATTGGCGTTATACGCTTCTTTAAATTTTTCCTCCGTGATGTCGCCATCTTCAAAAGGCGTAATTTCGCGCAATAAATAATAACGTACCGCGTCCGCGCCATATCTCTCTATCAAATCAAAAGGGTCAATTACATTGCCAAGAGTTTTAGACATTCTTTTACCAGCCGAAAGAATAAAGCCGTGGACAAAAAGGGTTTTGGGCAATGGCAATTTAGCCGACATTAACATTGCCGGCCAAATAAGAGCGTGAAAACGAAAAATGTCTTTGCCTATCACATGCAAGTCTGCGGGCCAAAATTTTCTAAATTTCGAAATATCGATATTTCGAGCAGAACCGTATCCAATGGCGGAAACATAATTAGCAAGCGCGTCGCACCAGACATACATCAATTGGGAATTATCATCCGGCACTGGCACTCCCCAGCCAAACAATTTTTCTTTAAGCCGAGAAAAGCTAATATCCTCTATTCCTTGCTTTATCATCGCCAATATTTCATTTTTCCTGCTTTCCGGCAAAATTTTTAAATCGCCCGATTCTATTCTCTTTTTTATTTCATCCGCGTAGCGAGAAAGCCTAAAAAAATAATTTTCCTCTTCTATTTTTTCCGGCTCCGCGTAATGATAAGGGCATTTTCCGTTAATTAAATCTCCTTCTTTTACATAAGCCTCGCATCCTACGCAATAATATCCGCTGTATTTGCTCTTATAGATATCTCCGGCTTCAATAAGTTTTTTCCATAACGCTTGCGCGCCGGGCCAATGCCTTTTTTTATCGGAAGTGCGGATAAAATCATCGTTGGAAATGTTTAATTTCACCGCCAGTTGCTCAAATTTTTTAAAATTTTCATCAACAAAATTTTCAATGTTTTTGCCGGCGTCCCGGGCGGAACGGACGATTTTTATCCCATGTTCGTCAGTACCGGCTAAAAAATAAACTTCTTTATTAAGAAGTCTTTGATGGCGGGCGATGGCGTCGGCCTGAACTTTTTCCAAAGCGTGTCCAAGATGCGGAGGAGCGTTAACATAATCAATGGCTGTTGTGATGTAAAATTTCTCTCTCATTCCATTTTTAAATGCTGGGTTTTTGATTTTTTCCTTTCCCAATCGGCGATTATTTCTTGAATAACAACCGCGGTCGGCACGGCCAAAATCACACCGATAAATCCGGCGATCTGCGAACCGGCCAAAAGAGCGACAACAACCACCACCGGACTAATGCCAATGGTCTTTTTCATCACCAAAGGAACTAAAAGATGATTTTCCAATTGCTGAATAATTAAAAAAAGAATAATCACGTAAAGGCCCAGTGTCCAGGATTCGGAAATCGCCATCAGAAAAGCGATGACGCCGGCAAAAATCGGACCGACCATCGGCACAATTTCCAAAACTCCGGCCAAAATCCCCAAAATCAAACTATATTTGACTCCCAAAATCCATAATCCCAAAGAAACCGTTACGCCGACGACCAACATTAAAAGCAACTGCCCTTGAAACCATTTGCCCAACTTATTTCGCGCCCGAAGATAAATTTCTATTACGTAATTTTCGTGCGTAATCGGCAAAATAGTCCTTAAAAATCTTTCCACACCTTCCCGGTTAATAGTTAAATAAAAAGAAAGGACTAATGTAACAATCACCGAAACAATTCCGCCGAAAACAGAAGAGATAATATTTATCAATGAAGCGCCGCCGCTGAATAAAGCGTTCGCCAAACCCTCCAAATATTGGTCAATCTTATCAAGCTGAGAAATATCCAATGAACCTAAAATAGGAATCTGAAATTCGCCGATATGAGACAGTAAATTTTTAAATTCAAATATAGCAATCGGAATAAGAGTATATAAAAGAAAAGCCAGAATTATCAAAACAGCTATAAAAATCAAAAGCGTCCCCAAGATTCTCGGAATTTTTTTCCGCTCCAAATAATCAACCGGCGAATCCAAAGCCGAAGAAATAACAATTGCCAAAAAAAGAACAACTAAAACTTCCCTTGCCAGAAAAAGCGCCGCCGCCAATACAAGCATAAAAACAATCCGCCATAAAGTTGCCCAAGTAATTTCAAGATTAGTCATATATATTAATAATATTAGATTTTGAGTATTTTCTCAAATTTTTCTTTATCCTTGAACGGCCCGATAATTGCCAGATTTAATTTTTGATTTTGAAAAATGTCTTTGGCAACCGCCATAATCTCTTCCGCTTTAACTGCTTGGATTTTTTTGATTAAATCTTTCGGGTTGATTATTTCTTTAATTAAAATTTCCTGTCCGCCGTAAAAACCGGCTAACTGGTCGGAAGTTTCCAAACCGATAATCAAATTGCCGATTAAATGGTCCTTGGCGCGCTGAAGCTCTTCTTTTTTTATTGGCTGTAAAACTGCTTTTTGGAATTCCTCCAATGTCGCCAAAATCACTTGTTCGATTTTATTATGGTCGATGCCGGCTGAAGCCGCCAAATAACCATGGTCGGTGTAAAGGTCGGCACCCGCGTTAACATAGTAAGCCGCGCCCATTTCCTCGCGAATTTTCTGAAACAATCTTGAACTCATGCCTCCGCCCAAAATATCGGCCAAAACTTCTAAAGCGTATTTCCGCTCGTCAAAAATATCAAAAGCCCGAACGCCCAAAACCAAATGCGTCTGGTCGGTTTCTTTATGTTTTAATAAAATCTCCGGTTTATTCTGCTGTTCAAGGGTTTTTATTTTCGGAGTTTTGGCGCCGGATTTAATATTAATGAAAGCGGTTTTAATTTTTTCAATCGCTTCTTCTTCATTAAATTTACCCGCCACCAATACCAATGATGATTTGGCTAAATAATGTTCGTTATGATATTTAATAAAATCTTCACGAGTTATTTTTTTAATCACCTCTTTCCTGCCGACAATGTCCCAGCCGGCCGGCTGGTCGGCGTAAAGCAATCTCGTAAATAACTCCTGAACCCGTCTCATCGGCAAATCTTCATACATATTAATCTCCTCAATAATAACTCCGCGTTCTTTATTGATTTCTTCGGAATCAAAAATTTGATTCTGATAAATATCGGAAACAACATCCAGAATTTTATCAAAATGCTCGGGTCGAGCTTTGGCAAAATAACCGGTATATTCCATTCCGGTAAAAGCGTTGTAGCGAGCGCCAATGCCGTCCAATTCCGAACTGATATCAATGCTTTTCGGCCTCTTTTTCGTTCCCTTAAAACACATATGCTCTAAAAAATGAGAGATTCCGTTAATCTCTTTGGTCTCGTATTTTGAACCGGCTTCAACCAAAACCAAAACCGTGGTCGTCAAACTGTCCTTCATCGGAACCGTGATGATTCTTAAATTATTATTTAAAATAATTTTGTTCATTTCCTTCTTATTCTAATCAATCCGGCTGCCGGAATAATTTCAACGCCCTTCTTTTCCAATTCATCTAAAAATACATTCATTCCCAAAGAATCCGAAGAAATATGACCGGCGACTACCACATTAATATTGGCCGCCTCCGCTTGTTTTTTATATTCCTCTTTCATATGCATACCTATTATCGTGCCGATGCCGGCTTGAGACATTTTTTCATACATTTGAGACGAACCACTAGTTCCGCCGGTAATTTCCGTAATGGCAATTTTACCGACGTAATTATCGGGACTGCCGACAAAAATTTTCGGTCCGGCATTCAAACCAACAGCAATTTTATATTCCGGAATTTCTTTTAAGATTTTAATGATTTCTCCGACCGTCTCCGGTTTTTTCTTTTCAATTAAATTTTTCAGAAAGCGCGCCACCAAATTATCGGCCGGAGTATGAACACACATAAAATTAACTTTGAGGAGTCGCGCCGCATCCACCGCTTTATTATGATTAGATGCTGAAACACCGCGGGCCACTTCGTCAATTCTTGGTTTCATTAATTTTTCGGCAATATTTATCGGCACGCCGTAATCAGCCAAAATTTCAGCCTGAAGATGCATCACTTCGTCCAAAGCCGCCAAAGATTTTCCCTCCGGATGATGAGAGAGCGCTAAATCAATTTTTTTGCCGGATTCCTCGGAAAGATATTTCGCGATCATTAATTCCGCGCTATCAATATCAATACCGACATAAATAGTTTTGATTTTTTGTTTTGGATCGCCGATTAAAATTCTGGTGTCAGAAAAAGGGTTTGTCAGTTTTTCTTTGTCAAATTCTTCCTTTTCATCGACGGGAAATTTCTCGTATTTTTCTTTAACGCGCTTAAGATATTTTTGGACTTTCGCTTTCCCCCGCAAATCCGATTCAATCCCCATTTTAACGGCTAAATTGTAAATTTCTTGAAAAATCATATAAGTTTACCTGCTAAATAACTTATTAGTTCGTTGATTTTTACTCTTTCCTGTTTCATCGTGTTTCGGTCGCGGATAGTAACAGTATTATCCTCTAATGTCTGAAAATCAACAGTTATACAGAACGGCGTGCCGATTTCGTCCTGGGAATAATAGCGTTTGCCGATATTGCCGCGGTCGTCCCAGGCGACCATAAAACCATTGACCATTGACTGTTGACTGTTGACTTTTAACATCTCGTAGACCTCCCGGGCTTTTTCAACCAGCGCCGGCTTATTCGCCAAGAGCGGAAAAACCGCGGCTTTATATGGCGCTAAAGCCGGCGCGAGATTCAGGTAAACGCGCTTTTCTTCTTCTTGATAACTTTCTATAAGAAACGCGAGCGCTGAACGGTCGGCTCCGGCCGAGGTCTCAATAATATGAGGAATAAATGACAAATCTTTTCCGCTGTGCTTAGCGTGATTGGACAAATCCCAGTCGCCCCGGTCGTGAATGCCTTCCAATTCGTTCCAACCGAACGGAAACTTATATTCAATATCAACGCCGTCCCTGGCGTAATGAGCCAACTCTTCTTTTTTGTGGTCTCTAAATCTTAGATTTTCTTTTTTCATTCCCAAACTCAAATACCATTTCATTCTTTCTTCTTTCCAGAAATCAAACCATTTTTTATTCTCGCTCGGCTCGATGAAAAACTGCATTTCCATCTGCTCAAATTCCCGCATCCGGTAAGTGAAATTCCCAGGGGTGATTTCATTGCGAAA
>JAUYBE010000008.1 GCA_030693235.1 bacterium
AGCCGGTTGTGCCTGCTATACTGAGAGCATCAATCCAGATACTTCCGCCTGCGCCGCCGCCGGCGCTTTTACTAGTGCTATTTGTATTTCCATTGCCGCCTTTGGCAACAATAGAACCATCTAGAGTGAGGGTGCCGGAAATCAGCAATTTTACTGCGCCGCCGCCATTACCGCCTGTGGTATTATATGTCCCGCCTCCTGCTGAGCCCAACTCAGTAGGTTGAGTAGCTGAACCATAAATAATAGTACTGCCGGCGTAACTTGTAGCAGACCCCCAGCCATTACCACCATTTCCTCCATAAGCAGCGCCGCCGCCGCCTGCACCAACAGAACCCAGACCACCATTACCGCCGCCGGTACCGGAACCGCTGGCTTGATAAACACCGGCATAGCCTTTGCCGGTTACATCAATACTGCCGGTTGAAGTAATATTAATATTGGCAAGATTGGGATGAGGAGGAGTAACACCCGAATATCTTAAATCAATAAAGTTTACCTGGGTTGTCGTATTCTGATTATGCTTGAGAATGCCGGAAATAGTAACAGTTGTTAACAATGGAAAATTAGTGGTAGCAGCAGAAAAAGTGTTGATTGAGAATGTTTTCCCCGCATCTATTGTTAAATCAGTAAGGTTAAGCGCTTCTAGTTTACCGCTATTTGTTATATTACCTGTGGTTAGATTGGTAAAACCGGCATTGTTTAAACTTAAGGTGCTGTTGTTGGTTATGGTTCCTGTATTCGTTAAACTCGAAATATTGTTTAAACTTAAGGTGCCGTTGTTGGTTATGGTTCCTGTATTCGTTAAACTCGAAATATTGTTTAAACTTAAGGTGCCGTTGTTGGTGACTCCGGAAAAAGTATAGCTTCCGCTGTTTTCTCCTGTTATAGTTACACCCGAAGGAATATTAATAATCGCTCCATTTTGAACAATAAGAGAATTATAGGTAACATTTGTGCTGCCGATTACAGCAGAAGTAAGAGGCGTTTCTGGTCCGCTTGTGCCTGAGTTTTTTATGGTTAAATTTCCATAAACCTGCGCATCTGCCCCAGCAATATCCTTTGTAAATATCGTCCCTGCCCCTCCCACTTGATTGCCAGTTCCACCGAGAGCAGTGATGTTTGTAATGCTGGTGGAACCGTAAGAAACCGCAATCCTTCCGCCTGAGCCGCCGCCGCCATTTGCAGTAGTTACAAGGCCGCCGCTATTTCCTCCGTCAGCAGAAATAGAGCCGGTTGTGCCTGCTATACTGAGAGCATCAATCCAGATACTTCCGCCTGCG
>JAUYBE010000010.1 GCA_030693235.1 bacterium
CTAAATTATCGCGGCAAAATTTTAGGAAAAAGATTTTTAGATTTTTTAGTGGAAAATAAAATTATTATTGAAATAAAGAAGGGCAATAAATTTTCAAAGCAGCACATTGATCAAGTTTTGGATTATTTAAAATTAAACAATTTACAACTCGCTATTTTAATTAATTTTGGCAATGAAGGAGTTATGTTTAAAAGGATTATTAATTTACATTAAATTCGTATATTCGTAATTTATTCGTTATTCGGTGATTTATGCAGTTTCAAACTCCTCAATTTATTGATGTTGAAAATAAGATTGTCGGGCCTTTGAGTTTACGGCAGTTTTTTTATTTGGCGGCGGCCGGCGCTTTCAGTTTCATTTTTTATTTTGTTCTGCAAACTTGGCTTTGGTTTATGTTGACCGCGATTCTGGGAGCGATTGCCGTTTCTTTGGCGTTTATCAAATACAACGGCCAGCCTTTGCCGAGAATCATCTTTGCCGCTTTCGTTTTTTTTTGGAAGCCGAAACTTTATCTTTGGCAGAGAGTGGCGGAAGAAAAAACAGTTTCCATTGAAATAAGAAGAAAAAATCTTCAGGACTTTTTTAACGTTAAAAAACTCTGGCAGGATTTGATGACCACTAAAAATCCGATTCCGAAAAGAGAAAAAACTTTGTATTGGGGCAAGAAATCAAAAGAAAAATTCCAGATGTTCAGAAAATTGACGGGAGAAAAAGAAATTGCGAGACGCGTTGATTACAGATGATATACATAGAGATACAATAGATATATAATAGAGATGCAATAACATGAAAAAAGAAAGTGTTGCTACTCAACAATTTGTGGACATTGAAGAGATTAAAGACGGCGCGGTTATTTTGAAAAACGGCGGTTTGCGCAGGATACTTATGGTTTCCGGAATTAATTTTGAATTGAAATCCGAAGAAGAGCAGAATATTATCACTTACGCTTATCAGAATTTTCTGAACGGTTTGGATTTTTCCGTCCAGATTGTCATTCATTCCCGGAAGTTGAACATCGAAAGTTATCTCAAAAAATTGGAAGAGCGGCGAGAGCTCGAAGCCAGTGAATTGTTAAAAAACCAAATATCCGAATACGTAGAATTTATCAAATCTTTCGTGGAAATGAACGCGGTGATGGCGAAAACTTTTTTTGTTGTCGTGCCTTACGACGCGATTCAAATTCCGAAAGCCGGAGAGAGCATCATCGCCTCTTTGAAATTCTGGGAAAAGACGAATAGCGCTAAAAAGAAAGATGAGGGTTTTGAACAAAGAATAAATCAACTTAATCAAAGAACAGACCAGGTGATTAACGGATTGAGCCAAATCGGCTTAAGAACAGTCGCTTTAAACGACGAAGAATTGATTGAATTGTTTTATAATTTATACAATCCGTCGACAGTGGAGAGGAAGGATTTGAAAATAGCCCATGGAGAAAATTAAAATTCAACAACCATACGAAGCAAGCGAGAAAGACATTAAAAATGTCATCGCGCCGGCGGGGCTGGAAGTCGGTCCGAATTATTTAAAACTCGGCGACAAATTCGTCAGGACGATTTTTATTTTCACTTATCCGCGCTATCTTTCAAGCGGTTGGTTTAATTCAATTATCAATCTGCCCAATCTTTTGGACACTTCTATTTTCGTTCATCCAGTTGACACTGTGATGGTCTTGCGGAATCTTCGTAAGAAAACCGCCCAAATCGAAGCCCAGCTTTTGGAACGGCAGGAAAAAGGATTGGTGAGAGACCCGGTCTTGGAAACCGCTTTTCAGGATATTGAAGCGTTGAGAGACCAGCTTCAGCAAGCTCAAGAAAAATTATTCAATGTCGGCGTTTACATCGCTCTTTACGCCGATTCTTTGGAAGAATTAAATAACCTTGAGAATAAAATTAATTCTTTGTTTGAATCCCAACTGATTTACGCCAAGCCGACTGTTTTTCAGCAACTAGAAGGTTTTTGTTCAACTTTGCCGCTTAACACGGACAAGCTTTTGACTCATACTTCGCTTAATTCCGGTCCGGTCTCTTCAATGTTTCCTTTTGTTTCGGTTGATTTGACTTCGGACGAAGGAATTTTGTACGGCATTAACAGGCATAATAACACCTTGGTTGTTTTTGACAGATTTTCTTTGGAAAACGCCAATTCAGTCGTATTCGCCAAGGCCGGCGCCGGAAAATCCTACGCCACCAAACTTGAAATTCTTCGCTCAATGATGATGGGAATAGATGTTTTGATTA
>JAUYBE010000013.1 GCA_030693235.1 bacterium
TGTCCAGTAAGGTTGAAATATTTTTTTAAATTGTGCCCCTTCACCCGGTCCCCCACTCCACCAGCTGCGTTACTCCCACCAGCGTCACATCATCGATGATGGTGCGCATGGCCGTGAGTTCGGTCTGACCCGCCGGAAAACTGGCCCCTGTGGGGTGGGTGAGCGCCAGAGAGAAAGTTTCATCGCCTTCGAGGAGGTTATCGGCCAGGGTTTGCACCCAGATTTTTGCCCAGCGTTCGCCGGGCTGTAAGGTAAGCACCCCTCGGGTGGGGATAAAGTCTTCACCTGCATTAGCGGTGTCATCGCGGGTAGTGAATTCGACGGTGGATAGAGTGGCCGCCCCCGCCTCCAACTGGACCAAGAACCACACCCCCTCCCCTTCCATTACCTGCATCGGCACCTGCGCGGTGTCCGGTGGTGTACTGTCCTGGGCGGTGGGGGTTTGCGTCTGGCCGGTTTCTTCTTCAATCCAGCCGGCATAGGAGGATACCCGTGTGGCGACACCGATATCGCCTATAGAGCCGTTGGCCAGAGTGTCGACATCAGCCGTTTCCCAACGGGTGATATAACTGTTGATGCCAGCCAGCCACCGATTGCCTGATTCCTGGATGAACAGTCCACCGCCCGAGTCGCCGGGGGTGAGCATGGCTTCGGTATGGCCCAGCCCGAGGTTGGGGTCTTCCAGTGTCTGCCCCAGTGCGTCATGCTGGGGGGTACCATCGTCGAAGTCGAACCAGAGCTGCTGTGCCAGGCTGCCAGACCAGTAAGCGTCCAGGTTGTCGCCCAGGGTGTCGATGCGGTTTTCTCCTGCACGCCGCGTGGGGATGGTTTGGCTTAGCGCCTCTCCGTCGGGGGTCTGGGCCTGACCGTAACCGGTCAGGGTGGCATTCTGGCCTGCTTCGTTTTGGCCGGTGTAGAGGGCATACCGCTCTGCGCTGGTGGGGGCGGCCTGGGTGAGCGTGAGGATGGCCAGGTCATGCCAGACGCCGGAACTGTTATGTTCGGCCTGCGGATAGACAGTGGAGGTGAGGACGTCGAGGAACTGCGAACGGACATTGTCGTCCACGAAGACCTTTGTGTTGGGCAGGTCGAGGGATTGCACGGCATGGGCCGCGGTGAGGATGTGCAGCCCCGAGGTCAACAAGACGCCCGAGGCGCTGATGTGCCCGTCGCCAATGCGCACGACCCCTGTCCAGCCCGCACCTGCCGAAGTCCCGGTGGCGTCGTAGAGGGCGAGTGTGGGGGTAATGTTCTGATCGCTGGGGGGTTGATTCAAGGGGTTCGACGCGGCAATCAGTTCCAGACTCATGCCCTGTCCGGACCCGGGTTCGCAACAGGTTAAATTCTCCCGGTAAGATTGCCGCTGAATGAAAAAAGCGGCTAAAAGATTGTGCCACAACGGAGCGGTCTCCCAATAAAACCCTGCCGTGTACGGCTCATCCGTTTCGTACCCACGGGACCACCCCGTCACCATACGTTCTTCCTTTTCTCTTGCGCTTTTTGGCCCTCACCCTCAGGGGCGTTTCATTTTAACAGGATTGCCTCGATTTTGCAATT
>JAUYBE010000003.1 GCA_030693235.1 bacterium
GTTGCGAGGGCTTTAGCCCGCGGCAATCTCTTTGGGATTGCTTCGTCGCTTCGCTCCTCGCAATGACATCTCCGCTCGCAACGACAAAAATATCAATTTTACGAAGTTGAACTTCGTAAGAATTTCTTTTAGTTATTGCGACGCGCCGCCATTGATGGCAATGAAATTATGTTTGCGTTTTATTTCTAACGGGGTAAAATACGAAGAATGATTTCTCCCGTCCAAGAAATTAAAGATCGCTTGGATATCGCGGAATTTATCCGTTCCTATATTCCGCTTGTTCCGGCCCGGATTTTTTCAAACAAATTCGCGCATTCGAATAGCGCCCAAGGGTTGCCTTTCCTCCTTTCTTTGCGAGATAGAATATAATAAAATATATATTATGAAATATACTTTCTCTTTTAAAGATTTTAGCTGGAAAAGGGTCGGCTTGGGTATATTGATTGGTATGGGTATTTTCTTTCTGATACTTCTGTCTATTTGGTATTTTGTTGATTATCGGCCCATACAAGAATTATTAAAAGAGTCCAAAAGAATGGATGAAGCTGCCAGAGAATACTATGCCAAAAAGGGTCTGCCTTTGCCTGATTTTCTCAAAACAACGCAATGAAAATTCTCAAAAACGAACAATCTTTCACCCTCATCGAACTCCTTATCGTCATCGGCGTTATCGCGGTTTTAGCCGTAGCCGTAGTCGTTGTCATGAATCCGATGGAATATTTCAAAAAATCCCGAGATTCAACCAGAATGTCCGAACTCCAAACAATCAACAAAGCCCTTGGCCAATATCTGGCAGACGGAAAAACCAATTTAGGCCTAGCCAATAAGGTTTATGTCTCTATTCCCGACAGCTCAACCACTTGCGTCAATCTCGGTTTGCCTTCTTTGCCCACCGGCTGGGAATATCGCTGTTCTAATTCCGCCAATTATCGGAAAGTTGATTCCACCGGCTGGATACCCGTCCCTTTCGCCTCTATCTCCTTTGGCTCAAACTTAGCAATCCTTCCCATTGACCCGATTAATACCACTTCCACCGGACAATACTATACTTATGTAACCGGCGGTTCTTGGGAACCTGTCCGCTTTTCTTGAATCGGAAAGATACAAAATGGGCGGTTCTATGGATAAAACCTCCAAAGATAACGGTTCTTATCCCGAACTCTTGGAAATCGGCACTAATCTTACTCTTCTGCCTGTTTCCCGAGATCCTAATTTAGTTGGTTATTGGAAATTTAATGAAACCAGCGGGACTAATGCTTATGACGCCAGCGGGAGGGGGAATAATGGGACTCTTACTAATGGCCCTACTTGGACAACCGGAAGAGCGGGTAATGCATTGAATTTTGACGGCGTGGATGATTTTGTTAATGCCGGGAATGCGGCGAGTTTACAGGTAGGTGGAAGTGGAAAAAGTTTTACATTAGAGGGATGGACAAAAAGAGCAAGTTCTGGTGTATACCATAATATAATATGGCAAGGCACTGCAACCAAGAATAACGGACTACATTTTGAATATAGAAACACCAATGTATTTACATTAGATTTTTATGGTAACGGTTTAAACACACCAATTGCATACACAGATGTTAATGAGTGGCATCACTGGGTTGGGACTTATGATGGCTCCACAAATGCAAGAAAATTATACAGAGATGGTATTCTTGTAGCTAATGATACAGCCACAGAAGATTATTTGGGTAGTGGTACACTTTTTATAGGTCAACGTGTCGGTGGCGCTTATTATTTCAACGGCTCCATCGACGAAGTCCGCATCTACAATCGGGCGCTGAGCGCGGCGGAAATTAGCGCGATTTACAACGCGACGAAGTAATTAATGTCATTGCGAGCGTAGCGAAGCAATCCGACACGAAGTGTCGTTGCGAGGGTAGCGAAGCAATCCGACACGAAGTGTCGTTGCGAGGGTAGCGAAGCAATCCGACACGAAGTGTCGTTGCGAGGGCTTTAGCCCGCGGCAATCTCTTTGGGATTGCTTCGTCGCTTCGCTCCTCGCAATGACATCTCCACGAAGTGTCGTTGCGAGGGCTTTAGCCCGCGGCAATCTCTTTG
>JAUYBE010000004.1 GCA_030693235.1 bacterium
ATAACACCTTGGTTGTTTTTGACAGATTTTCTTTGGAAAACGCCAATTCAGTCGTATTCGCCAAGGCCGGCGCCGGAAAATCCTACGCCACCAAACTTGAAATTCTTCGCTCAATGATGATGGGAATAGATGTTTTGATTAGTGACCCGGAAAATGAATACCAAAAATTAGCCGAATCAGTCGGCGGCAGTTTCTTTAAAATTTCCCTTACTTCGGAAAATCAAATCAATCCTTTTGACATTCCGATTGTTCCCACAGGCGAGGACCCGGCCGATGTTTTCAAATCGCATATTTTGAATATTGCCGGTCTTGTAAAATTAATGCTCGGTTCAATTACACCTGAAGAAGACGCGTTTTTGGACAGGGCTATTATGGCTACTTACGAATCTCGGGATATTACGCCGGACAGGAAAGATTTTACCAGTATTGAGCCGCCCTTACTGGAAGATTTACAGGTTGTTCTGGGGAGTATGGAAGGCGGCAAGAATATGGCTAGTCGTCTTGAAAAATTCACCAAAGGAAGCTACGCCGGTTTCGTCAACAGACCGACCAACATTGACATTAAAAACCGCTTGATTGTTTTTTCGGTGCGGGATTTGGAAGAACAATTGCGGCCGATCGCGATGTATATTGTTTTGAATTTCATTTGGAATTTGATTCGGGCTGATTTCAAAAAACGGATTATGATAATTGACGAGGCCTGGTGGTTGATGAAATATCCGGACAGCGCCGCTTTTCTTTTTTCTCTTGCCAAGCGGTGCAGAAAATATTACTTGGGATTGACGACTATTACCCAGAACGTTGAAGATTTTATGGAGTCGTCTTACGGCCGGCCGATTATCACCAACTCGGCGATTCAACTTTTATTGAAGCAGGCGCCGGCGAATATTGACGTTGTGGCAAAAACTTTCAATCTTTCCGAAACGGAAAAACAACTGCTTTTGGAAGCCGAAGTCGGCGAAGGGATATTTTTCGCCGGTTTGAAGCACGTGGCGATTCAAATCATCGCTTCTTATTTTGAAAATCAGATTATTACGACAAATCCGGAGGAGTTATTAGAACAGCAGGAAAAAGTTTAAAAGTTTAAAAGCTTAAATGGACGAAGAGCAAAAGAAAATTTCATTGCCCGAAATAATTATAATGGCGATGATTGTCGGTGGAGCCGATTTGTTTGACGTATTTGTTAATTTGGCGGCGGCAGTGCCGGTTATTGGCCAGATTCTGCTTTTCGGCAACTGGTTTGTTGATATTTTTGTTTTGGCAATTGTCCAATTTTGGCTTATAATGAAAGGAGGAATCGGATTCAGAAAACAGGCGACGGTATTAGTCGGGAATTTGGTAGAAATGATTCCGCTTTTGGATATTTTGCCGATTAGGACAGCTACTTTATTGGTGGTGATTTATATGATTAATCACCCGGGGATTGTAAAGAAGGTCACGAAACCGACACTAAACACTACGCGAAACTGACACGAAACCGTTTATGGTGGAATTATTATACAAACAAGAATCGTATATTATTCAAGGAATAGCATTTGATATTTATAAAAATTTTAGAAATAGGCACAAAGAAATGGTTTATCATAATTCCTTTTATTGGGAATTAAAAGAAAAGGGTTTAAAAGTTGAAAAAGAAAAGAGAATAGATGTTTATTATAATAATAAAAAGGTTGGAGTTTATGTGCCTGATTTAATAGTGGAAGATAAAATTTTAATTGAATTGAAAGTTAAACCGAAATTAACCAATGATGATATTAAGCAATTCTGGCATTATTTAAAAAGTTCAAATTATAAATTAGGGTATCTTATAAATTTCGGCATTTCAAATGGAGTTCAGATTATTAGAAGAGTTAATTAAAATGAATACCAAACAGATACAAAATTACTTTTGGTTTCGTGTCGGTTTAGTGTGCGGTTTCGTGTCAGTTTTGTGGTTGCTGCCATTAGTATCAGCGGCAGCAACGCCTCAGTTTTTAGTTTCTTGGCAGTCTAAAAATTACAGCCCTTCATGGTATCAGGGAAAAATTTTTCCGACCAACGAGAGTATGGTTGAAGTCAGTTTTGAATTGATGGACAACGCTAAAATAGCCGACTTGTCCAAAGAAAAAATCCGCTGGTATGTCAATAATAATTTGGAAAAAAACGAGGATAGCGGTTTGGGGATAAAATCTTTGAGGTTTTCAATGTCGGATTATCCGGGTCGGACAACAGAAGTCAGGATAGAGATTTTTCATTATAAAGGCGGTGATGTAATCGGCAAAATTATCAATATTCCTTCGGTCTGGCCCGAAGTGGTGGTTGACGCGCCTTACGCGGACAATAAAATCGGCGTTGGTTCGTCGGTTTTTAAGGCGTTCCCGTTTTTTTTCAACGTTAAAAATTTTTACGACCTTTCAGCTGAATTGTCGGCGATGGGACAGCGGGTGGAAGGCTCCGGCGTCAACGCTTGGACGCTTAATTTAAACATTGATTCAAAAGCGCCGAAAGGCACGGAAATAAATCTTTCGGTTTCCGTGAAAAGTCTTTTAAAGGAATTGGAGTTTGCGAGCAAAAGCGTTCAATTACGGGTTAAGTAGATATATGCCAACATACGAATGGATACTAATTATACGAATAAACGTCATTGCGAACGAAGTGAAGCAATCTTAAGAGATTGCCACGGGCTAAAGCCCTCGCAATAACAAGTAAACACATAATGAATCTAAACAAGTTTCAAAAAATTTCAACAAGTTTCTTTTTGCTAGTTTTTCTATTTTCTGCTTTTTATTTTGTGTTTTCTGATAATAAAGTTTTTGCAGCGGAGACCGATAGTCCAACAATAAATCTTGATTGTAAAACAAATCCGAATGCTTACCCTTGGTGCCAGGAAGCGAAGCAAGGAATCGCTCCTTTGGTTAATAATTTTTATAAAATCGCTTTGGGTTTTGCCGGCGCCAGCGCCTTGGGAGTTTTGATTTACGGCGCGATTTTATGGACGCTTTCCGGCGCCGTGACTTCCAAACAAGACGCCAAGGAATGGATCTCCGGCGCGCTTTGGGGTCTGGCGCTTTTATTGGGCGCTTATTTGATTCTTTGGACGATTAACCCGCAGTTGATAGAATTAAAAGACCCAATGAAAGACGCGCCGGAGGTGAGTGTTCCCGTGCCGTCGCCAATCGCCCTGCCGTTGGTGCCACCAATCGGTTTTGGCGGCAACACGCAGACTCGTCAAGACTTAACGATAATTAGCGAAGGTAAAATTACGGTTAATAATATACACCCAATAGTAACGAATCTTGGCGGTCTCCGCAATACAACTACTAGGGGCATTGTCTCGCTTTGGAGGGCTTGCGGAGAGTGTAATATAGTTATAAGTGGCGGAACAGAACCAGGACACGCAGAAGGTATTTATAGTCATACTAATGGTTATAAACTTGATCTGCATCCGAATGCAACCTTAAATAGTGCTATCAATAAGCAAATTGGTCGTTCCGGTTCGATTCCGCCGCCAGCAGATACTAATTATAAAGGCGCAGACGGAAATATTTATCGATATGAAACTGATCACTGGGATGTCTGCTTCCAGTGCCGTTAGAAATATAAAAACTATTAAATAAATGAAAAAAACAATCATCATAATCAGCGTTGTTTTGGGAATTCTCGCCATGGCGGTCGGCGTTTATTTTGCCTGGAAAAAATCAAGGGAACTTTTGACGCCGCCAATTATTGACCAACGACCGACGATTGACGACCAACGACTGCCGGCTTTGGCGGAAAAGAAAATAAAAATTTTAAGCGACCAGCCGATTTTTGATTATTGGGTTTATCAGCCGCAATTTGTTGCCACTGCCACCGCCACTTCTACGGGAACTATCACGCGTGATAGTATTGTTTTTTATTTTAATCAAGACGGCTTGCTCTTTAAAGTTAAAGAAGACGCTGAAGACGAAGCCATTATGCCGGAGCCGATTGATAATCTTCAATCAATAAAATCTTCTTTTGACGGGAAACTTGCGCTGATAAAATTCGGAGACGCTAATTTTTCGGGATTTGTGATTTTCAACGCTGAAACCAAAGTTCAGGAATTTTTGCCGGAAAACATTACAGCCGCGGCTTTTTCGCCGGATGCCAAAAAAATAGTTTATCTTCAGAAACAAGTCGGCTTCAAAACCGCCAGCGATTTGATTATCAAAGAATTAACCGGCGCCAAACCAAAAACTACGAAAATTCTGTCTTTTAACCAGATGGATTTTGATTTGGATTGGATTTTGCCGGAAACCGTTATTTTAACGCCGAAACCTTCGGCTTTTTCAGCGGCTTCGGCTTGGAGCGTTGACATTAAAAATAAAACTTTCAAGCCGCTGTGGCCGATTGATTTGAGCGGGTTGATGATTAATTGGTCAATTGACGGAAGAACTGACGGAAAATTGGGGTTGCAATTTAACAGCGGCGGGAGAGAAACAAAAAATTCTTTGATTTTAATTAATGAAAAAGGAGAAAAGCAGGCGAATTTTGATTTCCTGACTTTGCCGAATAAGTGTTTTTTTGCCGAACCGAAAATTTATTGCGCCGTTCCTTTGGAAATACCGAAAAATACGATTTTGCCCGACGACTATCTTAAAAAAGCGGTTTATTTCAAGGATTTTTTGTATCAAATCAATATCAGCCAGAACTCGCTTTCGGAAATTTTCAGCGCAGCCGAGCCGATAATCGACGCGGTAAATTTGAGGATTTTAGACAATAAACTATTATTTATAAACAGATACGACAACAGATTGTATAGTTTGGAATTATAATGAAGCGTTATTGGCAAAAATTTTTATTGTACGCGCAATTGCCGGAGATGCGGCTTTTTTGGTTTTTTTTACCGTTTTTAATCATTCTTTTAACCGTCAATATTTTTTATTTGCCGAAGCTTTTGATTTTTGCCACGGTGGCGATTTTTTTCGTTTTAGGAGCGATTATTTTGGTTAATAATCTTCGTTTGGCGCGTTCAAATTTAGAAATTAAAATTGAACGCAATGAATTGAAAAGCATCATTACAAATCTTCGCGATGGCGTCATCGCTTACGACCCGAATTTCAAGATTGTGATTTTTAACCGGGCGGCCGAGGAAATTTTCAATCTTCAAGCGCAGGAAACCATAGGCCAGTTTTTTAGTCCGGAACGCGCCCGGGAGCCCCGTTTTAAATTATTGAGTCAGGCGATTTTTCCGTCTTTGGCGCCGTTGGTTATCAGGAGATCGGAGTTCGGAGTTTACCCTCAGATTATCGATCTTTCTTTTGACGAACCGCAAATTGAATTGCGGGTGTCAACGGATAAAATTATTGATTCCAACGGCCAGCTTTTGGGTTTCGTTAAATTGGTTCATGACAGAACGCGGGAAGTAGAATTAATGCGTTCAAAAAGTGAATTCATCGCCGTTGCTTCTCATCAATTGCGGACACCGTTAACGGGCGTTCATTGGGCGCTTGAATCTCTGTCAAAACAAACTTTGTCCGAGGAACAGAAAGGATTATTAAACATCGCTCTTCAAGAAACGACCAATCTTTCAAAGATTGTCAATGATCTGCTGGATGTTTCTAAAATTGAAGAGGGTAAATTCGGTTATCAATTTGAAAACATTAATATTATTGATTTTATTAAAGAAACAATTGTCAGCGTTCAGGATTTGGCAAAGCAATTCGGGGTTAAACTTTATTTTCAAAAACCCGAGGAGCCGTCGATTGTTGTTCCCGTTGATTCTCAAAAATTAGGGATAGTTTTGTTTAATTTGCTTGATAATGCCATCAGATACAACGTGGCAAATGGCCAGGTAATAGCAACGGTTGAGCGGGTGAAAAACGAACCTTATGTTCAAATCAGCGTTAAAGATACCGGAGTTGGCATTCCGGCCGATCAAATAAACAAATTGTTCACTAAATTTTTCCGGGCGGATAACGCGGTGAAATTCGCTCCCGGCGGCTCGGGCTTGGGACTTTATATCGCCAAAAATATTATCAAGCGCCACAGCGGTGAAATTCGGGTTGAATCGGAAATAAATCGCGGTTCAACATTTTATTTTACTTTGCCGACCGACTCTAAGCTGATACCATTAAAGGAGATAGTGTATGGAGAAGAGTAAATCACCGAATAACGAATAAATTACGAATTTACGAATAAACGAATTCGTATATTCGCGCAGATTCGTTATTCGTTGATAGAGCGAAGTGATTATGCCTGAGCTTCCCGAGGTTCAAACAATCGTAGATGATTTAAACAAGAAAATTATTGGGCGTCGGATAATCGATGTTTGGTTTGACGCGCCTAAGATAATTACCATTATCTTCGCGGATAAACGCGGACTGATACGCGGAACAACGCGGAATTTTAAGAAAATTTTTAATGATAAAATTAAGGGTCTAAAAATTGCTGATGTTAAACGAAGAGGAAAAAATATTTTAATTTATCTTGCTAAAACCCAAAACCTAACACCTAAAACCTATTTATTGCTTATTCATCAAAAATTAACAGGGCATTTATTGTGCGGCAAATGGCAAATGGCAAATCGCAAAGCGATTTCTTTAATAAAAGGCCCGTTGGAAGAAAAAGTCAATAATTATATTCGTCTGATTTTTTATTTGGATAATGGCTGGCAATTGGGACTTTCTGATTTAAGAAAATTTGCCAAAGTTTTATTCGGTTCGAAAGAGGAAATTGAAAAATTGCCGGATTTGGTAAAAATCGGACCGGAGCCGTTAGATAAAAGTTTTAAAGTCGGAAAGTTTATAGAAACCCTTCGGCAGGCTCAGGGCAAGCGAAAAATAAAACAGGTTTTAATGGACCAAGAAGTAATTGCCGGCATCGGCAATATTTATTCCGATGAAATTTTGTGGCAGGCGAAAATCCACCCGTTTAAAAAAGCCAATGAGCTAACCACTAACGAGCTAAAAAGCTTATACGCGGCGATGCGGCAGATATTAAAAAAAGCGGTGAAATTGCGCGGAACTTCAACGAGTGATTATCGAGATACTGAAGGCAGGTCCGGCGTTTATGCTAAAGTAAGATATGTTTACCAACGGGAAGGTGAAAAATGTTATCGTTGCCAGGCATTGATTAAAAGAGTTAAAATAGGAGGAAGAAGCAGCCGTTTTTGTCCCGCCTGCCAACGGCTAAAGCCGTAGGCTTTGGCGGGCAGGCCAAAATGCCAAAAAATATAAAAAAATACATTTTCGTTGTTGGCGGCGTGATGTCCGGAGTAGGCAAAGGAGTTGCCGCGGCTTCAATCGGCAAGATTTTGCAATCTCGCGGTTTTGAAGTTACGGCAATTAAAATAGACCCTTACGTCAATGTCGATGCCGGCACGATGAATCCGACGGAGCATGGCGAAGTTTTTGTTCTGGACGACGGTATGGAGTGCGACCAGGATATGGGAAATTACGAGCGGTTTTTGGACCGCGACTTGACCCGCGATAATTATATGACCACGGGCAGTATTTATCAGGCGGTTATCAATCGCGAAAGAAATTTGGGTTATGGCGGCAAATGCGTTGAAGTTGTGCCGCATATCCCATTAGAAGTTTTATCAAGAATAGAGAAAGCGGCTGAAAAAAATAAAGCCGATATCACTATTATTGAAATTGGCGGAACCGTGGGCGAATATCAAAACATTTTATTCTTGGAAGCGATTAGAATGCTGAAAATCAAAAAACCGGACGACGTTCTTTTGGTTTTGGTAAGTTATTTGCCGCTTCAAAATAATCAAAGCGAGCTTAAAACCAAGCCGACTCAATACGCGGTAAGGACTTTGAATTCTGCCGGACTTCAGCCGGATATTATTCTAGCCCGAGCAACCGCTTTCTTGGATAAAAAACGCAAAGAAAAAATTGCTTTTAATTGCAATCTTCCCGAAGAAAACGTAATCTCAGCTCCCGACGTGGAAAGCATTTACGAGATACCGCTCAATTTTGAAAAGGATAATTTAAGCGCCGTATTGTTGGAAAAATTAAAACTAAAATTCAAAAAACAGGATTTGCGAAATTGGCGGCGGTTTGTGAGCGGTATTCGGCGAGCAAAAAAACCGATTAAAATCGGCATCGTCGGCAAATATTTCGGCACCGGCGAATTTGTTTTGGCGGATTCTTATGTTTCGGTTATCGAGGCCGTCAAGCACGCGGCTTATCATTCCAATCGCAAGCCGGTTATTCAGTGGCTTAACGCCGAAACTTACGAGGTTAAACCCCATAAGATTAAAGAATTGGGGGAGTTTGATGGAATCATCGTTCCGGGCGGTTTTGGCGGTCGGGGAGTAGAAGGGAAAATCGCCGTCATCAATTATTGCCGTCGGAATAAAATTCCTTTTCTGGGACTATGCTATGGAATGCAGTTGGCGGTTGTGGAATTCAGCCGCAACGTCGCCGGACTTAAAAAAGCTCATACCACGGAAGTTAATCCGGAAACTCCTTATCCGGTTATTGATATTTTACCCGAACAAAAGCAAAAACTGGCTAAAAAAGATTACGGCGGCAGTATGCGTTTGGGCGTTTATCCGGCATCGCTTAAAAAAGGGACAATAGCGTATGCCGCTTACAAAGAGTATTTAATCTCCGAAAAACACCGTCATCGTTATGAAGTTAATCCCGATTACGTCAAGCGCTTGGAAAAAAAGGGGATAATTTTTTCGGGTTTTTCGCCGGATCGGCAGTTGATGGAAATTATGGAATTGCCGGTTAAAAATCATCCCTTTTTTGTTGCCAGCCAGTTTCATCCGGAATTTAAATCGCGGCCGCTGAAACCGCATCCGTTATTCAGGGAATTTATTAAGACAGCGCTAAACTAACACTAAACTTTTTTGTATAGTTTCGTGTATAGTTTCGTGTCAGTTTTGTGCAAGAAAAATGTTAATTTTTCTATACGGTTCTGATTCTTATCGTCGGCAGAAAAAATTAAATTATTACACAGAAGAATACAGAAAGAAATATTCCAATCTTTCTTGTGATTTTTTTGATTTGGAAAATCCCGAAGAATTTTTAAGATTAAAAGAATTTTCCGGCCAGCAATTGCTTTTTGACAATAAAAAAATGGCGGTTTTGAACAATGTTTTTGAGATTGAAACGAAAGAATTGAAAGTTTTTTTAAAAAAATATATAGATTTGGAGGATTTCACGATTTTAATTTCTGAAGACAATTTGCCGTCGAAAGAATTGGAATTTATGATAAAAAAAGCGTTTAAAGTTGAAGAATTCAAAGAGCTTAAAAACGAGAATTGGCGATTTTTTGTTCAAAAAGAAGCCAAAGAAAGAAAAGCGGTCTTAACGCCCGGAGCTGTAAATTTTTTAGCCGAAGTTTATAAAAACGACAACTGGGGTTTGGTCAATGAATTGGATAAAATAAGTTTATGGCATTCGAATAGCGCGCCTTCGCCTATCGACATTGAAGATTTGAAGAAAATCGGCGATTATAATTACGAGTCGCCGGACATTTTCGCTTTTATCAACGCCGTTTCTCTGCCTACGGCAGATCTCTCGCAGGGAGAAAGAAATTGGCCCTTGGCGCGCAGAATTATCGCTTTGGAAAAATTATTTATCAGTCAGGAAGAGCCGGTTAAAATTTTTAACATCTTCGCGAGCTTGAATCGATTGCCTCGTCAAATAATCGAAAAACTTGCCGATTGCGATATAATGGTAAAATCGGGGAAAATGGACTATGAAGAAGTTTTAGTTGATTTGGCGTTGAGTTAAGAGTAAATTTTTTTGGAAGGTTGGCAGAGTGGTCTAATGCGCCGCACTTGAAATGCGGTTGAGGAGAAATCCTCTCGGAGGTTCGAATCCTCCACCTTCCGCAATACAAAACAGCCCCGCCGCGACGGGGCTGTTTTGTATTGCGGTGTATTCTAAAAATAGCTCGAACGGAATTCTGTCCTCGTCCCGTTTCGCGGGACTCGGAATGGGCGGGCGAGCAGAATGAAAGGCGAAGCCGAGAGCATTAACAATTTCAAATTTTTCTTTGGCGGCAGATTCTCTCCCGTATGATCTTAAGGAATTTCAAACAAGATGCACGCAATATAAGAAAAACTAACTAGGACATTTTCTTGTATTGCGTCCAAAATAATCCAATCATGACGGCATAAACAATGGTTGTTACGAGCGCACTTCCGAGAGCTAAAGATGGAGCAACGGCAATAGCAATAACTAAATTAGCTGTAAATAGACCGCTAATAGCAATCAGCCCCACCTTTTTCATTTTCCAGATATAAACCAATGCTCCAAGATAAAAGATATCTATCGCCATTGCGAAGAAGGGATACCACGAAGGCAATTCTCGAAATGCTTCAATTTCGGGAATATCACGCATAAATAATAATATAAATACCCCCATGAGTGACAATGCTAAACCAATAAAGCCTAAAATGCACAGTATTGTTACCAGCATAGGCCTTTTTTTCTCTGTTGTCTGTGGTGCTAACTTTTGATTTGTTGTTTGTTGGTTAATTTCCATAATTTATAGTTTGTAAAAAAATAATAAACAGACCTTTTTAAGAAAATAAATATTTTATGAAAAAATTTCTTTTGCCCTTCCAAAATATGGTTCGAGCCGATTTGTTTTCAGGTTCTTTGGCAGTTTGGAGTGCTCTCAGCTTCGCCTTTCATTTTCTTAACTGGCGGAGGCGAGAGGATTCGAACCCCTGAAGGGTTTTAAAGCCCTTAACACGTTAGCACCGTGCCGCTTTCGGCCACTCAGCCACGCCTCCATAAAGATAAGAATAATGAATTATGAATCAAAAATCAAGATAAAATCTTGTTTTATTTAATTTTCTATGTTAATTTTACAAGACAATGGCAGAAAATCAAACTCAAAACCTAAAACCTAAAACCCAAAACCTACTACCGCGGTCGCCCATTGTTGTTGTAATGGGTCATGTTGACCACGGCAAAACGACTTTGCTTTCTTATATTCGAAAGACAAAAATGCCTAAAGAAGCCGGAGGAATTACGCAATCAATTGGCGCTTATGTTATAACGCATAATTCAAAGCCCATAACTTTCATTGATACGCCGGGACATGAAGCTTTTTCAAAAATGCGGCAGCGCGGCGCGAAGATTGCCGACTTGGGAATTTTGGTGGTGGCGGCCGATGAAGGTATTAAACCACAAACCAAAGAGGCGATTGAAATCTTGCAGAAAAGCGAAACGCCTTTTGTGGTGGCTGTTAATAAAATCGACAAACCGGCTGCTGATATTGAGCGGATAAAACAAGAGTTGATGCAGGCCGGAGTTTTATTGGAAGGTTTTGGCGGCAATATTTCGTGGCAGGCGGTTTCAGCTAAAACCGGAGAGGGGATAAACGAGCTTTTGGATTTGATTTTATTGGCGGCGGAGATGGAAGGATTAACTTATGATTTGGAAAGCCGGGGCAGCGGCGTTATTATTGAATCAAAAGTTGACAGCAGCCGCGGAATTACGGCGGTGACTATCATTAAAAACGGCGTTTTGAAAATTGGCGATGAGATCGCGACTCAAAGCGCGATCGGGAAAATAAGAATTTTGGAAAATTTTTTGGGTGAGCGGGTTGCTCAATTGGAACCTTCAAATCCGGCTTTGATTTTGGGTTTTGAAACTTTGCCGCAAATCGGCGAGGAATTTATGAGCGGTAAAATCGAATTGTCTATCTACGACAGATCTCCCGCAGGGAGAGCGGAAATTGAGATTAAAATTGAAGGAGAAAAAAGAATCAATCTCATTCTCAAAGCCGATGTTTCTGGTTTGCTAGAAGATCTTTCCGGAATCATTAAAACTTTTCCCAATGTTAAAATTATCAACGAATCGGTCGGCGATATCACCGACGGCGATGTTAAGTTGGCGTTAAGCACTAATTCTATTATTATCGGTTTTAAATCGCGCCTTATTAAAGCCGCCGAAAATTTAGCCAAAGCTCAAAGCGTTAAAATTATCTCTTCCGATATTATTTATGATTTGTTTAAAAATCTTGAAGTTGAGCTGAAAAAATTGGAAGCGCCGATTATTAACGGCAGACTGGAAATTTTGGGCGTGTTCGGCAAAAAAGACGGCCGGCAAATTATCGGCGGCCGGGTGATGGAGGGGAGTTTTAAAAATAATTCAACGGTTGATATTCAAAGAAACGAAAAAGTTATCGGCAACGGCAAAATAATCAATCTTCAAAAAAACAAAAAGGATGCCGGTCAGGTTCAGAAAGACGAAGAATGCGGAATGCTTTTTGAATCAGAAACGACGATAAATATCGGCGACCAGCTAATATACTAGCCACTAGCCACTAGAGTTTAGGGTTTAGAATTTACTATTGGCTAAACCCTATTGGCTAAACCCTATCACAATGAAACATCGTCCGGAGCGCGTTGTTAATTTAATAAAAGAAGAATTAAGCAAAATTATTGCGCGGGAACTTGAATTCCCCGATAGTTTGATGACGATTACCGATGTTGAAATTGACAAGAAATTCAGCCGGGCAATTGTTAATTTTAGCGTTCTACCGTCGGATAAATTTGACCAGGCGCTTAAAATTCTTGAAAGAAACCGCCGTCATCTGCAGTATCTTTTAATGAAAAAAATAAACATCAAGCCGATGCCGGAGATTGTTTTTAAAGCGGACAGGGGATTGGAAAAAGCGGCGGAGATTGAAAAAATTTTAATTGAGAATAAAATAAATACAGACGTTGATTAATACTGATTTCGGCTGAATTTATGCGGATAATTTAGGGCGTAGTGGCGAAGTAGCTAACGCGGCGGTCTGTCTCCCTGCGGGAGATCTGCCGTAGGCAGACAAAAACCTTATGAGTTATTATACATACGTATTATTGAGTCTGAAAAATAATGATATTTATATAGGTAGCGCGGAGGATTTATATGATAGAATTGATTTACATAATCAAGGCAAGGTAAAATCAACAAAAGGATATAAGCCGTGGAAATTACTTGAGCATTATGAATTTAAGTCACGAAGCGAGGCATTTAGACATGAAAAATTTTTAAAGACAGGTCAACAAAAAGAGATAATAAAAGATAAATATGGCCAGGTAGCCAAGCAGTAAGGCATTGGTCTGCAAAACCAATATACATGGGTGCAATTCCCATCCTGGCCTCAAAATTTTGCAAAGCTATCGGGACAAAACCGTTTAAAAATTATTATCTGTATTTTGATATTTGAATTTTAAATCATTATTATGCCCGGGTGGCGGAACGGTTTACGCAGAGAATTGATATTGATTATACATCTTCCATATAATATAATTTAATAATGAGAAAGCGATCGTGGACGGTTGATCAATTAAAAAATGCTGTTCGAAATTCATTCAGCTATAGACAAGTTTTAATTAAATTAAAATTGCGTGAAGCTGGGGGAAATTATGAACAAATTAAAAAATATATAAAAGAATATGGGTTAGATATTAAGCATTTTAAAGGTCGAACTTGGAATAAGGGATTAAGGGGTATTGGCAAACCACGGATACCTTTAGAAAAAATTCTAGTAAAAAATAGTTTTTTCCAGAGTTTTAAATTAAAAAAGCGATTATTTGCAGTTGGTTTGAAGCCTCAATATTGCGAACAGTGCGGGTGGGCAAAACGAACGGATGATGGATATTTACCACTAGAACTAGATCATATTAATAGTAATAGACACGATAATCGATTAGAAAATTTAAGAATTTTATGTCCTAATTGTCATAGTTTAACAACGAATCATCGAGGAAGAAGAAGAAAATAAATGCCCGGGTGGCGTAATCGGTAGCCGCGCAACACTTAAAATGTTGTGGTTAATAACCGTGCCGGTTCGAGTCCGGCCCCGGGCACAAAATTTTGGCGAGACTGGCCGACCCGCCGGCCGGCAGGTGTCGCAGATAACACAATTATTAAAATTGAAGCTGGTAAAAATCAAAACCCAATGTTCGATACGCTCAAAAAAATCGTGAAAGCGTTGGGTGTTTCAATTAAGGATTTAATTAAATAATATGACAAATAAAACACTAGCAATATTTGGAATAGGAACTTACATTTTATCTGTCCTGTCGTCTGCTGAAAATTTGGAAGGAAATTCTATCGCACCAATTGCTTTGATAGCAATATCTGGGATTGCAACAACGGTGTTTATTGTTTTGGCAACAATTCGTCTGTGGAAAGAGGTAAAAAATGTATCAATAATACTTATATCTTCAGCAGTTCTTCTTTTTATATTTACGGCAATTCAAATGTTAACTTCGCCTTCATATGGAAGTCCAATTATCATCCTTTTGAATATAGTAAAGGTAATTTATTTTATTGCATTTATTTGGTCTATAATAAAACTTTTCAAAATAAGAAAAGTTAATGATTCAGCAAAATAAAATTATGGGGTTCATGAGCTTAATTTATTTCATTATTTTTTTCGTCATCAGTTGGCTAATACTGATGAAAATTTTTAGTTTCAGCACGTATCATAAACATTTTTATAAAACCTTGCCGATATTATTGATTTATTCAGCACTTCTGGGTTATTTGCTCGATATATTTGAGCTTCACGAGTTCTTTTTATGGTTTTTGATAATCAATGTTGTTTTGTTCGTCAAAAATTACAAAAGATACAAAAAACAAGATTTAATGGAAGGAGTTGGCGAAGATTATAAAAATCTCATATCGGAAGAAAAAATCAAAGAAACTTTAGAAAAATCAACAAAAAATACGCTCAAATATTTTATCATTAGCTCCGCTGTGTATTTCTTGTTTTTCTCTGCTACTTACTTGTTTTTCTTTAACGAACATTTGTGGAAATAAAAAAGAATAAAAATGGAACTAAACAAAAAGAAAAACATCGCACTGCTCATCGCCGCCGCCTTTTTGTTCTTTGCTTTGTTTGACGGTTGGCCTTATGGATTTTTCACACTCTTGCGATTTGTTGTGTTCGCAAGCTCGGCATATGTTGCATGGATGGCGTATGAATCGCAAAAAGAGAAATGGGTTTGGATTTTTGGATTTCTCGCGGTTCTTTTCAATCCATTTATCGTTATTCATCTCAATCGTGATATGTGGAGCGTAATTGACTTGATTGTGGGAGTATTTATGATCGTCTCTATTTTTGTGTTAAAATTAGAACACAAACAGAGTCCGAGTTGAAATTTTGAGGCGCCGCGCCAGTTTTACTGGCACGAAATTCGGCGGTGGCGGAAAAGCTTCTCTCCAAGGGCGGGCAGGCGAGTGTGGCTAAATGATTCCACAAAAAATCAGAATTTAAAAACCTTAATCAATTTATGGAAAAGAGCGAATCATTAAAGCTTTTGGAAAACGAAATGATAAGCGATGAGTCGCTACCGCTTCGCGAATCGAATCTTGTTTTTGGCGAGGGTAATCCGGAAGCGGAAGTTGTGTTTATTGGGGAAGCGCCGGGGTTTCATGAAGATCGCCTAAAGCGTCCGTTCGTGGGGCGGGGCGGACAGCTTTTAGAAAAACTCATTAATGAAATCGGCTGGCGGCGCGATCAGGTCTACATCACGAATATTGTGAAGCGCCGCCCGCCGGAAAATCGAGATCCGCTTCCGGAAGAAATTGAGGCCTATAGGCCATATTTAACGCGCCAAATAGAAATTATTAATCCTAAAATTATTGTCGCTCTCGGTCGGTTTGCGATGAATTATTTTCTGCCGGAAGCGAAAATTACGCGCGATCAAGGAAAAGTTTTCGATGTTGGCGGCCGGCTCGTCGTGCCGATGTTCCATCCGGCGGCCGCGCTTCGCGGGAATAACGCGATGGCTCAATTTACGGAGACGATGAAAAAACTGCCCTCTCTTCTTATTCCAACCTGACTTTTATTTTTTTACTTTTTGTTTTATTGACTTTCGGCAGAGTAATTTTCAAAACGCCGTTTTTAATGCTTGCCTGCGTTCTGTCCGGGTCGATTTCCTGGGGAAGAATAATGCTTCTTGTAAACCTTCCCCAATAGCATTCCTGATGGATGTAATTCTCCGTTTTTATTCTTTCTTCTTTTTCGCGCTTGCCTTTAATGGTTATTGAATCCGATGTCAGAGAAATATCAATATCTTCGGGGTTAACGCCGGCGATGGTTGATTCAATAGTAAAGGCGCTCGGTGTCTGATAGACGTCAATAGCCAACTCTCCTTCGGCTTCTTCAAAAATTTCATTAAGCGATTTTTCAGGAGACGATTCTTCCAATTTTGTCAGTTCCGGTTGAAATTCTTCTTCGCGGTGATTAATTCCCGCCAGTTTTTCAAAAAAATTTTTGGTGTTTTTATCCATGCTAATCGCGAAACTGACACAGAACATAACGCGGAACCACGCGAAATTTTGCGTCGGTTTTGCGTATTAATTTTGCGTCTGTTTAGCGGTTTTAATGCGCTCGAAATCCCAAAAAACAAACAAAGCGATTATTATTAAAAATATTGTCGGATAGATTAATATTTGCTCTTTGGATATCAGTATAAGATAATTGAAAATCATATGCAAGAGGGAAGCGATTATTAAACCCTTGACGATGACTAATGACAATGACCAGTGACCTACACTTTTTACGATTAATCCTTTCGCCCAATAATAACCGACTATTCCGGAAGTTAAGGCGTGAAGAAGAGTGGCGCCGACAAAACGAAGCGTCATGGCGCCGATAGCTTCTTGAATATTAGACGCGTTTAACGCTACCGCGATATTTTCCACCATGGCGAATCCCAAAGCGGCCGTAATCATATAAATCATGGCGTCAATCGGTTCATCAAAAAACCGGCTTTTTCTAACCACCAAATAAACGGTTAAAAATTTAAAAAATTCCTCAATAACCGCGAAAACAAAAAAAGAAGAGGAAAAAGAAATAAAAATCTTTTGAAGCAGAAATTGAATAACGGCGGCGAAAATCGTCATCAACGCGCCGGCCATAAAAACCTTGGCAATCATTTTTTTCGGTTCGGGATGAACGTCTTCTTTGAGAAAAAAAACCAGCCAAGCGAAAGAAGGAATAAGGCCGAGGAGAATAAGAGAAATTACCATTTTTCAATCATCAATAATTTTTTATTTTTGATCGGCAAGTTTTGGTAAATCTCTTCGGTGATAAACGGCATAAAGGGATGAAGGAGTTTTAAAGAAACAAAAAGGATTTCAAAATTGACTTTAAAAGCAGTGGCGCGTTCAATGATATTTTCGGAGCGGAGACGGGGTTTTGAATTTTCAAGAATTTTGTCGGCGAAAGTATGCCAGATATAGTGGTAGATATTATGGGCCGCGATATGGAATTTAAAATTCTCAATATCTTTGGTAATTTTTTTATGAATCGTTTTCAGATTTTTCAGATTTTTTCTGTCTTCTTTGGTGAATTTCGGTTTTATTTTTTCAAATTTCGAATCGTAATTCATTAAAACAAAACGGCTGATATTCCAAATTTTGGTCGCGAAATTGCGATAACCCCTGATTTTATCTTCCGAGATAACCGGATCATTGCCGGCTGCCGCGCTCGTGATTAAAGACATTCTTACGGCGTCGGCGCCGTAGATTCCCGCCACTCCCAATGGATCAATCACATTGCCTTTTGATTTGGACATTTTTTGGCGGTCTTTGTCACGAACCAGGCCGTGGAGATAAACATAGCGGAATGGGATTTTACCGGTACGGTAAATGCCGAGCATTATCATTCTTGCCACCCAGAAAAACAAAATATCCCAGCCGGTTTCCATTACATCGGTTGGATAAAAAGTTTTGTAATCTTTTGAGTTTGGATATCCCAATGCGAGATACGGCCATTGACCGGACGAAAACCAGGTGTCAAAAACATCGGGGTCTTGTTTAATTTTATTCCCGGAGCATTTCGCGCATTTCTTGGGTTTTTCTTTTTGAACAATAATTTCGCCGCATTCGCAAAACCAGGCGGGAATTCGGATGCCCCAGATAATTTGCCTTGATATGTTCCAGTCGCGGATATTTTTCATCCAGTGGAAGAAAACTTTTTCAAATCTCTTGGGAACGAATTTTATTTTTCCGGATTTAACGGCTTGGATGGCGGGTTTTGCCAAGGGCTCGATTTTTACAAACCATTGCGGAAGCAATCTGGGCTCAAGAATGTTCTGGCATTTATAACAAACCGCAACCGCGTGATTGTATGATTCATCGATTTTTTCAATCAAACCTTTTTCTTTTAATTTTTCAACAATTAATTTTCTGGCTTCGCTGATTTTTAATCCTTCAAATTCTTTTGCCTTAACGCTCATTTTCCCGAATTGATTAATGACTTCTCTGGGTCCTTCAATCTCATTTTTATGTCTTTGCCAAATCTCAAAATCGTTCGGGTCGTGGGCAGGAGTCACTTTAACAGCTCCGGTTCCGAATTTTGGGTCGACAAAATCATCGGCAATCACTTTTAATTTCAGTTTCCCGATAACCACATCAACTTCAATTTCTTTTCCAATCAGATTTTTATATCTTTTGTCTTTTGGATTAACGGCAACGGCGGTATCGCCAAAAATTGTTTCGGGCCTGACAGTGGCAACGGTCAGCGGTCCGTATTTTATATAATAAAGAGAATCTTTTTTTTCAACGGAATCGGTTTCAATATCCGAAAGGCTCGTTTGGTGTTTGATGCACCAATTGACCAATCGTTCGCCCCGATAAACAAGCCCCTTTTTGTGTAAATCAATAAAAGTGTCTTGCGTTTTTGAAATTATATCCGGGTCAAGAGTGAATTTTTCTCTCGACCAATCGCAGGAAGCGCCGAGTTTCCGCAGTTGATTTTCCATCACTTTTTTATTTGACAGCGTGAATTCCATCATTTCGCGATAAAGTTCATCGCGGCTGATTTGAAAACGGTTGCGTCCTTCTTTTTCCAATTTTTTGTCAAAAACCACTTGAGTTTCAAAGCCGGCATGGTCGGCTCCTGGCAACCAGAGAGTTTTTTTGCCCCGCATTCGTTGGTAACGAATCATTAAATCTTCCAAAGCGATAAAAAGAGCGTGGCCAAAATGGAGACTGCCGTTGGCGTTTGGCGGAGGCATTATAATGGAAAAGGTTTTAGGTTTTAGGTTTTTGGTTTTAGAAATGGGCAGGTTGTCGGGGTTAAAAAAACCGCTTTTTTCCCAAAGCTCGTAAATTCCATCTTCAACTTCTTTCGGATTATAGGGTTTGTTAAACATAATACTAATAAGTAGTCATTGCGAGCCGAAGGCAAAGCAATCCCTTTATATTATGAGATTGCTTCGGCGCTTCGCGCCTCGCAACGACATTTTTTAGCGAATTGCTTCAGCATAAACTTTTGTTTTACTGGAATCAATGTCTGTGGTGTTTTTCGGGAAATTAATTTTAAAAAATTTTTCTTCAAAAGCCGGCACATTTTCCAGTTCGGTTTTTGAGGCGCTTATTAAAATACCGTATTGGTTGTATAGAAATCCGAAAATTCTTATTTTTGACAAACGAAAAGCGTTATTGTTGGTTATAAATCCGCTCACAGCGGTTGATTCGGTTTTAATTTCTCTTAATTGAGTAATCGGTTTTTTGAATTCTTCGTTTAGTTTCCAGTTGATATTGGAAAAAGAAATTTTAATTTCTTTAATTTTTTTGGAATCGATTTCAACAGGTTCAACCAGATATTTTATTTCTCCGGCGTAGATGAAAGAATTTTTCATTAAACTTTTGATTTTAACTCCGCCGTTGTCGTAGACATCAACGGTATAAGAAAAATAATCGGCGGCGTAGTTAAGATTTGAATTTTTTATTTCAGCGGCAATGACAGTTTGGCTGTCGGTCGGAAAATATTTCAACCAGGAAACTTCAGGGAGGATTAAAGTTTTGATTTCGCAAGCCTGGCAGGGTCCGCCGCAATCAATGCCGGTTTCGCTTTGGTTTTGGCGGTTGTCAAAACAAGTTGCTGCTGGTTTGAACCAGATTAAATAAATGATAAAAACCATCAAGAAAAGCGCGCTTAAATAACAGGCGGCGTAAAAAATTTGCTTGGCTAATCGTGAATCCATTGTTATGATTATAATATAAGAAATCCTCCTCTTCAATCCTTCCCTATAATGGATTTAAATTACCAAACGAGAGCGAAAAAGACAGAAATGATAACCGCTTGATTATTACTATTAAAAAAATTAGAGCGGTTCCTGTGGTCTTAAAACTTTTTTTGGGCGATTGGACAGGAATGTCTACACTAGAAGCTGAAATTGATTTTCAACAACAAGGAAATTCAGTTTTTAAATTTCTAATAGAAGGCAGATCAGATGGTCTTGGTACAGGTTCGATTTTTACAATGCACAATGCCACAATAAAGGCTGTTTTCAAAATAGCCGCCAAAGAGATTGTAAATGAGTTGCACAAGAGACTACGAAAGTAGTCTCTTTATTTTTGTCTCTATCGAAGTTTCTCTATCGAAGTCTCTATCGAAGTTGAACTTCAATAATCCTCGATAATTTCTATAATTTTAGTCAACAGTCAGATGATCGTCTGACTGTTGACTAACTATTCTAATCTATCAATATCAGCCGTCGATAGATATCGGCGAGTTAACCGTTTTTACTATCCTATCCTGACGATCGTCCGCGTAGGATAGTAATGCGTTACGGGGCTTGCCCCGCGACCCCGCAAATAAATTATGCGAGGTTATGCGGGGCTTGTTTTTTAAACAAATTTTTGGTAGCATAAAAATACCCGCGAAGGGGTATTTTTCTTACTATGATTAAAAAACCCGTTAAATTGGAAGAAAAAAATAATAATTCCTACGATGCCAAGGATATTTATATTTTAGAAGGTTTGGATCCGGTAAGAAAAAGACCGGGGATGTATATTGGTTCAACCGGCGTTGACGGCTTGCATCATTTGGTGTGGGAAGTTTGCGACAACTGTTTGGATGAAGCAATGGGCGGCTACGCCAAAAACATCAGAGTCGAGCTTTTGAAAGACAATAAAGTGGCGATTACCGACGACGGCAGGGGTATTCCGGTTGACATTCATCCGCAGACGAAAAAATCCGCGCTTGAAACCGTTATGTGCACTTTACATGCCGGCGGAAAATTCGGCGGTGAGTCTTATAAAGTTTCCGGCGGCTTACACGGCGTTGGCGTTTCCGTTGTTAACGCTCTGTCGAAATGGTTGCGGGTTGAAGTCTACCGCGATGGAAATCTTTATTCCCAGGAATACGAAAAAGGCAAACCGAAATACAACGTTAAAAAAGAAGGAAAATGTTCGGCAGGGCAAACTGGCACTAAAGTGATTTTTAGTCCTGACCCGGAAATTTTCGCAAAGATTGAATTTGACCGCAAGAAAATTTTGGACCATCTTCGCCAGCAGGCTTTTCTTACCAAAGGAATTAAAATTGAAATTATTGACGAGCCGTCTTATTACGCTTTTTATTTTGAAGGCGGTTTATTATCGTTCGTTGGTTATTTGAATCGTTCCAATCAGCCGATTCAAAAAGAAATTTTTTACATTCAAAAAAATTATGATAATATCGAAGTGGAAACGGCTTTTATTTACAATCAAGAAATTGAAACTCAGGAATTAAGTTTTGCCAATAATATTTATACGCCGGACGGCGGTATGCATCTGACCGGTTTTCGTTCGGCTCTAACAAGGACTTTAAACGATTACGCGCGAACGAGCGGTTATCTTAAAGAATCCGAAGAAAATTTTACCGGCGACGATATTCGCGAGGGTTTGGTGGCGATTGTTTCGGTTAAACTCGCCGAGCCTCAATTTGAAGGCCAAACAAAAGCTCGCTTGGGCAATCCGCCGGCAAGAACAGCCGTGGAAGCAGTAATCGCGGAAGTCTTAAAAGAATTTTTGGAAAAAAATTCCACGGATGCTCGGGCGATTATTGAGAAATGTCTTTTAACCGCCAAGGCCAGAAAAGCCGCCAAAGCCGCCAAGGAAACGGTGTTGCGGAAGGGCGTTTTGGAAGGAATGACTTTGCCGGGGAAACTGGCCGATTGTTCAAATCGCGAGCCGGAAGATTCTGAATTGTTTATTTGCGAGGGCGACAGCGCCGGCGGTTCGATGAAAAGCGCCCGCGATAGAAAATCCCAGGCGATTCTGCCTTTGCGCGGCAAGATTTTAAACGTTGAAAAATCCCGAATTGACAAAATGCTTTTGAACAAAGAAATTCGTTCTTTGGTTATGGCAATCGGTACCGCCATCGGTGATGAATTTAATATTGATAAAATAAGATATCATAAAATTATTATCGCCACCGATGCCGATGTTGACGGCGCCCATATTCGGACACTATTGTTGACGCTTTTTTACCGTTATTTCGTTCAAATAATAGAAAACGGCTATCTTTACATCGCCCAGCCGCCGCTTTTTCGAATCCAACTTGGCAAAGAGATTAAATACGCTTATAATGAAACCGAGAAAGATAAGATTGTTAAGGAATTGACAACCGGCGGTAAAAAAGAGGCGAGTATTAATCTCCAGCGTTATAAGGGTTTAGGCGAAATGAATCCGGACCAGCTTTGGGAGACGACTATGGACATGGAAAGGCGTACTCTGAAATTGGTTACCGTTGAAGACGCTCAGGAAGCCGAAAGATTGTTTGATGTTTTGATGGGCGAGCGGGTCGAACCGCGAAAACATTTTATTCAAAGCCGGGCGACAATGGTGAAGAACCTGGATGTATAAAGTTGTAATGATAGAATGTTGTAATGTTTGATGTTAAACTCAATGACGTAATTATAAACCATTACAACAACTACAGCAACTACAGCAATTATAACAATAAGATAATGCTTTCTAAATTAAAATCTTATATCCAAGATTCCTATCGAGAATTTCATCGGGTTAATTGGCCAACGCGAAAAGAAACTACGCGGCTGGTTTTAATTGTAATCGGTTTATCGATAGGAGTGGCGATTTTTTTAGGCGTTTTAGATATGACGTTTGTTTATTTGTTGGAAAAGTTTCTTATTTAAGGTTCATAATGTTTGTAAAGTTTGAAGAATTTAACTTTATAACTTTCAACTTTATAAACTTTTAACTTAAATTTATTTATGGAACAATCAAGAGAGCTGAAAAAGAAGGGTGAACGGCACTGGTATGCGATTCATACTTATTCCGGCTACGAAGACGCCGTGGCGCGTTATTTAAACCAAAGGATTGACTCTTTGGCGATGAATGATAAGATTTTCAATGTTCTCGTTCCCAAGGAAAAGAAAATTAAAATCAAGAATGGCAAGCGGAAAGCGGTTGAAGAAAAAATTTATCACGGATATGTTTTGGTTGATATGATTATGGACGAGGATTCTTGGTATGTTGTCAGGAATACGCCGCGGGTTACCGGTTTTGTCGGTCCCGATCCGACCGAACCAACCCCGCTTTCCAAAGAAGAAATCGAATCTTTGATGAGCCGGATGAAAGGCGAAGAAACGAAATTCAAGATTGAATTTCAGATGGGCGAAACGGTGAAAATTATTGACGGCCCGTTCAAAGATTATGAAGGAAAAATTGCCGAAGTGGACGAAGACCGCGGTAAATTAAAAATAATGGTGCCGATATTTGGAAGAGAGACGTCAGTAGAATTGGATTCGTTGCAAGTACAAAAGATTTAATTTTAAAAAATTAAATCTTAATTAAGAATTTAGAATTCTGAATTAGCGAAGCTTAAAGCGAACTATGAAGCTAATCAAAACAATTATAAAATTACAGATTCCCGCCGGGGCCGCCAACCCGGCGCCGCCGGTCGGTCCGGCTTTGGGACAGCACGGCATAAATATCGCGCAGTTTTGCCAGCAATTTAACGAAGCCACCAAGGAAATGACCGGCAATATCATTCCGGCAGAAATAACGATTTATCAAGACCGGACTTTTGAATTTAAATTAAAAACTTCGCCGGTTTCGGATTTATTGCGGAAAGCCGCCGGCATTGAAAAAGGTTCGGGCGATCCGTTAAAAAATAAAGCGGGAAAAGTTACTAAAGCCCAGATTCACGAAATCGCGGAAAAGAAAATGGTTGATTTAAACGCCAATGACATTGAAGCGGCAGAGAAAATAATTGAAGGAAGCGCGAGGAGTATGGGGATTGAAATAATAGAATAGAAACTTAAAAATTTTATAAAAAGAGGTGGCATAAGCCGCCTCTTTTTATTATAATTATAGTATGTATCAACTCACCATCGGCCTCGAAATTCACGTTGAACTTAAGACTAAAACTAAGATGTTTTGCGGTTGTCTTAATGACTCTGATGAAAAACATCCAAATATCAATATCTGCCCGATTTGTGTTGGCCATCCGGGAACACTCCCGACTATTAATAAAAAAGCCGTGGAAGCGGTTTTGAAACTGGGTTTGGCGTTGAATTCGGAAATTCCTAAAATTTCCAAATTTGATAGAAAAAATTATTTTTATCCGGATTTGCCGAAAGGCTATCAAATTTCGCAGTACGATAAACCCTTAACAATCGGCGGTGAATTAAATGGCGTCAAAATTACAAGAATTCATTTAGAAGAAGATACGGCGCGGCTTGTTCATTCGCCGGCCGGCAAATCTTCATTGGTTGATTTTAATCGCGCCGGAGTTCCATTAATGGAATTGGTTACCGAGCCGGACATTAAAAGCGGCAAAGAAGCTGTGGCTTTTGCCAAAGAATTGCAATTGATTTTAAGATATCTGGATATTTCCAGAGCAGATATGGAAAAAGGGCAGATGAGAATTGAAGCGAACATTTCGCTTCGCGAAATGCGCGAAACTGACGCAAAACAAGACGCGAAACTACGCGAAACCGATTTGGGGACAAAAGTTGAAATAAAAAATCTCAATTCGTTTCGGGCAGTGGAAGAGGCGGTAGATTACGAAATCAAAAGACAAGCCGAAGTTTTAGAAAGCGGTAAAAAAGTCATTCACGAAACTCGCGGTTGGGATGAATTTGAAAAGAAAACAAAACATCAGCGTCTGAAAGAAAAATCTCATGACTATCGTTATTTTCCGGAGCCGGACTTGCCCATTTTGTCGCTGAGACCGAGCGAAAGCGAGGTTGAAGCGGTACAAAATGGAGCACCCCGCCCTTTTTATCAAAAGGGCGGGGTAGCCGCATTTGATTTGGAAAAATTAAAAGCTGAAATTCCCGAATTGCCTGCTCAAAAACGTCGGCGAATATTAGCCGAATTTATTTTGAAACCGGAACAAGCGGAAATTCTCGTTGAAGACAGAAGCGCGGCCCAATATTTTGAAGAGGCGGCTTCGGAATTAATCGCGGAACTACGCGGAACTGACGCGGAAAAACGCGGACAAGAAGCAATCAATACGCTTTATAATTATTTAACGAGTGATATTAAAGGCCTGATGAATGAACAGAAAATAGCTATCAAAGAATTAAATATCTCGCCGGAAAATTTTGCCGATTTAATGGTTTTGATAATTAAAAATGAAATTTCCAGTCGTTCGGCAAAAGATATTTTAAAGGAAATGTTTTTGACCGGGCTTGATCCGAAGCAGATTATTCAGGAGAAAGGATTGAAACAAATTTCCGACGAGGAAGTTATTAAAAAAGCCATTCAGGAAGTCGTTGATGAAAATCCTAAAGCGATTGAAGACTATAAAAAAGGCAAAGAAACCGCTTTGCAGTTTTTAATCGGCCAGGCAATGGCAAAACTTAAAGGCCAAGCCAATCCCGACATATTGCGACAGCTTTTTTCGGATTATCTATCCAAATAATATTTTTATCTCTCTTGAACCAAGTCATTTGGCGTTTGGTGTAGCGGTAAGATTCTTTTAATATCAGTTTAATCATTTCTTTTTTATTTATCAGACCGCGGAGATAGCGCGCGATATAGCGATATTCCAGTCCCAAGTCGTCCAATCTTTTCCAGCTCAGGCCTTTTTTAAAACGGAGATTTTTTACTTCCTCAATCATTCCGATTTTCAGGCGTTTTAATAATCTTTTTTTAATCATTTTTTTTAATTCTTCCGGCGATTTTGTGATACCGATTTTCAAAATATCGAAATTACTATTCTTTCCTGACGATCGTCCGCATAGGATAGTAAGCGAGGGGATTGGTTTGCGGGTTGTTAAAATAATTTCCAAAGCGCGGATAAGCCGGCGGCGGTTATGTTTATCAATATTTTTCGCTCGTCGCGGGTCAAGCTTTTTGAGTTGCTTAAAAAGATCTTCGGCGGATTTTTTCTCCAATTGTTTTCTTAATTTTGGCTGGGGCGGCACTTTTGGAAATTGATAATCATAAATTAGCGCGTCAATATACAACCCCGTTCCGCCGCAGATAATCGGAATTTTTCCATTTTTGATAATTTTTTTGAGCGCTTTTTTGGCGAGTTTCTGATATTGGGCGACTGTAAAAGTTTTTTTCGGCGAAGCCACATCCAAAAGATGATGAATAATCCCTTTGTAAATATATAGAGGTTCAACCTCCATAAGGGGGTTGAATCTCCTAAATATTGAATCCCGCGGCACCTTTCCAGAGCCAATATCCAGTTCGCGATAAACCTGCCTTGAATCAGCGGAAATTATTTCGCCGTTATATTTTTTGGCCAGTTGAACGGCTAATTCCGATTTACCGGAAGCAGTCGGCCCAAGGATGACAACAAGTTTTTGTTTGGCGTTTATCACCGTATTATTCCAGTGGGCTTTTAATATTTTTAATCGCCGGATTGGTAACTTTTGTGTATAACTGCGTTGTTCTGATATTTTGATGTCCTAATAGTTCCTGCACATAGCGCACATCAACGCCATTTTCAAGCAGGTGAGTGGCAAAACTGTGTCTTAAAGAATGAAAAGTCGCATCTTTTTGTATATTCGTTTTTCTTAAAGCGTTTTCAAAAACTTTCTGCGCCGTTCGTTCGGTCAATTTTCCACCGCGCTCGCTTGAGAATAAATAATCATTTCCTGGCCTATTGGCAATTAAATTTATAATATCGTTTTTTATCTTTTTTGGGAAAATCGTAATTCTGTCTTTATTTCCTTTTGCGCCTTTTAAATGAATTGTCAGTTCTTCTAAGTCAATATCTTTTATTTTTAGATTTATCGCTTCACTTACTCGCAGTCCGGAGGCGTAAGCGAGAGAAATTAAGAGCCGGTGTTTCGCGTTCGCGATCCCGCCTATTATAATTTGAATTTCGCTTCTTGAAAGAACGACAGGCAATTTGCCGGCGGTTTTCGCGAATTTAAGATTAATTTGACTGTTTGATTTGATAATATCAGAATAAAAAAATTTTATTGAGTGAAGATAAACATTTATCGTGTTTGAGGAAAGACCGCTCTCTTTCTTTTTCAATAAAAACCCTCTGATAAAATCAATATCAACTTTTTCAAAATTGTCTTTCTTCGCTCTTAAATAATAATCCAAGCACCCAAGATAACTCTTAATGGTTTTGGGACTATAATTTCTCATTTTTAATTCGTTTTCAACTTGTTTTAAGTATTTTTCCATGATAGTATTTGATCGGTCGATAACATTAATTAAATTTTACGACGACTTCAGATAAAATGCAAGTTTACGTATATTGTGCGAAAACACGTCGTCTTTAAACGAGTTATGTGAAATAATAAAAAATTCTTTTCGCCCTGCGGGTCGATTAAATCGGGGCAAATTTATTTTTTATTTTTACATAGCTCACAACAAAACTATGAAAGAAAAATACATTCCATCTTTGGAGGAAGTAAAAAAATCCGAGGAAATGATGTCGCAAGAGGAAAAGAAAATGAGCGAAGAAAGAGAAGCAACATTCGAAAAAGGTTATAAGGAAGGTGTCAAGAAGGCATACTCAGAGATTGCTTCAAGCATTACTTCCAAACTTGATAATATTACAAATCGTGAGAAGCTTGATGAGTTGTATAAATTGCCGTCATTGGCAGGGAGTCAAGAAAGTGAAAAATTGGAGATTGAAGAAAAAGCTCGGGTATTAAAAGAAGAAATTAAGAAAATGAAAATCGAGGGAGGTATGTATGACGGAGACATAATTGAGATAACGCTTTCAACTGGCGGAGTTGTTAGGGGGATGTTTTTTGAGGTTGATATCAATTCTGGAGTTATCCGTCTAAATGAAAGAGAGGGTTCAGGTGATATGATACCCATCAGGTTAGTTGAAAAAGTTAGATCACTAGAGGATAAAAATAAAAAATAAATTTGCCCCGATTTATTTTCGCTTAATCAGCGAAAAAGAATTTTTTATTACATCACATAACAACGCATATCTGGCTACATCCCGCCCTTCATTTTATATAAATCAAGGAATGGCGGGACTCCGCCCAAATTTTCATCCCTTAGTTCGATGAAGATTTAGGCGGAGATAATTAAACAAAGCATTGTCTGAAATCAAAAAGTTTATCCTGCTAAGTCGTGATGAAAACTTCAGATGATGCGTAAACGTTGTGCGAAATCCGCATTTGCCCTAGTGCTAAAAATAACATTCAACAATATGACAACGAAAAACTGTATAATAATTCATGGATGCCCCTCTGACGCAGAAAAAGCAATGGATACTAAAACAAGAACCTACGATAAGCATTGGATTCCGTGGACTAAAAGAAATCTTATTGCAAAAAACATAGAAACGGAAACTCCTCTCATGCCCTCGCCTTGGCAACCTGATTATGAAAAATTTAAAGCTGAGTTCGAAAAATATGCTGTCGGCGAAAACACAATCTTGGTTGGACATAGTTGCGGTTGTGCATTTTTGGTTCGCTGGCTTGGTGAGACAAAGACCAAAATTTTTAAACTTTTTTTAGTCGCACCGTGGAAAATTCCGCAGGAAAAAAGAAATGGCGCTGATGTGGATTTTTACACTTATCTCATTGATCCGACAATAAAAGATAGGGTCGCTAAAATCGTAATGTTTACCGCCGATGACGAAGAGGGTGACGGCAAAAAAAGTTTAAAAATTTTTCATGATGTGCTTGGCGGCGAAATTATTGAGTTGCCAGGACGAGGGCATTATTGTTTGGGTGATATGAAAACCGAGGAGTTTCCTGAATTATTAGAAAAGATTTTGCAATAAGATTTCGGGGCATCCTTAAATCACGGACGGGCAAATGCGGACATCGCATAACACGGCATATCTGGCTCGGAAATTTCACACTTTATAATAAATTAAGGAAAGTGAAATTTCCTCTCCCAAATTTTTGTTCCGTTTCACTACACAAAAACTTCAGATATCGCGAAACGTTAGGCGACATATTTTTGAAAAATTTGTTAATTGAAATGTTTTTGGTGGGCTTTAAGAAATAAGGAATTTGATTTTTTTACTATATTTAGTATAATAAGGGGTAATAGAATGATTTATAAATTTTAATTTTTAAAATAACCATTATGTATTTTTGGAAAATCAATAAACTAAAAGAGGATTTGCTTAAACATCCACTTTCAGAAAGTGAGCTATTTAAGTATTTGCTTGCAACTACCATTATGTATAGTTTAGCAATGATACCTTTTTTAGAAAATAATCTTTGGGATGTTTATTCTGCGATTGTGATGGGGATGATCACTGTTTTTGGTACTATTTATATTTATAGATGTAATAATGGAGATAAAGGAAACAATTTTCTTCAAAAATATCTTTCTATAGGATGGGTCATAAGCATTAGATGGATTGTGCTCATTATGTTGCCAGCTATGATTGTATATTTTATAGCACTCGCAATTTATTCAGGTTTGCCAGAAAGTACTACTCTATCTGATGTAATATTTTTTAACTTATTGTTTATGTCATACTTTCGACTGTTTGGTAAACACATTAAAGATGTAGCAAAATAAAATAATCTTAGTTGTAAAATAAGTATTTGAAAAATGGAATTCACCCCCAGTGCCTCTTCCATTTTTCAAAAAAATCAAATACAAATAGAAAAAGCCCACCAAAAACGAATAATAAGGATAAATTTTTCAAAAATACGCTTCGGGGTCGTTGCACTTAATTTTCTTCTGTTATCACTACAGAAAATTACCCTCGCCTAACACAGTATATCTGGCTCGCTCCTGCCGTCGCTCGACCCATATTTGCCTCCGTTTCACTACGCAAAAACTTCAGATATGCCGAAACGTTGTGCGAAATTCACTCCGTGCGCACTGAACACAATTGTAGTAAAATTTATTAACTTAGCAAAATAATCGCTATATTATGGAATGGATATTATTTTCAATTTTAGCAGCACTCACTTGGGCAATTGTAAACACAGTTGATAAATATGTTTTGACAAAGTGGGTCAGAAAACCGATTGTTCCTGTCATGATTCTTGGAGTTATCGGTTTAATCGCAAGTATTTTTGTCTATTTCATATACGGCTTTTCCGAATTATCTTATGTCAATATTTTATTGGCTTTTATCTCAGGCATTTTCTATATATTAATGAGTCTGTTTTATTTCAAAGCTGTAAAGATTGAAGAAATATCCCGTGTTATTCCACTTTTTTATTTAGCTCCATTATTTATCTTAATTCTTGCTTCGATTTTTCTTGGTGAAGTTTTTCCGCCAATAAAATATTTGGGAATTTTTCTTTTGGTGGTTGGTGCGATATTAATATCAACTCAGAAACTTACAAAAATTTCATTCGGAAAAGCCTTTTGGTTGATGATTTTGTCTTCGCTATCGCTTGCGATCAATCAGGTGATCACAAAATACTTGCTTGACTTTGCGGACTTTTGGACGATTTTTTCATGGACAAGAATCGGAACAATCGTAGCATTAATTCCTGTTTATTTTATTTATTTCCCAGACATATTATCAACTGTGAAAGAACACGGCAAAAAAGTTATTGGTGTAATCTCGCTCAATGAATCTCTAAATGTGGTTGGAGTTATCTTTATTACGATTGCCGCATCTGTTGGATACATTACTTTGGTAAATTCTTTATCTGCAATCCAACCATTATTTGTATTGATTATTGCCGTGTTCTTAAGTATCTTTTACCCAAGGATTTTGAAAGAAGAAATTGGCAAATCAACCGTGCTGCTAAAATTAATAGCGATTATTTTGATGTTTGCAGGAGCAGTGTTGGTTTCCTAAAGCGTGCGCACACGGAGTGAACTCTGCGGCTTCCGCTCCGCTACAGCCTTGCCACGCTGCGCTCTCACTCCGCTACGCTACGGCTCGGGTCATATAACACGGGATAAAAGGTTCGGCACTCGGCTCGTGCCTCACCCAAATTTTTCTTACGCTACGCTTTAGAAAAACTTCTTTTATCCCGATACGTTATACGAAATATTTTTTAGTATTTTTAATTGAATCTCTATTTATGAAAGTTATTTTATACATGGCAATAACCGCAAATGGATATATTGCTAAGGAAAATAATGAAACTCCTTGGTCAAATGAAGAGTGGGAAAGTTTTTCTGAAAAAGCTAAGGAAATAAAGAATCTGATTATTGGCAGAAAAACTTTTGAAATAATGAATAATGAGGCGGAGTTTCAAAAAATTGGTAATCCATTTACGGTTATTGTCTCAAATGAGAAAGATAATAATTCCAATTTTGCCTTTGTTGAATCGCCAGAAAAAGCGCTTGAACTATTGGAAGAAAAAGGATTTGAACAAGCTCTTGTTGCTGGCGGTGGAATGTTAAATTCATCATTTCTGCAAAAAGGTTTAATTGATGAAATTTATTTAGATGTTGAGCCATTTTTATTTGGTAGTGGCATAAAGCTTTTTGCAGAAAATGATTATGAGGCAAAATTGGAATTATTATCAACAAAACAACTTTCAAAAAACACAATTCAGCTACACTATAAGGTGTTCAATTAAAAATACAAAAAAATACATCAGCTAACACGGCACATGCGGTTCAGAAATTTTGCGCAATTATATTCCAAGGAGTGCAAAATTTCCTCTCCCAAATTGCGCTGACGAAATGGCAAGTTTAGTGATATAATAGAGGTAATCGATAATTAACGATTAATTCAATAATCCACGGCGCAACTTCGCATGTGACGATACGTTGTGCGAAATTTTAAAAACTTTTTATAAAGCAAACTTCAATTATTTATGACAACTTGGGATAAGATTTACCGTGATTACAATAACGGCGGCGAAGATTGGGCAACCCTTAGCGAAAATATCCACCCTTTATTTAAACAATTTTTGAACAAATCAAATTTTGAATTTAAACATGTTCTTGATATAGGATGCGGGACTGGAAAATATTTACGTTTTTTAGCCGACAGAGGCTTTAAAACCGATGGCGTAGACTCGAGCGAAACTGCAGTTAAAATGGCGAAGTCTGTTTTAGATAAAAAAACATCAAACATAAAAAAGGCAGACATGTTTAAATTACGGATAACCAAGAACAGTTATGATTTAATCATTTCTATTTCCACTATTCATCACGGAGCGAAAAAGGACGTTCAAAATTTGATTAATAAAATACACTCTGCTTTGGCTAACGGCGGGAAAATCTTCATCACATTGCCAGACTTTGAGTCAACAAAAAAGTGGAATACCTTTTACCATTCGCACAAAAAATCAAAAAATGGTGCTTTCTACCCGACTTCTGGACCAGAAAAAGGATTAGCTCATAGTTTTTATGCCAAAGCAGAGGTTCAAAAATTGTTTGCCAAGTTTAGCGGTGTTAAAATAAGCTTAGATAAAATCGGGCGCTGGGTTGTCCAAGCTTCAAAATAAAAAGTTTTTAAAACATCGTATAACACGGGATAAGCGGTTCAGGGCAAATGCGATTTATTACTTACATTAATGAGTTACATTTGCCCTTCACCCAAATTTTTATTTTCTTTTTCTTTTAAACAATAAGGAAAGAAAATAAAAACTTCGCTTATCCCGATACGTTATACGCCATAATAAAAAGCCTTTTTTATTTTTTTATATAATTTTGGCAATTTATTTTACAAATAACTACGAAAAAAATATGGAAAAATATGAATCTGGAAAAATTAAAGATGAACGATTAAATACTTTCGGAATGGCGCCGAAGGAATGGCAGGATTTTTTTGTAGCTTTTAAAAAGATAAGAAGTGAGGTTCTTGGTAAAATATTTAGTCTTGATTCGCAAAAGAAAAAAGTATATTTGGAAAAAATAAACGAAAAACAAAAAGAAGCATTCTCTTCAGTTGATGAACCTTCTAAGTATTTAATTTACCACCAATCCATAGGTGGTTCAACGGGGCCAGTATATTCTCCAAAATTAGACTTTGAAGGTGATTATTCGCTTTTAAAATTTTATCAAGAAATTTTGAGAGAGTTAGATGATAACAAAAAATAACGGAATAAAAATAAATTGCCAAAATTATTTTACATTAAGGAAGAGACTTTTTATGACGGCGTATAACAACGCATATCTGGCTACAGGAAAATCACTCAAATGTATATTATGGAATGTGATTTTCCCTCCGCCCAAATTTTCATCCCTTAGGTTGATGAGGATTTAGGCGGAGATAATTAAATAAGGCATTGTCTGAAATCAAAAGATTATCCTGCTAAGTCGGGATGAAAACTTCAGATGATGCGTAAACGTTAGCTGAAATAATAAAAAATATTTTTTCGCCCTGTCGGTCGATTAAATCGGGGCAAATTTATTTTTTATTTTTACGTAGCTCAAATTTAATTAAAAACTAATCAACAAAATTATGAAAGAATCAAAACAATTTGAAGGCACTACACCGCCTCAAGAGCGTAAAACTAATGAGCCAAAAAATTTTGGCGAGTTTCTTCCAAGGGTCGCAAATTTAACAGGCAGACCAATAGAAGAACTTAAGAAGAGTTTTGGAGAAAGTTGGTACAATGAAGAAATAAATACAGAACTACTTGAAAAAATTGAAAATGGCACGAAAGAATTTATAGAATGGGCTGCATTAGGAGAAATAGGAAAATATTCTCATGAGGAAGGTAAATCTAAATTAGCTGATTATGAAGCAGTTGCAATGGCCATGAGAGCCTATAAGACGGCAAAAATATTAGAAAAGCAGAATCCAGTTTTATGTGCCGATCATTCAAAATTGGAGGAAAAATTTAATGAATTTGAAAAAGAAATGCAGAAGCTTGAAAAAGTAGATACTTCGGAAAATAAAATTGCCCGACAAATTCTACTTCAAGGCAGGAATGCAATGGCTTATTTATTAGACAAAAATCTTGCAAAATAAAAAATAAATTTACATCGATTAGTTTAACTATTCGCCCAAATGCGATATAATTAAGGCATGGAAAATAACAGAAATGAAAATACTCACATCGCCATTTTTAAAGGCAAAACCATTAGGAGAACGCTATTTCAAAAAGAATGGTGGTTTTCGGTTACTGATGTTTGCGGCGTGCTTACCGATAGTTCCGATTCAGGTGCGTATTGGAGAAAGCTAAAACAACGGCTCATTGAAGAAGGGAGTGAAGTCGTGACATTTTGTCACGGTTTGAAATTGCTTGCTCCGGACGGAAAAATGCGTGAAACTGATTGTGCCAATACTGAAGGCATGTTCCGCATTATCCAGTCAATTCCCTCGCCAAAAGTCGAACCGCTTAAACGTTGGTTAGCGAAAGTTGGTTATGAACGGATACAAGAAATTGAAAATCCTGAATTGGCGACAAAACGGACAAAATTACTCTATAAGTTAAAAGGTTACCCTGAAGATTGGATTGAAAAGCGAATGCGAGGCATCGCCATTCGCGAAGAATTGACCGATGAATGGAAAAAACGGGGCGCGGAAACCGACCGCGATTATGAAATCTTAACAGCGGAAATTTCGCAGGCAACTTTCGGCATAAAACCGAATGAATACAAAAAATTTAAAGGACTAAGGCGCGAGAATCTCCGCGACCACATGGATGACTTTGAATTGATTTTAACTATGCTCGGTGAAAGGACAACCACTGAAATCCACCGTACCAAAGATTCAAAAGGAGTGCCTCGACTCAAAGACGACGCCCGTCTTGGCGGTGAAGTGGCTGGCACGGCCAGAAAACAAATTGAAAGACGAATCGGCCGGCCAATAGTTTCAAAAAGTAATTTTTTGAAAAATAAAGAGATTAAAAGATTGAAAAATAAAAAATAAAATTGCCCCGATTCACTTTCGCTTAATCGGCGAAAAAGAATTTTTTATTACATCGCCCAACACGGCATATCTGGCTCCGCTCCGCTACACCCAAATGCTTCGCGCTTCAGATGATGCGTGAACGTTATACGCCATAATAAAAAGCCTTAAATTCAATTAACTAATAATTTTGGCAATTTATTTTTTTGTGAGTTATAATCCCATTCTCATTTATGCCCCGATTATTTAAGCGGGGTATTTTATTTTAGATTGCTTTATTCTCTATTTCTCTTTTAATCTTTTCGATAAATTCGTTAATTTTTATTTCGCCTTCCTTGCCCGCCGTAGCTTTAGCGGAGGCGGGCTGGCCGCGATGCCGAACATTAACAGTTTCATTTTGAATTTCCTTATCGCCGACAACTAAAATATATGGAATTTTTTGCATTTCGGCTTCGCGGATTCTTTTGCCTACGGAATTTTCGTCAATTAATTCTACGCGGATGCCATTACTTTTCAGTTCTTCCAGGATTTTTTTGGCGTAATCCAAATGATTTAATCCGACATTAATAATTCTTATTTGAACAGGGGAGAGCCATAAAGGAAAAGCGCCGGCGTAATGCTCAATAAGCAAACCAATAAATCTTTCATACGAACCGAAAAGAGCCCGATGAAGCATATATGGTCTTTCTTGTTCGCCTTTTTCATTTACATAGTTCATGTCAAACCGTTCGGGAAGATTGAAATCAAATTGCAGAGTTGAACATTGCCATTCTCTGCCGATGACATCTTTGATTTTAAAATCCAGTTTCGGCCCGTAAAACGCCGCTTCGCCAATTTCTTCTTTGAATTTTAATTTTTTCTCTCGGGCGACTTTTCTTAGTATGTCTTGGGTAAATTTCCAGCCCGCGTCGTTTCCGGCATACTTTTTTTTATCTTTTGGATCTCGCAATGACAAATAAATATTTATATTGTCCATACTAAATCCGAATGATTCGTATATAAACAAGATAAAATCGATAACCCGTTTTAATTCGTCTTTTACTTGATTTTTTCTGCAGATAATATGCGCGTCATCTTGCGTAAATCCGCGCACTCTTGTAAGTCCGGAAAGTTCTCCTTTTTTTTCAAACCGATATACGGTTCCGCATTCGGCCCAGCGAAGCGGAAGTTCCCGATATGATTTGGGATTATTTTTATAGATTTGGATTTGTAACGGACAATTCATCGGTTTAAGCAAGTATTCTTCGGAAATTTCCGTTTTTTTATTTTGTTGGCGTTCTTCCAGTGTTTGTCCGATTTCAAGCGGAGGATACATGGATTTGTTAAAAAATCCCCAATGTCCCGATGTTTCCCATAATATACGGCTTCCAATGTGCGGTGTGCGAACAAGTTCGTATCCGTTTTCCAAATGTTTTTTATACCAAAATTCTTCAATTATTCTCCATAAGAGAGCTCCTTTAGGATGCCAAAGAGGCAATCCAAGTCCAACAGTTTCATCAATATGAAACAGATTCAGTTCTTTCCCAAGTTTGCGATGGTCTCTTTTTTCCGCTTCTTCAAGTCTTTTCAGATAATCATCTAATTCTTTTTTGGTTTCAAAAGCCACGCCGTAGATGCGGGTCAGCATCGGATTTTTCTCACTGCCTTTCCAGTAAGCGCCGGCGATTTTGGTTAGTTTAAAAGCGTCGGGATTTATTTCTTTAGTGTTTTTAACGTGAGGGCCTTTACATAAATCAATAAAATTTCCGCTTTGATAGATAGATACGGATTTCAATTTTTGGGAAGTCCGACTTCCTGACATTAATTCTTTTATGAGTTCCAGTTTATATAGTTGATTAATAAAAATTTTTTTCGCTTCGGTAAAATCGGTATTTTCTTTTTTGAATTGTAAATTTTGTTTAATCAATTCGCGGATTCGTTTTTCAATTTCCGGCAAATCGGATTCGGTTATTTTTTGTTCCGCGTCAGTTCCGCGTTTTTTGTTCCGCGTCAGTTCCGCGGTTTTAAAGTCAAAGTCGTAGTAGAAGCCGTTTTCTATTGTTGGCCCGATGCCGAGGAGAACCGCTGACTCACGCGGACTGGACGCGGACTTACGCTGACTTTTTCCGTATTTTTTTATATCTTGTCCGCGTTTGTCCGCGTGTAGTCCGCGTTGTTCCGCGTTAATGTCCAAAACCGCCATTGCCAATAGGTGGGCTAATGAATGACGGATACTGCCCATATAGTTGTTTAATTTATCTTTTGAAGCCATTTGTTTATAAATTTCTAATTGCTCTAATTTCTAATTACTCTAATCAAATCCCAGTCGGCAAATGACAAATAACTTTTAGGTCAATTAGAAATTAGGTTAATTAGGTTAATTCTACTCATAACTCTGTCGCTTGTTGGCAAATAAATTTCGGTTCGTTGTTTCGCCAGGATAATTTGCCGCTTGCCAGAATCACTTTGTTTTCCTGCCAGATAGCCGGATTTTTGGCAAGAGTGTCGCTGAAGACCACCATTTCCAAAGAATCATTTTTGTCTTCAATTTCAACGAATAAGATCGACTGGCCTGTTTTTGTGACGATCCTTTTGATTTTGGAAATGACGCCGAGAACTCGACTGCCGTTACCATTGCCGTTGAATCCTTTGTTTTCCAACACCTTTTTTATCGTTTTTACGTTGTCGCCGTTAATCTTTCCCATGTATTGGTCCAAGGGATGGCCGGAAATATAAAGCCCCAACAATTCTTTTTCCCAGGCAAGTTTTTCTTTATTGGATATCGGATTATTTTTGGCGTTAATTTTTAAAAAAGCGGGAATGGAATAATCCGCGCCGAAAAGACTGGTTTGGGAATTTTGATTGTTTCCGTTGCGGTTCTTCTTGATATTCTGACTGAAAGCGAGAATTTTTTCAATATTGGCCAAAAGCTGTCCCCGATTAACATTCAAAGAATCAAAAGCGCCGGCTTTGAGCAAGCTTTCCAAAGATTTTTTATTGAGATCTTTATGAAAAACTCTTGTCAAAAAATCGGTGAAATCGGCAAAGGGTCCGGCGACTTGTCTTTCCTGGATAATCGCGTCAATAATATTAGCGCCGACATTTTTAATGGCTAAAAGTCCGAAGCGGATATTGCTGTCGTCTTCGGGAATAAAATTGACGAAACTTTTATTGATGTCCGGAGGCAAAACCTTGATACGCGCTTTTTGGGATTCATGAATCAGGAAAGCGATTCTTTCAGTGTCGCCCGAGTCGGCATTCAAAAGACTGGTCATAAATTCGATCGGGTAGCGGGTTTTAAGATAGGCGGTTTGATAGCCGATTAAAGCGTAGCAGGCGGCGTGACTTCGATTAAACCCATAACGCGCAAAAGGCGGAAAGAGTTCCCAAATTTCTTTGGCGGTTTTTTGGTCAATGCCGTTTTCTGCCATTCCTTTAATTAATCTTTCTTTTTGGGAGTCGAGCAAGATCTTGATTTTTTTACCAATCGCTTTTCTTAAAATATCGGCTTCAGCGAGCGTAAAACCGGCCAAATCTCTGGCAATCCGCATCATTTGTTCCTGATAAATTCCGATGCCGTAAGTATTTTTTAAAATAGGTTCAAGCATGGGATGAAGATATTTCACTTTTTCCCGGCCGTGTTTGCGGTTAACGAACGAAGGAATAAGCTCTATCGGTCCTGGCCGATAAAGAGACACCATGGCGATAATATCTTCGAATTCTGTCGGTTTTAATTCTTTAAGATTACGCCGCATACCATTTGATTCCAATTGAAACACGCCAACACAATCTCCTTCTTGAAGAAGCTTAAAAGTTTTTTTATCGTCAAGAGGGATTTTGGAAATTTCAATTTCTTCATCGCGAAGCTCTTTGATTAAGCGGATAGTTTCTTCGATAATGGTCAGATTTTTAAGGCCCAATAAATCGATTTTTAACAATCCCAAGTCTTCAATGCTGTGCATTTCAAATTGGGTGATAATAATGTTTGGATCTTGAGGGGAGCGTTGAAGCGGGACGTAATCGGTTAACGGCTCTTTGCTGATAACAAGACCGCAGGCGTGAACCGAAGCGTGCCGGGCAACACCTTCCAGATGTTCGGCCGCGTCAATAATTTTCTTGGCATCAGGATTGTTTTTATAAAGTTCGTTTAATTCCGGAACTTTTTTCAGCGCTTCTTCCAGTTTTTCATTAAAAGGAATTAGTTTGGCCAATTGGTCGCAAAGGCCGTAGGGCTGTCCCAATGCCCGGCCGGCGTCGCGAATGGCGGCTCTGGCGGCCATGGTTCCGAAAGTGATAATTTGAGCCACTCGGTCTTCACCGTATTTTTGTCTAATATAAGCAAAGACTTCATCGCGTCTGGCATCGGTGAAATCCAAATCAATATCCGGCATGGAAATTCTGTCTGGGTTCAAAAATCTTTCAAAAAGCAAATCGTATTTTAAGGGGTCAATGTCGGTAATACCCAAAACATAAGATACTAAACTGCCGGCGGCCGAACCTCTGCCCGGACCGACCACGATTCCTCTTTCTTTCGCCCAATTGACGAAATCTTGGACAATCAAAAAATAATCGGCAAAGCCGGTTTTTTTAATAACTTCCAATTCATAATCCAATCGTTCCATCACTTTGGCGTCGGCTGTTGAAAAACGATCGGTTATTTTTTCTATTGCCAATTCTTTAAGATATTCAATGGCGGAATTTTTGTTTTCCGGCAATGGGAATTCCGGCAAGAGAATCTGATGAAGCGGCAAATTAACGTTGCAGCGTTCGGCGATTTTGACCGTGTTTTCAATCGCTTCGGCTGAATCTTTGAAAAATTCAATCATTTCTTCCTGCGAGCGCATTGAAAAGTCATCTATTTTTATGCTTAATCGGTTGTCGTCTTCAATCGTGTTGCCGGTTTGAATCGCCAATAAAATATCCTGATATTCGGCGTCTTCGGATTTAAGATAATGAATATCTTGAGTGGCGACCAAAGGAGCGCCGGTTTTTTGAGAAAGTTTTTTCAGTCCTTCGTTGACTTTGGCAACTTCGGGCATGTTCGGGTGGTGTCCGATTTCCAAAAAGAAATTTTCTTTGCCGAAAATGTCTTGATATTCTTGGATGGTTTTTTCAGCCTCTTCAAGATTATTGTTTAAAATCAGTTGCGGGATTTCGCCGGCCGGGCAAGCTGAAAGAGCGATTAACCCTTCGTGGTGTTGGCGCAATAATTCTTTATCCATTCTCGGCTTATAATAAAATCCTTCCAGATTGGCTTTGGTGACTAATTGGAGAAGATTTTTCCAGCCAAGATTGTTTTCGCAGAGGAGAATCAGGTGAAAATAATTTTTCCCGTCGTTTTTAGAATATTGTTTTTCAAGGCGCGAGCCTTTGGCGATATAAGCCTCAACGCCCAAAATCGGTTTGATTTCGGCTTTCAGCGCTTTTTTGTAGAATTCAACGCTGCCATAGAGATTGCCGTGGTCGGTCAAAGCCAGGGATTTCATTCCCAGTTCTTTGGCGCGACTGATAAGGTCGTCGATTTTGGCAAGGCCGTCAAGGAGAGAATAATGGGAATGAGTATGGAGGTGAATAAAGCGCATTATTTAATTATATTTATTAAATTTTAAAAATCAAAATTTAAGTGTTAAAATCAATTTTATGCTTAAGCCAAAAACTAAATATATTATTGGTATTGATGAAGTCGGTCGGGGACCATTAGCCGGACCGGTTGTCGTCGCGGCAGTAGCCGTTCCAATAAAATTAAAAATACAGAATACAGAATTAAGAACCACTAAATTAGCTCCGCTCAGGGATTCCAAAAAATTATCTTCGAAACAGCGCGAGGCTTGGTTTGATTACATAAAAGAAAGTCAAAAGTCAAAAGCCAAAAGTCAAAGGTTGTATTACGCCATTGCTTCGGTGTCGCCGAAAGTGATTGATAGAATAAATATTTCCAAAGCCGCTAATTTGGCCGCCACCCGAGCGTTTCAAAAGTTAGTCAACAGTTATGCGATCGCGTCAGTGTTGACTAAAAATAATAATGTAAATGTGAAAATTTTTCTTGACGGCGGATTGTATCTTAAAAAACTACAAACTACAAACTACAAACTAAAAACTAAAACTATTATAAGAGGCGATGAAAAAATTCCGGCGATAGCGTTGGCTTCCATTGTCGCCAAAGTCACCCGCGACCGGACAATGAAAAAATTGCACAAAAAATATCCCCAATACGGTTTTGACAAACATAAAGGATACGGCACGAAAAAGCATTTTAAAGCGATTAAAAAATACAGACCCTCGCCGATTCACAGGAAAAGTTTTAAAATTAAATAATCTAATAGTAGATTGGCTTTTTGGGATTTTTATTGTAATATTTTAGAGAAATGTTGCGGCGTTATTTTATTATTTTAATAGTTATTCTTTTGGCGGGAACGATTTATTTTACCGCTTTTTTCATAAAAAAAGAGCGTTCTTTTGGCGAGAATTTGCGTTTTAGACAAGAAAATGAAGAACTAAAAGCTCAAATCCAGTTGTCAAAAATCAATAGTCAAAAATCAATAGTCAATAATAATTTCCTTACTGCGAAAGTATTCTCCACATACCCCTTCAATATTAAAAATCAGATTACCGTCAATGCCGGCGAAAAGCAGGGGATTAAAAAATTGTCGGCGGCGATTTTAAAAGAAAATATTTTAATCGGCCAAGTGAATGAAGTTTTTGAAAATTACAGCGTCGTTAAAACAATTTTTGATTCGAATTTCCAATTGCCGGTGAGAATAGGCAAAGATGAAATCAACGCCCTTTTTCAGGGTGGCGCCGAGCCGAAAGTGATTTTAATTGACAAAGAAAAACCGCTTCAAATAGGCGATGTTGTTTATTCGGCGAGTTCGGAATTTCCTTACGGTCTAAAAATCGGCGAGATTTCGGAAATCAAAGAAACCAGCGCCGGCGTTTTTAAAGAAGCGATTTTAAAAATGCCGTTTAACGTGAATGAGCTAAGGGAAGTTAATATTAAATTATGAAATTATTCTCTCTCATTTTATTGGTCGGTTTATTGACTTTTTTTCAGGTTTTGGGTTTTTCTGTTTTCGGCGTTAAGCCGAATCTGGCTTTGGCGGTTGTAGTCGCCGCTTCTTTTTTTATTGCGAGTTTTTGGGAGGGATTTTTATTGGTGGTTTTGGCGGTTTTGATTTTAAAATTTTCACCGGGTTTTGCGCCAGAAATTTTGGTTTTCGCTCTAATCGGCGTCGGCGCGCTCATCGTCAAAAATTATCTTCCCTGGCGGAATTTCTTGAATAATTTGTTTTTGGTCGTTGCCGGCACTTTTATTTTTTATCTGATTTTATCTCCCAATTTGATTTTGTCGGCGATTTTCGCCAAAGAATTATTTTTGAATCTTGTCGCGGGAATTTCAATATTTGCGCTACTTTCATTCTCGTGGCAAAATAAGTTAATATGAAGTTTTCTTACGCTTTAATAAAAAAATTGGTTCCGGGGGTAAAAAGCAAAAAAGAACTGATTGAAAAATTAAATCTCCATTCTTTTGAAGTTGAAGACGCCGAAGGCGATGTTTTTGATGTTTCAGTTCCGCCGAACCGGTTTTCGGACGCAGGGTCGCATATGGGAATCGCGCGCGAGCTTTCCGCCATTTATAGAAAATTTTTTAAAGAACCCAAAATTACTTTATTAAAATCTTATATAAAAAAGAGAGTCCCCGTAGTTCTAAAAACGCCTTTATGTTTTAGAATGTCGGCTTGTTATTTTGGGGAATTGCATATTGGTCCATCGCCAAAATGGATGCAAAAAATTTTAATTGATTGCGGATTAAGATCAATTAATAATTTAGTTGATATTACAAATTATGTAACCATTGAAACTGGCCAGCCGTTGCATGCTTTTGATTTTGATAAGATGGAAGGCGGACAATTAATTATTAGAAATGCGAAAGATGGCGAAAAGGTGGAATTGCTTGATGGCGTTGAAGTATTTTTAAAATCAGACATAGCTGTTCTTGCGGATTTAAAAGGAGCGCTTGATATAGCTGGTATTAAAGGCGGAAAAAAAGCGGAAATAAGCAAAAAAACAAAAAATATTTTACTTACATCGGGCAATTTTGATGGCGTAAGTATTTATAAAGCTTCTCGGAAAACGAAAATAAGCACTGATGCATCGCTTAGATTTTCTCATGATATTAGCCCTGAGCTTGCAAGTATTGGTATTAATAGAGCGGGAGAGTTAATTAAAAAATTGTGCGGGGGAAAACCGGGTATTTTAGTTGATATATATCCAGAAAAACAACGGAAAAAAATTATTAAGTTTGATCTGGAAAAATTCAATAAATTCATCGGACTGGATTTAGACAGCCAGACCATTAAAAATTATTTAAATTTATTAGGATTTCAATTTCCGCGTCAGTCCGCGTCAAGTTCGCGTAGTTCCGCGTTTCTGGTGGAGGTTCCTCCTCTTCGCCAAGACATTGAAACTTTTGAAGATTTGGCTGAGGAAATAGCAAGGCTTTATGGCTATGATAAAATCAAATCAACGCCGGCGCTTATTCGTCTGATTCCTTCCGGTTTTGAAGACCAGATTATTTTGAAAGATAAAATCAGAAAAATTTTATCCGGCATGGGATTAAGCGAAGTGTATAATTATTCCTTCATATCGCAGACAGATGCGGACAATATGCAGACAAACGTAGACAGTCCGCGTTGGTCCGCGTTGAGTCCGCGTAAGTCCGCGTTGGTGGAGTTGGAAAATCCTATCAGCGCTCAATTCAAATATCTCCGCCCTTCTTTAGCAAGTCATCTTTTGGAAAATATTAAAAGTAATTCGCGATTTTTTGACGAGATAAAGATTTTTGAAATCGGAAAAGTTTTTGATAAAACGGAAGAAAAATTAATATTGGGCATAGCCATGGCTTCTAAAAATAATCCGCCGGCTGGCGGAGACGAAATGTTTTTTGAAGCGAAGGGCGTTATTGAGCGGTTATTCAAAAAAATCGGGTTGGTTGATTTTTTAATGAAAGAATCGAGAAGTGGGAATTTGGAAATTAAATCTGGCGATAAAATAATCGGTTTCATAAATCATTTAGAATATAAGGGTATTTTAGCGGAGATAGATTTAGATTCCTTACTAGAATTAGTGGTTGAAGAGCGCGAATATCGTCCTTTGCCTAAATATCCTTCAATAATGCGCGATATTTCGATTTTGGTTGAACAGACGGCGCGAGTCGGCGAAATAATGCAAGCAATCCAAGAAATTGATTTGGAATATATCGAAGACGTTGATTTGATGGACGAATACGACTTAATCGCGGACCAACGCGGAAAAGGTCTGCGTAAGTCAGCGTTAAGTCGGCGCGAGTCAGCTGTAAGGAGAAGCCTTACATTCCGGATTGTTTTTCAAGCCGAAGATCGGACTTTAACGGACGATGAAGCCAATAAAGAAATGGAAAAAATTTCCAAAATGCTTAAAATAAAATTTAAAGCGATTATTAGATAAATGACAATAATTTAACTTAATGATATAATGATATTTATTAATATAAAAAAAGGGTTCGCCCTCATCGAACTCCTCATCGTCATCGGCATTATCGCGGTTTTGGCCACAGCCGTAGTCGTTGTCATGAATCCGATGGAATATTTCAAAAAATCCCGAGACTCAACCAGAATGTCCGAACTCCAAACAATCAACAAGGCTTTAGGTCAATATCTGGCAGACGGAAAAACCTATTTAGGCGAAACCAACAAGGTTTATGTTTCTATTCCTGATAATGCTTCCCAAATCTGCGCCAGTTTGGGTTTACCTGCTTTACCCACAGGCTGGGAATATCGCTGTTCCAATTCCGCCAATTATCGGAAAGTTGATTCCACCGGCTGGATACCCGTCCCTTTCACCTCTATCTCCTTTGGCTCAAACTTAGCAATCCTTCCCATTGACCCTGTCAATACTACTTCTACTGGAGAATACTATACTTATATCACTGACGGCTCTTGGGAACTCAATGCGATTTTAACTTCAGACAGATATAAGGCTAAGGCTCAAAATGATGGCGGCGACTCTGACAATGCTTTTGAAACTGGCTCAGCCGCCGGCTTGGCTCTGACGCCTTTAACTTTCCCTCATAACTGGATAAAGGTTGATAATTTTTGGGTGATGAAATATGAAGCCAAATATTCAAAAACAGGCAGTGGCGCCAGCGATGCTTCAACAGTCAATTGCGTGGCTGATTCAGGCGACGGCCTTGACTGGAGAGATTCCGGCTGCAATGATTCCACCAAAGTAGTTTCTTCTCCTTATGGTTCTCCTGTGGTCCATATTACCCATAATCAGGCGAAAACCGCTTGCCAGACAATCGGCGCTCGTCTTATTATTAATCAAGAATGGATGACCATTGCCCGAAATGCCGAACAAGTTGGCTCAAACTGGTCAGGCGGTTCAGTTGGTTCGGGTTGTCTTTTTAGGGGCAATGTTGGTTCAAATGCCTGCGGCTACAACGGCGCTGACCCGGAAAAAGGAATTTACCGCAACGCTAAAGCTAAACTTGTTCTTTCTAATGGCGAAGAAATTTGGGACATTGCCGGCAATGTCTGGGAACACGTGATGAAAGACGCTAATGACACTTTGGTAAGATACACCCCAAGCGATGGCGGAGCTGTTGGTTGGCGCTGGATTGAACATACGGCCATAACAGGTTACGGAGACCTTTCTTATAATGAAATCAGGCCTTCGAATTCTTCCTGGAACGCCACCCATGGAATGGGAAGAGTTTATACTTATAACGGCGATTACGGTAGCGCTTCTCGTGTTCTCCTCCGCGGCGGCAATTGGGTTTATGGCGCGGACGCCGGGGCTTTCACGCTGACATTGAGTTGGGACACGACGTTTCAGAACAACTTTGTGGGTTTCCGTTGCGCCCGGTAGTCGTGTAGAAATCTTAAATCTTTAATCTTTTCCCCCGTCGTCATTGCGAGGCGATGAAATCGCCGAAGCAATCTCTCAACGGTTATGAACCGAAAACAATACTGCATTTACATTATGACTAATAAAATAAACACCGTTTTTTACACCGGGGTTACCGGCAATCTACCGAGACGAGTATACGAGCATAAAAACAAACTGGTTGAAGGATTCACCAAAAAGTATAACATTGTAAAATTGGTTTATTACGAAGTTTTTGACAGTCCTGAAGCCGCCATTCAAAGAGAAAAACAAATTAAGGGCGGTTCCCGGAAAAAGAAAATAGACTTAATTAAAAGTATTAATCCAGAATTTAAGGATTTAAGCGATTCTCTTTGAGATTGCTTCGGGCTAAAGCCCTCGCAACGACGATAATAGTTGTCATTGCGAACGAAGTGAAGCAATCTCATGGAATTGCCACGGGCTAAAGCCCTCGTAATGACGAAAAAGAGTGTCATTGTAAGGCACGAAGTCCCGGAGCAATCTCATCCTAGTAATGACAAAATAGCCAAAATGCTTCAAGATTTAATAATTTATCAAAAGACCTACGATTTTATGCTCCGGCTCCATCCGGTCGTGAACAAATTTCCCAAAAGCCAGCGGTTCGTTTTGGGCCAGCGGATAGAAAATAAAACTCTTGACCTGCTACACTCGATGATCGTCGCAAACGCCGAGCGGGATAAATCAACGATGTTGCGAATGGCCAGCGTGGAATTGGATGAACTGCGAATATTGATTCGGCTTGCCAAAGATTTGCGTTTTGTGAACATAAAGCAGTATGAAATTATGGCCGAGCGAATGAATGAAATCGGAAAATTATTGTACGGGTGGATGAATAAATTTCCCCGCGCGGCGTAATTTGTTTATAATAAAAAAGTTCCTAATGGAACGGGGATAAGGGCTACACAACGGTGTCTTCATGTGTGTTCTCCTCCGCGGCGGCAATTGGGATAATGGCGCGAACGCCGGGGCTTTCACGCTGAACTTGAATTGGGACACGACGAATCAGAACAACAATGTGGGTTTCCGTTGCGCCCGGTACTCATCACAATATATAACTTGAAACTTTAAGATTCAAGAAATTGGCCCGAACAAAGTATCCACGGATACGAGTCTGTATGCCAAAACGACTACTGCCCTTATTCCCTCTTTTCGGATTTTCCGAAGGGAAAATATAAATCCCTACCACTTGTTTGTTATTTCGCTTTTTTAGAAACATTTAAAAGGGCGCGTCCCAAATAAGAATGCTTGCGGAATAGTTAATTTATGGGACATAATTATTCCGTGGGCAAGGGATTTCTTGTTTTTAAAATGTCCGATTTATTTTTAAAAGTTTTTGATTTTGCCAATCTTCACCGGGCATATAAGGGCGCCCGAAAATGCAAACGCTATCGCGGTTCGATTTTGAAGTTCGGTTACGACCTGGAAGAAAATTTATTAGCTTTGCGGACGGAATTGGCGAGTAGAACTTATCGGCATGGCGGTTACCGCGAGTTCATAGTCGCTGATTCTAAAAAGCGGACTATTAAAGCGGCTCCGTTTCGCGACCGGGTAGTTCACCACGCTTTATGTAATATTATTGAGCCGATTTTGGAGAGGGGATTTATTTATGATTCATACGCTTGCCGTGTTGGCAAAGGGACGCATGCCGCGATCGTTCGGCTTGAAGGTTTCATAAAAACTTTGCCGGTAAAAATTTATTGCCTCAAATGCGATATTTCCAAATATTTTGACAATATAAACCACGAAATACTTTTGGAGCTGTTGCGCCGCAAAATAAAAGATGAAAATGTTTTGTGGTTGCTTAATGAAATAATAACAAGCAATACAAAAGGCATACCCATAGGAAATCTTACGAGCCAAGTATTTGCTAATGTTTATTTGAACGAACTGGACCATTTTGTGAAACGGATATTGCGCGAGAAATGCTATATCCGTTATATGGACGATTTTCTTATTTTGGGGTTGGATAAAAAACATTTACAGGAGGATAAGGAGAGAATAAGAATTTTTTTGCGCGATAGGTTGAAACTTGAACTGCATCCCAAGAAAGCGGAAATTTTTCCGATTGACCGAGGCATTGATTTTCTGGGATATGTTGTTCGCGGCAACCGTCGTCTTTTGAGAAAATCGACGGTTAAGCGGTTTCTGAAAAAGAGAAAACGATACGCGGCGCTTTTTCGCAAGGGTAAAGTATCTGAAGCGTTTATCTGCAACACATATGCTTCTTGGCATGGATACGCGAGCTTTGCCAATTCATATAAATTAATGGAGAAACTTGGATTGAATAAGCTATGAGGAGCGAAGCTACGTTTTAGCTATCACCATGGCGATTATTTTTCCAGCGCAGTTTTTTTTCAAAATTCTTACCGCTTCATTAATAGTGGCGCCGGAAGTAAAAACATCGTCAACTAAAATAATATTTTTCCCTTTGATAAAATTTGGGTTTTTGATTTCAAAACAACCGGAAATATTTTTTATTCTTTTTTCAAAATCTTTGAGTTTTGCCTGGGGTTTGTTGTTTTTGATTCTTTTAAGCCCGTCGATAAGCGGCAAGTTAAAATGGCGGGCTGTTATTTCGGCTAATAATTTCGCTTGATTGAAACCGCGTTCGCGCTCGCGGCCGGGATGGAGGGGAATGGGAACAATAAGATAGCCAGAAAGCCATCTTTCTATGAGAACCGGCGTTGCGGCTACTCCAGCGGTAGCCGCCCGCCTGCGCTCTCGCTCTGCCGACTCCTTACTTCGCTCGGAGACCAAGCTCGGCAGAGCTCCGAGAGCTTCTCTACGAAAGATGGCTTTCTGGCCTTGCTGGTTAATGGTAAATGACAAATTCGATAAATATTTTATGAGAATTTTTCCTAAAATCGGAGCCAAGTTTTCAAAGCTTTTGTATTTGAAATAGTGAATTAAATTCTGTAAAACCGGGTCGTCGTAATTTCCGGCCGCCGCCAATAAATAATAAGAATGACTGCAGATTTTTTTGTTTTCCGCCAATCGGGCCCGACAAATCGGACAAAATAAAGTGTTATTAAGTTTGATAAGATTAAGGCATTGTTCACAGATAAATTTTCCGCGTAAGTCCGCGTCGTTTTCCGCGTTGGTCAGCGTCTTGTGGCAATTTACGCAGATGGGCGGGAAGAGGATATCCAGAACAATATTTTTAAGTTTGATTAAAAACAGGGACATAGTATAATTATATTATAATGTTTGATTCCATAAAATCGTTAATCGGCATTCAATCTTATCTCGGCGTAGATATCGGAACCACTTCAATTAAAATGGTGGAAATTTCCAAAGGCAAACGGCGGCCGAAAATTGAAAATTACGGCGTCTTGGAAAGTTACGGCCATTTGGAACGCATCAACGACGCCATTCAAACCGCCGGTTTGAAAATAATGGAAAAAGAAGCCGCCGAGCTTTTGAAACTGCTTTTAAAACAACTGAAAATCAAATCAAGGGAAGCGATTGCTTCAATTCCCGCTTTTTCGGTTTTTATCACTTCGTTGGAAATACCGGAGATGTCCGAGGTTGATATGGCGAAAACGATGTCATTCCAGATCAGCCAGCATATTCCTTTACCGGTTCAGGAAGTTGCCATTGAATGGTTGAAAATCGGGGAAAGAGATGACGAAAGCGGATTCACCAAGCAGCAAATTTTGGTAATTTCCATACCCAATGAACTGATTTCAAGATACAAAACCATTTTTAAATTAGCGGGTCTTAAATTAAAAGCTTTGGAAGTGGAAAGTTTGAGTCTGGCAAGGGCGCTTGGCGATAATAATCCGGCGCCGTCTTTGCTTGTTGACATTGGCGGCCGTTCCACCAATATTTCAGTTGTTGAAAAAGGTTTTCTGAAGTATAATAATCATACTGATTTCGCCGGCGGTTCTTTGACTCAGGCGATTTCAAGCGGTTTGAACATTAATATCAGAAGGGCGGAAGAATTGAAGAAACAGAGAGGTCTTTTGGGAGCCGGAGGAGAGTTTGAGTTATCCACATTAATTTTTCCCTTTTTAGATGCTATAATAAATGAAGCGAACAGGGGAAGAACCGTTTTTGAAAAAAATCAGGGAGTAAAAATTGAACGAGTTTTGCTGGCCGGCGGCGGCGCCAATCTTTTAGGCATTGAAAAATATTTTGAGGAGCAGATAAATTTACCGGTAACCATCGGCAATCCATTTTTAAAAATGGAGTATCCGGCAAGAATAGAACCGATGGCAAAAGAATTGGGTCCGAGTTTTTCCGTTGCTATTGGATTGGGGATAAAGGAGTTTGTATAAATTTGGTATGCAATACACTAAATCGATTTTAGAGGAACAATTAAAAGCCGGCGAAAGATTGCCGGTCGGCTGGCCTTGGCGGCTTTTGCTTTTTACCGCGGTCGTTTTCGGCATCGTGGTTTTTCTTTATTTTGGAATGGTTTTCGGTTATAAACCCTTTTTAGATTCAAGAGCGAAAGGATTGGATAAAGAAATTGCCAGCTTGACGGATTCCATCGGCGAAGAACAGCAAAAGGATTTTATCAATTTTTATTCTCAATTGGTCAATATTCAGGATTTATTGGCGAATCACGCGGCCGCTTCGAAACTTTTCGATTTTCTGGAAAAAAATACCCATCAGCAAGTCAATTATCTTTCTTTGAATTTATCTTTGACGGAAAAAAATTTAAAACTTGACGGCAGCGCGCCTGATTATAAAGTTTTGGTTCAGCAATTGGAGTTGTTCCGCCGGGCGCCGGAAATCAATCAGATTTTTTTGGAAGATTCAAAACTGGGAGAAGGTAGTATTCGTTTTTCCATTCGGTTGATGTTTAAACCGGAGTTAGTGATATAATTATTCGTATATTCGTATTTATTCGTTATTCGGTGATTTTATGAAAGCTTCAAATAAAAGAATTTTAAGCATCTTAACGGCGATTCTGATGATTATCGCTTCGCTTTTTGTTTACAGCTCTTTGATTCGTCCGGTTTATTCGGAAATTAAAAATTTGCGAGCCGAAGTCGCCGGCCGGCTCGATTTGATTAACAGAAACAAAGCTTCAATAGAGCAGGTCCAAAAACTTTTAAGCGAATACCAAAGTATTTCTCAAGCCAAAGAAATGACTTCTTTGGTTTTATCGTCGGAACAAAATATTTCTCAAGCGGTTAATCAGGTTGTCGGCTTGGTTGGTTTAAACAGTTTATCCACGGAACTTTTGGCTGTTCAGCAATTAGCCATAAAACCTTCGGCTCAGCCGAATTTGGTGAAGGGAGTGGGAGTTTTGAGATTTAATCTTCGGTTGGTGGGTAATTACGAAAATTTTAAAAAATTTCTTCAAAATTTGGAAACTAATATAAATTTAATGGATTTGGCGAGTTTGAAAATCGAATCAGCTGGGAAAATTAAGGGCGGCGATAGTTTATCCTACACAATGATTATTGACAGTTATTATCAGGCGAATTAGTGAAGCTTTTAGGTTTTAGCTTTTAGGTTTTAGATAAATAATAAAATTTCTAACACCTAACACCTAACACCTAACACCTAACACCTAAAATTCATGGCTATTGTAATTCAAGAAGAAAGAAAAAAAATTAATTGGTTCGTGTTGAGCGCGATTCTTTTAATAGCGGCGACGATTGTCGGAGTAATTTATTATTTGTTTTTTGTCAAACCTTCTTTAATTGAAAAAGTGGCGCCGTTGAAGCTCCAATCAATTAAAGAAATTTCTTCAATAAAATTGGATCCGGGAGCGGTTATTGATAACCCGCGTTTTCAAATTCTCAAGCAATACGCGCATCCGATAGAAATCGGACCAGTCGGAAAAAGTAATCCGTTTATAAGATAAGGTTTTAGGTTTTAGTTTTTAGCGAATTACCTAACACCTAACACCTAAAAAATTGGATAATAAAACTTTTCTTCAGGAATTAATAAAACAAGGATTTTTAACGGAGGATATAGCCAAGAAACTTCTTCAAGAATCTTCTTTGACTCGGAAAAACGCCGAAGAGTTGATTTATGAGCGCCGGCTTATTGACGAAGAAATATTGGCGAACGCGAAAAGCCGGATTTTAAGCGTTCCTTATAAAAAAATAAAAATTGAAGAAATCGATGACGAACTTTTAAAGCTCATTCCGGAAGAAACTGTCAGGAATTATAAGGTTATTCCTATCAGCCGTTCAGCCGACACCGTAATCGTCGGAATGCTTTATCCCGATGACGCCAAAGCTTTGGACGCTTTGAAATTCATCGCCAAGCAGCTGCGGATAAATCTCGGCGTTTATTTAATCACTCGGTCTGAATGGGAAACGATGTTGAGGCGTTATTCTCCTTATCGAGGCGAAGTTGACGCCGCGGTCAGGTCGCTTAATTTTTCATCCAGCCGTAATCAGACCGCGACTCAAAAAATTATTCAATTAGAGGAAGGAGCGTCTGTTTCCGAAGAAGCGCCGATTATCAAAATAGTCGCTTCAACTCTTAAAGAAGCGGTTTGGCAAAAAGCTTCGGATATTCACATCGAACCCCAAAGAAATCGGTTGCGAATCAGGTTTCGAATCGACGGCGAGCTTCAAGAGGTTTCTTCTTTGCCGATTGAGCTTCATCAGCCGATTGTTTCCCGCGTTAAGGTTCTTTCAAATTTAAAAATTGACGAGACTAGAATTCCCCAGGACGGCCGTTTTCGGACAGTGCTTTTTGGCCGGGACATTGATTATCGGGTCGCTACTTTTCCAACGCCGGTGGGCGAAAAAGCCGCCATTCGGGTTTTGGATCCGATTACCGGCTTAAAGGGATTGGAAGAATTGGGATTAATAGGAAGAAATTATCAGATTGTCAAAGAGGGAATTAAAAAGCCTTATGGAATGGTTTTAATCACCGGACCGACCGGCTCGGGAAAAACCACCACTCTTTACGCCATAATGCAGATTCTCAACAAAGAAGGAGTTAATATTGTCAGCTTGGAAGATCCGGTTGAATATTTTATTGACGGTTTAAACCAGTCTCAAGTACGGCCGGAAATCGGCTATGATTTCGCTTCGGGCTTGCGGCAGATTCTTCGCCAAGACCCGGATATAATTATGGTCGGCGAGATTCGAGATACTGAAACCGCCGGCTTGGCGATTCACGCAGCTTTAACCGGCCATATCGTGCTTTCAACCCTTCATACCAACAATGCTCTCGGCGTAATTCCGCGTTTGATTGATATGAAAATCGACCCGTTTTTAATACCCGCTTCTTTAAATTTAATGGTGGCTCAGCGTTTGGCGCCCAAGCTTTGCCAGGAATGCAAAAAACCGGAAAAAGCTCCGGAAAAAATTCAGGAAATAATCAAAAAGGAATTGGAAAAATTGCCGGCTGTCATTGCGAACGAAGTGAAGCAATCTCATAAAGAAATGAATATCTACCATTCTCCCGGCTGCAAAGCCTGTCAAAATAAAGGCATTAGCGGCCGCGTTGCCTTGTTTGAAATCTTGCAAATGACTCCCGAGCTTGAGGATATTGTTAATTCTTCGCCGACCGAACACCGAATTCTTGAAGAAGCGCGGCGCCAGGGGATGATTAGTTTGCGCCAGGATGGCATTTTAAAGGCGCTGGAAGGATTAATTTCAATTGAAGAAGTGTTGAAGGAAACGACGGAAGTGTGATATACTTAAACAGGTTTTAGGTTTTAGTTTTTAGGTTTTAGATGAATTTTTTTCTAACACCTAACACCTAACACCTAACACCTAAAAAACTTGGACTACAAACAGAAACTCAACGATCTATTATTAACCACGGCTCGGCAAAACGCGAGCGATTTGCATTTGGCGGTCGGTAGGCATCCGACCCTAAGAATAGACAGCGTTTTAATTCCCTTAAGCAAGGAACCGCTTTTAACTCCGGAAACGGCGGATAATTTAATATTCAATCTTCTGACGCCGGAACAAAAAGACAGTTTTTTGCGGGAAAAAGAAATTGATTTTTCTTACAGCTTTGAAGATAAGGCTCGTTTTCGGGTAAATGTTTTTTATCAGCGGGGGTTTGCGGCGGCGGCTTTGCGGTTGATTCCGGCTCAAATTAAAACAATTGAAGAATTGGGTTTGCCGCCGGTTCTTTATGATTTTGCCAGGATTTCCCAAGGTTTTGTTTTATTGGTCGGTCCGGCCGGCCATGGAAAATCAACCACTTTGGCGGCGATTCTCGATGAGATTAACCATAAAAAAACAGATCATATTATCACAGTTGAAGATCCGATAGAATATATCTTTACTCAAGACAAGTGCATTATTTCCCAGCGTGAAGTGAAAAGCGACACGTTGGATTTTCATAGGGCTTTGCGTTCGCTTTTGCGTCAGGATCCGGACGTTATAATGGTTGGCGAAATGCGCGACGCCGAATCGATTGCCACGGCAATGACCGCGGCTGAAACCGGACATTTGGTTTTTTCCACTCTTCATACCAATTCGGCATCGCAAACCATTGACAGGATTATTGACAGCTTTCCGGCTGAACAGCAAAATCAGATTGCTTCGCAATTAGCGGCTGTTTTAGTCGGAGTTATTTCCGAGCGTTTGATTCCTAAAATTGACGGCGGCCGGATACCGGCTTGCGAAATAATGATCACTAATCCGGCTATCCGCAATTTAATCCGGGAACGGAAAGCTTATCAAATTGATTTGGTAATCGAAACGTCCATTCAAGAAGGAATGATGACGTTGAATCGTTCTTTGGCGAATTTGGTAAAGAAGAAAGAAATTTCATTGGAAAAGGCGGAACTGTATTCATTGAATCCGAGCGAGTTGAGGATACTATTGGAACGTAGTTAAAATGAAATACAAATACAACGCTAGAACTCAAGAAGGGGAATTGCAAACCGGTTTTGTTGACGCCGCCAATCGCGAAGCGGTAACCAATATTTTAACCGGCCACGGCCTTTTTATTTTAAGCCTAGAAGAAGCGGAAAAACTTCGCCGGTTTGACAGAATTTTGGGATTTTTTAACAGAGTCAAGATTAATGACTTAATGATTTTTACCCGTCAATTCGCGACTTTGATGGAATCAAAAGTGCCGTTGAGCGACAGCCTGAGAACTCTTCACAAGCAAACGAGAAATATTATTTTAAAAGAAGCGATTTTTGGAGTTTCTTCCGATATTGACGCCGGTTTGTCTTTGTCCCAGGCAATGGAGCGCCAAGGAAAAATTTTTTCGGAATTTTACATTAATATGATTCGTTCGTCCGAAATTACCGGCCGTTTGGAAGAAGCGATGACTTTTTTGGCTGACTACATAGACAAAGAATCAATGTGGCGTTCGCGCATCAGGAATGCCTTAATTTACCCGATAATCGTGATTGTTTTGTTTTTGGGCGTGGCTATTGTGATGCTGACCACGGTTTTTCCCCAAATCGCGCCGATTTTTGAGGAAACCGGCACAGAGTTGCCTTTTCTTACCAAGGTTTTTTTAACTAGCGGCGGCTTTATACTGGAATGGTGGTGGGCGATTATTTTAATATTGATTCTTTTGGCTTTTTTGCTGGTTGATTATTTTCAAAGCGATGAAGGGAAAATCGTCGCCAATGAATTGGCGATAAAAATTCCGATTTTCGGAAATTTATTCAAGAAAATTTATGTGGCGCGTTTTGTCGAGTCGGTGTCGATTTTAATAAAAGGCGGTATTCCGATTACTCAAGCGATCGAAGTTTCCGGCCACGCGATAGGCAATATCGTTTATCGGGATATTCTGCATGAAGTGGCGGAAGGCGTCAGGGGCGGGGAATTGCTGTCAACTCTTTTGTCCCAAAAAGAATATTATTTTCCGGCTTTGGTCGGGCAAATGATTGCTATCGGCGAATCCACCGGCCGGCTTGACGAGACCTTATTGAGAATTTCAAGTTTTTACACCCGGGAAGTCGATGACGTGTTAAGCAATTTAACGGAATTGGTTCAACCGATTTTAATCGTGGTTATCGGCGTTTTCGTCGGATTGTTATTTGCTTCGGTTTTGATTCCGATATATAATTTAGCGCAGGCATTTTAAAAGGTCGAATATTAAAATAGGTTTTAGATTTTAGAACCTAACACTTAACACCTAACACCTAACACCTAACACCTAAAAACTAATGAATAAAAAAGGTTTTACCTTAATTGAAATTTTAATAGTGGTCGCCATTATCGGGCTTTTATCTTCGGTGGTTTTGGTTGGTTTGGGTTCTTTCAGGGCTCGGGGTCGAGACGCGCGCCGCTTAGCTGATTTGCGTCAAACCCAAAACGCTTTGGAGCTCTATTACACAAAATATGTAAAATACCCGGCTCTTGGCGGCGGTGATAGTTGGTCGAGTTTGACAAAGAGCTTAGTTGACGCCGGTATTGGAGTTTCAACAATATCAGATGATCCGCTTTCTCCCGATAAAATTTATCTTTACGGCGTTGCTGGCGACGGTCAGAATTACGTTTTGGCGGCTACTTTGGAAGACGCCGGAAACCCGGCCCTTAAAAACGATCCTGACGGCAGTATTTATGGCATTGATTGCGCTGATCCAAGATTCTGCGCCCAGTTTTAAAAAAGTTAATTGCAAGATTGAAAGATTGCAAGATTGAAAAATTAAAAAAATAATCTTTAAATCTTTCAATAGGTAATTTTTCAATGGAATATTTTTTTCTTTTTATTTTTGGTCTCGCCGTCGGCAGTTTTTTGAATGTCGTTGCTTTGCGCTATCGGCCAACTTTTAAACTTTTAAACTTTAAAACTTTAAAACTTTATCTGGGCGGCCGTTCCAAATGTCCGATTTGCCATAAGACATTAGTTTGGTATGAATTAATACCGATTTTCAGTTTTTTAATTCAAAAAGGAAAATGCCGGCACTGCGGCCACTTGATTTCTCTTCAATATCCGCTCGTTGAAATCCTTAGCGGCTTGATTTTTGTTTTTGTTCCATTGTCATTGTCATCGTTAATGGTTAATGGTCAATGGTCAACGGTCATCTGGTTGTTGGTTTTTCTATTGTTTCTCCTGCTTTCAATCATTGACTTCCGCCAGTATATTATTCCCGATTCAATAAATTTATCATTGGCGGTTTTGGGAATTGTTTTAATATTTTTGGAGGTCGGACTTCCTAATATTAACGTTAATCTTTGGGAAGTCCGACCTCCCCAAATTGATAATTTTTCTTTTTTTGGGCACTACGCCATGCTTTTTGATTTTTGGCCCTTGTCAATAGTCAATAGTCAATGGTTAATGGTTATGAATCACCTCTTCGCCGCTTTAATCGCTATGGCGTTTTTCGGAGCGATTATTTTATTGACTAAAGGCAAAGCCATGGGGGTGGGTGATTTTAAATTAGTCGGCGCCTTGGGTTTGATTTTTGGCTGGCCGGATATTTTAATGGTTTTGTTTTTGGCTTTTATCATCGGCGCGGTTTTCAGCGTTATTTTATTAATCGGAAAAAAGAAAAAAATCAAAGAAGCGGTTCCTTTCGGGCCATTTTTGGTTGTCGCTTCGTCTTTAACTTTCTTTTTCGGCTATCAAATTATTGACGGATACTTTAAATTATTTGGATTATGAACAAGGCCTTTACTACGATTGAAATGTTGGTAGTTATCGGCGTTATGGCTTTGATGTCGTCTGTTTTGATGGTTTACGGCCGCGCCGGCGAACGTCAAATAATTCTTTTTAAAGAACAGGCCAGAATTATCAGCGCTCTTTCTCGCGCCAAATATTTAAGTGTTGCCGCGTTTGGCAAAACCGACATTCCTTGCGGTTACGGCGTTCATTTTGAAGCGCCGAGAACGTTTTTGATTTTTAAGGATTTGGCGGTGTCCGGCGATTGCTCGCTGGCGGATAAAAAATATTCCGGAGCCGGTGAAATATTCGAATCTTTCAATTTGGATTCGGCGGTGGCATTTGATCAGTTAACGCTTTCCGATATTGTTTTTATTCCTCCAAGCCCTTCAGTTGTTATTACTCCCGATCAAGACCAAGCCGTTATTATTATTAAGATTGTCAATATAGAAAGTTCGGCAACAATTAAAATAAACAGCGCCGGACAAATCAGCAGGTAATAATAGGTGTTAGGTTTTAGGTTTTAGGTGTTAGTAAAAAATCACCAAAACCTAAAACCTAAAACCTAAAACCTAATGCCAATACTAAAATCTAAAACCCAAAACCTAAAACCTAATTCAGGTCAGCTTATTATCGAATCAATGATCGGCATCAGCATCGCCGTTGTCGGTATTTTAGGAGTCTTAACTCTTCTTTCTCGGTCAATCAGTCTTAATCGGGTGGTTAGCGATCAATTTACCGGCGCTTATCTCGCGGCCGAAGGCATTGAAATAACGAAAAATCTTATTGACGCCAATATTATTCAATCTAAGCCTTGGAATCAGGGGTTTTCAAGCGGAAGTTTTGAGGCGGATTATAATAGTACAAATCTGGAGCCAAATCAAAACCGCCAGCTTTTATTTGATTCGGCTAATAATATTTATAGTTATGACGCTGGCAATCCGACCAATTTTATCAGAACCGTTAATATTCAGCTTATCGGCTCGGAAGAAATAAAAGTCAATTCTTTAGTTAAGTGGACAACCAGGGGCGGCGGACAATTTGAAGTCAATCTGGAAGACCATTTTTTTAATTGGAGACCATGAAAATTAGGTGTTAGGTGTTAGTTTTTAGTTGTTAGTTAAAATATGAGAAAATTAAAATATAAAAAAGAAAATAACCTAAAACCTAAAACCCAAAACCTAAAAGCTTTCACGATTGTAGAACTTTTAGTGGCTATGGGCTTGTTTGTGGTTTTAATAGGAATCAGCACCGGCGGTTTTATTAAAGCGCTTCAAACTCAAAAAGCGATTATCAGTTTAATGGAAGCCAATGACAATGCCAGCTTGGCTTTGGAACAAATGGCGCGGGAAATTAGAACCGGTTATAATTTCAGCAAAATTTCCGAAACGGAAATTCAATTTGTAAACCAGCGCAATCAGGTAGTCTGGTATCGGCTTAATGAGGAAACGATTGAACGGGGAACGGAAAAAGAAGGTGTTGTTTCCCAAAGAATTTATAAAAAAATCACCGCCGATAACGTCAAAATTATGAATTTTAAAGTGGCGCTTTTCGGAAGCAATGTCGGCGACGGTTATCCGCCGCGAATTACCATCAGTCTGTCCGTCGGCCCCACCGGCAGATATCTTGAGAATGTATTGACCAATATTCAAACAACCATCAGCGCGAGAACATTGGACAGTTAGATTAGTTTTTAGGTGTTAGGTGTTAGGTTTTAGAAAATATGTTAAATTCTTATAAAGAATTAAAAGTTTGGCAGAAATCCATTGATTTGGTTGAAGAGGTTTATATTTTAACCGGTGATTTTCCCAAAGACGAGACTTATG
>JAUYBE010000009.1 GCA_030693235.1 bacterium
CATAAGTCTCGTCTTTGGGAAAATCACCGGTTAAAATATAAACCTCTTCAACCAAATCAATGGATTTCTGCCAAACTTTTAATTCTTTATAAGAATTTAACATATTTTCTAAAACCTAACACCTAACACCTAAAAACTAATTTCCCCGTTTGTATTTATAATTATCGTGCTTGAGCTTGTTGGTTTGCCGATTAATGATATTTTAATTGTTATTGAAGCGCTTGGCAAGCCGGTAATCGGAGCGAAAATCACAGTTGAAGAAGAATTGGAAGTCGGAGTGTCAAATTGGATATTGGAACGCAAAGCTATTTTAGAAGCGACTATGCCGCCGGCATAACTCGTTCCTTTGAATAATTCGTAAAAATCATTGCTGTCGCCTGTTGGATTATTAAAATAAATTCCCCAACGGCTCCCCTCTTCTTGAGCAATCGAACGGTCTTGGCTGTTCCGCAGGACCGTAATAATTTCCTGAACAGCAAAATTAAGGTCTCTTTCTTGGCGATAGCCTATTAAATTCATCGCGCCGACAGTTGCTAAAATAGCGGTGATGGAAATGACGATTAATAATTCAATGAAAGTAAAGCCCTTTGTCATAAAAAATGTAAATAATAATTTTCAATTTCTAATTTTTAATTTTCATTGAATTTTCAATGATTTAATTTTCAATGTCAGTTTTTCGTCTTTGCGAGCAAAGCGAAGCAATCTTTTTTCATTAAGATTGCCACGGCCTTCGGCCTCGCAATGACAGATACGCTGTTAGTTTGAAAATTGTAAATTTGATCATTGATTGAAAATTGTGAATTGTAAATTGTAAATTTATCCTAAAACTGTCCCGTTAATTGATAAATCGGAATAATAATCGCCAAAGCGATAGTGCCGATAACCAATCCCATTATCAACAAAAGAATCGGCTCCAAAAAAGTCACCATTGTTTTAACGGAAGTTTCCGCTTCGGCTTCGTAAAAACCCGCCAAAGTATTTAGAATACTTTCTATATGGCCGGCTTTTTCCGAAATCGCCATTAAATTGACGATGACGCGCGGAAAAACCGCTTCTCTTCGGAAAGCTTCGCCGATTGTCAATCCCTTGGCGATTCCTTCGCGGGAAATCCGCATCAAGCTGTTTTTTAATTCTTCGGAACCTACGGCACTGGCAGTAATTTCCAGAGCGTCCAAAATAGGCAAACCGGCCCTAAGCAAAGAAGACAAAGTGCTGGCAAAACGCTGAAAAGCCAGTTGTTTTAAAACATTTTTAACAACCGGTATTTTATCAATGAACCGCCGCAAAATCTTTTTTCCGGTCAAGGTTTTAAAAAACAAATACCAGCCGCCGGCAATCAAAGCTGTTAAAAATATAAGGAAAGGCCAGATATAATTGCCGATGAACAATCCTGTTGACAAAACGATTTTGGAAAAAAGCGGCGGTTTGATGCCGCTGGTCAAAAAAACGCCGGCGATTTTCGGCAAAGCAAAACTGACCAAAAGAAAAAGAATAATAAAAGAAGTGACAAGAAGAATCATCGGATAGGTAAGGGCTGATTTGATTTTTCTGCGAAGATCTTCTTCTTTCCCGAGAGAAATACTCAATTCTTCAAAAACCTTTTCCAAATTTCCCGAAGTTTCGCCGGCTTTGATTAAATTTATGAAAACCGAAGAAAAATATTTCGGATATTTTATGAAAGTGCTGTAAAAAGGCTTGCCTTTGGTCAAAGCGCCGCGAATTTCTATCAGCAAAGCTTTTATTGCCGGCTTATCAAGGTCGGCGATTAAAATATCAATGGCTTTAAAAAGGTCTGTGCCGACTTTAAGCATTAGCGATAAATATTTTGTTAAAAATACTTTATCGGCGGTCGTAATGGTTCGGCCGAAAAACAAACCGCGGCTGGATTCTTCAACGCCTTTGATTACTTTAAGCGAAACCGGACGCAATCCTTGATTCGCCAGATATTCCAAAACCTCGGCCGTGCCCGAAGCTTCAAAATCTCCTTCAATTATTTTGCCGTTAGGCTGGGAAGCGATGTATTGGAATCTCAATTGTTTTAGGTGTTAGGTGTTAGGTGTTAGGTGTTAGATAATTCACTAAAACCTAAAAACTAAAACCTAAAACCTTATTATTCGCGAATAACTCTTAGTAACTCTTCCACCGTTGTTATTCCTGTGCTGATCTTGCGCAATCCGTCTTCAAACATTGTAATCATTCCTTTCTTTCTTGCCAATGAATTCAAACCGTCAAGCGAAAAATCCGAACCGATAATCAATTTTCTTATTTCCTCGTTAATGTTTAAAACTTCATAAATGCCGATTCGTCCGCGATAACCGGTATTGCCGCAGGATTGGCATCCCTTGCCCCGATAAAGAAATTTCGGAATTTTCAATTCTGAATTGGGATTAAATTCTTTCAGTTGTTTTTGCATAAATTCAATTATTGATTGAGCGGGCGTGTAAGATTCAATGCAATCAATGCAAATTTTTCTGATTAACCGTTGGGCGATAATCGCGTTTAAAACAGCGGCAACTAAAAATGGAGCGACTTTCATATCAATCAATCTCGGCACCGAGGTGGCGGCATCGTTGGTGTGCAAACTCGAAAGAAGCAAATGGCCGGTCAAAGCGGAATGAACGGCAATCTCGGCGGTTTCTTCGTCGCGAATTTCGCCGACCATAATAATATTCGGGTCTTGCCTTAAAATTGACCGCAAACCCGAGGCGAAAGTAATACCGGCTAAAGAATTAATTTGAGTTTGATTAATGTATTTTATATCGTATTCTATCGGGTCCTCAATGGTAACGACATTAACCTCCGGCCGGTTTAAAATATTCAAAATGGAATAAAGGGTGGTGCTCTTGCCGCTGCCGGTCGGTCCGCAAACCAGAATCATTCCGTAAGTTTTTTTCGCGTTTTCTTCAACGATTTTTATCGTATCCTCAAGCATCCCCAATTCTCCCAAAGCAAGCGGTTTCTGGGCTGAAGGAAGCAGCCGCAGTTCTATTTTCTCGCCGTAAAACACTGGAATAATCGCTATTCTAACATCGATTAAATCAGAACCGATTTGATAACGAAAGCGGCCGTCCTGCGGTTTCAAATGCTCGTCAATTTTCAAACCGCCCAATAATTTTATCCGAGCCACGATTGCCGGATAAACTTCTTTGGGAATTCTCGCGATTTCGTGCAGAACACCGTCAATCCGATACCTGATAAGAATAGTGTCTTCCAGAATTTCAATGTGAATGTCCGAAGCCCGAAGCGAAATCGCGTAAGACATAAAACTGTCAACAATCGCCACAATCGGCACATCTTTTGCCGCTTCTTCAACGCTTCCGGTTTTTTTCCGGAGAGTGGCATTGATATTTTCTTCAATAATTTTTTTGAAATCTTCTGACATCCGGCGGCCGTATAAAACGAAACCGCGATTCAAATCTTCTTGAGTCGCCAGAAAGGGTTTTATTTTTGATTTAAGGCGCCTTTCCAAAAATCCGATCGTTTCCAAATCCGACGGGTCTTCCATTGCCGCGTCAAGAACGCCGTCGGATTCTTGATTAAAAATAATTATTCTTTTTTGCCTTGCCAGCTCTTCGGACAGCTTCCTTAAAATATTTTCTTCAATATTCCGTCCGGCCAGATTGGCGCGTTCAACGCCGAAATATCGGGCGACGAGATTATAAAAATAATCAGCCGTCACAAAACCGCCGGAAATCAAAAAATCAACGATATTTTGATCCATCCGCTTGGCTTCAAGCAATAGACCTTCAAACTTCTCGGTGGTGATTAAATTATCTTTAATTAAAATTTCTTTAAGTTTTTGAGAAGGAATCTGCAACATAATTTTAAATCACCGAATAACGAATAAATTACGAATATACGAATAAATTAATGAAACGCTAAAATAAAATATAAATCACCGAATAACGAATAAATTACGAATATACGAATAAATTAATGAAACGCTAAAATAAAATATAAA
>JAUYBE010000011.1 GCA_030693235.1 bacterium
CCTAAAGGGCCGTAATCGTAACAGCTGCCAAAGCCGCCGTAAATTTCCGAACTCGGATAAATAAATCCTCGGCGCTTGCATAAAGAAACTATTTTTGCCATTAAATCATTGGTCATCTTTGTAAAAATTATTGCGATACAAGCGACGCGCTGTTTAAATCTTTTGCCGTATTTTTTAATTCTATCTTGGCAAATTCGTCAAAAGCCCTAAATGTTGTTTCGCTCAAAAGCGCCAAATATTGACCAACTTGGGTGATATTCGGCGCAACTTCGATTTGAAAAGTCGCTTCAATCGGTTTTGAAATTACTCCTTTAGTTGCCGGAATTGAATCGATCAGCCAAACGACTTCTTGAGTTCTTTCATTATAATTCGGAATAGAATTTATATTGCTTTTCACCTGGCCGAGCCAGCGAGCGCCTGATTGAAGATAAGCCTTGACTTTAATGTTGGAAATATCCGTTGAGTAGTTAGTAATAGCCCATCGGATAAGATATGTTGACTGTTTATTTGTTTTCGGCGGGAAAAAACCTTTAAGAAAATCCGCCTCGGCGCTGATAACAGCGGCGCCGGCAACTTTAATTTCCGATTTGGCAAAACCGATGGTTTTATCGCTTGCCACGTAATACGGAACCGTTGGCGAAGAAATTTCCGCTTCAACTCCTAAAATAAAATTTTTATCGCTAATTCTCTTAATAGGATAAGAGTCTTTTGTTTTGATTTCAAATTCAACTGTTCCTTCGGCAGCAGGCAAAAGAAGACGCAAAGCAGGAGTATTGGCAACATTCCAAATAATTGTATTGTCTTTTGAGTTAAAAACTCCTCCCGTTTTAAGGCTTTTGAAATCAAACATCTCCCCGACTAACCGAGCTTTAATTATTACATCGCTTAACCCGATGTCGGAATTATTGCGGCTAATAATTTTATATTTTAAATCGCCATTCGGAAAAGCCAAATAATCCGGCTGATTATTAACGGTAATGCCCAAAGAAAGAGGCGAAGGGGCGATATTGACGCTGATTGTCTTTTCGTTAATTAAATATTTTTGACCGGCGAATTCCGCCTTCAAAACGCTTTTAATCTCAAAAAACGACTGCTCGGCGCCAATCGCTTTCCCGGAAAACACTATTGTTTCTGCCGGACTTTTTTTCGCCAAATTTCCGATTTTCCAGAAATTATTATTCGCGGACGGCTTCGGATCCGCGTTGCTAAAAGTAAAAGATTTCGGATATTGCAGCTCCAGCTCAACATTGGAAAAATCAATATCGCTGATATTTTGATAATTAATTTCTATTTCAAAATCTTCATTATTCAAAACTTTATTATTCAAAGCTCCTTGAAACGCGATTAAATCCAATTTAATTCCCGGTTCCCGAGCCGTCACCTCAACGCTTTTAGCTATTTCAAAACGCGCTTTTGGCCCCAAACTCGGCGGGAAATAAGAAGCGGTGATTTCAAATTTTTTTATGGACTGCTCATTCTTAAAAATAAGAACGGAAATTTTTTCCTGAAAGTTTGAGTTTGCGTCCAAATCGCCGAAATTCCGGCTCAAAACCCGTTTGTCTTGGTTTTCAGCCAAAAGCGCCGTCCCTTCCGGCAAAATCATTGAAATTTTAGTGTCTTTCAATAAATTATCGGAATTATTTTGAATCTCAATTTCAATATTAAAAGGAACGCCGATATAAATATTGGTCGGCGCTTTCAAAGAAAAAGAAATATCGCGAGCGGTAAAATATTGGTAAAGATAAAAACCGCCAATCGCGAGCACTATCAAACTTCCTATTATTAACGACCAAAAAACCTTACGGCCGACCCCGCTAAATTTTTCTGACAGCTCAGAAGGTTCTTTATTTGATTTTATTTCTTCCGGCCAAGAAATCTGTGTCATTTATATTAATACTATCTCATCTTTCGGAACTTTGGAACCCCGCAAGAAACACCGCTGGCAGAAAAAAATCTGGTCGTTTTTGAAAAAATAAACCACGGATGGACTATCGCAAATATGACAGCGGGCGAAATCCGGGTCAAATCCCAGAATTTTCAAAAGCGGGCGGTAAGAAAAATTTTTCTCCGCTGACTGGCGAATAAATCGCCAGAGTTTTTTATCCGGCTGAAGCTCGGCCGTCATTTCTTTTATAAATTGGCTAATTGCCAAATTTTGTTGCGATGCCGCTATCTTATCAAAACTTAAAGCATCAACAATTTGAAAGCCGTTTTTTTCCACCAAACGAACCCTGATAAAATTAAGCGGCTCAAGATAAGCCGCCAACTTTGAAGTTATTTTTCTGGCGCTTTTGGCCCTGGCGACAACCTTGCCCAATTCTTCCGTGTACAGATAAACCAATTTATCGAGCTCATTTATATTTTCCTCGTCCAATACCAAAGATTTTGTGGAATATTCAATCATATTTATTGTTTGACACCTGAAATTAGTATATTACAATTACCTCTGATATGGAAAACCAAAATGAAAAAAAATATCTTCTTCCGGCCAGCATTTTAATCGCGGCGATTTTAATCACCGGCGCTTTGATTTATTCAACCGGCGCGAAAAATGTTAAAAACGAAAACCAAACCGCTAACCTTTTAGAAACCGCCGAACAGCCGTCTAAACCCCAAATCGACGACGACGTTGTTTTGGGAAATCCCGACGCGCCTGTAACAATTTTTATTTTCAGCGATTATCAGTGTCCATCCTGCGGAAAATTTTTTCAAGAAACCGAACTTTTAATCCGTAAAAATTATGTGGAAACCGGCAAAGTAAAAATGGTTCATAAAGACCTATCTTTTTTGGGACCGGAATCAAAAGCCGCGGCCCAAGCAGCCGAATGCGCCAAAGACCAGGGCAAATACTGGCAATATCACGACGCTTTATTTGAAGCGGAAATTAAAGACGGCCAAGAACACAACGGCAATTTGAATAGAAATCTTTTTGGAAAAATCGCTTCGAATTTAAAAATGAATGTTGATGAATTTTTATCCTGTTTTGATTCGCAAAAATACGCGGCCGAAGTTGAAAAAGATATCCAAGAAGCCCAATCAATAATGGAACGGATTTCCGCTCCGACAATTTTTATTAATAATAAAATGATTCAAGGCGCTTATCCTTATAGTGCTTTTTCCCAAGCCATTGACGAAGTTTTGAACAAAAAATAAACTTATGATTACAAAGGGACGATTAAATATATAAAAAATAAAATGGCTTATAATAACGATGGCGGTCAAGGCGATTTTCAGCCCCAAACATATAAAGGCAACTGGAAATGCTCAAAATGCAACGGCGAAATAACAGAACTTCGTTTCGAACCGGATCCGGGAAGATTAAACCAGCTTCTATGCCTTAATTGTTTTCGGGAGAAAAAACGAACTTCCGGAGGAGGACAACCTTTTAGAAGGTAAATAAAATATGAAAAATTTAAATTGGGCGCAGTTGATTTTTGGAGTTTGGGTAATGGCCTCTCCTTGGATTCTCGGTTTCTCTGATATCACCACCGCTTTGTGGAGCAACGCGATTTTTGGGATATTAATCGTAATATCCGCTTTATGGCAATTATTCGGTTCAAAACCCCAAACGCCTTCGATGCCTCAACAATAAAATGATAAAAATATACACTACTCAGATTTGCCCTTACTGCGTGATGGCAAAAGAATATTTTAAAGAAAAGAATATCTGCTATGAAGAATATGATGTCGCCGCTGATGAAAAAGCCAGCGAAGAAATGATCGCCAAATCCCAACAAATGGGAGTGCCTGTGATTGATATTAACGGCGCGATTATTGTCGGTTTTAACAGGCCGGAAATAGACAAAGCCCTTAGACTGTGATTTATGATCTTATTATCTTAGGAGGAGGACCAGCCGGCATTGCGGCCGGTATTTACGCCGCCAGGAAAAAAATCAAAACGCTTCTTATTACCGACACTTTTGGCGGCCAATCGGTGATTGCCGGAGAAATCAAAAACTTTATCGGTTTTAAATCGATTTCCGGAATCGAAATGGCAAAAAAACTGGAAGAACACCTGCGAGCCCAAGAAGGCGTTGAGATTAAAGATGGTCGGAAAGTTTCGGCAATAGAGAAACAAAACGAAAATTTTCTGGTTAAAACAAACAAGGAAGAATTTTTTGAATCCAAAACAATTTTAATCGCCTTAGGCAGCCATTATCGCCGATTAAAAATTCCCGGCGAAAAAGAGTTTGAAGGCAAAGGAGTTTTTTACTGCTCCATCTGCGATGCGCCTTTAATGAAAAACAAAACAGCGATAGTCGTCGGCGGCGGCAATTCCGGTTTTGACGCCGTTACGGATCTTCTACCTTACGCTTCCAAGATTTATCTTCTGGAATTTTCCAACGCCCTAAAAGGAGACCCGATTACTTTGGAAAAACTGAAAGCGTCGGGGAAATTGGAAATCATAACAATGGTGAACGCCAAAGAAATCATCGGCGACAACTTTGTCAGCGCTCTTAAATACGAAGACCTGAAAACCGGCGAAATCAAAGAAATAAAAACAGACGGCGTTTTCGCGGCAATCGGCTACGAGTCGAACACCGATTTGGTCAAAAATTTGACGGAAATAAACAAAGAAGGAAAAATTATCGTTAACTGCAAAACTCAAAAAACTTCTCATGAAGGCGTTTGGGCCGCCGGCGATGCTACCGATGTTTTATACAACCAAATCAACATCGCCATCGGCGACGCCATTAAAGCGGCGTTAAATATTTACGAGTATTTAAAAAAATAAATAATAAATGGTTTCTACTTTTTATTGGTTGTTATTTATTGTTTTAGTCAACTATTACGCGACCGCGTAATAGTTGACTAAAGTTTTAAAATAAAATAAGATAAATAAATAAACTGTACAAACTATCTATGAAAACTCGGTTAATTCTGGAAACCTTAAAAAAGACTGAGCGGGCGACCGATGTTCTTCTTGGTATATTTTTTGGTGGCTATAATTATAAAAAAATGAAAAGAAAAGCGTTTTACCCGACGCTTCCCGATCCCTCCGAAACAAACGAGATAAAATTTGACCCCCGATTATTAGAAAAAGAAAAACATAAATTTTATAGCTTGCTTTCTAAATTAAAAAGGCAAGGATTTATAAAGAAAAATAAAAAAGGTGGGAAAGTCTTTTGGAAAATTACTCCGTTAGGAGAAAAAAGATTTGAGAAATTAAAAAACTTTTTACGCTTTCCAAAATTCAAGCACAAAAAGGAAAAAGACGATGGAATAAATATAATAACTTTTGATATTCCCGAAAAACACAAAACAAAACGGGATTGGCTTCGGCACACACTCTCATCTTTAGATTTTATAATACTTCAAAAAAGTGTTTGGATTGGTAAAAATAAAATACCTGAGGAATTTTTAAAAGCTTTGGCCGAATTAGATTTGATGAATTTTATCCATATTTTAAAAATATCCAAAACGGGAACTATAAAAGAATTAGATTTTTAATTCAAGTAAATTTGGTTTTTTCGTTATATTTAGTCAGCTATTACGCGATCGCGTAACTGTTGACTAAAGTTATCCACAGTTGTCCGCATATTTTGATTGAAATAAATTTGTTATAATATTAACAGCCTAGTGAGGGGGCGGGGTTTTAAATTTTTTTTGAAAAAACATACTTAAGATAAATTAAGAATAGGAAATAAATTATAAAAAATGGAAATACTATCCCCTAAATCGCAAACTCAACAAAATCAAAATTCGGAAAAACCACAGAGGCTGTTAAATTTTATGAAGATAGTAAAATAGAATGAATTAATGAAAACTTTTCAGAAAAAGAATATAACAGAAACATATCAACACACCATTTATACATCAAAAACGGGGTTAGTGGCTATTTTTATTTCAGCGCGCTGCAAATCAAAGAAGCAGACTCAATCTCATGTTGATGAAGATTTAAGAATAGAGATTAATGGCTTAAGATTTAGAGAAATTCCCCCAAAGAAAAACATCCAATTATTTAATATTCCTTCCGCCTTTAATGGTTCAGAATCAAAAGGACTAAAAAAGACCGTTGTTTTTCTCACTGTTTTAGAAAAAGGAGAACATGCTATCAGTTTGATTCCGCGCAACAGCGCTTTTATTGAGGAAATAAAAGTTCAAGAATTGACTGGTATCCAAGATATAGAATTCAAAATAGAAAATCAAGCAGAAGACGGCGACAGGAGACCTTGGTATACTTTTGTTTTAGTTGATTTGCCTCTGAGCTATTTATTTGCAGAAATAACTATTGAGAGGCGATTTTGGGATAGTGACGATGTTAAGATCATTGTGAATGGAAGGGTGAAGAAAAATATAAGGGGAGGAAAATATAAATTTTGGTATCTAATAGGAGGACTGTTGACTTGGACAACGTTAGGAAAGAAAGGAGAAAGTAAAAGAATAAAAATAGAGTTTGATGAATCATTAGATACAGGCGTGCATTATCTAGAATTTTGGGCGGACAGAATGCCGGTTTTGCATGAAGTAAGATTAAGTTTGAAATATTTAGAAACCAAAGTCGAGAAAAGAGCTGCTAATATTATTCAAAATTATGCTTCAATAATCAAGAATGCGGCAAATAAATTTAATATAGATTCTGTTATGGTGGGCGCTGTAATATATCAAGAGCAGGCAACAAATGTAAATTTTATAGATACACTTACAGATTACATTGGCGGTTTGTTGCATCTTAACACCTCAATAGGCATAGGTCAGATACGCGTAAAAACTGCCGAACACTTGGAAAAATATTATCCCGAATTAGATTCTTGTTGTCAGAATACTTGGTTTATTGACTATAATATGGTGAGAGTTGAACGACTTAAAGACCCTTTGACCAATATCAGATATGTAGCCGCTAAGATACATTTAGAACCTCATGCTTACCCAGAGGCCAATGAATTTGGAAAGGGTGTAGAGAAAAATTATGATAAAGTTAAAAAATTATTGGACTCATGATTTTGAAAAATAAGTTTTTTAGAATATTGCTCGGTTTAATAATTTTGGCGCTGATATATTATGTATGGTTAATTGTTAAAATTTATAATCAGATAAATATTGATGAGGCGCAAAAAGCGGAAGCAGTGGTAGTGTTAGGAGCTAGCCAATGGAATAATCAACCTAGTCCTGTTTTAAAAACCAGACTGGATTATGCATTATCTCTATACAATCAAGGCCTTTCTTCTAAAATTATTTTAACGGGAGGCGTGGGAAAGGGAGAAATAATTTCTGAATCGCAGGTTGGCAAGGATTATTTAATAGAAAAAGGAGTGGATAGTCAAAATATTTTTATAGAAGAGAAGGGACATACCTCATGGCAAAGTTTGAATCAAGTAGCGCAAATTTTAAAAGAACAAAATCTAAATTCAATAATTTTAGTTAGCGATGGTTTTCATATGATGCGATTAAATAAGATGGCAAAAGACTTAGGAATTCAAGCTTATGGTTCCCGTGTTATAGAGAGTCCTATAAGCAAGAGCAAAATAACAGAGTTTAAATATATTGTCAGAGAAGCTTGGGTTTATATATTATATTTATTATTTGAAATCTAAGGGGATATGATAATAAAATAACATTATGGACAATCAACAGAACCAAAAGCCAAAAAGAAGGTATTGGAAATTCGCTTTGGGATTTTTGGGAATCATCGTTATTGTCGCTGGCGGTTTTTTTGTTTGGGAAAGATATTTCAGCCCAATGGCAAAAATCAACCGCGAGACGCAGAAAAATTACGAAAAATATCTGGCGTGGGAAGAAAATTATAAAAAAGCGATGACTGAAGACACTTACGGCGGCAAAACCCCGGAAGAAACTTTACAGATGTTTATTGAGGCGTTAGAGAAAGAGGATGTTGAGCTGGCGAGTAGGTATTTTATGCTGGATGAAAATATGGACAGAAAGAAATGGATTGATCGACTTAATAGTATAAGACAAAATGATTATCTACTAGTTATGATTAAAGACATAGAAGAAAAAGCAAAACCAGATATCCAAAATCGTCTAAATGAAAATGATTATAAGTTTGTGCTTAGGGCAGATGATGGCACTGTAGGAGCTGTTATTGATATGGAATTTAATAAACACTCTGGTATATGGAAAATCGAAAGTTTGTAAAATTTTTAATCTCGATTTTTGTGTTGGGATTTTTTGTTGTTGGTTTTAATAATGTTTTTGCTTATGGCATTGAGACGCATGCTTTTTTGACCGATGAAATTATTAAATTTTACAATCAAAATTTTTCTGATAATAAAATTCCGGACGAATTAAAAAATTATTTAATTGACGGTTCGCGCAAAGAGGACAACATCCCCCGCTGGATGAACCATTTTTACGATCCAATTTATAATCGCGGTTTAACTGATTCAACTTTAGGCACCTGGCAAAAATCAAAAGATTGGGCGCAAGATAGTAATAATCAGAATAGTTTAACTTATAAAGTACCGACAACGATTGCTTCAATTTTAACCGCTATTCAACAAAGAGCGATTAGCGCCTTAACAACTGAAACTGATTTTACTTGGCAGAAAGCGATTAAATTTTATGTTCAAGGCGAAAAAGAAAAGGCGATGTTTATACTTGGACATATTCTCCATTTAATGGAAGATTCTTCTGTGCCTGACCATACCAGAAACGACCCGCATCCTGGCGACAGTCCCTATGAAAATTGGACGGAAAAATTTAATATAAATAATCCAGATAGAAATTTATCTCAAAGATTGCAAAATAAAAATCAGATTGTTTTCGGCGATTTAAATTCTTATTTTAATGAATTGGCAAAATATTCAAATAATAATTTTTATAGCAAAGACAGAATAGGGGTGCAGAGTGGGTACCAATCCCCCCAACCCGATTATTTCAAACTCGGAAAAGACAATTATAGTTATGGCTTTAAGATAGATAACGAATTTGGAGATTATTACCTACTACAGGCAAAAGGGGTTTTTGCTTGGGCGAGCGACGGCACTGAATTGATTAATTTCCCAGTAATAATGGAGGACTACTGGTCCCGTCTCTCCACTAAATCCGTTCAATATGGCGCTGGGGTTGTTAATCTTTTCTTTCAAGAAGTTGAAAAAGCGAAAAATGACCCGAATTTTGCCATAATAGAAGAAAAATCATTTTTAGCTAAAGCGCTTGAAGCAACAAAAAATTTACTTGCCCAAGTTGGTTCGACTGTTTCCGGAATTTTTAAAAGCGACGACAGCTTTCAGCCAGCCGGAGAAGTAAGTTTGAATCAATCTCAAGACTCTTCAATATCAGGAGATCAGACTTCAAATATTACGGCTCAAAGCACTAAACAATGTTCGTTCGTCACTTCTCAATCACCTTCGCGTCAAAAACTGGTTATTAACGAAGTCGCCTGGATGGGCAGTGTAAACAGCGCCAATGACGAATGGATTGAATTGAAAAATATCTCTAATGCGGCAATTAATTTAAACGGCTATCAATTAATCGACCAAGCCGAACAAATTAAAATTATTTTTGGCAGCAACGATAAAATTCCCGCTAATGGCTTTTATCTCTTAGAAAAAACCAGTGACAGCGCGGTTCCTAATATTAAAGCCGATAAGATTTATACCGGCCAGCTTTCCAATACTAATGAAGGCCTGCGGCTTTTTGATAATAATTGCAATTTAATTGATGAAGTTTTTGCTAATCCCAATTGGCCGGCTGGCGATAACAGCGCGAAGAAAACAATGGAGCGGGCTAATGATTTCAGCTGGCATACTTCGAGCATCGTTGGCGGCACGCCGAAAAAAGAAAATTCTCAACAGATTGTAGTTAAAAAACAGGAACTATTAATAAATCTTTTAGAAGAAACAGAAGAGGATAACGAAGAGATAGCGCCTCAACAACAAAAACAAATTCAACAGGCAACCAGCAGCTTACAACAAACGCAGCAGACAGCGAATTTTAAGCAATGCAGTTTTCAGACCAATCAATCCCCTTCTCGTCAAAAAATTATTATCAATGAAGTGGCTTGGATGGGAACAGCTGCCAGCGCTAACGATGAATGGATTGAATTGAAAAATATTTCCGGCGGCGAAGTTGATATTAATGGCTGGCAATTGATTGACAAAGCCGAACAAATCAAAGCGGTTTTTGGTCAGGCAGACAATCGAAAAATCATTAACAAAAAAGTTTTCGCCGGCGGTTTTTATCTTTTGGAAAGAACCGATGATAATACTTTGCCGACAGTGACAGCTGACTTTGTGTATACCGGTATTTTATCTAATTCCGACGAAGGACTAAGGCTTTTTGACCAAAATTGTAATTTAGTTGATGAAGTTTTAACCAACAGCGGCAGTGACGGCAAGCAATGGCCGGCCGGCAACAATACCGCCAAGAAAACAATGGAACGAAAAAGTGATTTTAGCTGGTACACTTCTTCAATTGTCGGCGGCACGCCGAAAAGAGAAAATTCAGCGCCAACTATTTCTGGCGGAGGTGGCGGAACACCCAGCAACAACCAACAACAAACGACTAACAACCAACAACAAATAAAAATTTTAATAAATGAAATTCAAATTTCTCCAACTGGAAACCGATTTATAGAACTTTATAATCCAAATGAGTCTTCTATTAATTTAACTGGTTGGTATCTCCAAAGAAAAACTCAAACAGGCACTAGTTTCGGCTCGTTAGTTTCAAAAACTTATTTTGATGGCAAAACCATTAACGATAGAAGTTATTTTTTGATTTCCCGCGGCGCCTTAGAGGGAGCAGATATTATTCTAGATAATTTAACTCTTGCTGAATCTAATGTAATTCAGCTTAAAAATTCAAATGGCGAAGTTGTCGATAAAGTCGGTTGGGGTCAGGCGAGCGATTGTGAAGGTTCTTGCGCAGCCGAACCGTCATCAGGCCAAAGCATTCAGCGAAAATTTGACCCTTCGACAAGCTCAGGGTTTATTGACACTGACAATAACGTTCAGGATTTTGAAATTCAAACCTGCCCGAGCCCGAAAGCGAAAACTTGCCAACAAGCCAATCAAGCGCCCAGCGCTTTTTTTGTTTATAGTCCGTCAAATCCTCAAGTGGGCGATTTAATTACTTTTAACGCCGCTTCTTCAACCGGCCAAATTATTTCTTATCAATGGAATTTCGGCGACAACGCGACTTCTTCAGTTTCCACAGCAACCACCACACATTCTTATTCTCAAGCTGGCAACTATCAAGTCAGCTTAATTGTTTTTGATAATCAAAGCGTTTCTTCAACCGCGACTTCAACTACTATTTCGGTTAATCCTCCGCTGTTGAGCGGTGCTAATCATCTTGTCATTAGCGAAATTTATTCTGACGAAACTGGCAAGAATCAAGACTTTATTGAGATTTATAATCCTACTACCAGCGATATCAACATTAAGAATTGGTCTTTAATGATCCTAAAAAATAACGCCACCTCAACCAATTTATTAGCTAAATTTGGTTCTAAGACAGAAGATATTACTCTGATAAAAAGTAAACGTTTTCTCCTAATTGGATTTGATAATTATAGTGACGATGTACAAGCTGACGCCATAAGAAAATCCGCTTCTCTGCCAAACAGCACAAGCACCGTTTATTTATTGGATAATAATTCCACAGAAATAGACGCAGCAACTTATAATAAAAAAATTCCTAAGGGACAAAGCTTGGAACGAAAAGCTTTTTCCTGTGGCGTTTGCGTGTCCAGTCAACTGGACGGTGAATTTTTGGGCAATGGGTGTGATACGGATAGCGCTTCAGACTGGGAAATTCGCGACACTCCCAATCCGCAAAATTCTTTGAGTTTCCCCGAACCGCGCCGCGCGCCCAATCCGCCAGAAAATTTCACCACTCAATACAACTCCAGCGCGATGGAATTAATTTTCAATTGGGACGCGTCGCGGGATTACAATAACGCTACTTCGACTTTAACCTATAAAATAATTGACATCAGCAACGCCAGCTCAACTTTGTCGGAAATTGAAACTGCTTCAACGACTGCCAAAATTTCCATTAACGAAATCAGCCGCGATTATAATTTTTCCGTTCAGGCGTTTGATAAAGATATGTTAGGTTCGGCGACCAGCACGGCATTAACGACCGTTCCAAGCTTTTTGTCCGGCTTATATTTTTATCAAGACCCGCGGGCTTCAAACACTGATTATCTTATGGAGGCCTATTATAGCCAATACCCATTTGTCCCAGATTTATTCGGTCAGGGCTCCAAATGGAAAGTTTTGGTTTTTTATCTGAACGCTGACGCTGAAAAGGGAGGGATGTTTTACGAAGGAACCAGTCCGGTTTTAGAACCCGCCAATTTAAACAATGTCCTGCCAATAAAATTTAAACGTTGTTCCGGCGGCAGTATAACACCGGGCAATTCCCTGATTTTACCCGACACAGCAGATCGCTGCGGCTCTGGCGGGGTAATAAACAGCGCTTTTGATTTCGGAGAATTAGAAGATAATCATTTTCTGATTAGATTGGCTAGTTCTACTAATGAAATATCTTTTACCTCCAGCGATTATTTTACTGTTGCTTACTATTCTGCTTACGACTGGTCAATAGGAAGAGGACACGGTTTTAATCTGGTGGCCGTTGATAAAACCAAGTATTATTTTAATCAATTGCCGCCGCATCAAAAACCAATTCCGCCGGCTAATTTACAATTTTCCTTAAATCAAACCAAATCAACCCTAACAGTCTCTTGGGAGAAGTTTGCCGATCCTGACACTTTAGATAATCTTTTAAAATATGAAGTCAGTTATAATAATGAAAATTGGCGAACAGCATCTAATTGGCTTTTTGACGAGGCCGTTGTTGAGCCAAATAAAGATTATAATGTTAGGGTAAGAGCGTTTGATGATTTCGGATTAGAATCGGATATTTTAATGGGTTCTTTCACAACACCAGAAATTCCTTCACTTTTCAGTATATCAAAAATTAAATGGGGTCACCTTACCAATTCCTTAGAGACGCAACTGAAAATTGATTATTCTAACGACTCTTTGCCCGATATGATAATTTTTTATTTAAATCAACTGCCGCCGCTTAATTACGGTCTTTACTATTCCGGTCTCGATACAATTGTTCTTTCTCCTAACGCGCCCAGTCCATATTATGGATATCGTTTAATAGGTCATTATTATAATTATCCCGACTTAGCTTCCTATTATCCCCATCGGTTGTTCCGTTTGGCTGGTGATAAAAACGATATTAGCCTGCCAATCACAGCTTTGGTCGGCACTAATCTTAATAAAACTTTAAATGATTTAACCATAGACGATTTTATTACTCTCGGTTTTTATAATATTGATCCGTGGGGCAATATTATTCCAATCGGCAATGACGCCTATAAATATTATTTCCAAACTTTGGAGCCGTAAAATGATCGTTGTTCTTCGTAATGGAATTTAATATTAATATAAGAAGTTTATACAATATTGGTAGTATTTTGGGGACGACTGAAGCGGCTGGGGTTGAAAACGCCGACTGGTATATGAAAATCGGACTGGAATTGTAAAATTATAGATATGATTGCTCTTCTCTACAACATCCGTTCTCTTCACAATGTCGGTTCTATATTTCGAACCGCCGACGCGGTTGGGGTTGAGAAAATTTATTTGACCGGCATTACGCCGGCTCCGGTTGATATTTTCGGCAAACCGCGCCAACAACTGACAAAAGTTTCCTTAGGCGCGGAGAAATATGTAAAATGGGAAAAGGTTGGTTCGGCGCACTCACCGCAATCAATTTCAAAATTGATTGAAAAATTAAAGGAACAGGACTATAAAATTTTCTGCGTTGAACAAAATAAAAAATCAATTCCATATTATAAAGTTAAAATAAAAAACGCTATGACACGTCATAGCGTGTTAAAAATAGCATTAGTTTTAGGTAATGAAATTAAAGGATTGCCGGCGTCGATTTTAAAACGCAGCGACAAAATTTTGGAAATCCCGATGCGAGGCAAAAAAGAGTCGCTGAATGTGGCGGTAGCGTTCGGAATTATCGCCTTTCATTTAATCAATGCCAAAACTTAGTCAACAGTCTGACGATCGTCTGAGTGTTGACTAAGTTTATTGTTTTGTTGATTTATTATGTGATTAAATTATATTTATACGGATAAAATTATATTTATGTATGATTAAATATTTAATGATTTTTTTGCCGATATTTATCGTTATTTTACTGGGAGGTTTATTTTTAACGATTAAAAAATTAAAACCCGATTATGAAGTTCTGAAAATCGAAATTTTGAACCCCGTAACTCAATTAGTTAAGTTACGGAGTGAAGTTGAAATTAGCGACACCGCGCTGAAAAGAGCCAAAGGCCTTTCCGGACGGGAGGGTCTGGCGGAAAATCAAGGAATGCTGTTTATTTTTGAGAAGCCGGGGAAACCTACCTTTTGGATGGCCGGAATGAATTTCCCGCTGGACATTATTTGGATAAATGGAAATAAAATCGTTGATATTTCAAAAGATGTTCAGCCGCCGAAAAGCGGCGAACTGCCGGCGATTATTTCGCCTTCTGTCGAAGCCGATAAGGTTTTAGAACTTTCAGCCGGCGCCGTTAAAAAATTCAACATCAAAATCAACGACGAAATAAAAATATTAAATTAGTTGCTGTTTTTATTTTAAAAATCTGTTATAATTTTCAATAATATGGACAAGCTAACAAAAATCGCCGTCAACGGATTTGGCAGAATTGGTCGATTATTTTTCCGACAAGCTTTCAATAATCCAAATTTAAACATCATCGCCATCAATGATTTGGGCGATTTGGAAAATCTCGCCTATTTATTGAAGTACGATTCTGTTTACGGTCGTTTTAATAAAGAAATAAAAATTGATAAAGAAAAAAATACTCTGATTATAGACGGCAAAACCGTAATATTTTTACAGGAAAAAGATCCGTTAAAACTTCCGTGGAAAGATTTGGGCGTGGATATTGTCGTTGAATCAACGGGGGTTTTTGAATCGTATGAAAAAGCCAAAGCGCATCTGGATGCTGGAGCAAAAAGAGTTGTTTTAACCGCGCCGGCAAAGGACGCGGACGGCGCGCTTGGCAGAACGGTTTTAGTCGGCTTAAACGAAGGCGAAATAAAAGAATTTAAAATCACTTCCAACGCTTCCTGCACCACCAACGCCGTTTCGCCGGTCATCGCGATTCTGTCGGAAAATCCCGGCATTGAAAAAGCGATTTTAAATACTGTCCACGCCTACACCAACACCCAAACAATAGTTGATTCACCGGTCAAGGGCAGTGATTTTCGGCGCGGCAGGGCCGGTGCTCAAAACATTATTCCTTCAACCACCGGCGCTGCCATCGCTGTTACTAAAGTAATCAAAGAATTGGAAGGCAAATTTGACGGTATTGCCTTGAGAGTACCCGCAGTTGCGGGTTCAATCGCGGACATCACTTTTGTTTCAAAAAGAAAAACTTCTGTTGAAGAAATCAATGAGATTCTAAAAAAAGCCGAACAATCCCCTCGCTGGCAAGGAATTTTAAAAACAACCGAAGACCAAATTGTTTCTTCGGATATTATCGCTGAACCCTACGGCGCAATAATCGATTTAAAATTCACTAAAGTGATTGACGGAGATTTGATTAAAGTTCTGGCTTGGTATGACAATGAAGCCGGCTATGTCGCGATGTTAGAGAAGCACGTTTTGAAAGCGGCAGGAACCCTAAACCCTAAACCCTAAACCCTATTTTTTATGCTCATCTATATCGGCGCGGATCATCGGGGCTTTGAATTAAAAGAAACGCTTAAAAAATCTTTAAAAGACCAGGGCTATGAAGTAATTGATGTCGGCAATGAAAAATACGACGAGAACGACGATTATCCGGATTTCGCCAAATTGGTGGCCAGAGCAATCGGCCAAGACCCATGGAACCGACGGGGAATTTTAATCTGCGGCTCCGGCGTCGGCGTTGATGTTGTCGCCAATAGATTCAAGGGCGTCCGCTCGGCTTTAGTAAACAATCCAGACCAAGCTTATTTATCGCGCCATGACGACAATGCCAATATTCTTTCTTTAGCCGCCGAATTTTTAGACGAAGAAACCGCTAAACAAATTTTGAAAACCTGGTTGACAACGCCGTTTTCCAATGAAGAACACCACCGCCGGCGGCTGGAAAAAATCGCGCAATTAGAAATATGACGGAAATTTTAAATGAGAATAAATTAAAGTTTCTTGAAGAAACCTCTAATCAATTACGCCAAGATGTGATTGAAATGATTATTGAAACCGGCTCAGGGCATCCGGCCGGCGCTTTGGGAATGGCGGATATTTTTTCCGCTTTTTATTTTCATATTTTAAATCACGACCCGAAAAATCCGAATTGGCCGGACAGAGACCGCTTAGTTTTATCAAACGGCCATATTTGTCCGATTCAATACGCGGCTTTGGCTCGAGCCGGATATTTTCCGATTGAAGAATTAAAAACTTTAAGGAAAATCGGTTCGCGTTTGCAAGGCCATCCTTTTAGAAAAGCCCTGGTCGGCGCTGAAACTTCTTCCGGTCCTTTAGGAGAGGGTTTGTCGCAAGCCATTGGCATTGCTTTATCTGGCCGTTTGGATAAAAAGAGATACCAAACTTATTGTATAATGTCTGATGGCGAACAGGATTGCGGCAATATTTGGGAAGCCGCGATGCTGGCGGGAAAATACCGCCTGAATAATCTAACCGCCGTTATCGACAGAAACAACATTCAAAGCGACGGTTTTACCGAAGAAATAATGCCCCTGGAACCACTAAGAGATAAATATGAATCTTTTAACTGGCATGTTCTGGAAATTGATGGCCATAATATTGAAGCGATTATTGACGCTGTCAATGAAGCCAAAGCAATTTATGAAAAGCCAACCATGATTATCGCTCATACCATTCCCGGCAAAGGCGTTGATTTTATGGAATTTGATTTTAGATGGCATGCGATGGCGCCAAACAAAGAACAAGCGAAAAAAGCGTTGGAAGAATTAAGAACTTTAGGCGGAAAAATTAAATCGGAACATGAATGAATTTAATCAAAATAATATTGAACAAAAACCCACTCGCGACGGATTTGGCGAGGGTCTTTTAATTGCCGCTGAAGAAAATCCCGATGTTGTTGTTTTATCCGCCGATGTCGCCAAATCCACCCGTTGCGACAAATTCGCCGAAAAATTTCCGGAAAGATTTTTCCAAATTGGCATCGCCGAACAAAATTTGGCAGGCGTTGCCGCTGGATTTGGCGTTTCCGGGAAAATTCCTTTTATCAGCGCTTACGCGATTTTTTCGCCGGGTAGAAATTGGGAGCAAATCAGAACAACCATCGCTTACAACGATTCCAATGTGAAAATCGCCGGACATCACAGCGGACTTTTAACCGGCTATGACGGCGCCACTCATCAAATTTTGGAAGACATCGCTTTAATGCGAGTTTTGCCGAATATGAAAGTTATTGCCCCTTGCGATGCTATTGAAGCCAAAAAGGCGACTATCGCGGCGGCAAAAATTTGGGGCCCGATTTATATCAGATTGGCTCGCGAAAAAACGCCGGTTTTTACTTCCGAAGATACGCCGTTTATCCCGGGCAAAGCCGAAATTTTCTGGCAAAGCAAAAAGCCGCAAGTTGCGATTATCGGCTGCGGGCCAATATTATACAACGCTCTTTTAGCGGCAAAAGAATTGGAAAAAGAAAAAATCGGAACAATTGTTTTGAACAATCACACCATCAAGCCCATGGACGAAAAGAAAATTATTGAAGTCGCCAAAAAATACAAAGCGATAGTCGCTGTGGAAGAACATAGTATTTTTGGCGGTTTAGGAAGCGCAATAGCCGAAATTTTGGCGAAAAACTGTCCAACGCCGATGGAATTTGTCGGAACCAAAGACGCGTTCGGCGAAAGCGGTGAACCAAAAGCCTTAATGGAAAAATACGGATTGGGAGTAAAAGACATTATGGCGGCGGTTAAAAAAGTTCTTCGTCGGACTTGACAATCAAATTTCTTTAGTTTAATATTTACGTACTTGAAGTCCGCCGTTGCGGACTTTATTACTAATATGATGGATTTAAAAAACTTAAAAAGAGCGGTTGACCAGATCGCTCAAGAAAAAAACATCGAACCTGAAGCGGTAATCAACGCCATTGAATCGGCGATTGCCGCCGCTTATCGAAAAGAATACGGCAAAAGAGGAGAAATTATAAAAGCCGAATTGAATTTAAAAACCGGCGAACTTAAATTTTGGCAAATAAAAACCGCTGTTGACGAAAGTTTGGTGAGATTTATAGAAACGGATAAACACGGAAAAGAAATTGAGGAGCTGCTTCCTTTATATAACCCCGACCGACATATTTTAATGGAAGAAGCCAAACAAATAAAATCGGATGTCCAGCCAGGAGAAGACTTGGAATTCCCCCTTGAAGAGCGCGAAGAATTCGGCCGTATCGCCTCCCAATCCGCCAAACAAGTAATCCTGCAAAAATTAAGAGAAGCCGAACGAGAATCGATTAGAAAAGAATATCAAAACAAAGAAGGAGAAATTTTAAACGGCGCAGTTCAACGCATTGAACGCGGCAATGTTTATGTGGACCTCGGCCGCGCCACCGGAATTTTATTTTACAACGAAACCATTCCCGGAGAGCATTATCGAATCGGAGAAAGATTAAGATTTTATCTTTTGGCGGTTCAGGAAGAAACCAGAATGCCGGGCTTGATTCTTTCAAGAAGCCACCCGAAATTCGTTTCCAAACTTTTTGAATTGGAAGTTCCGGAAATTCACGAAGGTTTGGTGGAAATTAAAGCCATCGCCCGGGAAGCCGGCAGCCGGACTAAAATCGCGGCCGTCTCAAAAACCGAAAATGTTGACCCGATCGGTTCTTTGGTCGGCCAGAGAGGCACGCGAGTGATGGCCGTTACCAATGAACTGGCCAATGAAAAAATCGACATTATTGAATATTCCGACGACCCGGAAAAATTCATTGCTTCGGCTCTGTCGCCGGCGAAAGTCAGTTCCGTTGAAATTCTCCCTCGCCGAGAAGCCCGGGCGTTTCTACCGGAAGACCAGTTAAGTTTGGCCATCGGCAAGGGCGGACAAAACGTCAGATTGGCGGCGAAACTGACTGGCTGGAAAATTGATGTTCGTTCTCAATCGCGGCCTGAAATAGTTCAAGAAGGCGGAATAGCCGAAGCGGCAGCCGCCACTGAAGCAGCCGAATAAAATTAATAAACAATTATGAATATTTATTATCTCACCATTGTTCCGGCAATCATTGCCATTATTTACAGCGTTTTTATTATTTTTTGGCTAAAAAAACAGCCTGACGGCGACGAAAAAATGAAAGAAATTTCATCCGCCATTCGTATCGGCTCAAGAGCCTTCCTGAACCGCCAATATAAAACCGTTGCTGTCGTGGCCGCGATAATTTCAATCGCGCTTTATTTCGTTTTTGGCTGGCTGTCGGTAATCGGATTTTTAAGCGGCGCGATTGCTTCGGCAACCGCCGGCTATATCGGAATGAATATCGCGATTCGCTCTAATTCCAAAACCGCCGAAGCGGCCAGAAAAGGATTATCGCCGGCTCTTTCTTTGGCTTTTAAAGCCGGTTCTGTTACCGGATTCTTGGTTGTGGCTTTGGCTTTATTGGTAGTCGGTATTTTTTATTTTTTAACCGAAGATGTAAGAACTTTAATCAGCTTAAGTTTTGGCGCCAGTTTAATTTCGATTTTTGCCCGTCTTGGCGGAGGCATTTTTACCAAAGCCGCTGATGTGGGCACTGATTTAGTTGGTAAAGTTGAAGCCGGCATCCCGGAGGACGACCCGAGAAATCCGGGTGTTATTGCTGATCTGGTAGGCGACAACGTCGGCGACTGCGCCGGCATGGCCGCCGACCTTTTTGAAACTTACGCCGTAACCCTTACCGCCGCCATTCTTCTCGGCTCATTGATTATCGGCTTAAACGGAATTTATTTTCCTTTGGCTCTGGGCGGAGCCGCGATTCTCGCTTCAATTATCGGCAGTCTTTTTGTCAGATTAGGCAAAAAACAAAAAATTATGAACGCTCTTTACAGAGGACTTTTGGCTTCTTTGCTCATTTCCGCCGTTCTTTTTTATCCAATAACAAAATTTTATTTTCCGGAAAATTATTTTAATATTTACGCCGCCGCTTTAATCGGATTGTTGATAACCGTGCTTATGGTTCTTATAACTGATTATTACACGGCAAAAAAATTTCGACCGGTAAAAACAATCGCCGACGCTTCCGCTTCCGGGCACGCCACCAATATCATTATGGGCTTGGCAATCGGAATGGAAGCCACTTTTCTGCCGATTATTTTAATAAGCGCCGGAATTTTAGCCAGTTTTTGGCTGGCCGGACTTTATGGCATCGCCGTCGCCGCTATGGCAATGCTTTCAGCCGCCGGAATGATTGTGGCTATTGATTCTTTCGGCCCAATCACCGATAACGCCGGCGGTATCGCCGAAATGACCAATCAGCCAAAAGAACTGCGGACAATCACCGATGATTTGGACGCGGTCGGCAACACGACCAAAGCCGTTACCAAGGGTTACGCCATTGCTTCGGCAGGACTGGCCACTTTAGTTTTATTCGCCAGCTACACCGAAGATTTAAAAATCTTCATTAAAGACATTAAATTTGAACTTCAAGATCCTTATGTGATAGTCGGCTTGTTTTTGGGCGCGGCCATTCCTTATATTTTCGGTTCAATCACCATGAAAGCTGTCGGTAAAACCGCCGGTGCCGTTGTTCATGAAGTCAGGCGGCAATTCAAGGAAATTCCCGGAATTATGGAAGGAACGGGAAAACCGGATTATGCCCGGTGTGTTGATTTAGTAACCAAAGCCGCTCTTAAAGAAATGGTTTTGCCTTCTTTGATTCCGATAGTCGGAGTTTTAATAGTCGGTTTCGCGCTCGGCGCCGAAGCATTGGGCGGTTTTCTTATCGGCTCAATCATTTCCGGACTTTTTGTGGCGATTTCAATGACTTCCGGAGGCGCGGCTTGGGATAACGCCAAAAAACATATTGAAGCCGGAAATCACGGCGGCAAGGGTTCGGAAGCTCACAAATCGGCGGTTACCGGCGACACGGTCGGAGACCCGTACAAAGACACCGCCGGCCCGGCGATTAATCCATTAATCAAAGTAATCAACATCGTGGCATTGTTGATTGTAAGATTTTTAAAATAAATTATAATTAAGACATATGGAATACGACCAATATTTAATCCCGACTGTTATTGAAAAAACTCAATACGGCGAACGCGCCTATGATATTTATTCCCGACTTTTGAAAGAACGGATAATTTTTATCGGCGGGCCGATTAACGACGCCGTCGCCAATTCCATAATCGCTCAAATGCTTTTACTGGAACACGAAGACCCAAAAAAAGACATCACGCTTTATTTGAATACGCCGGGCGGCGTTGTTTCAGCCGGTTTGGCAATTTACGACACAATGCAACATATTAAATCCGATGTTTCAACGATTTGCGTCGGCATCACCGCTTCAATGGGCGCGGTTTTATTGGCGGCCGGCAAAAAAGGCAAAAGATTTATCCTACCGAATTCCGAAGTAATGCTCCACCAAGTAATGGGCGAAGCCGGCGGCCAAGCGGTGGAGATTGAAATCACCGCCCGCCAAATTCTCAAAATTAAAGACAAACTCAACCAAATTCTGGCAAAACACACGAACCAATCGCTTTCAAAAATCGAAAAAGACACTGACCGCGATTTTTATCTTTCAGCCAAAGAGGCCAAAGAATACGGATTGGTTGATGAGATTATAAAAGCGAAAAAATAATGAGAATAGCTTTTTTTGAAATAGAGGATTGGGAAATACCTTACGCAACTAACAACTTACGACTTACGACAAACGACAGCGTAAAGTTTTTTGAGCGCAAATTAGACAAAGACAATCTGCCGCAGGAGCGAGATTTTGATATTATTTCGGTGTTTGTGGGTTCTTGCGTGGATAAAGATGTTATCAACGCCTTCCCGAATCTCAAATTAATCACTACCCGCTCAACCGGCTTTGACCACATTGACTTAACCAGCGCTCAAGAAAAAAACATTTCAGTCGCTTACGTGCCCGGCTACGGAGACAATACGGTGGCAGAATTCGCTTTCGGCCTGATTCTCACTCTCTCCCGAAAAATTTACGAGGCTTATGACCGCTTGCGCGAAACCGGAAGTTTCAGTTCAGAAGGACTAAGGGGGTTTGATCTTGCCGGAAAAACCATTGGCATCATCGGCACCGGCAGAATCGGCTGTCATATGATAAAAATCGCCAATGGCTTTAATATGAATGTTATCGCTTACGACGCTTTTCCAAAAGAAGAACTCTGCCAACAATTGGGTTTTAAATACGTTTTGCTGGATGAACTTTTGGCGAATTCCGACATTATCAGTCTCCATATTCCATATCTGCCATCCACTCATCACCTTATAAACGCGAATAATGTTTCAAAAATAAAACCCGGAGCCATTATAATTAACACCGCCCGCGGCGCTGTTTTGGAAACGGACGCGCTTATAAACGGACTGAATAGCGGCATAATTGCCGGAGCGGGGCTTGATGTTTTGGAAGAAGAAGGATTCTTGGGAGATGAAAAATCTTTTGTTTTAAACGACAAAGAAGAGGGGCATAATCTAAAAACCGTCATTCAAAATCACGTTTTGATTGATATGCCCAATGTCATTATCACCCCTCATAACGCTTTCAATACCCAGGAAGCGCTCCAAAGAATTATAGACACCGATATTGAAAACATAAAAAACTTCGCGGAGAAAAATAAGCCGGCATATCCGGTGGCGCGACAATAACTATAAAGTTTATTTATTTTTAGCGCCGAAATCGAAATGCCTTTTTCTTTTTATACACCACGTACAAGGGGAAAAACTCAAAGTAATCATCTTCGTCAAACCAGACGCATTTGACTTTACGGGACTTAGCCTCGTAAGATTGACAAAAGTCGGAAGTTGTTTTATTTAAAAGTCGAGAGATGGAAATCTATGGAAGCCTGCCCCGTAGCGAAACGAAGTTTCTGCTATGGGGTTCAACTTTAAGAACGACGAATCTTAGGAAGTC
>JAUYBE010000012.1 GCA_030693235.1 bacterium
CTTCCTAAATATTTAGGAAGTCGGACTTCCCTAGATTTAATTTTGAGTTTATCGTAGTTAATAAGCGCGTTTGGATGGATTCCAATGTCGCCGGCGATAATAAACTCTTCTCTCGCCAACCCGACGCCGTCATTCGGCAAAAATGATTTCTCAAAAGCGGTTTCCGGCGTGGCGATATTCATCATTATTTTGGTCTTTGTCCGCCGGCCGGCGGATTGGAAATTTTTAACGTCGTTTTCAACGATTTTATATTTCAACGCGCCGTCATAAACATAACCATCGCTACCGGTCGTATCCGCCGTAATCATCTGACCGGTTTTTATTTTTCGAGTGGCGTTAACGGAACCGACAATACAAGGAATGCCCAGCTCGCGGCTGACGATTGCGGCATGACTCGTCCGGCCGCCTTTGTCCGTTACTATCGCCGAAGCGATTTTCATAATTGGTTCCCAGTCCGGATCGGTCATATCTGTCACTAAAATTTCACCCGCCTTAAAATCGTGGATTCCTTTAACGTCCAATATTACCCGCGCTTTTCCTACGGCAATCTTGCTTCCAACCGAAATTCCCCCGACAATGGCATTTGACGCCTGACCACTAACATCCGATAAAATATACTCTTTGATTTTGGAAAAATCTCTTATGGCGTGAATTGTTTCGGGTCGCGCCTGAACAATATAAAGCTCGCCTGTTTTGCCGTCTTTCGCCCACTCCAAATCCATCGGTGTCCATTTTTTATTTTTATTTGAATAATGCTCTTCCACTAAAACGCACCACTTCGCCAATTTCAAAATTTCTTCGTCGGACAGAATAAAAATTTCTCTTTCTTTTTGAGAAGTCGGAACAACTTTAGTATTTTTAATGCCGGAACCTGCCGATAAACTTGCCGCGGCATAAATCATTTTTTGCTTTTTGTCGCCTAATTTTTTATCAATAATCGGCTTTAGCCGCTGATCTATTTTAGGCTTAAAGATTAAAAATTCGTCCGGTATTATTTTGCCCTGAACGATCATTTCTCCCAACCCCCAAACGCCATTAATTAAAACCGCATCTTTAAAACCGGACTCTGTCTCCAGGGTGAAAACCACGCCGGAACACCCCGTATCCGAACGCACCATTTTTTGCACTCCAACGGACAAGGCAACCTTAAAATACTCAAAACCCTTATCAACGCGATAAGAAATCGCCCGATCGGTAAAAAGCGAGGCCATCGCCGATTTCACGGCCGCTAAAACCCCTTCAACTCCGCGAATATTTAAAAACGTTTCATGCTGGCCGGCAAAAGAGGCCCCAGGCAAATCTTCGGCCGTAGCCGACGAACGCACCGCCACATCCACGCTCTTGCCATATTCTTTCTCCATTTCCCGATAAGCCGCCGCAATTTCTTTTTTCAAATCTTCCGGAAATTCCGCTTTTTTAGTCGTTTCGCGGATTAATTTCCCCCGCCGCGATAAATCTTTGAGGTTTTTTGTGTCCAGTCCGGCAAGCGTTTTTTTAATAAAACTTTCTAAAGTTATAAGTCGTTGGTTATTGGTCGTTAATTCGGCATTTTTCAAAAAATGCCTGTAAGCGCTCGTCGTTACCGCGAATCCGCCGGGAATTTTCACCCCCTTCGGCGACAAAACTTGAATCATCTCGCCAAGCGAAGCGTTTTTCCCGCCAACATCAGCAACATCTTTAATACCAACTTCTTTAAGTTGTTTAATAAAAGAATTCATAATTTAATCAATAAAAAAATTTAGTTGTTCCCTTGGAATGCCAATAGAAATACCATAATCTATAACCTGTTTTTTGGCATTTTCATCACCCCGATTAAATTCAAACTTTTTATCTTGAAAACATAAAATAACATCTTTTCCTTTCCAGAAATGCATATACCATTTTTTATCGTTAATATTTTTAGAAAGTTTATCGATATCGTCTTTGGAGGCGTGAACTTTAAAAATATGCCATCGCTCAGCTGGATTTTCTTCTGTGGTAATTTCTAAATTAATAATTTCTAAATTATTTAACAAGCGATTATCAACCAAACTCTCTTCAATAATCGCGCCTTTATAATCTTTTTGAATATTCATACATTTATATTCGCTTATTCGTAAATTCGTACTTTATTCGCTATTCGTTGATTTTAATACTATCATCAAATCCGCCACATTGAAAGTTTTTTGTTCAGTAAAAATCAAATCTTTGGTTTTTTTGAAAAAATTAAAAGAGTCGTGTCGATCTAAATATTTTTGCGAATTTAATTTTAATTTTTGCGCTTTTTTAATTGTTAATATATCGCCAATCGCGCCGGCGGCCTCGGTGTTGTCGCGACCGTCGGAAGCGAAAGACATAAAAATCGTGTCTGTCGTTAGTCGTTTGTAGTTTGTCGTTAGTGCTCCCAACACCGCTTCCATATTCCGCCCGCCTTTGCCAAAATTTAAACTTTTAACTTTGAACTTTGAACTTTGTAATGTGACCGTTGTTTCACCTCCGGCTAAAATCACTGCCCCTTTTCTATTAATAAGATTGCTTCGCTTCGCTCGCAATGACAATCCTAAAACTTTTTTAATTAATAACAACAAAGAATCTTTTGCTTCTCCCTGTAATGAATGAGAATAAATTTTCGACTTGAACCCTAATTTTTTGGCTTTTTCCGCCATTGCCAAAACTGGCTCGCGATTGGATAAAAATAAAATGTTTTTGATTTTTTTGAAGTATTTTTTGTTTTTTGGCGTTTCTACAAATTTTAATTTTTGGACATCGGATGTCCTAAAATTATTTCTATTAATATTTGGGACATCTGATGTCCCCATATTGAAATATTTTTTAAGAACCTTTTCCGCTTCTTTTTTTGTTGTCTTGTCAAAAACTGTTGGACCGGAAGCCACCATTGACAGGTTATTACCTAAGACATCGGAAACAATTAAAGAAATTATGTTAGCTGGATAGGCTAATTTAGCTAAGCCGCCAGCCTTAACCAAAGAGAGATGTTTTCTGACAGTATTTAATTCCAGAATATTGGCGCCGGCTTGCGTTAATAATTTAGTGGCTAAAACCGAATTTTTTAATTCTTTTTCCGAGCCGCATAATAAAGCCGAACCGCCGCCGCAGATAAAAGCGACTATTAAATCATCTTTGCCAGCTTTTTTCACTAGTTCAATTATTTTTTTGGTTGCGGCGATGTTTTGTTTAGATGGTAATGGATGAGTTCCGATTAAAAATTTTAATTTTGGGGACATCGGATGTCCCAAATATTGACGTTTAATTTTAGGACATCGGATGTCCTGATATTGAATATCTAAAGCAATCCCGCTGGTTAATTTATCGCCTAAAATTTTCGCCAAACTCAACGAAGCTAAAATCGAACCCTTGCCAATGCCAACAAGAAAAACTCTTTTATATTTATTTAAATCAAGTTTTATAATACTATCACGCGTGATAGTATTACTGCGGACGGCAGGATTAAAAATAAACAACTGATTTTGTTTAATTTTTATTTTCTGTTGAACTACTTTTTCAATATCAATTGCCTCATGGCCGGTCTTGGCAATCAAAAGCGCCTTTCTTCGAAGAGAATTTTTAGCTAAATTTTTAAAATTAGTAATTTCCATAGATTTAATTTTTAAATTAATAACAAAATTAAAGGTATTACAAAAAACGACAAAATTGTTGATATTAAAATGGTATTTCCGACTATATCTTTCTCCAAATTAAATTCCTCGGCTATAACAAATGCTGTCGCCGCCGCAGGCATAGCCCCTAATAAAGTATAGATTCCGAAATCTTGGATTTTAAAAGCCAAACCTATAACAAAAGCCAAGGCGGAAAATCCTAAAAGCTTTAGAGTTGAAGAAACAAAAACAACGCCTAAATCTTTTTTGAGAAATTTTCCATAAAGAAAACCGCCCAAGGCAAAAAGCGCTATGGGCGAAGCCGTAGCGCCAACCATCGAAAGCGCTTTTTTTACAGAACTTATTATTTCCCAATCCAACCTAATATAACTTAAAAGAAACCCCGCTATCACAGACACTACTAAGGGATTTTTTATAAAACTTATTAATTGCTTTAAAACCTCGTGTTTTTTATCGTGCCAATATTTTATAACAAAAATTGCGATCAAAAGAGGAATTACTAAAAATATAACGCTTATTAAAGCCCCCTTTTCCAAAAATTGGCCGCCAAAACCCATTTCCACCAAGGGAAATCCCATGTAAACCGTGTTTCCTGCGGTCGCGCAAAGAAATATGGCCGCTTTTAAACTAGTCCTAATTTTTATAAACGAAAGAGCCGCTAAAATTAGCAAAGAAAAAAACAAGACAATAAATAAGCTCCAGCAAACTATTTGCCAGGAATTTTTATCAGTAAAATCTATAGCCCAAAAACTGACAATAATCAAAGCCGGCAATGCCACGTAATAAGCGAATTGGTTTAAAATATGAATCCAATCGCTTTTGACGATGCCGTTTCTTTTCATCAGCCACCCGGCAAAAATTATCAAAAACACCGGCAAAGCAATAAATAAAATATTCATTTTCCTGCCCTTAATTATACTCCTTTAAATAAAAAAAGAATAAAAGATCTTTTTTTATTATACCAAAATTAACAACCCAGCGCCACGCGCGAAGCCTCGCCGGTGCTTAGTGAACAAGAAAAACAATAAGAATAATTATAGCAACTAAAAATGATAAAAATTCAATTATTAAAATTTTACTAGGACGCAAATAAATATTTTTAATCCAATTTGGGTCGCCGTATTTTGCAACTGTGTCAATTAGCTCATCTTTTCTCCATGAAACTACCAATCGTTTTGAAAATTTGCCATTCTTTTCAGAAAAAAATTTGTAGGCATTTTTCGAAAATGGCCAAAACCATCTAATACCCCACCCAAGGCCAATACTATCATGGACAAAATGGAATAAAGTGGCTAATCCAAAAAATACACCCCACATTTTTCCGAAAATAAAAAATATTAAAACCACCAAGGGAATATAAAGCAGTGGGAAATGCGTAACTTCTCGATGTTCTCTTATAACTTTGCCGCCTACATTGCCGTGCCGCGCTAACTCAATAAAAAAATCAATATCAGGCAATAAAACAAAAACAATACCCATAGAAATCAACAAAAGGGTTAATTCAATATTAAAATACAAACTCATTCCAATTGACAATAAAATTCCGAGAGCAATATCTAAAAACATATTCAGTAAAATTATCTATTACTTTTTCTGGGCAATTACACAAACGTCTTCCTCTGGCCTATTGTGCGTGAAAGGAATATCCGCCAATTCGTCGGTAGCCTTTAATTCTTTTATATTCTCAAATTCTCCGACTTCCCTCAAAATAAATTCAAGACCTTCATAATCATAACACCATTTGTGCTGCTCAAAAGGCATACTATGGGTAAAAATAGAAAAATAAAAACTATCTGGCGCGTTTTCGGGGATTCTTTTTAAAGCCCACCATTTAAATCCCTTCCAATTCTTATATTTATTATTTAAATACTTATTTATATGAATTTTTAAATCCGGTGTGCTTATCAAAATATAGCCATCTTTATTTAATAATTTTGCGCAATTCTTGAGAACAACCCTTCCTTCTTCATAAGAAAAATGCTCGAAAGTGTGTTGCATTCTTAGTAAATTAAACTTTCCTAATTTATCTAATTCATGCTCCGGACTATTCAAAATGTCAATTCTGAAATATCTATTTCTAAATTTAGGATCTATAACTCCCTCCGGGAATAAATCAACGTAATAAAAATTATCGTCAAAAACTCCTCCGCAGCCGACATCCAGCCATCTTGTTTTATCCTGTTTTGTAAGAAGTGCTTTGAGGGTCATCTTTATTATTTTACATCTTTTTAATTCCTAGCCAGATTTTTTTACCGTCAATATTTGTTTCTGACTCGGCGTCAAAATCCTTGTTTCGACGAAATTCTATAGTTTTCGCGCCGATTTTTTCTTGAAAATCTTTGAGATGTTTATTAATTATATTTTTAATTTCCTTTGACGCTTCCAGCCACAAATTAATTTTATCTTTCGGCGTATATCCGGCTTCTTTCCGCAAATCCTGAATCATTCTTATTAATTCGCGCAATTGACCCTCGGCTTTCAGTTCAGCTGTAATCGTAGTATCTAATTCAATCTCGCTTGAAATATTTTTATCGAAAATAATTTCTTTAATATTAAGCTCGTCTTTAATCAAATCCAATAAGTCCTCATTAATTTTTAATTTTTTATTTTTAATTTTTAATTTAGACAGAGGCTGTCGCACCTTTATTCCGGCTTTCTGTCTCGCTTCAAGCCCAAGCGAGCAAATCTTTCGCACTTCTTTCATTTGACTTAAGAGTCGTTTGTCGTTTGTCGTAAGTCGTTTGTCAAATTTAGGCCATTCTTCTAAATGAACGGAATAAACAGCTTTTAGTTTTGAGCTTTTAGCTTTTAGTTGTTGATAAATTGTTTCCGCCATAAACGGCATAAACGGCGCGATAATTTTGGAAAATTCAATCAAAACAAATCTTGTTGTTAAAATAGCCGCCTGTTTATCTTGTTCTAACTCTTTCTGCGTTAGTCCGCGTTTAGTCTGCGTTAGTCCGCGCGCTGTAAAGCGCTCGCGGGAACGGCGCACATACCAATTGGACAAATCCTCCACAAAATCGCCTATCGGCCGGCTCGCCGCATTCAATTCATATTTGTCCATTGCGCCTGTGATTTCGCTAGTTAAAATATTCAATCTCGCCAAAATCCATTTATCCAATATAGAAGCGGATTTACGCGGATTAAAATTTTTTAGAAGCGGATTTACGCGGATGTTGCTAGTATAAAGTTCATAAAACTTATAAACATTCCAAAGCCGCATAATCACTTTTTTATGCGCTTCATCAACGCCTTTTTCCGAAAAATTAAGATTTTCCGCAGCCACCACCGGCGAAGTCAAAAGATAATAGCGCAATGCGTCGGCGCCGTATTTATTTATAACCTCCATCGGGTCGGGATAATTTTTTAAACGCTTGGCCATTTTTTTTCCGTCTTCCGCCAAAACTGTGCCGTTTACAATCACATTGTCAAACGCCCGCGAATCTTTGATGGCTGTAGCAATGGAATGCAGATAATAAAACCACGAACGCGTCTGGTCCACGCCTTCGGCGATAAACTGCGCCGGAAAATTTGCCTCAAATTTTTCTTTATTTTCAAAAGGATAATGGACTTGGGCATAGGGCATGGAACCAGAATCGAACCAAGTATCTAAAACATCCGAAATCCTCCGCATCTCCCCGCCACAAGAACATTTAAATTTAATTTCATCTATATATGGGCGATGCAAATCAATTTCATAATTGTCATTATGGGGAAGAGGGCTGAAATCAAGTTTTTGAAATTCTCCCGTTTTAATAAATTGTTCCTTTTTATTTTCTGTAATTTCCAACGTCTTATCAATATCGGCGCCAATCGCTCCGGCGACCATACACAAAATAGGCGCTTCGTGGCTTATAATTAAAATATTTTTGTTTGAATATTTTTTATCAATATCGTATAAAAATTCGCTCACTCTGTTTTTTAATTGGCTGAAATTTTCTCCATCCGGCGGAATTTTTTCAAATCTTTCTTTATGAGACGAAAAATAAGCGCGGTATTCTTCGGACTTTTTACCGTCAAAAATTCCGAAATTTACTTCTCTTATTCGCTTATCAAAAATTATTTTATCCCTGCTGATTTCCAAACTATCGGCAATCATTTCCGAAGTTTCTTTCGCGCGCAACAAATCGGAAGAAAAAATCAAATTAATCTTTTCTTGCCGAAGGATTTCCGCTGCCGCCAAAACCTGTTTTTTTCCTTTTTCGGTAAGACAATAATGATTCGTTTCTAATTTTGAGTTTAAAATTCCCTTAACATTCTGTTCCGCTTCGCCATGCCGCATCACGAAATATCTATTGCCGGATTTTTTTATATTTTCTTTTAATTCTTCTAGCGACCCTATTACTTTTATCGCCCCGCATCCATTTTTTCCGCGTTGTTCCGCGTTTATTCCACGCGCTTCTGCATCTTGGCATTTCCAAATCGGCATTGCCGATGCCCAATATCTCTGCCTTGAAATAGACCAATCTCGCGCTCCTTCCAGCCATTTGCCGAACCTGCCTTCTTTAATATGAGCCGGAGACCAGTTTATTTCCTTCGCCAATTCCAAAGCCTTGTCTTTAATTTTTAAAACATTCACAAACCACGACGAAGTGGCGTAATTAATAAGCGGGGTTTCGCAACGCCAGCAATGCGGATAAGAATGCTCATATTTTTCTTTGGCAAAAAGCAGATTATTTTTCGCCAGATATTTTATTATTTCCACATCTGTCTTCTGGTGGTCATCCATCGGCTTAACACTCATACCAAAAAAATCCTTCGCTTCCGGTTTGATAATCCCATCCATACCCACGTGCTGAATGAAAGGCAATTTTTCTTTTATGCCCAGATTTAAATCGTCTTCGCCAAACGCCGGCGCGATATGAACAATTCCCGTGCCTTCGTCGGTCGTTACAAAATCCGCTCCATAAATTTTCCAACCATTTTCTTTATTCTCAAATTCTTGAGAATTATAGAATTCAAACAGAGGTTTATATTTTTTACCGATTAAATCAGATCCTTTCAAATCGTCTAATATCTCATATATCTTGCCGTAAAAAATATATCTTCTGCTTAAATTTCCCCCTGGGACAAGCTTTTGTTCCTCTTTCACAAATATATCTTTCGCAACAATATATACTCCATTATCAGGAGATGGATATGCATGATCTGAACTAATAACAGCCACACCCACTTCACGAATTTTCACATACTCAATATCATTCCCAACTGCCAATGCCACATTTCCTATTAAAGTCCATGGAGTTGTTGTCCACGCTAAAATATAGGTTTTGGGTTTTAGGTTTTGGGTTTTAGGTTCACTTGCCCCGTTAGAAGTAGGCTCTTTAGAGCCGTCGGTTCTAATGGGGTCAATTAATTCAAATTTAACCGTTGCCGAAATATCTTTTATGTCTTTGTATCCTTCGCTCACTTCCTGTTGTGAAAGCGTCGTTTCACACCGCGTGCAAATATGTATTGAACGGTAGCCTTCATAAATCAATCCTTTATCCCATAATTGCTTAAATACCCACCACACAGATTCCATAAAAGAAACATCCATGGTCTTGTAGCTGTTCTCCATATCCGCCCAACGGCCAAGGCGCGCGATAACTTTTTTCCATTCGTCCACATAACTCAAAACTTTTGAACGGCAGAATTCATTGAATTTCCCGATGCCCATTTCTTCAATTTCTTTTTTCCGCTTTATGCCCAATTCCTTTTCCGCTATGTTTTCTATCGGCAAGCCGTGGCAATCCCAGCCCCATTTGCGCTCCACTCGATAACCCTTCATAGTCCAATATCTTGGCACCGCGTCTTTGATGACGCTGGCGACAATATGGCCGTAATGCGGAGTGCCGGTGGCGAACGGCGGGCCGTCGTAGAAAATATAGCTTTTAGCTTTTAGCTTAGAGCTTTTAGGTTTTTGAACCGATTTCTCAAAAATTTTATTTTTCTTCCAAAACTCTAAAATTTCTTCTTCAAATTCTGAAAGTTTGAGATTTTTAAAATCGCCAAACATATTGTTAAATATATAAGAATTTTAAGCTTTACTCAAGATAACTAGCGCTTATACTTAAATTATGCCCATAATCACCACCAACAAACGCGCCTATTTTGACTATGAAATTCTGGAAACCTACGAAGCGGGAATTGAGCTGAAAGGTTTTGAAGTGAAAGCCGTTAAAACCGGTCGGATAAATCTGGCCGGGGCTTTTGCGATAATCAAAAATAATCAGATTTGGCTTTTAAATGCCGATATTCCCGCTTACCAGCCGAAAAACGCGCCGGAAGATTATGATTCAAAAAGAACGCGGCGGCTGCTTCTTAAAAAATCGGAAATTAAAAATCTAATCGGCCGAATTCAGGAAAAAGGCTTGACTTTGGCGCCTTTGAAAGTTTATACTAAGGGCGAGAATGGAAAGATAAAAATAGAGATTGGTTTGGTCAAGAGCAGAAAAAAATCGGACAAGAGAGAATTGATTAAAAAAAGAGACGCAAAACGGGAATGCAAGGCTTCGATGGCAGCACTTTTATAAAATCGCAAGCCGAGGATAATTCGTCACCTCGTCAATCATCGGATTAAAACATATCTGCCAAAAACAGATTAGCCAATCACTTGGCTCCCGCTTTCGCTTTCGCTTAAGCGGCATCGCTTAATTGAAGCCTGATAAATCAAAGCGGTGTTATATTTTCAGGATATATTTCAATGTCCGCCGAAACATTGAAATGAAAATTTTCGGCAAAGGATTATAAAGTTTTTCGCCTAATTCATACTTCATAATTCATAATTCCAATTAGGACAAGCTTGTAGAAGTTTTATAAAATAGTTGCCAGATGGGGCTTCAATGCCCCCATTTCCACACATAAATATTATTCAACAATACAAAATAAACAATCAAATAAAATCGCCAGAGCTGCGGATAATAGACGAAACCGGAAATAATCTTGGAGTTATGCCTCTTGAGGCGGCGTTAAAATTATCAATTGAGAAAGGGCTGGATTTAATCGAAATCGCGGCAGCCGCCAAACCGCCGGTGGCAAAAATTATCAGCTATGATAAATTCCGATATCAAAAAGAAAAAGAGCTGCGGAAGCAAAAGGCTGTTCAAAAAACCGGTGAATTCAAACAAATCCGCATTAGCGTCCGAGCCGCCAAAAACGACCTAGAAATCAAAGTTAAAAAAATCGAAGAGTTTTTGAATGATGGACATAAGATTGAAATTGTTTTAGCTTTAAGAGGCCGCGAAAAATATCTGAAAGATTGGGCGCGCCAAAAAATGGATGAATTTTTGAAAATGATCGGCGCTGAATATAAAATAATCATAGAACCGAAATTCGGCGGCAAGGGATTGATAACGCAAATAACAAAGAAATAATATTATGAAAAAAAGCATTTCAAGTAGAATAAAAATCACCAAAACGGGGAAAATTTTAAGAAGGCCGATGGGTCTGGGACATTGTCGCGCCAAAAAAAGGACCACCCAAATGAAAAGAAAAAAGGGTTTGCGCGGAATCAAAACCGGTAAAAATATTAATTTAAACTTTTAAAAATGACCAGAGTAAAACGAGGAAAAACAGCTAATAAAAAAAGAGCGAAAATCCTAAAATATACCAAAGGTTTTAAGTGGGGGAGGAAGTCCAAAGAAAGAGCGGCAAAAGAAGCTCTTCTTCACGCCTGGACGCACGCTTTCCAGGGGCGAAAAGAAAAAAAGCGAGATTATCGCCGGCTTTGGCAAACGCAAATCAATGCCGGAGCGCGCGCCGCTGGTTTAACCTATAGCAAATTAATTGCGGAATTAAAAAAACAGAATATTTTGCTTGATAGAAAAATTTTGGCTGATTTGGCTAAAAACGAGCCCGCGGTTTTTGAAAAAATAATCGCGAAAATAAAATAAAAAAAAGAGCGGATAGCCGGCTCTTTTTTTTATTTCCGTAAAGCCTCGTGAGCCTGTCTTAAAACTCTTTGACTGTCTTTGTGTTTGGATAAAATTTTCAACGCTTCGCGGAAAGTAAACCAACCGTAACCGCTATGCTCTTTTGAAAGGCGGATATCCGCCCTTCTTGTTTCCGCCAGATAAAAAATTACGATTTTAAAAACCCTTTGCGGCTTCTCTTCCGTTTTCCGCCAAAAATTAAATTTTTCGTAAGCTTTAAAAAATTGGTCGAATTTCAAATCGCTTCTGTTTAATCCGGTTTCTTCTTTTATTTCCCTCGACGCCGTCTGAAAACTTTTTTCCTCCGACTCTATCTTGCCTTTGGGGAAATTCCAATAACTCCCCCGATGATATAAAATCAAAAACTTCGGCCCTTCTTCGGTTTTTCGATAAATAATTATTCCGGCTGAAATTTCTTTTATCATTTTTTTATTTTAACATTTTTAGCGCTTTCTCGGCAGACCAACAATTGACGATGTCAATTTTCTCCGCCCGGCCGCGCCGGGCTTGGCTAACGCCGTATTCCATAAAACGCAAATGGTCTTTATGGTGGGCGTCGGTGTTAATAATCATTTTCACGCCCGCTTCTTTGGCGCGGCGGATATTTTGACCGTTCAAATCAAGCCTGTACGGGTTAGCGTTAATTTCTAAAATCGCGCCGGTTTCTTTAGCCGCTTTCAAAATTTCATCGAAATCTATCTCATATTCGTCCCGCTGTTTTAAAATCCGGCCGGTCGGGTGGGAAATAATATCAACATTCGGATTTTTCATCGCCTTGATAATTCTCTCGGTCATTTTTTCTTTCGACATTTTCATTTGAGAATGAACGCCGGCAATGACAAAATCAAGTTTTGCCAATGCCTCATCTTTAATATCAATGGAACCGTCGGCTAAAATATTGGCTTCGCAACCGTGCAAAATCCGCAGTTTTGAATTTTGAGTTTTGAGTTTTGAGTTGATTTTGTCAATTTCTTTTCGTTGTTGGACTAATTGTTTTTCGTCCAAACCGTGTTCGATTCTTAAAAATTTCGTATGATCGGAAACGCCGATATATTCGTAGCCCATTTTAACCGCCTCTTCAACCATCTCTTTGATTGATTCTGTTCCGCCATCCCAATTGGAATGATAATGAAGATCTCCTTTAATGTCTTGGAGTTCAACGAGTTTCGGCAATTTTTTCCTTAAGGCGAGCTCTATTTCGCCGGTATTTTCACGCATCTCCGGCGGTATCCATTCGAGCCCCAGTTTTTCGTAAATTTCTTTTTCAGACTCGCCGGCAATCATTTTTGAACCCTTGAAAAGCCCATATTCTGAAAGTTTGTATCCCTTATTAATGGCAATTTTCCGCAAAACAATATTATGTTCTTTTGAACCGGTGAAATATTGAAGCGCCGCGCCATAGCTTTTTCTCGGCACCACTCTTATATCCATATCAAAACCGTCTTTCAATCTGACCGAAGCTTTTGTCGCGCCTTTGCCCCAAATTTTTACAACCCCGGGCAAAGAAACAAAAAAATCCATTATCTTCCCCGGCTTATTGGAAGCCACTAAAAAATCAACATCGCCGATTGTTTCTTTTTTCCTTCGAACCGAACCGCAGGCCTCAACCCTTTCTGTTTCTTTCAAGTTTTTTAAGGCCGCTTCAATTTCTTTGACTTTGGGCAAAATCTCGCCCAATAAAAATCTCCCCCTGCTTCTTTTCAAGAAAGCGATTCCCTCCAGAATATTTTTTTCGGTTTTTTCGCCGAATCCGAACAAAGGCGCGATTTTACGCGCTTGAGCCGCTTTTTCCAAATCCTTTAAATTTTTAATGCCCAATACTTTATATAAAATACTGATCTTTTTCGTACCCAACCCCTCAACCCCGATTAATTCTCCCAAATCAACCGGTGTTTTCTTTTTGAGCGCCGTGAGTTCTTTGATTTTTCCGGTTTTCAAATATTCCTCAATTTTAAAAGCGATGCCCTTGCCGACGCCGGGTATTTCCATCAGCGCTTTTAACCCGCCTTTTTTATAAATATTTCCCGCATCCTCGTTCAAAGATTCCAAATTAACCGCCGCTTTTTTAAGAGCGATGGACTTAAAAGGAACCGAAGCCGCAGCTTCTTCCATATCCAAATAATTGGCGATTTCGTAAAATATCTTGGCGAGTTCTTGATTGGTCATAATTTTAGAAATTTCTTTATCTGCTTTTATTATAAAATAAAACGCCTTATCGCGTTAGAGCGGCAAAGAAAAATAAAAATTACGGGACAATTAATCGCTCTGTTTTCGTTCAATAAGTGGTATGTCTAAAACAACGAAAATTCTTTTTCTCTCCTTGTCGGGGAATTTTTTAAGATTCTTAAAAGCTTGTTTAGCTAATCTATAATCCCAAAGCATTTTTTACTTACCGAGAAGTTAAAAACTTTTCTTCAGAAATTTCCCTCAATCCCTTTTCAACGGCCTTTTTAGTATGTGTGGATATGGATTCGGCGCTTGCCCAAAAACGAAAAAGTTGCTCATACTCCTTGCGAGGTAAAATAACCAAGTCGTCATTTTTTATTAAGTTTTTGGGGATAGTAATCGTAGCCATATTATTTACCATCCTACCGCAACCAAAAATAAAGAGTCAAATACGATTATCGAGGTTCAACCTCAATAATCTTGTTCTGATCGCTCTGTCCAGTTAACTGGACAGAGCGATGAAATTAAAATTCAGAACTATCACGCGTGATAGTGTTGGAAAATTGTATTGAAAATAAAATCTAACGTCCTGCACTGCCCCGCTTCCTTAATTTTTGCCCGCTCATCAAAACGATGAGAGGTTGCGGAAATTCTATGTAAAATTTATGTTCTTCTCTTTAAAAAACTTAAGTGGAATTGGATTATCAATAATAAAGCTATTGCTGAAACCTAGTCCAAAATCTTTTGTGTCTTTAATTTGCGGTAAATTCAATAACTTCCGCGTCTCAAATATAAAAATGTCTAAAAATGCTCTTTCCTCTGGCATAAAAAGCATAACTTCTCCGGGTCTGTGCCTAGATTCTGGATATCGAGAAAATTCGTTGAAGGGGTCAAATTTATAAACAACGAATTTTATATGATTAGAATTTAAAACTTCTTTTTCTGCGTCGGTTGAAATTTTTATACATTCATCGAGTAATCTACGAAGATCGTGATGGCCAAATTTTTTAAAATCTATTGAGCCTTTCTTAAAAATAAGAAATGCTTTTAAATAAAGTTCGATTGCTTGTTGAAAAAGAAATAGGAAAAATTGAACACCCATACGGCATAATATCCTGCCAGCAAAATATAAATCAGTTCCTTTTTCTGTGTACTCTGCAAAACTAGCTTTTGATACCCTAAAATCTTTCTTGTATTTTTTGGGGTATTGGTTTAGATCAAAACCTTCTTCGCAAAAATTTTTAATCGCGTGATAATTATTTGACTCTAGGTCCTTAATATCCATAAATTACATTGAATTTTCTTTTAGGGTTGTACACATACTTGAAGAAAAGCCGTAATTCGGAAAATTAGCAAAACAAGATCTCATTTCTTGATATCTTAATGATTTATAACACTGTTTTTCTTTGGCAAGGTTTAGATATTTTTTTATAGGTTCGGTGGGTTTATCTTGATAATAAGATAAAATTCTTTTTACATCAGAGTCATTATAAAAGTCGGAAACAACTTGATCGCATTCCGGAATGCGTTCGAAATTAAAATAATTCCCGATTGGAATGCGGTATCTTTGGTCTTTATAAGTTGCGGTCAAGAAATAATTATCTAATTCATTTTGATTTTTAGGAAAACGAGTGAGCGTATATTTAAAAATGAAGGGGTTAGATAATTTAATTTCTGCTTCCTTAAAATTATCATACACAAGTAAATTTGATGATAAATGGTGAAAAAATTCATTCTCTAAAAATATCTTAAAATTTCCATCTATAGAATTAACAACATTGTTTTCATCGCTAAATTGGATATCAATTTTATAATGATTTAACGCCCTATTCGGCGGCGTTTCATAGTCAATATCAGCATAAGTTGGCTCAAACGATAAAATACTTAACTTATAACTTGGTAGTTGTGGCGCTTGTATCTGATTTTGTGTTTGAGATGGAGAAGCAATAGTGTCTGTTGGTTGTTGATTGGCTGAAGGTGTACTCTGCGGTTCATTCGCTTTTGGCAAAGTTTGGGATTGGTTTGGTGTTGCTGGTTTGTTTTGAATAGTTTCAGAAGTCGGGGGCGTGGGCGATTTAACGGGCATGGACGCGCTTTCTGATTTCTTCCTACTTAACTCCTCATCTGCTTTTGTTTGGGCTTCGTCTTTTGTTTTCAATTCCGCCACCTCTCTTTTTAATTGTTCGACTTCGCCTTTTAATTGAACGATTTGTTTTGTGGCTTCTTCTTGGCCTTTTCTACTTGCTAAAATTGCTTTTGTAATCGCCTCTTTTGCTTCATCAGGAACCTTGTTTAAAACATCTGATAAAATTTCTTGGTGTTTTGAAGCGTTATCAGTAATTGAAGTAAGCAACCCCTCTGCCTTTTCTTTGTTTTTGATTTGTTTAGATTCTTTTGCCGCCAAAGCGATATTGCTTTCATAACCGGCAACAGCAGTTTTAATGGCATTAGTGTTCTCTTCTTTGGCGACTGCTCCTACTTCGGCTAATCGTTCATCTGCATATTCTAACGCTTTTCGCGCTTTCTTTTCGGGATTAAACGTGAAAAACAGATTTACTTTTTCAAAAGCCGTATCAAAAAAGTAAAAGAAACTGCCGGGTTTTACGCCCGCGTTCGCGGCGGCCGAAGCGGAAGCCGGCAACGCAAAAACGACCACTAAAAACAAAAGAATAATAAATAAAGGGATCTTTTTCATTAGTTTTATTATATACGATTTTATGCTTTTCTCAACTCTCCAAACTTTAAATTATAAATAGAGATTGCTTCGCTATGCTCGCAATGACGATCGGCTCGCAATAACAATCTGCCCGCAATAACAAAGTAAATCATAATGGCAAAGCATACGTTTCATAATTTAAAGATCATAAGAGGATAGTAATTTGTGTAATTTAGTAATCTATGCGCGATCGCGTATGAAGTGCTAAATAAAACAATAGAGTAAAATAGATAGAATGAAAAATTATTAACTAACTAAGAAATTTTATTTCTAACGGGGTTGAATTGTTTTAATTTCTGGAACCCTAGGCATTTTTTTATCCCTTGGTATTAACTCTTTTTGAATTAAAAGGGGCAAGGAAGCGCTTAAAAGGAGTAAAATTCCTATCCCAATAAATAGGACATCAAAACCAAAACGGTAAGCAATTAATCCCCCTAAACTCCCAGCTATTCCTGCCCCTATTCCAATAAAGGCAGCCCGGGCACTCCAACTAAATGCTTCCCTTCCTTTGTCAATGTGCCTAGTAAAAATGGCAGTATAACCAGGAATATTCATACCCATACCAATTGCATAAACTCCCTGTAAAAAATAAATATGCCAGGGGAGATAAGAAAAAATGTATCCGAAAACAGCAAAAGCAGCTAAGGTATTTCCAATAACGATGAAGAAAAGATCGTCTTTTTCTCCGAGCCTTCTATCTAAATATCTTCCAAAAGGAATTAAAACCAATGAAAGAGTGATCCAGTAAACTGAGGCGGCGAAACCAGCAACCCTCATATCACCCCCTTGAATATTATCAGCAATGAAAATAGCGAAAATCGGAGTGACAAAACCGAGGCCGGCTAATAAAGCCACATCAGAAAGAATTAAAAATTTTATGACTTTATTAATTGAAAAAATCATAAAAACTTGAGATCTCCATTCTCTAAAACGATTTTCACGCTGCTACCCCTAACGATTTCTTCTCTTAAAATTTTTTCTGCCAAAACGCTGCGGAGTTTTTCGGAAATCACGCCGCGCAGGGGTCGGGCGCCGAAAACCGGATCATAGCCGAGTTCGGCGATTCTTTTAATCACTGCTTCGTCAAAATCCAAACTAATGCCGATAGTTTCTTCCAAAGATCGCGCCAAATCATGAAGATGAAGTCCGGCAATGGTTTCAATATTCTCTCTTGAAAGAGTTTTGAAGGCGATAATGCCGGAAAAGCGGTTAAGCAATTCCGGTTTGAAATAATCAGTGAGTTTTTTCTTCAATTCTTCGGCGATGGTTTCAAATGGCGTATGGGCTTCAATATGAGTTTTAATAAAATCCGAATGAGCGTTGGAAGTGGCGATAATAATGGTATTGGTAAAATCAACTGTCCGGCCGAAATTATCAGTCAATCTGCCATCATCAAAAACCTGTAAAAACAAATTCAAAATATCCGGATGGGCTTTTTCAAATTCGTCCAATAAAATCAGACAATACGGTTTTTGGATAACCGCTTCGGTAAGATTGCCGGCCATTTTACCGTCCGGCGAACCGATAAAACGAAAAATACTTTGTTTGTCTTGATATTCCGACATATCAAAACGGAGCATTAAATTTTCCGAACCGAACTGAATTTTCGTTAAAATTTTGGAAAGTTCGGTTTTGCCTACGCCGGTCGGTCCGACAAAAAGAAAAACCGCGATGGGTCCGCCCTTACGCGACAATCCGCTGCGATATTCCCGCAAAGAACGGCTGACTGCTTTAACCGCCTCTTCTTGATTAACCAATTTTTGATGGATAATATTTTCAAGATTCAATAATTTTTCCGCTTCTTCTTTGGTAGTCCGATGAATCGGGATATTTGTTTTTCTTTCGGCAATAGCAATAATATCATCGGCTTGCAAAACTTTATCGCCTTTTTGAGTGGCGTCAGCCAAAGCCTCTTTCAATAAATCCTCGGCGCTGGAAGGAAGCAGTTTTTGCCGAAAATATTTATGCGCCAAACTTACCGCTTGTTTTATCGCTCCGAAACTGACGGTAATTTTATATTGGCTTTCCAAAATAATACTGTCGTAAGTCAACAACTTTATCGCTTCTGCCTCGCTGATTTCATTAATTCTGATAATTTCAAAAGCTCCGGCAAAATCGCTTTGGGGTTCGATTAAATTTTTGAATTCTCTGGGGTAGGTCGCGCCGATCACCGGAAAAGCGTCATTATTGATAATCGGAGCGATAATATCGGCCGCGCTTAGATATTGAGGGCCGGAAGTTTTGGTTAAATTATGAATATCGGGAATATATAAAATAATGTTTCCGGCTGAAATAATTTCCTCAACAACCTTATTGATGCGAGCCGCGACATCTTCCGAAGAAGCGCCTGAAATTAAATTGCCGATTGATAAAGCCACCAGTCTCTTGTCAAAAAGCGCGACCGGCGTTTTGTCTTTGACAATCTCATAAGCCAAATGAGCCATTAGCGTTTCCTTGCCGCTGCCCGGTTCGCCGACCAGCATAGCGTTCGGTTTGACCGCCCGCGACAGAATATCAACCATTCGGTCGTATTCCTGCTGGTGGCCGATGAGAAAACCGACTTTCCGCTCTCTGGCCAAATCCGTAAAATCAACCGCGTATTTATCAAGATTCGGCGTTGGTCTGGCAGTCCAAGCCCGATTCATAATCCGATGCTGAATTTTATTGGAATGGTTGGCAAACCCGCCCAAAGTGTTCGGCAAACGCCGCAGCCATCCGAATTTTTTGTGAAAACGGCCGAAAATCAGAGCATTTTCCAAATCTTGAGACAAAATCGAAAATAAATTAAAAATCCTGACAATCGCTTTGTCGTTTAAAAAACTCAAAGCGACGAAAAGGCCGCGCGGCTCTATGAATTTCTCCTGATTTAAAAAACTGACTTCAAAGGCTTTTTTTAATAAATCTTCGCACCAAACTTTTTGGTGTGGGGGTAAAATTTCAACATCCGATTTTAAAAAATCATTTATTTTTTGCTCAAATTCTTTCGGCTCAACATCCAGCCGGGTAATCATTTCTCGAACATCGCGATTTCCAATCAAAAACTTCGCCAAATAAACAAACGGGTTGTTGTTTGTCGCCGAGGCTTTGTCAGCCGCTCTTTCCAAAATCGAAAGGCTCGCTGGCGTCAGATATTGAGCGATATTATTGGCGCGGGAGTTAGTCGAGACCAACGAACGCTCGGCTTGACCTAGATGAATTAATCGATCGGCTAAAAACAATAAACCCAAAACTCCCAGCCAAAAAAGCCAATCAACGTCTGAAAACAAAAAAGTAATAACAGCGGCCGTGAGCGTCATATAACCGCAATAAGCGATTAGTCTGATAATAAATCGCTCCGCCATATTCATCTGAAGCCGCGGCTCGGAAAAATACAAATTTTCGATATTAAAATTAGCCATCTAAATATTGCTGACGATTTTAAAAATTATGAAAACCGGAATTGCCAGCCAAGCAAAATAAAAAAACAACGCCGTTATTGATAAAATCAAAAAAACAACGCCGCCGAAAATCAATCTTCCTGACCGAAAAAGAAAACCCAAAACATAACCGATAAAACTTCGGTCTTGATAAAGCGGTTCAAAAAAATGTTTTAAAGTGATTTTAAAAGCGAGTTTCTTCTCTTGTTTTTCCAAGAAAGAAAAAATAAAACGGCCGTAAGCGCGGGAACCGTCCAAATACCAATGCCGGAAAAAGCCTAAAAATCGATAAGAAAGGCGATTAAAAAGATAAATAAAAATGGACATTGGTGCGAGCAGAAGGAATCGAACCTTCGACTTCTGTCTTATCAGGACAGCGTTCTGCCACTGAACTATGCTCGCGCGATTATTATTTTATTATTCCCAATTTACTCAATCCTTCCAAATTAAATCTGACAATCTCCCGAGATTTTGTTGAGTTATGATCAAGAGCGGCTCCGGCGTTTTTCACAAGAAAATTTATCGAATAAACAACAATGCTTATTGTTATTAATAATAATAATGCGCCAATTATAATGAATATTAAATCCTTGTGTTTGCTCATACCCAGTTAATTTAAAACGAAAACACTTGGCCGGTCAATAAAGCCTTAAAATTGCCCCCTTGCCGGCTAAAATCCAATGTTTTGATTTTAATAGAATACCGACTGTTTTTAAGAAGCGTTAGAAAATTCAATAAATTATCGAATTCGCCCTGACCGGCAACTGTAAATTCTATTTTCCCCAAATTTTTTTCGTCTCCGGGACTTTCCTGTCCAAGACTCGAATTTATTTCAACCTTACTCTGCCTAGCGATAATGCCCAAATCGCTCGGGAAAGCCACCAGCTGATCGCGCGTCGGCAAAATACTTTCAAGTTCCGGAAGATAATGTTTCGCTTTTTCGGAGTCCTGACGCAACAGAGCCAAAGATTCCGTCATTTCAATATAATAACGCAGATTCCCTTGCAATTGTTCAATTTTATTGGTTTGATTTGTAATGTCCGAACCCAAAAAAAACAAAGCTATTATTAAAAACAAACAAATCCCCAAAGGAACGCCGATATTTATCAATAAACGCTTTTTGAAATTCATGGTTCGCAGAACTGACGCAGAACTTAGTCTGCTACGACGGACTGCGCAAAACCGACGTGGAATATTTAGCGTCTGTTTGGCGTATTGTTTTGCGTCTGTTTAGCGATCATTATATAATAAAATCCAATGCAACTCAATACATTAAAGATAACAACCATCTTAAAGGAGAGCAGGCAATACCCTTCTTTATTAAAAGAAATCCCAAATCCGCCATCAAAAATCTTTGTTCTGGGAAAATTTCCGGCCGATCCGCCGGTCGGCGGATTGAAAATCGCGATTGTCGGTACCCGCAAAGCCACTCTTGAAGGACGATTGATTGCTAAAAAAATCGCCCAACGATTGGCCGAACTTAAAATCGTCGTTGTCAGCGGCTTGGCTATGGGAATTGACACCGCGGCGCATGAAGGCGCCTTGGCCGGCAACGGAGAAACCATCGCTGTTCTGGCTTGCGGCCTTAATACGATTTATCCCCGCCAAAATGAAAATTTGGCGAAAAAAATTATTGAATCGGGCGGAGCGATTGTTTCGGAATATCCCACAGGCACGCCCATTTTGCCTCATCAATTTTTAGAACGCAACCGAATCGTCAGCGGTTTGAGCGTCGCCACAATCGTCATTGAAGCTCCGATTGATTCCGGCGCTTTGGTAACCGCTCGCTTGGCCGCCGAACAAGGTCGGGAAGTTTTTATTTTTCCAGGTCCGATTAATCATCCAAACTATCGCGGCTCCCATAAATTAATCAGAGACGGCGCGAGATTGGTCGCGTCGATTGAAGATATTTTGGAAGACCTCGGATTAGAAAATCCGAAATCCAAAATCCGAAATACTAAACAAATTATAAATTCCGAAATCCAAAACATTAAAGATGAAAACCAATTGCTGGTTTTTAAAACAATTCAGGAGGCCGGGAAATCTCTTAATATTGACAAAATTATTGAACTCACTAAACTGGAACCGCAAATAGCAAATCAAGCAATCGCTATTTTAATAATCAATAGTTTTATTAAGGAAACGGAACATGGTTATAGTTTTTAGGTTTTAGTTTTTAGGTTTTAGATGAAAAATTCTAACACCCAACACCTAACACCTAACACCTAAATAAATGAATTTAGTAATTGTAGAAAGTCCTGTAAAAATAAAAACAATATCAAAATATCTTTCCGGCGATTATGTCGTCCGCGCAAGCGTCGGCCATATTCGCGATTTGCCGAAAAGCAACAAAAAAGCGATAGATATCCCGGCCGGCTTTGTTCCATATTATGAAATTATCAAAGGAAAAGAAAAAGTTGTCGAAGAAATTAAAGAACTTTCCAAAAAAGCTGAAGAGATAATTCTTGCGACCGACCCCGACCGCGAAGGAGAAGCAATCGCCTGGCACATAACGCAAGCCATAGGGCTTGCGAATTCAAAATTAAGAATTCAGAATTCAGAATTGCCAAAAATTAAGCGCATTGTTTTTAATGAAATCACCCAATCGGCTATTGAAGAAGCAATAAAACATCCACGCGATATTGATGTGAATTTAGTAAGGGCCCAGGAAGCGCGTCGCGTTTTAGATCGCCTGGTCGGCTATAACTTAAGCGGCCTAATATGGAAAAAAGTGCGTTATGGACTTTCAGCCGGCCGCGTCCAATCCCCGGCCCTGCGAATAATAATGGAGCGCGAAAGGGAAATAAGAGCTTTTGCGCCGGAAAATTATTGGGTGATTACCGGCGTTTTCGAAACCAAGAATAAAAATGAAATAACGCTTGTCTGCGACACCCAGCCAAAAAATGAAAATGAAGTTGATGGAATTATTAAAATAGCGAATGAAAATCAGTGGCAAATAACAAACATCGCGCAAAACGAAACAAAAAGATATCCCAAACCGCCGTTCATTACATCAACGCTTCAACAAGCCGCAAGCTCGCGCCTTGGATATTCCCCTTCCCGCGCAATGTCCATTGCCCAAAAACTCTATGAACAAGGCCTTATCACTTATATGAGAACCGACAGCGTGAATATCGGCAAAGAAGCCCTGTCGCAAATTTATAAAGAAATAGAAAAAACTTTTGGCAAAGAATATTTGGAGCGCCGGATATATATTACAAAAAGCAAAAGCGCTCAAGAAGCGCATGAAGCAATTAGACCGACGAGCGCCGGCAAAAAAACAGCGGGCGCAACAGATGAACAAGAAAGACTTTATAAACTTATTTGGGAAAGGACTATCGCTTCGCAAATGTCCAGAGCTCAAATTCTTAAAACAAAAGTTTCTGCGAATATTATAAAACCAGGATTAATCCCAAATTTTTCAATAATCGGCAGTATTATGATTTTTCCCGGTTGGCTCGCGGCTGATACCGCGGCGCGTGGCGAAGACGTGGAATTGCCAAAATTATCCAAAAATGAACCGCTAAAATTAATAAATATCATAAATGAAGGCAAACAAACCGAACCCGCTTCAAGATACACTGAAGCCGGTTTGATTAAAGAACTTGAAAAACGCGAGATCGGCAGGCCAAGCACTTATGCCTCAATAATAAAAACAATCATTGACCGCGGCTACACGATAAAAGAAGGCAGAACATTGCGCCCCACCGATACCGGCGAAGTGGTAAGCGGTTTTCTTGAACAAAATTTCGCCAAATATATCAGCGACTCATTCACCGCCGAGATGGAAAATGAACTGGACGAGATAGCCGAGGGAAAAAGAAAATACGAAATAATGCTAAAAAATTTCTATACTCCTTTTTCCAAAGAAATTAAACTAAAAGAAAAAACAGCGGAAAAAATAACAAACCTCGGCGAAGCCGGCGAAGAACACAAATGTCCTGTTTGCGACGGGCCAATGGTTATTAAATTATCCAGAAATGGGAAATTTTTAAGCTGCAAAAAATTTCCGGAATGCGTGGGCGCAAAAAAAATAGACGGTTCTATCATGGAAGGACCGAAAGAAACCGGTGAAGCCTGTCCTCAATGTCAAACAGGCAAACTCATAGAGCGCGAAGGCCGTTTTGGAAAATTCATTTCTTGCAATAATTATCCCAAATGCCGTTTTATAAAAACCAGCCCCGAAGAAGAGAATCGCCGAAAAACCGGCGTTAAATGCCTAAAAGACGGCGGTGAAATTATAGAGCGCCGCGGCAGATACGGTTTTTTTTATTCTTGCTTAAATTATCCGAAATGCGACTTTATAATGAAATCCCGGCCCACCGGCAATATTTGCAAACTTTGCGGTTCTCTGATGATGCAAGGAACTAAAACTATCCCCGAACGTTGTAGTAATGTTAAATGCCCAAATAATCGACCAGACAAACTTAACGTCTCATAATTAGTTCCGCAGTCCCGTTTTGTTTTTGCTTCATTGCCCCGTCTTTTTTTAATTTTTACAAAGACCTAAAAAGGGGTTAAACTAAAACATTATGGATGTTAAGGACTTGCTGAAAGAAATTCAGAAAAATAGAGATATCCCCAAAAACGAAACGATTTTAATTAATCGCGCTTTTGATTTCGCCCAAAAAGCCCATCAAAATCAAAAAAGAAAATCCAACGAACCTTATTTTGTTCATTGCTTTGAAACTGCTTTAAAAGTCGCCGAGTGGCGGCTTGACGCCGAGACCGTTGCCGCCGCCCTGCTTCACGATACCGTAGAAGACGCCGGAATAAATCTTGAAGAAATTAAAAAAGAATTCGGGGAAGAAATCGCTTTCTTGGTTGAAGGCGTAACCAAGCTTGGTCGCTTAAAATACCGAACGTCCGAAGAAAAACAAGCGGAAAATCTCAGAAAAATGTTTTTAGCCATCAGCCGCGACATCAGAGTCATTCTTATTAAATTAGCCGACCGCCTTCACAATATGAAAACCTTGAAATTCCTGCCTCCTCAAAAACAAAAAAGGATCGCTCTGGAAACCTCGGAAATTTACGCGCCTTTGGCTTATCGCTTGGGAATGGCCAATTTGGCCGGCGAATTGGAAGATTTGGCTTTCCCTTATCTTCGTCCCGATGAATATAAATGGCTTATTGAAAACGTTAAAGAAAAATACGAAGAGAGAGAGAAATACTTAGAGAGGGTCAAAATTGTCGCTGAAAAAGTTTTTAAAGAAAATAACATTGAGCTGATAAGCATTGACGCCCGCTCCAAACACTATTCCAGTCTGTATAAAAAACTTTTCCGTTCCGATATGAACTTGGAACAAGTTTATGACTTGGTTGCTTTGAGAATTATCGTCAAAAACATTGAGGAGTGTTACGCGACCTTGGGGATCATTCATCAACTCTGGCCGCCCTTGCCCGGCCGAATCAAAGATTATATCGCCTTGCCCAAACCCAATGGTTATCGCAGTCTCCATACTACGGTTTTTTGTCTTGATAATAAGCCCACCGAATTTCAAATCCGCACCTTGGAGATGCACGAAGAAGCGGAAAACGGCATTGCCGCTTACTGGGCTTACTCTCAAGCGAAAGACACTAAAAATTACCAAGAGGGTAAAACGATTTTTGCCGAAAAAAAAGAATTGGCATGGATCAAGCAATTGAAAAATTGGCAAAAAGAAGTGTCCGGTTCGGAAGAATTTTTAAATTCGCTTAAAATTGATTTTTTAAAAAATCGGATATTTGTTATTACGCCGAAAGGGGAAGTTGTTGACCTGCCGGCCGGCGCCACGCCAATTGATTTCGCCTACCAAATTCATTCAGAAATCGGCGATCAATGTATCGGCGCCAAAGTTAACGGCAGAATAACATCTTTGGACCACGAACTTCAATCGGGCGACTTGGTTGAAATTCTCATCCAAAAAAGCAAAAAACCGTCGGAGTCTTGGCTAAAATTCATCAAAACCGACCAAGCTCGAAGAAAAATCAAAGCCGGCTTGCGAAAATTGCCGGAAAGAAAGCAAAAGCTTCAAACGGAGTTTCTAATTACGGCCGCTGACCGAGTCGGACTCTTAAAAGACATTTCCGCGATTATTTCCCGATCTCACGTTAATATGGTAAGAGTCAATATTCCTCAAACAAGCCACTTTCCTATCATAAAAATCCGCTGCGCTTTAAACGACAAAGAAAAAATTGAAAAACTGATTTTAAAGCTTAAAAAAATAAAGGGGGTGAAAGAGATAAATTATAAATTGGTAGTTGTTTGACAAATCTTTTAAACTCCATTATTATTCTTTTTAGTAAATTTAAAAAAAGAAAGGGGGTGAGAATAATGGACTTTACGGGTTTAACGGCAAGATTGGCAGACATTCGAGAAAAAGTTGTTAGCGTTATTGGACAGATAAACGTGGTTGCTGGCGGGGAACCCTTTTACGCAAGATTTTTCCTTGTCAAAAACAAACACATAATCGGTTTAGTTGACGATTTGCGCGTGAATGGATATAAAATCATATTTAATCTGACTGAGGAAAAACTGATTAATAAGAGGGTTAACCAGAAAATTTCTAAGAAGGAGGTAAATTTTGAAGAAATTCTAAGAATAGAAGTTTTCAAGACTGCATCCGGAAAGCCGATGTTTATCGAAGGTGAAAAAACAGAATAGAGGAAAACGAAATATGAACTCGGATAATTGCCAAAAGAAAAAGCCCGCTGAAATCAAAAAGAAAGTAAGCGGGCTCAATTTATTTGGGAAGGAGTTTTTTAATTAGAAAGGCGCTTATCAGGCCGATTCCGGCGCCCACCAAAATATCTAAAGGCCAGTGGACGCCGACAAAAATTCTCGCCAAACCCATAAATAAAGATAAAGTAAGAATCCACCAACCCCATTTCCTGTTAAAATAAAAAACCGCCAAAGCCAAAGCGAAAAAAGCAGCTGCGTGCCCCGAAGGAAACGAACCGGTTGAAGTATGGGCGATTAACGGCTGAATTTCCAAAACCAAAAACGGCCGCGGTTGATAATAGAAAAATCTTATTATTTCAGTAATAATGCCGCGAGCCAAAATCACCGAAAGAATCGCCAAAGAAAAAAAATAAATCCGTTGTCTTTGGTCTTTTATTTTAATCAAAAGAATAATGGCGGTTACCGCCAAAAAATACCCAGAATAATTCGCCAAGAAAATACCCAGCCAATCCAATGGCCACCATTTGCCAGAAAGACCATTTATAAAATTAAAAAAAGAAGTGTTCATTTAATTACTAATTACTAATTTGCGGTTGATAAATTACTTGCCTGATTATCTTTATTTCCTTCCCCAAGAATCTTTTAACTTTAAGCTCAAAAGTGTTGATTCCTATCTGAAGCGAAAAGTCTTTTTCAAACCGGCCGTTTTCTTCGGGTAAAACCTCTTCGCCGTTTATAACCAATTTATCTCCGGCGCTAACTTCCCCCGAAAGCCTGATTGTCTGATTATTGATTATGGCGCCGTCAACCGGAGGATTCGTAATTTCGATTTTAGGAACTCCCAAAAAACCTGAGGCTTGCCAGATTAAACAAAAAATAATTAAAACGAGAATAATTCCCGACACGATAACGATTTTTTTTGTCAAAATATTTAAAGCATAACGATTAGACGGCAGCTTATCCGAAGAACCCGAGGTTTTCAGCGACTGCAATGAAATTTCTTGCTTGTAAGCCCTTAAAAGCAAGTTGGTATCTATTTTTAAAACATCGGCGATTTTAACCAAATAACCGCGAATGTAAGGAGCCGAAGGAAGTTCTATCAAGTCGTCGTCACTTAAAGCGATTAAATAATTCAACGGAATGTCTGTTAATTCCGACAGTTTCCCCGTGTTTAAATTACGAATCTTTAATGCCTCAATAATAATCTCGCCCAAAGTTTTAAACTGATTGTTGGTCATTTTCAATATACACCTCTCTCGGCTTGGCGCCTTCGCCGGGCCCGATAATCCCCTTATCTTCCATTATATCAAGAAGGCGGGCAGCCCGAGCATAGCCGACTTTTAAACGACGCTGAAGAAGCGAGGCCGAGGCTTTTTTAGCCTCGCTAACCACTCTAATCGCTTCGTCAAAAAGTTCGTCCTCTTCATCGCCGGAATATTTTTCAAGCGCTTCTTCGGAAATCGCGCCGTTTGAAAAATCTCCGTTTTCTAGAATCAGTATTCCCTCTTTCTCCCAAAAACTATCATTATTTTCCCTGATAAAATCCGTAACTTTTTTAACCTCTTCCTCGGTTATATAGGCGCCTTGAATTCTTTTCGGCTTGGAAGATTCCGACGAAACATAAAGCATGTCTCCGCCTCCCAATAATTTTTCGGCTCCAGCAATATCTAAAATAGTCCGGGAATCAACTTGGCTTGGCAATTGCAAAGCGATTCTTGTGGTAATATTCGCCTTAATTAGGCCGGTAACAACTTCTACCGAAGGCCGTTGAGTGGAAAGAACCAAATGAATTCCGGTTGCCCGCGACATTTGAGCCAATCGAATAATAGAGCCTTCAATTTCTCTGCCATAAGAGAACATTAAATCAGCCAATTCATCAACCACAATTAAAATATAAGGCAAAGAATCTTCGGGTTTTTTCTTGTTATAACTTTGAATATCGCGGGAGCCGGCTTTTAAAAGCAATTCATATCTCCTGTCCATTTCCTGAATCGTCCAACGAAAAACCGCCATGGCTTTTTTGGGATTAATAATCACCGGCGAAACAAGATGGGGCAGGTTATTATAAATTGAAAGCTCCACCCTTTTGGGATCGATCAAAAGCAAGCGAAGAGTCTGGGGCGAATTTTTATAAAGCAAAGAAATTAAAAGCGAGTGGATGGCGATTGATTTACCGCTGCCCGTCGTGCCGGCAATTAAAAGGTGCGGCATTTTATCAATGTTGGCGAAAATCGGCTCGCCGTTGACATCCCTCCCAAGAACAAAACCGATCGGACCGGAGCCGGAAAATTCCGGATAAGCCATTAAACTGCCGAGTCTTACCAAGGCGCTGGCTTTATTGGGGACCTCTATCCCAACCAAAGACTTGCCAGGGATCGGCGCTTCGATTCTGATCGGATGAGCTGCCAAAGCCAAAGCCAAATCCTGATTTAACGTCATAATTCGCGAAATCTTGACGCCTTCGGCCGGCTTCAAAGTATAACGCGTCACTTTGGGCCCGATGTTAATTTCTCCCATTTCCACCGGAATGCCGAAACTTTCCAAGGTTCTTTTGATAATATTGGCATTGGCCCGAATATCGCCGGATGTCGGTTTTTCAATGGAAGATTTTAATAAATCCAAAGGCGGAGGCGTATAATTCTTAAAAGTTTTCGGCAAAGCGGTTTTTTCAGAACGCGGAGGCTCAATAATTTTCTCGTTAATTTTTTCCTGAACCGCGACGGGCGCAATCATCGGCTCGCTGACTTTTAACGGTTCGGGCGCTTCCACGGATTTTTCCCATTTTTTTATTTTAATTGGAAGATCGAGAGTGATAAGAAAAGAAACAACTGCCACTACTGAAACGATGACAAGCGAAGCGATATAACCGAAAGGAATTTCCAAAAATCCAACGAAGTCGCCGATTAATCCAGCGCTGTCCGGGAAAACAATATCTATCAAGCCTAGGCCGGCCAACACAAAAAAAACAGCCCCGAGAAAAGCGGTTTTATGAATCCTCTGGCGCTCTGAAACCAAGAACACGCCTGCCATAATCAAAAAAATCAAAGGCAAAAGATAATATCCCCAGCCAAAAAGCCCTTCAAAAATCCGGAATAATAAATTACCGAACGGTCCGGCATTATTAAAGCTGGCCAAGACCAAAACCGCGGCAATGCCGAAAAAAACCACCGCCCAAATGCTTTTTTTGGTTTCCGGGTTAAGCCGAAAATCATTGGACTTGTCTTCTAATAACTCTTTCTTGAGTTTCTTTTCACGATTTTTCTTTGCCATTTATTTTGATTAAACACTAAAATCGGTTAAAATTCAAGAACAATGAACCTGAAAATTTTTAACTCCTATGACATCCGCGGCAAATATCCGGAGGAGATAAATGAAAAAGTGGTGGCTGAAATTGTTGGGGCTCTAAAAAAATATTATTTGTCAAAGGTTAATAGTCAAAGGTCAACGGTCAAAGCAATCGTCGGCCGCGATGCTCGCTTAAGTTCGCCAAAACTTTATCGTGCGGCGATAAAACAACTTACAACTGACAACTTACAACTGATAACTATTCCTGTCGGTTTGGCGACGACACCTATGCTTTATTTTCTAGTAAACCATTTTAACGCCGATCTCGGAATAATAATAACAGCCAGCCATAATCCAAAAGAATATAACGGACTAAAAATTGTCGGTAAAAAAGCGATGCCGATGAGTGGAAAGGAGATTTTAAAATGGACTATATAAAAATTTACGCTAATTTTCTAAAAAAGTTTCTTAAACCTCAATGCAAATTAAAGGTTGTTTTTGACTGCTCCAACGGAACAGCGGGAATTATACTTAAAAACTTAAAAACTGAAAAACTGAAAGCGATTTTAATTAACCAAAAACCTGATGGTAATTTTCCAGCCCATGGACCGAATCCTTTAATGCCCGACGCTCTAAAACAGATTCAAAAAGCCGTTATAAAACACAAAGCAGATTTCGGCGCAATTTTTGACGCCGACGCTGATCGGGTATTTTTCATTGATAACTTTGGCCGCTTTGTTAATCCAGATATAATCGCCCGGCTTTTAATTTGGCATCTAAAACCCAAAAAGGTGATCATCGATATCCGAACAGGATGGCAAGTAAAAAAGTCAAAAGTTAAAAGTCAAAAGTTAAAAGTCGTCGTATCTCGGGTGGGTCATTATTTTATTAAAAAATTAATGCGAAAAATCAAGGCCGATTTCGCAGCTGAATATTCCGGCCACTACTACTTTAAAAAATTCTTTTACGCCGATTCCGGAATTTTAGCGGCCATTGAAGCGATTAACGCGGTTTCAAAATTACCGCATAAGTTGTCTGATTTTATCGATTTACTGCCGCAATACTATCGCTCATCTGAATTAAATTTAAAATTTAATTCAGCGCGGAACTACGCAGAACATGACACAGAACTACGCAGAATGATGAGAAAAATAGAACAAAAATTTAAAAAACAGGTAATAAAAATTTCGCATCTTGACGGCCTAACGATGGAATTTGAAGAATGGTGGTTTAATCTCCGGCCTTCCAACACCGAACCGCTAATCAGATTAAGTGTCGAAGCGGCTTCAAAAAATTTATTGAATCAAAAAACCAAAGAATTGCAAAAATTGCTTGTATAAGTATTGAATATAAAATATTAGTCAACCATTACGCGATCGCGTAATGGTTGACTAAATTATTTTGTTTTTAAAATATTGATTTTTTTATTATCAATTACCAGCTTAATCGTTCCATTTTTATCGGTGCGGAAAATTTGGGAGCCGATTGAAACCAGCCTATTTAAAGTTTCGTTAGTCGGATGGCCGTAAGAATTCTTGCCGACCCCGATAACTGAAATCTTCGGCATCGCTTTTTTTAAAAAATTTTCGCTGGTGGAAAATTTCGAGCCGTGATGGCTGATTTTTAAAACATCAACGCTCAAATCGCGATTTTTAATTAAATAATCCTCTATCTTTTTATCGATGTCGCCGGTAAATAAAATTTTAACTTCTTCATTTTCAAATTTCATCACCAGAGTTGTATCGTTTAATTCGGCGCTTTGAAGCAGATTTTTTGAGGGCGACAACATATCAAAACGATTTTTAAGATATTTTATTTTATCATTCTCGGCAAGAACGACTGTCGCAATTTTATTCTCTTTGATTATTCTTTCTAAATCTAGAAAAGCCGGCGCGCTCCCTCGCCGGCCGTTAAAAATAAAAGCGCCAACTTGGTATCTTTTTAAAACGTCTATCAGGCCGCCAAAGTGGTCTAGTTCGGGGTGCGAAAGAACAACCAAATCAATATAACGATCAGTCGGCCCCAAAACCGAAGACAATTCTTTTAAAACCTTATTATTTGGTCCACCGTCAATTAAAATTTTTACATTGCCCGGCAAAATCGCCATTTGAGAATCTCCCTGCCCGACATTCAGAAAATAAACTTCCAAATTTTCATTCGGACCGCCAAAAACAATCTGCCCCCAGACAAAAACATCAAAAATAACCAGAAACAAAACTAATAAAATAATCCGATTATTATTTTTCATACTTCGATAAACTCAGTATGACCCTGAACTTGTTGAAGGGTCATTTATTTACTCCGCCACCGTAACATATTTTAGACGACGATGATTATAAATAATAAATATAATTAAAATAAAATAATAAACAGCCGCCAAGGGAATGCTTAATGAACTGATTTGAAAAATACTCAATCCGCCGAAAAATTTTATAATAAAAGTTTCATAAGACAAAAGTAAATTAACGAACCAGCCGAAAATCAAAGAAAACTCGTATGAAATAAATCCGATAAATCCCAGAATAAATCCCAAAGCCATCGTCAAGGGGACAACGCTAAGAATTAAAATATTAGACAGCAATGATACTGCGGAAAAATTTCCAAAATATAAAACCAACAACGGCAAAACGGCTAATTGCGCCGAAAGAGTGGTTAATAAATTTTCTTTCCAGCCCAAAACTGATTCGTTTTCGACGGAAATCTTCAAAAATTTTTGAATCGCCGGCTGTAAATAAATAATTCCCAATAAAGCCAAAAAAGACAGTTGGAATCCAACATCAAAACTTAAAACCATGGGGTTATCCAAAATCATTAAAAAGGCCGCAATAACAATGGCGTTGCGAAAACTATAAAGCCGATTGGCTCGTTTTGCCAATAGAACGATTCCGCCCATTATTGCCGCCCGCACCACCGACGCTTCGGCGCCGGTCATCGCGACAAAACCGGCAATTATCAAAAGTGTCAGCCAGAAAACCAAGCGCCGCGACGCGAAAAAACTCAAGACATAAGCGACTGCGAGCACTAAAATTGTGATATTGTAACCGGAAAGAGCCACTAAATGAGTGGTGCCACTTTTGCTCATCGCTTGTTTAAATTCTTTGGAAAATTCGGCTCGCTCGCCCAAAGTAATACCGGCTAAAAAAGCCGCGTTCTCCTGCGGCAAAACTCTCTGAAAAACTCTTATTGTTTTTTCTTTTAAAGAAAACAGTGATGATTTGATTTTTGAACCGTGGCCAGAGTTGATAAACTCGGCTTTGGGATAATCAACGATGCCGAAAATTCCTTCTTTGGCCAAATAATTAGCGTAAGAGCCGTCTTCCGGCTTTTGAACATCTCCTTCTAATTTTATTAAATCGCCGTAATTAAAACTCGGATAGTTTTTAAGTTTTACCAAAACTCTGCCGGAATAAGGCAGCCGCAATTCAACCGCTAATTTCTGCTGGTTGCCCCGCTCGGGATTTTTTATAACTACGCCTTCAAAATTTATTTTTTGATTAAATATTAAATTAAGATTTTTAATTTGATTATCGTCGCGTCCAAAATAATAAAAAGCGCCGACAATAACAAACAAAGACAGCCCTGCCAGCCAAAAAGATTTCATTGATTTTCTAAAATAACCGAACAATAAAAACAAAACGGCGGCTAAAATAGCCGCTACCACTATAATTAAAAAACTTAATTTCAAGCTGGCGGCCAAAACGCCAAAAATAAAAAAAACGGCGGCGCAAAAAGAAATGTCGTGAATTCTCATTTAATATTCAACTCCGTTTTTGGCGAGCTTTCCTTTTGAAAATGGATGTTTAATTTCTTTCATCTCTGTTGCCAAATCGGCAATTTTTATAAAACTTTTCGGCGCGTTGCGGCCGGTTAAAATTATATCCATAGAAACGGATTGACGCGGATATTTATCAATAATTTTTAAAACGTCGCTTGTTTTTATCAGTTTTAAGCCAGCCGCAACGTTAATTTCGTCCAAAATAATCAAATCCCATTTTTGTCCGCCAGTTGGCGGATTGATTGCTTTTCCAGCTAATTTTAAAGCATTTTGAGCGGATTTTTTATGTTCTGAGAAAGGCAACTTATCTCCTAAAATTTTTACAAATCCCTTGCCGGCGCGGACAAATTTAAAATTTTTTTTATTTAATTTAATCTTGTCAAAAAATTTATGTTCGCCGGAAATCCATGGCCCTTTTATAAATTGAATAATAAGAACTTTTTTGTCCTGCCCCAAAACTCGCACTGCCTGCCCAAAAGCGGCCGCAGTCTTGCCTTTTCCGTTGCCGGTGAAAACAATAATCATCAATTTAATAATAAAACAATTATAGAAAAATTAAAAATTAAGATTCTCATATTTTAGTCAACAACTAGACGATCGTTTAATTGTTGACTAAATAATTATTCCGCCGCCCAACATTTCGCCGTTTTTACCGTAAAACACCGCTGACTGGCCAGGGGCGATGAATTTGACGGGCGCGTCGAATTGAATTATGAATTTGGAATTATGAATTATGGGACTATCCTTAATTCTTGATTCATTATTCATAATTCTCGCTTTTATGAGCGGTTGACGGTAACGCACCCTAACTAATATTTGGGAAGTCGGACATCTATAAGGAAGTCCGACTTCCTTAGATTCCTTAGAATTAATAAAATTAACATTAGCCAATTTAATTTCTTTTTTATATAATGCCTGATTATTCTCTCCTTCAGCGACTATTAAAATATTTTTTTTTACGTTTTTTTTAATAATATAGAGCGGTTTGGTTTCGCGTCGCCCTATAATTCCTGATTCATAATTCATAATTCCAATGTGTCTTTGTCCAATTGTATAAAACCAAACACCGTCGTGTTCGCCGATTTTTTTGCCATCAACGCTCAAAACGTCGCCTTTTTTAATAGACAAATACTGCTTCAAAAAATCTTTAAATTTTACCATTCCCAAAAAACAAATTCCCTGCGAGTCTTTTTTTTCGGCCGTGGACAAACCGGCTTTTTTGGCGATTTCCCGCACTTCGGATTTCAAATAATCGCCGATTGGGAAAAGGCAGTGTTTTAACTGCTCCTGCGTCAAAGTCCAAAGAAAATAACTTTGGTCTTTGTTTAAATCTTTGGCGATGTAAAGCGACAATGCCGGCGAAGCCAAACGCACATAATGACCGGTGGCTATGTAATCCGCTCCCATTCCCAGCGCTTTCTCCAAAAACAAACCGAATTTAATTTCCTTATTGCACATCACATCGGGATTGGGCGTGATGCCTTTTTTATAGCCGTTAATCATATAATCAACGACCAGTTTTTTGTATTCTTTTTCCAAATCAATCACATAAAATGGAATTTTTAAAAATCCGGCCACCCGTCGGGCGTCTTCGGCGTCAGCCCCCTGACAACCGTCAATATTATAACCTTTTATAAAACAGCCAATGACTTCATATTTCTTATTTTTAGCCAACAAAAAAGCGGCGACGCTTGAATCAACGCCGCCAGACATTGCCACAAAGACTCGTTTTAGTTTTCTAATATTCATAAAACTGTGTCATGGTCAAAAACTAAATTCTCAAAACGACCAAATTTAAAATTTCAATTATTTTATTGCCAAAAACAAAAACAACAAAAGCCGCCAATAAAAACGGGTAGCCCAGAGTGGTATATGATTCCTTTAAAACTAAGCGCCGGTAAATCGCGATTAAAACCGTAAAAACAAAAACCAGTGGCAGAAAAATAACGAAGTTTGGCCAACCGGAAATCAAAGCCGCCAGAAAACCGAGCCCTGTTTCGCCTTCAATAAAAAATCTGCTTTGGCGCTTTTCCAAGAATTTCAAAAATAAATAAAATAAAAAAGAAACCCCCGCGCCTATCAGAACTCCAAGCCAAAAACGGCTAAAAGCGTAAAAAATAAAATATTTGATTGACTGGTGAGGAGGGAGAAACAATTGACTTAATCCATTAGCCGACCAAACATAATATTGATTTATTGTTTTAATAACCGCGAGAATCGCCGACAAAGAAAGCGCCGCGACAATCAATTTATTGATTAAAACCCCGAAATTATTTTTCTTGAAATAATAAAAATAAAAAGATGTCAAGAAAATTATTCCAAAAATAATTAACTGGCTCAGATTATAAATATTATTTAACTCTTTCAGCATATTCTCCGGTAATTATATTCACCCTAATAATATCGCCTTCGTTGATAAAAAGCGGAGTGGAAATTTTAGCGCCGGTTTCTATCACTACGACCTTGGTACCACCCTGGGCCGTATCGCCTTTAATTGCCGGCGGCGCCTCAACGACTCTATAGTCGACCTTAACTGGTAATTCAATGCCGATAATTTTGTCTTTTCCGCCGGAGACGAAGAATTTCAGGGCTATTACTTCCAAGTCGGGCTTTAAAAATTTTTCCGCTTCACCGATGATGTCAATTTTAAGACTAAAACGATTTTTAGGATTATCAATCTCGGAAAACCAAAATTCGCCATGGCTGGAATAAAGAAAGCGCGATTTTATTCTTTCAATTTCCGCTTCTTCGAAAGAATCGCTTTGCTGAAAATTGCGATCCAAAATTTTTCCGGTTATTAGATTTTTTATTTTTGTTTTGGCGACCGGCTTGCGTTGCTGCATTCTTAAAAATTCAAAAGCTTCTACCCTGTAGGGCTCGCCGTTAAAAATAATATAAATCCCGGGTTTTAATTCGTTGTAGGAAAGCATAAATACTAAGCTAATAAATTTTTGGTGGGCGCTGAGGGATTTGAACCCCCGACTTCTTCCGTGTAAAGGAAGCACTCTGGCCACTGAGTTAAGCGCCCCAAAATTGTAGCCCCGACGGGATTTGAACCCGTGTTTTCAGGATGAAAACCTGATGTCCTGGACCGAACTAGACGACAGGGCCAATTCTCTTTATTGCTTCGTCAATTTCAGCTTTGGTTGTAAACCTTCCCAAGCTAAATCGCAGGCTTGATTTTATGCGATTTTCCGCCAAACCGCAAGATTTTAAAACATAAGATGGTTTTGAAGCGCGCGCCGAGCAAGCCGAACCGCCTGAAACCGCCACTCCGGCCAAATCCAATTTTATTAAAAGATCTTCGGATAATTTTCCGGGAAAATAAATATTTAAAATATTGGGCAATTTATTGACGCCTAACGCCCGACATCTGACATCTGACGCTCCATTTATTTGTACTTTCGGGTTTATTTTTTTTAATTCTTTCCAAAAATAATCGGATAATTTTTTAACCCTCTTATTCTCTAATTCGCGCGAATTAGAGATGAGTCCTACGGCCTTGGCAAAACCGACAATCGCCGCTACATTTTCCGTGCCTGAACGAAAACCGAATTCCTGGCCGCCGCCAACAACAATTGGTTTCACCAATTGTTGCAAATTCGAAATTCGAATATCGAAATTCGAAACTTGTTTATTTGGGGTTTGAGATTTAGTATTTAGAATTTGTTTAGAATTTCGAATTTCGTGCTTCGGATTTCTAATATATAGCGCTCCTGCTCCTTTCGGTCCGTAGATTTTATGAGATGACAAAGTCATTAAATCAACGCCAAGTTTATTTACATCGCAATCTAAATATTGAAAAGATTGAACGGCGTCGGTGTGAAGCAACGGCAAAGCCGTTGCTAATTCAGAATTATGTTTTTGCCGAAGGCAAATCCCCAGAGGGTCTATTAAGAATTTAGAATTATTTTTTCTTAATTCTGCATTCTGCATTCTGAATTTCCTGACAATTTCGACAATTGCCGAAATTGGCTGGATAGTTCCGATTTCATTATTCGCGTACATTATAGAAACTAAAACTGTTCGCTCGTTTAATGATTCTTTTAGTTTTTTTAAATCAACAAGCCCTTCGCGATCAACCGGCAGATAAATCACTTCAACGTCTTCGCTTTCCAAATCACGAACGGTTTCCAAAATAGATTCGTGTTCAATCGCCGAGACAATAATACGAGGTGTTAGGTTTTGGGTGTTAGGTGTTAGGGTATATTTTTGATTTTTATTACTAAAACCTAAAACCTGAAACCTAAAACCTTTTATAATCCCGCGCAGCGCCAAGTTATTCGCCTCGGTCGCCGAACCGGTAAAAATAACTTCACGGAAATTTGCTCCAATGACTTTGGCAATTTTCTCCCGCGATTCATCTATAGCCGCCATCGCTTCCTGACCAAAAAAATGAAGAGAGGAAGGATTGCCGAATTTCTGACAAAAATAAGGCTCCATGGCCTTTTTTACCAACGGATCAACCGGCGTGGTCGCGGCATAATCCAAATATATTCTCTTCATACGTGCCTATCCGCCACTTTTGAAGCGGCATAGCTTTCCGGCTTGGTTCGGGCCTCAAAATCATAAGCCCGAATCATTCCAGTCATCTCCTGAATAAGCGCTTTTGTTTCGCCGTTTTCGCCGATATCAACATGAATTTCAAAATCAAACTCCGGAATGTCAAAAGTTTTAAGAACTGTTAAAATTTCTTTTGCCGCCTCGATTGAAAACAAGACTTCCTTGATAATCCTGTCTCTTAAAGTGTGGAATTTCGGCAATTTCGTTCTTCTCCAAAAATAACGGCCGCCGTTGCCGACGCGATGAATGACAATCGCCGTGATAAAATCTATTTTTTCTTCATTATGGCCGTCGGAATCGCTGCCAATGATAATTTTATAGCGCCGGTTTTTGTCTTCGGACATAAAACGGGAAACCTCTTGGCTTATCTGCTCAATATTAAATTTTATTCCAAGCGAACTGTTAAAAAGATTGTCCATTGATTTTAAAAATAACATTATTTAGGATATAATTCAACAAATGAAAAACCTTATTCTTATTGACGCCAATTCTTTGATTCATCGCTGTTTCCACGCCTTGCCGCCCTTAACTGGACTGAATAATCAACCTGCTGGCGCGCTCTACGGATTATCAAGCGTTTTAATTAAAGTCCTGCGCGAACAAAAACCGGATTTTATCGCCGCTTTTTTTGACCGGCCAGAACCGACCTTCCGCAAAGAAATTTTTAACGAATATAAAATTCATCGGCCCAAAGCGCCGGACGAATTAATTTCCCAAATCATTGAGGCTCGTAATTTGGTCGAGGCTTTTGGAATAAAATTTTTTGAAGCTCCGGGCTTTGAAGCTGATGATTTAATCGGCAGCGCGGCGGAAAAATTTAAAAACGAACCTGATTTAAAAATCATTATTCTCACCGGAGATTTAGACTCTCTTCAATTAGTGGAAAACGACAAAGTGGTGGCGGAAACTTTTAAAAAGGGCGTCAGCGAAACAATAATTTACAATGAAGAGGCGGTAAAGGAACGCTATGGCGGACTCTTGCCCGCTCAAATTGCCGATTATAAAGGATTGGTCGGCGACCCCTCCGATAACATTCCCGGAGTTATGGGCATCGGCCCGAAAACCGCCGCGCCTTTAATCAAGAATTATGGCAGTTTGGAAAATTTTCTGGAAAAAGGCGGAGTGGAAAAAAATTACGAAAAAATCATCAAATCCAAAGACATCGCTTTGTTGTCAAAAAAACTGGCCATTATCAAACGCGACGCTCCGCTCAATATTAATAATCTATCCGAATTAAAATACGATGGCCTGTCAAAAGAAGTTATTGAAAATTATTTTGAAAAACTCGGATTTAAAAGCTTGATAAATAGAATCAACAATGGCCAAATCTTATAAAAATTTTAAAAACGAACAATCCTTCACCCTCATCGAACTCCTTATCGTCATCGGCGTTATCGCGGTTTTAGCCGTAGCCGTTGTTTTGGTTCTCAACCCGGCCCAACTTTTCAAAGAAGCCCGGGACGGCAAAAGATTATCCGAACTC
>JAUYBE010000015.1 GCA_030693235.1 bacterium
ACAAAATTCAATAAAAAATCCCATAAAAACTCGAGAGATTTTTTTGTAAAAATCCGGGAGATAAAATTCATCAATTTTCAATATTCGGATTATATCCCACGGTGATATACTTAAGTATATCAGTGAATTTTCGTAAAATCTTCAATAATACAAAAATTTGCCTCGTGGTTTGTTTTCATGTAAAATAATTACAAATGGAAATAAAAATAATAAAAAATCCGATTAACAAAAAAGAGCTTGTGGAAATTGCCAAGGATTTTTATATGGAGGTACAAGACGTATCTTTGCGCGATACTATGAAAATAGTAATATTGAAGTATTTATTATGAACATAATCCGCACCCCTTTATTTTATATGGCGAATCTTGGAAGCGAAGTTTCTAGCGCTCTTTTGGAATATCAAAGAGAAGATTTTGAAAAAATGTATAATTCAATTATTCGCGCGAAAAACATAATAAAAAAAATTGAAGAATTCCCGGAAATGAAAGGCAGAACAGGCGAACTTGAAATTTTAAAATCAATCATTCAAGATTTAAATCAAAAAAAGCTTGAAATAAACAAGGAACAGCTTATAAATTATTTTACTCCGTTCGCTGCGCGGCTTATGGGGAAATAGAAAATAAGACACAGGGTTTACGATAAAGCTAAAAATAGTTATAATTAAATACTATGTCCAAATTCAACAAAATTCTCTTATTTGTTAATGTTGTCATCGTCATTGTCATTGTCATTGTCATTGCCGCTATCGCGACAAATGCCTGGACCAATCCCACTGCTAATCCGCCAGGCGGTGGCGGCACTTTGTATTATTATAACGGCAACGTCGGCATTGGGACAGCGATTCCCACCGCGGCTTTAACCATGGGCGCGGACAAATCTTTCAGGCTTATTGGCGGAACTGCTTTTCCCGCCTCGCCAAATGAAGGCGAACTATTTTTCAAGTCCGATACCAAACAGCTTTATACTTACGCCAATTCCAAATGGCAGGCGGACAGAACCATCGCCACTAAAATCGTGGCCGCTTCCAATTCTTTAAACAAAGAAAAAGCGGATTATGTCTGTACCGGAACAAATGACCAGATAACTATTCAAGCCGCGATTGACGCTTTAGGCGCGAATGGCGGAGCCGTGTATCTGTTAGAAGGAACTTTTAACATTTCCGCTTCAATAAATTTAGATAATGTCGCGCCGGATGATTCAGGAAAAGCGATAATCGGGGCAGGGGCGGGGACGGTGCTGAAGGTGGTTGCCAGTTCATTTAATGTTAAGGTCATCAAGGCGTCAAATGTAAGTAAAATTCTTATCTCGCAGTTGATGGCTGTGAATTGTGGAAGCGATGATGGTGCTGGAATAAATTTTAATACCGTTACCTATTCCAAGATTGATAAGGTTTGGGCGGAGGGCTTGTGCCAGGGTTATGGCATCAGTTTTATTTCTTCTTCTAACAATATTATTTCCGAAAACCATATTGATGATGGAGACGACAATGACGAGTATTGGCTTGAGGCTGGTATCAAACTCTACAATTCCTCCAACAACATCGTTGTTGCTAATAATTTTGAGAATGCAGGATTGCTCGTTCGGAGTTCTTCTAATAATAATATTATTTCCGGCAATAATATCCAGTTAAGCGGTATTGGTATTTGGGCAGAGAATTCTCTTAATAATATTATTTCCGGCAATAATATCCAGCAGTCAAATTCCTATGGTATGGTGATAGGTTATACCACGCCTTCTGAGCAAGAAGTGGCTTCCGCAGGCAATATTATTTTTGGCAATAATATCCAATCAAGCGTTGGGAATGGCGTTTATTTTAATGAGTTTAATAGTATTTTTTCAGGAAATAATGTTTTGTCAAATGGCGAGACAGGACTCGTGGTTGAGAATGCGAATGATAGCATTATTTCGGGTAATATTTTTTACGACAATGGCGGCGTTGGCGCATACGATAGCATTTATCTTGCCGGAGGCGCGGCAGGCGCCGATTATGGCGATAATAATCTTATTTCATCCAACCGCATTTATGATTCTTCCGGCACCGGCTATGGGATAAATATTGCTAATTCTCTGGCTAGTAATAATTATCTTGTCGGCAATTTTATTGATGGCGCGGGGTTGATTAAACCTATTAACGACATCGGCGCCAACACCAAATACACTGACAAAACCAAGATGACTTTGGAGAAGAAGACTATAAGTACTATCGGCAATTATACTTTAGACGCGGCTACTTTTCCGCAGACCTATATTTCCTTTAATCCAACTGGAGCAGTTACTTTAACATTAGCCAATGGAAAGGCAGCCGGAGACCTGCTTATTTTAGAAAACATCCATGCTACTAATTCGGTAAGTCTTAGCGAGGGCGCGAATGTAAATTTAGGCGCGGCAAGCAGGGCATTAGACCAGTATGATACCTTAGATTTAATTTGGAATGGTTCTAAATGGATTGAAATGAAATGGAGCGATAATTAAATTTATCCTTAGGTCCTTAGGAAGTCGGACTTCCTAAGAAAAAACTCTTATTTTATGCGGCTATTTAACAAAATTCAATAAAAAATCCCATAAAAACTCGAGAGATTTTTTTGTAAAAATCCGGGAGATAAAATTCATCAATTTTCAATATTCGGATTATATCCCACGGTGATATACTTAAGTATATCAGTGAATTTTCGTAAAATCT
>JAUYBE010000007.1 GCA_030693235.1 bacterium
ATTAGTTTTTAGGTGTTAGGTGTTAGGTTTTAGAAAATATGTTAAATTCTTATAAAGAATTAAAAGTTTGGCAGAAATCCATTGATTTGGTTGAAGAGGTTTATATTTTAACCGGTGATTTTCCCAAAGACGAGACTTATGGTTTATCTATCCAGGAACGAAGGGCGGCTGTTTCTATTCCTTCAAATATCGCTGAGGGGCAAAGAAGAAAAGATTTGCCGGAATATTTACAATTTTTAAGAATAGCAGACGCTTCTTCCGCTGAATTAGAAACTCAGATAATAATTTCAAAAAGATTATATCCCGACCTTGATTATTCAAAAGTAGATGTCCTATTAGAAGAAGTTCAAAAAATGTTGAATGTGTTAATTAGAAAATTAGAAGATAAATTAAACGAAAAAAACCTAAAACCTAAAACCCAAAACCTAAAACCTGAATCCGGGCAGTCTCTAATTGAAGTTCTTATCGCCGTCGCCATTGGCGCGATTTTGATTGGGGCCGCGACCGCCACAATCATTCCCGTTTTAAGAAGCAATCTGGAAACCCGAACCGTTCAAATCGCTGGTTCATTATCTCAGGAATATTTGGATAATCTTCGGTCTTTGGCGGAATCTAATTGGTATCAAGTTTATAATCCGCCAACCGCTAAAGGACCAAGTTCTCAATTTTATTTAAACGCCACCAGCACCACTTTTATTTTGGCTTCCGGAAGCACCTCAACCATAGCCGAAGGTAGAACTTTTACCCGTTATTTCTCCATTGAAAATGTCAATCGTAATTTGTGCGGCGCCGGCGATATTACTACTGATGCCGCCAGCAGTTGCGCTATTGGTCCGGGCAGCTCTGGTATAATCGAAGACCCTTCCACTCAAAAAATTACCAGTATTGTCAGTTGGACAGCCGGCGGCTCGGCCGGCGGGTCAATCAATAAAGTTCAGTATTTAACTCGTAGCCAGAATAAAGTTTTTGTCCAAAGCGATTGGTCCGGCGGTACCGGTCAAGAAGGCCCGATAACTTCAGAAAATAATAAATTCGCCACCTCAACAAATATCAATTATTCAACGACCACAGGTTCAATAATTATTCAAGGCTTTTAAAATGGAATTATGAATTATGAATAAAGAATTAAAAAATTTAATATTTTTTATAACGGCATTATTTTTTGCCGTCATAATTCCTAATTCATTGTTCATTATTCATACGGCTAATGCCGCCACCAACATTTCCGCCACCACAGCTGAACACTACGCCTGGAACGACACCATCGGCTGGATTGATTTTTATTCAACAGGCAACGTTAATGTTTTATCCGCCCAGCTTAATGGCTATGCCACCTCCTCAGTCGGTTTTATCGCTCTTGATTGCGCCACTTCGCCGAACGGTAATATCTGCGCCACCAGCAATTTCAAAGTTTCCAACGATGGCTCTGGCAATTTTACGGGCTGGGCTTACAATGACGCCATCGGTTGGATAAGTTTTGACAGCGGCACAGCCACTTCCAGTTATCCTTATCAGGTTACGATAAACAACTCCACGGGCGATTTTTCCGGCTGGGCTTGGAATGATATTGTCGGTTGGATTAGTTTTAACTGTCTTCAACCCGATATCTGCGCCACTTCAAATTATAAAGTTAAAACCAGTTGGACAACCACACCGGAAACGGCTACTTTAACTTCTTCAATTTTTGACACTGGCGTCTCAACAGGCGTTGCCATTAACACCATTATGTGGCAGGGGAGCCAACCCACCGGCACTGGCGTTAAATTTCAAATCGCTTCCGACGCCACTTCCACTCCTGCCACTTGGAATTATCGCGGACCCGACGGCTCCGACACCACTCATTATCAGCCAACAGGCGACAACGTTCAGTCTCAAATCAATTTGGCTTATCATAACAACCACCGCTATTTCCGCTATAAAATATTCCTGACTTCCAACTCCGGCCAAACCTTAAGCCCGAGAGTGGATGATGTTATTATTAACTGGAGCCCATAGTCATTGCGAGTCTCAGTTCTGTCATTGCGAGTCCCGCTAAGCGGGACGAAGCAATCCCATTGACTTAAATAATACTTAAAGTTTATAATATAGTCATATATGGAAATTAACGAAAAAAAATAAATAATAATTTAAAAAATATGTCTAAATTTAACAAAATTCTCTTATTATTTGTTAATGTTGTCATCGTCATCGTCATAGTCATAGTCATTGTGGCGATAGCCAATGCATGGACCAATCCCACTGCTAATCCGCCAGGCGGTGGCGGCACTTTGTATTATTATAACGGCAATGTCGGCATCGGGACAGCGATTCCCACAGCCGCTTTAACATTAGGCGCGGACGAATCTTTACGGCTCATCGGCGGAACTGCTTTTCCCGCCTCGCCAAATGAAGGCGAAATCTTCTTCAAGTCCGATACCAAACAACTTTATACTTACGCCAATTCTGCTTGGCAGGCGGACAGAACCGTAGCCGGCAAAATCGTCGCCGCTTCCAATTCCTTAAATAAAGAAAAAGCGGATTATGTCTGCGACGGCGCGGACGACCAGGTGGAAATTCAAGCCGCCATTGACGCTCTGGGCGCGAATGGCGGAACTGTGTATCTATCGGAAGGAACTTTTAATATCTCCACTTCAATAAATTTAGATAATGTCGCGCCGGATGATTCGGGAAAAGCGATAATTGGGGCAGGCGCGGGGACGGTGTTGAAAATAACAACAGGCGCAAGCAATGTTAATGTGATTAATGCCTCAGGTGTGAATAGAATTCTTATCTCGCAGTTGATGATTGATGGGAATAATAAGACGGGAAGTGGTAATAGCGGAATACGTGTTGGTATTTATTCTAGGATTGATAAGGTGTGGGTGGAGAATATGAGCTATAATGGTATTAATTGTGGCAGCAATAACATCATCACTGGCAATACTGTTTCGGGAAATGGTATAAATGGTATCCAGGCTGCAGGATCTAATAATAACATCATCACTGGCAATACTCTTTCGGGAAATAGACAGGGTATTATGGTCCACGCTTACTCTACAAATAACACCATCAGTGATAATATTGTTATGGGAAATACTCATACCGGTATGGTCTTGTACGCTAGCCCAACTCCTAACACTAGAAATAACATCGTCACCGGCAATATTGTTTCGGGAAATGGTTGGGCTGGTATCGAAATCAGGTACGCCTCTTATAACACCATCACCGGTAATGTGGTTCAGGGAAATGGTATGTACGGTATCAGGTCCGACAATTACGCCTCTTATAACACCATCGCTGGCAATACTGTTTCGGGAAATGGTTGGGATGGTATCATGCTTGAGGGTCACTCCTCTAATAACACCGTCACCGGCAATAACATCTATGATAATGGTGGAACGGGAAATTATAATGGGATAAGAATGGACAGCAGTAATAATTCTAACAACCTCATCTCCTCTAATCGCATCTTTGATTCTTCCGGCACCGGCTATGGGATAAATATTTCAGCCAACACTTGCGACAATAATTATATCGTAGGAAATTTAATTGACGGCACAGGGTTTACCGCGCCTATTCAAGACCTCGGCACTGGCACCAAATACACCCAGAAGGAAAAAATAACCATAGAAAGGCAGACAGCGGCTGCGCCAACAGCAGGCAGTACTTTGGATGCAAGCGCAAATCCTAAAAGTTATGTTCCTTTAGCGCCGACATCTGCCGTAACATTAAACGCGACTACTGCCATTGCTGACGGCAAATCCAGCGGAGATATGTTAATTTTAGAAGGGACTTCAGATACAAATACGGTTACCATACCGCATAACGCGAATACGATATTAAGCGGCGCTTCTTCCAAGACTTTGGGATTGGAAGATATTTTAAAATTGCTTTGGAACGGAAGCGATTGGGTTGAGATAGCTTATTCGAATAATTAATCCTTAGGAAGTCCG
>JAUYBE010000006.1 GCA_030693235.1 bacterium
ATGGAGGGGTTCAAGGGGAGGAAATTTTTGTCCGTGAGCCGAAGCGAAGGCCCGCCGCCCCGCGCTTTGGGCGCGGGAGCCGAAGCAGAAAAATTGACTTTTCCTTTTAGAAGAAAAAAATCGGCGCGCGCAAAATAAAAAAATGTGAAGGCAATTTTTCTGCGAGGCAGGCCGCCGCTTTGCGGCGGCTGGCGGCAGGTCAGCGCAGGTTTCGTTTCTTGGATTTGTGTATCAGATTTGGTAAAATAATTTCAATAGTTTGTTGTTGATTTTTATCGGGAGCCATAAAATAAAACCGCCTGGTAATGGGCGGTTTTATTTTATGGCGCGATACGTCTATATTAACGGTCAAGTAATTTTACTTTTATTTTTTAAATATTTATAATAAATTATAAATAACAATTCAATATACCTAACCCTCATAGTTTGTTTATGAGGTATGGCAGAAAAATCCCATCCCTAATACTAAGCTCCTCGTTTAGCGACTCAGGGATGGGTCATATCCGAAAGGATGTGAGCGATTAAAAAGTTGCTGGCTGGCGAGGAGCTTTGTGTTTTCACGGAAGGCATAGATCAAACCCCATCCCTACTATGGCCAATCAAAATAAGTCTTATTTTAAAAAGAAACTTTTAATTTTTCCGCTTTTAATAATTTTTATTATTGGTTCGGTATCAATTTATTTCTACTTACAAAAAGTGCCACAGCGTGGCACAATTACTAAAGAAAAAGAAGCCGAGCAAATTAAAACCCTTTTAGTGGAGATAAACGAGGTTATCAACTTAATGGACGCTGTTAAAAGCGAAATGCCGAAAGAGTTATTAGAGACCCACGAGTATTTAATGAGTGGGGCTTTAGGAGGTAAACTTTACAGAACAGACCCGAAATTAAAAGACAATGTCGTAATGTATCACGGAGCGAAATCGCAGTCAGTTTTTATCAACCCAAATGTAAAATTAAAAAAAGAATTATGGATACCTATTTTTTATCACGAAGTAGCTCATAACTACTGGCATAGCAAGAACCCAATAAAGACTTTTGAGGAGTTTAAGGCACAGCTTTTTAATTCCGAGAATTTCGCCTATACCGTCAATGCTCAAGCGTGGGATTTGGCGATGAAACATTACCCGGTTGTAAAAAAGGAACTAAAAACCGAGCTTGAGCAACGATTATTTAAGCTATACAGCAGGGATACCGAGATTTATAATGAAATAATAAAAGGCAACCCAGAAGCTAAAGAGTTATAGGTTAAAATCATTAAAGCAGACATTAAAGAGCAAGAAAAATATCAAAAACTATTGTTTAAGATATAGTGAGTAGCGGGGCGGGGTAAGTTTATGTGTTGGCGTATGTCCTCAAATCGGGTATGTAAATATACTCATTTTGTCTCTCAAAAATGGTTCTAACATTGTTCACAGTGCGGAGCACATATAAAAAAACAGAGCCAAAGGCTCTGTTTTTCTTTCAACATCTGCATTACTGGCAATTTTGCCCGCCCAGTAAGCCCTTGCGCTTATTTGTAGTATGGTATATAATTTAAATTAAAGGTACCCAAATATGGGTACCAACAGAGTATAAATCATAAATCTATGGAAAAAGACTACATTTTAGACTTAATGAGATCCAAGAAGACTGTTTTTACTTTTAAAGACCTTATTTTGTTTTGGGCAGAATCTGACGTGAATTTCGTTAAGAAAAAAATTCACCGTTATGTTAAAGCTGGTAAAATGAATGCGGTACGCAGGGGTATTTATTCTAAAGACAAAAATTATGATAAGTATGAGCTGGCTACAAAAATATATACTCCCTCGTATATCAGCATGGAAACGGCACTGGGCGCGGCTGGAATTACTTTCCAGTTGTACAGTCAGATTTTTATTGCGTCGTATACCACAAAAGAAATTGAGTGTGATGGACAGAAATATTCTTACAAAAAAATTAAAGATACCATTCTCACCAATCAAGCTGGCATAGAGTCGCGAGAAAATTACAGTATCGCTTCGCCCGAGAGAGCATTTTTGGACGTTATCTATCTCAACAAGGATTATCATTTTGATAATCTGTCGGTTTTGAATTGGGAAAAAGTATACGAAATTTTACCCATTTACGGCGGCAATAAACGCATGGCTAAAATGGTAAAAATGTACCAAACAAATGGCTCTTGATACCGCAAAACATAAAAATATTCTTATAAAAATCCTCAAAGATATCTATACCGATGCAACCATCAGTCCGATTTTGGGATTCAAAGGCGGGACAGCCGCTACATTTTTCTATAATCTTGACCGTTTCTCGGTAGATTTGGATTTTGATTTGCTTGATTCGGAAAAGGAGGACTATGTTTTTGAACGAGTCAAAGCAATTATTGAAAATTACGGCACATTAAAACAAGCAAGAAAGAAAAAATTTAACCTCCTTTACGTTCTCTCCTATGACGATAAGGACATTAATGCTCAAAACGTTAAAGTGGAAATCAATCGCCGGGAGTTCGGCTCGAAATACGCGGTGGAGTCATTCCTCGGTATCTCTATGCAGGTAATGGCCAAGGAAGATATGGCCGCTCACAAACTTTGCGCCATGTACGAGCGGATTGGCAGAACCAACCGTGATATTTATGATGTCTGGTTTTTCCTTTCTCACGACTGGTCAGTCAATAAGAAAATTGTTGAGGACCGTATGGGTGTGTCGTATGCGAAATTTTTGAAAAAATGTATTGAGACAACGGAAAAATTTGATGACAGCAATGTACTTTCCGGTATGGGTGAATTATTGCTGACCGAGAAGCAAAAAGCGTGGGTAAAAGCAAAGTTAAAGTCGGAAACACTGTTTTCGCTTAGATTGGCTTTAGAAAAAGAAAAATAACACGAAAAAAGAGTAGAATAGAGACAGCTAAAGCCCTCGCCTGCCCGCTTTTGGAGGGGCGTGCTTGCCAAGCCGAAGCTATTAAAAGCGAAGGATGGCCGGTGGCGGAATTATTTAAATAAAAATATGGGAACAAAACAATCATTATATAAAGCAAATAAGATTAAGGATGATGAATTTTTCACTCTTTATGAGGATGTTGCCAATGAAGCTGCTCTTTATAAGGAGCAACTAAATGGAAAAAGAATTATATGTCCTTGTGATTGGGATGAAAGTTATAATGAAGAAATTGTTTACAAGGAAGAAGGGTTTGTTAGTCCATCTAATTTATTAGATGCCGGAGGCACAATCAAACGAATAGACATAAAAGCTTCCAAGAAAAAAATAGAAAAAGAGTTAGCTTTGATTAGGTGTAATTTTGTAAAATTTTTAGTGGCTCATGCTGACACTTACGGAATAACTTCAATTTCAGTGAGTGGGTATAATCCCTCTACTGGTAAAGGTGTGAGATTCCAAGATATTGATTACTCAAAATACGATCTAGTTATAACAAACCCGCCATTTAGTCAGTTTAGAGAATTTATTGATACGATGTTTAAAAATAACATGAGGTTTTTAGTTATTGGACCGCTCACGGCTATAACTTATAAGGAAATTTTTAATCATATAGAAAAAAATGAAATGTGGCTTGGCTATGCGAAGCAGTTATCCGGATTTCGATTATCAGATGGTACACTAGTTCTTTCAAAAGATCCTGAAGGCTCAGTACCTAGAGCTTGTAAATGGTATACTAATTTAGATGTTACTTATAGACATGATAGGATGATTTTAACTGAGAATTATAGTCCTGAAAAATATCCAAATTATTATAACTACAATGGTATAAATGTGGAGAAAACGAATAAAATACCATATGATTATGCCGGTGAGATGGGAGTTCCAATCACATTTTTAACAAAGTATAATCCAGAACAGTTTAAGATTATAGGAAAAGGTGTTCAGGTCAAAAAAACGGTAAGATTTAAGGGCGATAAAGCAACTCTTTGGATTGAAAAAGACGGTAAGCCTTTCAATGCTCCTTTTGAAAGGATATTAATAAAAAATAAAAAAGTAATTAAAAATGGCAAATAATATGAATATCAAATATTTATATGAACAACTTAGAGACGGAAAGATCATTAGCGATATAGAGCTTCAAAGAGAAATTGTTTATGATACTGAGAAACAAGTATTGGTTATAGACAGTATTGTTAACGGAATTCCGTTGCCAGCTTTCTATTTTTGGAAAAATAAAGATGGTATCTTGGAAGTTTTAGACGGAAAACAAAGAATAGAAGCCATTAAAAAATTTATTGAAAATGATATTCAATATCAAGATAAATTGTGGAAACAAACAGACAAGGAAATTCAAGACATAATCAATAAGACTGAACTTTCAATTGTTATATGTGAAGGTCAAGACCAATTAAAAAGAGAAATATTTAGAAGAATCAATACTTTAGGTGTACCACTTTCTCCTTATGAAGTATTAAATGGTCTTTTCCATGGTGAATATTTAAGGGGTTTAACTGTTTATGTTGGGCAAGATAGAGACACATTAAGAGTTTTGGGGTCGAATAGCCGTGGTAAAAATCAATACAAGATTTTACAGCTATTAATGGAATTGAAGAATTTATCAAGAGACCCTCAAACTATAAATGATTATGTGAGTAAAAATCAGAAGAATTCTTTCGCTGATGACCAAAAAGAGATTAGCAAATATATCAAATTTGTTAGTGAAATATTTGATGGATACGGTCAATTAGATATTTATTTTAATTTAGCGAGAAAATATTTTAAGGATTCAGTTATTTGGAAACAAAATAAGGATGAAATTAATTCTCGTATTAAAAAATATTTAAAGAGTGATGACGCTAAATTGACTGATAAATCGAAAGAGATAGAAGACATTATTCAAGCAATTGTAAATGACATTAGTGTTGATGAGAAGCGTTTATTCTCAAGTGATGACAAAAAAGAATATTTAAGAAAACAAACGCCAAATAAAGAAAATAAATATCCCTGTGCCATTTGTAAGAAATATTTTTACGAGGATGAATTGACTATGGACCATAAAGACCCATGGAGCAAAGGTGGCAGAACTGAACTCTCAAACGCCCAATTATTGTGTGGCCCTTGTAACATTAAAAAGGGAAACAGAAGTTAGAACTTAGCTATTTATAGCTATAATTTTATCAAAAAATAATTAACAAATAACCTGACAAAGCCCTGCTTGAAGTAAAGTATGATAGAAAATTTTTTCAATAATATTTTAAGTAAAGAAAATTTAGCCATTACTGGTGTCGTTATCCTTTTTTTATGGCGAGTCATCGATTCTTTTATTAAGCTTCACAAAAAAGGCGTAATTGAAACCGATAATATGGCTTTTGATTTAGCAAAAGCAAAATTAAGCAATCGATCAAGTCATGATTTTCCGCTACTCACTTATTTTTTCATGTATCGTAAAGTATTAAAGAGTAAATTGAACTTTCATCAAGGATATGTAAATTGGCTTGCGCATAAAGAGGAAGAATTAGATAGAAAAATTGACCAACTCACTTTTCTTAATAGGACATTGGAAGAGAAAGATAGCGGGCGCGCTCCGCTTCCAACTTGGCGTTCTGTGTATTATGATATTAAATATCTTTTCAAAATTATGTTTGAGAAAAAGCGATATAAAATTGAGAAAGTTTTTGTCCAAAACAAAAAGAATGAAAAACTAGCAGGATTGAGGGATTTACCAACTACTAATCGAGGCAAATATCCAACAGTGGTGCTAGTTCATGGTTTTGGTGCAAATAAAACTGAGTACGGAATGTTTGATGATTTAGCAAAGCGCTTAGCTTCTAATGGTTATCAAGTATATCGATTTGATTTTGCTGGACTTGGAGAAAGCGAAGGAAGCTATTCATTTACGACGCTTTCCAAACAAGCCGAAGATTTGGAAGGTATTTTAGATTTCGTAAAAACCCAACCCACAACAGACAATTTTAAACTTGGTTTAGTCGGTATGTCATTAGGTACAGCAGTTATTACCGCATTTCAACCTAAAAATGTTCGAGCACTTGTCTATTTAGGTTCAGTATCCGAACCGCACAAAACCCTCAAAGAACTTTTTGGAACCGGATATAATCCCGATGGAATGTCGGTTCGAATTACTTCCGAAGAGAAAAGAGTTGAAATATATGGCGATTTTTGGAAGGATTTTGATAATTACAATCTTCCAGATTTAATTAAAAATATCAAAGCTCCCATTTTGTTTATTCATGGTGAAAAAGATTCAAAAGTCGGTGTTGAAAGTGCTCAGCTTTACTTTGATAACGCAAACACTCCAAAAGATTTGAAAATTGTCAAAAATGCTGATCATGGATTTTATGAACCGGACGAACGGAAGGAAATGATTGATTTGACAGAAAGTTGGTTTGATAAATATTTGTTGTATTAGGTGGCGCGCCAGTTTCACTGGCACGAAATTCAGTGGCGGTAAAACAAAAAGTTAAAAAACTTCAAAAATCCCAACGGCAAAGCCGACCTCGCCCACAAACCACCCGCGGAGTTGGTGCGGGAGATTGAAGAAAAGGAGAGGGGAATCAGCGGTATTCTTGCCGAGATTAAAAAATCATTATAAAATTTAAATTATGATACCCGAAGTAAATGGTTATAAAACAAAACCGGAGTGGTTTCTTGGAAAAGGAAGTTTTGGATCGGTATACAAAGCTGAAAAAGATGGCAAGTTTTATGCTATCAAAATTTTTCAGTCCGAGTTACTCAAAACGGAATATAAAGACCGGCTTGATCGAGAAATAAAGGCGCTTCAAAAAATTTCTCATCCGAATGTCGTTAAGCTTTACGATTACGGGACTTTCAAAGATAAAGATTTTGAATATTTCTATATTGTGATGGATTTTGTTGAGGGGCGCCGATTAAAAGATTATGTAGGCGTCATGGACGAAAATAAAACTGTCAGCGTGATCGAATCCGTGCTTGATACGTTGGGTGCTGTTCACTCGGATGGTATTATTCATCGCGATCTGAAACCAGAAAATATTATGGTGGATGCTGGCGGCACCCCAATCATTCTTGATTTTGGTTTAGCAAAACTGATTGATTATAGCTCAATTACGCAAACCGGAGATAGAGTCGGTACTTACTATTACATGTCGCCGGAGCAAGTAACGGATAGCAAAAACATCGACGCAAGGTCAGATTATTTTTCAATAGGAGTTATTTTCTACGAACTCTTAACTGGCGTTGTTCCTTATGACGCAACAAACACACCGGCTCTTATTGACCAGATCAAAAACCGGTATCCGAAAAATCCATCCGAATTAAATGGCAGTATCTCTAACCAAGTTGAAAACGTAATTCTTAAATTACTCGAAAAGTTGCCTTATAAACGCTTTCAAAGCGTAGCTGATGTAAAATCTGCTCTCCATGCTACGCCGCAATTAAAGCCGCGGTTATTGAGCCTTGATATACGATTCTTTGTGCGGTTACTTCATACCGAAAAAACCGCGTTTGAGGAAGCTTTAAAAGAAGGGCTAGTTAAACACGTTATTTTTCCTGCAAACTTCTTTAAGTTTTATCACCCGACAGTAGTAGTTTTAAGAAATTCAGATATTACCTTTACGACTGATCCAGCAACCAACCGACTTATCTATACGGCATTTTCCAAAACCGTAGGAGTTCAAGAGTTACCTTACTCTTCTGGCGATGAAGTAACCCCCATTCAAAAAAAAGATTTTCATGCTATTTCTCAAGTACAAGAATATGTAAAAAAAGTATTAGATTTTCAAATTCAAAATGGCGTAACTGAACTTGCTGCGCCTTTTTTCTTCGCAAAGAATACGTCCGATGAATGGTTTAATATAAACCTAAAATTACTCAAGGAGGCAATTGATTATCGCGACGCTCATCATGAAAATTTACCAATCTGGGCGGGTATTTGTATGAACGTCGAGGGCTGGCATGACGATGATGAAAAGAATGCAATTTTGAATCGTTACGTTAAAACTAACCCCGATGGCTTCTTTGTATACGGCGATCCAATAGGTAATCAATCAAATTTGACGCAACTTTTTCATTACGGCGACTTCCTACGTAAATTACAGTCCTCATCGAATGTGCCAGTGGTTGCGTGTCGAGTAAGTGGTCTAGGTCTAATTCTTCTTAGTGCTGGTGTATCGGGCATATCTTCTGGTATGGGTGCGCTAGATAATTTCAAAGAATCTATACTGTGTGATACACAAGAGGGTTATGCCGCCGACCCAAGGTATTACATATCGGAGTTATTATCGACGGTTTCTCTAAAAAGAGGTGTTACAACAAAACTTACAGCTATATCAAAATCAACCATCGGGTCAAAATTAAAATGTAAATGTAAGTTTTGTGTTGACATTTCTTCTGGTGCTGTGAGTCACAGAAATATGAAGCTTCATTTTCTCCAGAGAAGAAGGGAGGAAATTAATGAACTTGCGAAGATTGATCCGAAGGACAGATTAAATTACATCGGAGATAGAGTTGAACAAGCTCTAAAATATACAAAAACCCTCGCTGGCGAGGGTATAGAAGTCGGCGATTTTTCCCATTTAGGGACTTGGAGAAGTTTAGTTGAACAGTTTAAGAAGAAAAGCTAAGGAAGCGACTTAGCATCATTTGTTTAGCAAAAATGCTAACATTATCTTCGTTGTTCTGATTCCTTCGCTTGGGGGATTTTATTTCGATTGTATTGGTGGCAGTATCAAATAATATCAAGCCGATATTATATTTATTAAACTCTCTAAAATCAATATTTTTTTTCGCTTCTTTTAAAATTGCTAGGTAGCTTTCATCGGCAAAATATTGATAACGGCGAGCTTGAACTAAGCCACCCTTGTGATCACTTAATTTAACTTCAATGGCGATTATTTTTTTAATCTGGTTCAATTCATCTTTCTCACCAATTTTTACATAACTATTCGCACTAATTTTCTTCATATATTGATTATTCACCAAAAGATTCAAATTTTTCTTTAAATTCTGAATATCTAGGGATGGGGAAAAATCTCTAATCTGATCAAGCGAATAAATCTCACCCTTTTCGAGGCTTATTAATAAATTTAAACAATTAAAATCCGTTAAGGGAGTACGCTTAATGTCATTCTTTCTAAAAGAAAAATCTGGCGCAAAAACAAGATCAGCAATCCCATAACCAGCAGAAAACTCGTGGAAGGCAAGATTCGTGCCAAATTCCTTTTTCAAGATCTTGTCGAGTTTCTGCACAAGAGTTTTTTCGCTAAGATTTCTCATATATACTTTTATTATAGCAAAGAATGGAATATATTCATATTAACAGTTATACATATCGGTCTGCAATTTAAAAGAACTGTTAAATTTATGCCCTGGCCAACAAAAAAAATAGGCGAATAAATTTATATGACAAAGATCGAGAAGAAATTTAAAAACTGCGATTTAGTGGGAGCTCCTTTTACTCCCTGTATTACCAATGGTATGTGGTTTATTTCACGATGGGATGTGGTTCACACAAATACAAACAGGCAAGCAATTTATATTTTTGGTACTGATGATATTCATGCAACACATTATAATAACAACAACCCAAATTTTCAGTTAGTAGGTTTGGTGTATGATACGCTTATAAAGCACCTTGAAGAAAATCCAAGCGACTTTAAAACTGGCCTATTTAGATTTGAATTCGACGGGCATAAGTTTAGTTATTGTGAAAAAGAACCCAAGTGGGCTAAAAATGATTGTGGAATATTAGAAGATTAGAATAAAAAGTCAAAAAGATACTTAAATAAAATTTTTGGAAATGACGGATTGGCCAACAAAAAAATTAGGCGAGTAAATTTATTGTCTTTGTCTATGGTCTAATTCGCGCGAATAAGCGAATAGATGAAATTCTTGCTATAATTTATTTATGCGTAAACGAAAATATTATTACGAAGACGGTGATTCGTTGTGGCGATTAATTTCTGGAATAGCCATTTTTTATTTTATATATTTAGCTCTGCAATATTTTACTAACCGTGCGAATTTTTGGCGTTGGGTTAGTTATGGAGTTGTGGCGGTTATAATTTTTGTGGCGATTATATTTTTGTGGCGCGAAATTAGACATCGTTTCAGGCAAAAACATTTAAACAAGGTGTTAACTAATTTAAGAGGCGCTAGACAAGAAGAATACTTCAAAAATTTTATAAATCGCTTTGGTTTTGAAAATACAAAGAGTGGGGGATGGTCGTTTAGAAATCGTAGGTTTGATTGGGATAGAATTAATGATCTCAAAAAGATATTAAAGGAAATGGGCGTTACTTCAAAAGAGAAAGATGTTTTCGCGCTTCTTCAATTTTATATTCAAGAAAATGAGGAAAAATTAACAAGGGAAAGTATCCACAAAAAACCACAAAAATTTGAAAACTTAACAGGAACAGAATTTGAAAAGTTGTTATATCGTCTTTTTGAGGCGATGGGCTACAAAGTAGAGTTAACTGGTAGATCTGGAGATCAGGGTGGAGATTTAATTGTAAATAAGAATGGAGAAAGAGTTTTGATACAGGCAAAATGTTATCGGGATTGGTCCACGGGCAATGCCGCAGTTCAGCAAGTTGTGGGAGCAGTGAAATACTATGATTGCAGTAGAGCGATAGTGATTACCACTTCGCATTTTACGAAGGAAGCTATTGCTTTGGCTATGGCTAATCAAACGGAGCTTGTTTCCAAAGATCGACTACAGGGATTGCTTTTACAATTTTTAGGTGAAAGTTGGGATTAATTCAGTGGCGGATAAATTTTCTAATCTTACGCCGGTAGAGGTAAAAATTGTTATGCTCTAATTCGCGCGAATAAGCGAATAGTTAAAAAATGTGAAGAAAACTTTTTTGCGGGGTGGCGAGCGTCAGCGAGCGGCGGCGGGGCGGAACATCAAAATTCAGCGTTCGTCCGCCAGTTGGCGGATTCGCTAAAAAAAGTCCCGCCTACGCTAAAACTGCCTCCTTCGCCGAAGTAGCTTCGGCTACGAAGGCCGAGTCGGCGGACGGGTCGGATTTTGTTCAGCGTTCGGAGCAAAATTGTATGCATTATCTTTCTGTGTGTGATAAAATAACCATATGAAGATGTTTGTTTTTATTGATGCTTCTAATCTTTGGGCGGCGCAGAAAGCAAAAAGTAGATTTTTTGATTATGAAAAATTAAGAAAGTTTATTAAAGAAAAGTTCAACGGCTCGTCCGTAGAAGTTTTTTATTATAGTGCCTATCCAGCCGATGGAACACGAAATTATAGTTTAGATGGAAAGCATAAATTTTTTACTTTTCTTAAAAAAAGATTAGGATTTACGGTTAGAAAAAAAGAATTAAAACGCATTCCTATAATTATAAATAATGGCCAAATTATTGAGGAAAAAGGAAATATGGACGTTGAAATGACAATTGACGCTGTGCATTATATAAAAGAATATGATACCGCCGTTTTATTTACAGGCGATTCTGATTTTTTAGCTTTGGTTACTTATCTTAAAAATCCTAAAAACGGTGGTAAGAAAGTTTATATTTTTTCATCAAGAAATAATATTTCGGAAGAATTAAGGACTGGTGGTGATGGATATTTTGATGTATTGGATATTAAAGAAGATATTTGGGGTAGAGAATTAAAGTATAGAGCGGAAAAAGTCAGATAAAAAAAAGCAACCCTCCGTGAGGAAGGTTGCCCTTGGATGTAATACCCTTTCAGTCTATGACTAAACCGAAAGACATCATTAGTATAGCGGATCAGCGTAACTCGTCAAGTGTGTCAATATGTGGATAACTAAAAGTCGAAGAATGGCGGTTATCGTTATATCCTTACCGTAAAAGAGCTTAAAGCGACTAAAAACAATCTTGCCTCAACCAAAGTCGTACCACAGCCGCCAAACGGATCGCAAACAACCTGTTTACCACTTGGGGCGTAATCCTCAATCAATTTTCGGACAATTTGCGGGATGAACTTTGCAGGGTAGCGATGATAATCGTGAGTGAAAGCGGTTGTTTGTGATCGACCGACATCACGAAAAGACCATTCTTCGCGTGGTTTAAGATTTATAAATGTTTTTTGATGTATTCTGTGGTAGGCTTAGAATGTCAAATTTATCAACACCCAATGCTTGACTTTTTTTACATACATAAATATACTTCTAGTATGATTAACAAATATGCGCAATTTATAAAAGATCTTCGAACAGAGCGAGGGTTTTCGCAGTCTTTTGTCGCAGACAAATTAAACCTATCTCGACCATCCTATACATCTATTGAGAATGGAAATAGAGGGCTTACTTTAGAAGAAGCGCAGAAATTAAAAGATCTGTTCGGCATTTCTATTGAAGAATTTGCAAAAGCCACTTTGCCAAAGTATAAAAAATATAAGCAAATGATTATTGCTTTTCTTAAATCTTCAATTTCTACTGACGGAAAAGTTCCTAAAACTAAATTAGCCAAGCTTCTCTATTTGGCTGATTTCGCGTGGTATTACGCGAATCTTGAGAGTATGAGCGGGATGCAATATCTTCGTAGAACATACGGGCCAGTTCCTGATCCATATTTCAGAGCTTTAGCCGAGCTTGAAGAAGAAGGAAAAATTACTGTTGATTACAAGAGTGACGCTATTCTTATTGGTGCGGGCGCACAACACCAAAAACTTGATCTTCTTAAAACTGAAGAGGTTGATTTAATGAAAAAAATATCCACAAAGTGGAAAAATAAAAGAACTCAAGAAATTATTGATTTTACTCACGAACAGTTACCCTACAAACTCTGTGCTCCAGATGAAATGATTCCGTATGAATTGATAATTCAACAGGACCCCGACTATGTTTACTAATTATACGGTTATTATAGAACGATACGCGGAACGACACTTTATCTCTAAATTCAAAAAGAAGTATAAAAGGGCATGGGATGTAACTTGGACTGCTGTGCACGAGGAGTTTAAGCGCATTGATACATTGATTGGACAAACAAACATAGCAGAAACCATTACTGAAGTTGGGGATGTAAGAATTTGCAAAACAGAGTTCCGTGTACATGGAACTCAAGAGTCTAGACACGCTTCCGGCAATAGGTGCATTATCGCTGTTCACAAACACACTTCAACCGTCCGTGTTTTATTGGTATATAGTAAAAATGATTTAGGGGGTGGAAACGAAACCGCAAGTTGGAAAGCGGTGGTAAGAGAAAATTATCAAGAGTATTCAAAAATCTTATAGAGTGGTTTTATTTATGTTAAAATAAATCTTATGAAACCCTATCTTCCCAAACTGCTTATATTCATTTCAGGATTCATTGTTTCTATTTTTGATTAAATCGCTATTTAGTTATATTTATGATATGATATAAATAATGAAATTATTAGGAAAAGTAAAAAGCGATTTAGATAAGAAATTCCAAAAGGTTTTAGAAACGCCCGCGGGTTTTGATTTCTTTGCGGCAATTCACGATTTTATTGAATATATTGAATTGAATTCATCTCTTTCCAGCAAGCTTTCATTTCGTATAAAATCCAATCGAGAACTGAATATTCCCAACAAATACGGTTATTTAAAACAAATTTATCAAGGACTGGAAGACGCCGATGTTAAAACAAATGTCGATTTAGGGCATACAAGATATATGGTAATTCAAGAATTAAATCGGATCAGGAATAAAGATGTTTCAGAAAGCAATTCGTTTTGGAAAAAACGGGAATTATTCAGAAAATTAACGGGCGAGATTTATGATGTATTAAGTCCGAATCCAGCATAAAAAGAAAACCGGCGCGTGAACAGAGATTAAAATATCCGTTTTAAAAATGTCAAATAAAAAAATAAAAATAGCTCAATTGGCTCCTCTTTGGATTCCGGTACCGCCGCGCACTTACGGCGGTATTGAATTAATGCTGTCTTTGCTCACGGAAGAATTGGTGGCGAGAAATTACGATATTACGCTTTTTGCTTCCGGTGACTCAAAAACTTCGGCAAAATTATTTCCTTTAACAGAAAAAGGGATTTGGTTGCAAAAAGGATTGCGCAGTCCTCACGCCCACATCAGTGTTGCGATTGAAAAAATCTATAGACATAAAAATTCTTTTGATTTGTTTCATAATCATGCCGATTTTTTTATGTTTCCGCTGAGTCTTCTTTTGGAGGGAGCGCCGACTTTGACAACCCTTCATCGTCCGGTAGATCCAGTGACAGTTCAAGCTTATAAGGCTTACGACAAGATAAGTTTTTGCGCTATTTCCGAAGATCAGCGGCAGAGCGCCGAAGAAAACGGCATTTCAACGGTCGGCGTTGTTTATAATGGCATTGCCACCGAAAAATACTTGTTTAGGGAAACAGCGGGCGATTATTTTATATATCTGGGGCGACTTAATAAGGAGAAAGGAATTGTTGACGCGATTAATATTTCAAGAGAAGCGGGGGTAAAACTTTTGGTTGCGGGGAATGTCGTTGGCGCCGATGAATGGAATTATTTTTTTCATGAAGTTCAGCCGTTGCTTAACGAGGAAAATGTTAATTTTGTCGGTCATCTGGATTTTAATGAAAAAGTGCGATTACTGGGCGGCGCAAAAGCATTACTTTTTCCTGTTGACAGAAGAGAGCCCTTCGGTCTTGTTATGATTGAAGCCATGGCTTGCGGCGCGCCTGTGATTGCTTATCGTCGCGGTTCGGTGCCGGAAGTGATTAAAGACAAAAAAACCGGTTTTATTGTTGAAACAAAAGAAGAGATGATTGAAGCGATTAAAAAAATCGATATAATTAAGCGCGAAGATTGCCGCGCTCACGTTGAGCAAAATTTTACTTTAAGACAAATGGTTGATAAATACGAGGAAATTTATAAAAAACTATGCGCATAGCTCAAATAGCCCCTCTTTGGATAACAATTCCGCCCTTAAAATACGGTGGAATTGAAAGAATTATTGCTATGCTTTGCGATGGATTGACCGACAAAGGACACGAAGTAACGCTTTTCGCTTCGCCTGGTTCAAAAACCAGAGCAAAACTAATTTCGGTTTTTGATAAACCCCTCCTTGATGTTAATATTTCCTGGTCTAATCCAGTTTGGAATCTGCGTAATCTTTCTTTGGCTACGGAAATGGCCAATGAGGGCAAGTTTGATATTATCCATTCGCACCTTGATCTTTGGACGCTTTTTTTTCATAATCTGACAAAAACTCCGGTAATTCACACGATGCACAACCCTCTTTACAGAACAAACGCCGATGCTAATAAAGACGATCGTTTGCGGCTTTTTATGGAAGAGGCGAAAAGAACGAATATTGTTTTTATCAGCCAGTCGGCCAAAGACCAAGCGATGTTGGAATTTCCGGAAAAACGGGCAAGAATTATTTATAATGGAACAGATTTGTCCCATTTTCAATTTAACGAAAAAGGCGGAGATCATTTTGTTTGGATTGCCAGAATGAACAAACACAAGGGGGTAGAAAATGCCATTGCCGCGGCGGAAAAATTAGGAGCAAAATTACTTTTGGCCGGACGGATTGATCCAACCCAAATTGAATATTTTGAAACTTATATCAAGCCGCATCTTAATGAAAAAATTCAGTATGTCGGCGAGTTAACGGAAAATCAACTTTCCGATTTTTATGGTCCGGCAAAAGCGCTTCTTTATCCGATTGAATGGGAGGAGCCGTTTGGCTTAGTGGTAACGGAAGCTATGGCTTGCGGCACGCCGGTGATCGCGTATCGCAGAGGTTCGATGCCAGAGTTGATTGAAGATGGCAAAACCGGATTTGTCATAGACAGCAATATAGATTTATTGGTTGAAGCGATGGAAAAAGTCGGTCAGATTGACAGGACTTTGGTCCGAAAGCAGGCTGAAGAAAAGTTTAGCAAAGAGATAATGGTTGAAAATTACGAAAAAGCTTATTACGAAATAATTGCTAAAAAATAACATGAAAGAAAAACTTGAAAATGACATTGAGACTCTTCTTGACAAAGAATATGGCTATTTAAATGCCGGCTTTCCCAGATTTATGCGTCTTTTTGGCCGCGACTCCTTAATTAGTTCTTGGCAGCTGCTTGAAATCAACCAGGAAATTGCCAAGGCAACTTTAAAAATTTTAGCAAAACTTCAAGGAAAAAAATTTGATAATATCAGCGAAGAGGAGCCAGGTAAAATCATTCACGAAACCCATCCCAAACTACTTCATCATCCAAAATATGATTGGATGCCATTTCCTTATTACGGCTCAATTGATTCCACTCCACTTTTTATAATTATTTCTTCTTTTTATCTTGAGAAAACCAATGACCGTGAATTTTTAAAAGCGTACCGCTTAAACATTGAATCAGCCGTTAAGTGGCTCGTCCAAAAAATTAAAACTGATAAATCCGGACTTTTGCGTTACCAGCGGAAGCAAGAAAGGGGACAACTTTTTCATCAAGGATGGAAAGATAGTTTTTTTAATCATTTTAAAATAGAGCCGCCAGTGGCTATTGTTGAAGCTCAGGGTTATGGCTATCTGGCTTTTAAAAAAGCCGGCCAAGTGCTTGAAAATGAAAAATATAGTCAATTAGCTGAGCAATTAAAAAAGCGTTTTGAAAAAAAATTCTGGATGAGCGATAAAAATTATTTTGCCTTGGCTCTTGATGGCCAAGATAATCAGCGTCAAGCCATTACTTCTAATCCCGGACATTTGCTTTTTTGTGAAATTTTGGAAAAAGAAAAACAAGAAGCGGTGGTTAAAAAACTTTTTAGTCCGGAGCTTTGGACAAAATATGGCATCAGAACCCATGGTCTTAGCGAGCCTGATTTTGACGCGGAAAGCTATCATTTAGGTTCTGTCTGGCCCCATGATAACTGGATTATTGCCCAAGGATTGAAAAAATGCGGCTATCTTGACCAATACCAGAAAGTCAAAGAAGCGATTTTAACCACCCATAAAGAATTAGGATATATTCCAGAACTTTATGCTGTCTTCCCCGACGGGGAATTAAAAGAAATTCCTAAAGCTTGCACCATTCAGGCCTGGGCCTCAGGAGCCGCTTTACAATTTATTACTGAATAATCAAATATTTATGAAAAAACTTAGAATTGCGACAATGGTTACCGGACATTTTACTACTCCTCCACCCGAAGGAATAATTTATGCTCCTATGGACATTGCCGTGGCGGTGAGCGAAGGTTTAGTTAAAAAGGGCCATCAAGTGGATTTCTATGGTCCTGAAGGAACGAAAGTTAAAGTGACAAATGTTATCACAGCTGGGCTTAAGCCACTTAAACAACCAGAAGGCGAAGCGATTACCAAAGGCCCCAATGTCGGCAACGCGGAAGTCAATAAGATTTTTAATCTCTGGGACCAATATCTTATTGCGAAGATGTTTACAGAAGCGGAAAAAGGAAATTATGATTTGCTTCACATTCATCCGCTTGACAGGGCTCTGCCTTTGGCTTTTTCTCATCCGAAAGTTCCAGTTTTTTATACGCTGCATGACCCAATTTACCCCTGGCGAGCGGAAATTTTTTCCATGTTTGCCAGCCCAAATCAGCATTATATTTCTATCAGCGATAGCCAGCGCAAACCAGCACCAAATTTAAATTATGCGGCCACGATTTACAATGGCATAGATTTAAAACTTTTCCCGTTTTCCGAGAGCCATGATGATTACTTGCTTTTCATCGGCCGTCTTCAGCCGGAAAAAGGTTTGGCCGAGGCAGTTCAAATTGCAAAAATGACCGGTGAAAAACTTTTAATCGTCGGTCCGCCGGTAACCGGCGATTATTGGGATAAAAAAGTAAAGCCCTATCTTGATGAAAAAATCAAATACGTCGGCTATGTGCCTTATGGCGAACTTTATCGCTATTATCAAAAAGCCAAAGCCACTTTGGTTCCGATTCAGTGGGAGGAGCCGTTTGGATTGGTGCTGGCTGAATCAATGGCTTGCGGCGCGCCGGTGATTGCTTTTGAAAGAGGAGCGGTTCCTGAAATAGTTATAGACGGAAAAACCGGCTTCATAATTAAAAACAATAATTTGGAAGCAATGGCTGACGCTGTTAAAAAAATTGATAAAATAAATCGAGTTGATTGCCGAAGGCATGTCGAGCAAAATTTTAGCATCCAGCGTATGATCGACAGCTACGAAGAAGTTTTTTTAAAAGCAATCAATTGAAAAATACAAAAATAAGTAAGGATTGTATGACGCGGCAAAAAACTCTGGCAAGTGCTGGAAATAGGAGTGCTTTTGCCCCAAGAGCAAATAAGGCGGCTATGATATCATCAAAAGCCGCCCTTTTTTTCGGGATTTTTTACAAGGTTTATGATAAAATAAAAATATGGCAAAAAATAATAACAGCTCAACAGTAATTGCGGCTAAGCCGTTGAAGCTCAAGAAAACAAAAACCCAAAAATCGCGGTAAAATAAAAGAATGGAGAAAGAAAAACATAAGGGAGCAGGACATAGAAAGCGATTGCGGGATAGATTTTTGCAGTCAGGACTCGGCGGGTTTCTTAACTATGAAATAGTGGAATTGCTTTTGACTTTGGGTGGTTCAATTCAAGATTGCAAACAGCAGGCAAAACAAGCGATTAAAAAATTTGGCGGATTGCGGAATGCACTTGACGCCCCGCCAGAAGAATTGCAACAAATAAAAGGAATCGGCCCAAGCAGTATTTTTGGCTTAAAACTTTTTCAGGCGATTTCCGAAAGATACGCGAAAGAAAAAATTTCCAAGAAAATTCCTTTAACATCGCCAAAAGCAGTGGCGGACTATTTGAGACAAAAACTGGGCAGAGAAAAGAAAGAAAATTTTGTAATTTTATCATTGGATAGCCGCAATAATTTAATAAAAGATGCCATTGTTTCTGTTGGCACGCTTAACGCTAATTTGGTTCATCCCCGCGAAGTTTTTAAAGAAGCAATTGACGCTCGCGCGGCTTCGGTAATCGTTGCTCACAACCACCCCTCCGGCGACTCGGAGCCGTCAGAAGATGATTTGGTGATTACCAAAAGATTAGTAGAAGCTGGCAAAATTATGGGTATTGAAATAAACGACCATATTATTGTCGGTAAAACAACCTATCGCAGTTTAAAGAAAGATGGAGTTATATGACTAATCCACAAAATCAAAATTTATCAGAACGGGATATTTGTACCAAGTTTATAACCCCCGCGCTCGTAAAAGCCGGGTGGGACGTACAAAAACAAATTCGCGAAGAGGTTTCATTTACCGCAGGCAGGATTATTGTCCGCGGCAAAACTGTATCTCGGGGAAAAGCCAAACGCGCCGATTACATACTCTACTATAAATCCCATTTTCCTCTCGTTGTTATTGAAGCAAAAGACGCGGACCACTCGCTCGACGCCGGTCTTCCGCAAGCCGTGGACTACGGCGAAACGCTTGACGTGCCTTTCGTCTATAGCTCCAACGGCAGCGGTTTTATTGAGCACGACCGCACAAAATATTCCGGCAACATACAGCAAGAACTCTCCCTGGAAGAATTCCCGAGCCCGGAAAATCTTTACGCGCGTTATCGGGCATGGAGAAAAATTGCCGCGCCGGAAGAAAAAATCATCAACGAGGAATACTTTGAAGATATCGGCGGAAAACAACCCCGCTATTTCCAGCAAATCGCCATCAACCGCGCCATTGAGGCAATCGTCAAAGGCCAACAGCGCCTGCTTTTGGTCATGGCGACGGGCACGGGAAAAACATACACTGCGTTTCAAATCGCCTGGCGCCTGTGGAAAGCCGGAGCCAAAAAGCGAATTCTCTTTCTTGTTGATAGAAACATTCTTGCGGATCAGCCGCGCCTGAACGATTTCGCGCCCTTTGGCGACAAAATGACAAAAATCACCCAAAGAAACGCCGACAAAGCCTACGAAGTGTATCTCGCGCTTTATCAGGCAGTTACCGGAACCGAGGAAGAAAGAAACATCTACAAGCAGTTTTCTCCGGATTTTTTTGACTTGGTTATCGTTGACGAATGTCATCGCGGCAGCGCTAAGGCAAACTCCGCGTGGCGCGAGATTCTGGAATACTATTCCGGCGCGACGCAAATCGGCCTTACCGCAACCCCGAAAGAAACCAAAGATATTTCCAACATTGAATATTTCGGCGAGCCCGTCTATACCTACTCTTTAAAGCAAGGCATAGAGGACGGTTTTCTTGCGCCCTACAAAGTGGTGCGCATTACGCTTGATAAAGACCTTGAATGGCGGCCGGAAGCGGGCACGGTTGACGTGGAGGGAGAAGAAGTTCCCGACCGGATTTATAATGTGCGCGACTACGACAGAAATATCATTCTTGATAAACGAACCGAGGTGGTGGCAAAAAAGATTACCGAATTTTTGAAAAACACCGACCGTTTTGATAAAACCATTGTCTTTTGCGCAAACATCAATCACGCCGAGCGGATGACCCGCGCGCTCATAAACGAAAACGCCGATCTCGCGAGCCAAAACAGCAAATACGTGGTGCGTATTACCGGCGACCAGCCGGAAGGTAAAAAAGAGCTTGATAATTTTATCAATCCGGAAAGCAAATATCCGGTCATTGCCGTAACTTCCAAATTGATGACCACAGGCGTGGATGCCCAGACCTGCAAAGTCATCGTGCTTGACCAAATCATCAACTCCATAAGCGAGTTTAAGCAGATTATCGGCCGCGGCACCCGCGTGCACGAGGACTACGGCAAATTTTTCTTTACCATTATTGACTTTCGAAACGCCACCGAGCTTTTTGCCGACCCCGCGTTTGACGGCCCGCCAATCCAAATTTACGAACCAAAGAAAGACGAATCGCCTGTGCCGCCCGAAGCATCGCCAGAGCACTCAGAGAATCAGGCCACGGCCGCGGAAGAAGAAACCGTGATTTACGACATCGCGTCCGATGGCGCCGGCGTTGTTCGGGAAAAGCCAAAAGTGTATCGCGTGCGGGATGTTGAGGTGAAAATCATTCAGGAGCGGGTACAATACTACGATGAAAACGGAAAACTTATTTCCGAGTCGCTCAAGGACTACAGCAAAAAATCGCTTCTTAAAGAATACGCCTCGCTGGACGAATTTTTGAACGCTTGGAAAAGTTCCGAACGCAAAGAAGCCATCATTGAGGAGTTGCGTGAGCGCGGCGTTTTTCTTGACGAATTAAAACGCGAAACCGGCAAGGACTTGGACGAATTTGATCTCATCTGCCATGTGGCGTTCGGCAAGCCGCCGCTGACGAGGTATGAACGCGCCGAGAATGTCAAAAAGCGAAATTATTTTGCCGCATACGAAGCCAATGCCCGCGAGGTGCTTTCCGCCCTTCTTGAAAAGTACGCGGATCAGGGCATTACCGCGATTGAAAATCCGGAAGTGCTTCGCGTCTCGCCCTTCATCCAGTTCGGCACGCCGTATCAGATCATCAACGACATCTTCGGCGGACGGGAGAAGTATGTGGAGGCCGTACAAAGCATGGAGCAGGCGTTGTATAGCGCGTAAACCAAAGAGTCGGGGAGTTTGTATATCTCGATTGACTTAATTGATACAAACAGATATACTTTGTATAAATCTTAAAAAAGATTGATACGACTATGAATACAGTAGAAATAGGTAAAAATAGGCCGCAAAAAGAAGGTTTTAACGCCTTTATTCCAAATTTGTTTCCACCTAATGGCGGGTTTAGTTTTGATGCGAAAATTCTCAAAAAGAATGACGAGGCAACGCGCCTGCTAGGTAAACTTGATGGCATTACCCAACTTTTGCCGGACATAGATTTTTTTCTTTTCATGTATATTCGCAAAGACGCCGCATCTTCAAGCCAAATTGAAGGGACGAGAGCGACGATGATTGATGCCATTGAAGCGGAAGCAAAAATTGATTCTGATATGCCGGAAGATGTTAATGACATTCTGCACTACATCAGAGCGCTCAATTACGGCCTCGCGCGGCTTGAAGAGTTTCCTTTTGTTTTGCGTTTTTTGCGTGAACTTCATAAAGAGCTGATGATAGGGGCGCGTGTAAGCCATTTCTCCAGCCCCGGTGAGTTTCGGGAAAGTCAAAATTGGATCGGCGGCACGCGCCCCGACAACGCGCATTTTGTTCCGCCGCCCGTGGATGAAATGAAACGCGCGCTTGCTGACCTTGAAAAATTCATCCATGCAAAAGACAATGAACTTTCTCTCATCAAGGCCGGTCTTGCGCACGCGCAATTTGAGACAATCCACCCGTTCCTTGATGGCAACGGACGTACGGGGCGCATGTTGATCACCTTCTATCTTTGGAAAGAAGGGCTTTTGGAAAGACCGGTCCTGTTTCTTTCTTCTTATTTTAAGAAGCATCAGAAAATATACTATGATCGCCTTGATAAATACCACGAAGGTGATGTGGAAGCGTGGATGGATTTCTTTCTTGATGGCGTAATTGAGATTGCTAAAGAGGCGATAGGAACGGTTTTTTCGATTACCAAGTTGCGGGAACAGGACGCGATGAAAATACAGTCGTTAAGCAAACGCGCTTCAGAAAGTGCGGTGTTGGTGCTGCCCCAGCTTTATAAAATGCCAATTGTAAATGTGGCGAAAGTTCGGGAGTGGACAGGATTTACGCATGCCGGCGCGCAGAATCTGATTGATCGGTTTGTTGAACTTGATATTTTGCGCGATCGTAATCCAAATGTAACATACGGTAAATCATATATGTATAAAAAATACGTTGATATTTTCGTTTAACACTATGTCCGTTCAATCCATTATAAAATCAATCCAAGACATTATGCGCCAAGACGCCGGCGTGGACGGCGACGCCCAGAGAATTTCCCAAATCGTCTGGATGGTTTTTTTGAAAATGTTTGATGACAAAGAAAAAGAATACGGAACGCTTGACCCAAAATATAAATCTCCCATCCCCGAAAAACTTCGCTGGCGAAACTGGGCGGCAGACGAAGAAGGAATAACCGGCGAAAAACTGCTGGACTTTGTCAATAACGTTCTTTTCAAAGGATTCAAAAATCTTCCCGCGGGAGGCGACGCGCGCGGCCTGATTGTCCGCCAGGTGTTTGAAGACGCCTACAACTATAATGAAGTCCGGCACGCTTATCCGGCAGGTGGTAAATAAAATTAACCAGATTGACTTTAACCGCAAAGACGAACGGCATCTTTTCAACGATATCTACGAACATATGTTGAAAGAGCTCCAGAGCGCGGGCAACGCAGGAGAATACTACACGCCGCGCCCGATCACGGAATTTATCGTGGAAATGACCGGACCCAAGCTCGGCCAAAAAATTCTTGACCCGGCCTGCGGCACCGGCGGATTTTTGGCAAACGCCATTGAATACATCCGCGGCCGCGAAGTCAAAAGCCCCAAAGACGAAAAGAAATTGCAGGAGTCGCTTTTTGGCGTGGAGGTCAAGCCGCTTCCGTATTTGCTCGCGATTACCAATCTTATGCTGCATAACATAGAAGTTCCCCGGCAGATTCGCCGCGCCGATATGCTGGCGCGTCCGCTTCGCGACTATGGGCCGAGCGACCGGGTTGATATCATTGTTACCAATCCTCCTTTTGGCGCCATGGTGGCCACCGGCACCGATGCAAACTTTCCCGCGGAACTGCGCACGCGCGAGACAGCAGACCTTTTCCTGGTGCTCATTATGCATCTCTTAAAATCCGGCGGGAGCGCTGGCATCGTGCTTCCGGACGGCTCGCTTTTCGGCGAAGGGGTAAAAACAAGAATCAGGGCAAAACTTCTGGAAGAATGCAATCTGCACACTATCGTGCGCTTGCCGCAGGGCGTATTTTCTCCCTACGCGGGCGTAAAAACAAACCTGCTTTTCTTTACCAAAGGAGAGCCCACCAAAGAGATTTGGTATTTTGAACACCCTCTGCCCGAGGGCTACCGCGCCTATTCCAAAAATCGCCCCATCCAGTCAAAAGAATTCGCGCTGGAGCGCAAGTGGTGGCAGAACCGCAAAAAAACCGCCAACGCCTGGAAGGTTTCCATTAAAGAAATCAAAGACCAAAACTATAACCTTGATTTCAAAAACCCCAACGGCAAAACCGACCTCGCCCACAAGCCACCCGCGGAGTTGGTGAAGATATTACAAAAAATGAAAATGAAATAGGTACAATAGTGGGTGAAATAAAGCAGATTTTATAGAATTCCATTCTAAATAATGTTCCAACGGCATTTCAGTTCCTAATTGTAATAGTTACTGAATTTGAGGTACAGAGCAGTAATTTTTTCGAAATAGGGGTGTGGATAACTACCCCTATTGACTTTTTATATTACCCCGTGTAGTATTCCCAGTATGGGAACTATGAACTGGGTAACCCGTATAAAAAAATATGAAATTAATAGGCAAACAATCATTGCAAGATTTTATAGGAAGGCATGCCGATACTCGATCACAGATTGAATCGTGGAAGGCTGAAGTCGAAGAGGCAAAGTGGAGCACCCCACACGAGATTAAAAGCAAATACCCCAAGGCAAGTATTTTAAAGAATCAAAACGTAATTTTCGATATTTGTAGGAATAAATATCGGTTGTGGGCGAAGGTCAATTATAAGAACGGGTTAGTTTTGATAAAAAATATCGGCACACATAAGGAATATGAGAAATGGGAAATAATTTAGCAAACAACATGGACAAAATTAGAATCATAAAAACTGAACAAGATTATAAAGAAGCTCTCAAATTAGTCGAGAAGCTAATAATCTGTGATCCAAATCCAGATTCTCCCAAAGGAGAACAACTTAACCTTCTTGCCATTCTTATTCAAGATTATGAAGCGAGAGCCTTTCCAGAAATACTTCCCAACCCAATTGAAGCTATCAAATTTAGAATGGAGCAAGCTGAACTCAAGCCCGCCGATCTCATTCCATATATTGGCAGTCGAAGTAGAGTATCCGAAATTCTTTCAGGTAAGCGCCAACTCACTTTGGATATGGTAAAAGCCTTATCTGATGGACTTGGAATTCCGGCGAAGGTATTAATAAAAAAACCTGATGAAAAAGAAGAAACAGAATACCAAAATTGGGATAACCGTCTTGTAGCAGAAATGGAAGCGCGAGGTTATTTCGGAAGTGCTTCAATAAAAAAATCCGGTAAAATTGAATTGCTCAAAAATTTCTTTTCGTTAGTTAGTTCTCCAGCCCAGATGGTGGGTATGTTGCGCAAATCTAGCTACAGATCATCTCCACTAACAGATAAACACGCATTGTCTGCTTGGGCTAATCGTGTACTCAAAAAAGCTCAGAAGGTTAAAATAACAAAAAAATATAAGCACGGCACTATAGATATTAATTTCTTACAGGAGTTAGTAAAATTAAGCGCAAAAGAGAACAGCCCTATTTTAGCTCAAGAATATCTGAAGAAGTACGGAATTGTATTGGTGATTGAGCCTCATTTTTCTAAAACCTATCTGGATGGTGCGGCCATTCTTGTAAATAAAGATAACCCGATTATCGGTCTAACCCTTAGATACGACCGGTTAGATAATTTCTGGTTTACTATACTGCACGAATTGGCACATATCGTCCGACATTACGATAGCGGTATCAGTCTCTTTTTCGATGAGATCGAAGGAATAAAAGCGATTGACTTAGATGAAAAAGAAAAAGAAGCCGATGCGTTAGCTGAGGATATTATTCTACCGAAAGCTAAATGGGAGATCAGTCCTGCTAGACTCATCCCTTCTTCTATGGCGGCAAATAGCTTGGCTAATGAGCTTGGAGTGCATATAGCTCTTGTCGCCGGGCAAATCAGGCATAAAGGAAATAAGTACGTTTATTTAAACAAAATTGTGAACGAATCTAAAGTTAGAAATTATTTCCCCAACGAAAAGTGGAATAAATAACATGTTTAATTCAAAGCATTATGTCCCAATATTGAAATGGAAACGCGCCGAACAAGGGGCGCTTAAAGCATTAAGAGAAAAGCACAAAAAGAACATTACTCCTTTGGTTCAATTTGTGATGCCGAAAAACAAACCACAAGAGCAGCTTGGAGATGTCATAAAGAGATTTGAGAGACAATTGACTGAAATATCAGCAAAATTAATTGATGTATGGGGTCTCACACCAATATTCGTGGATGTTAGCTTATTATTCTCTACTCCTTTGAAAACTAAAGCTCTCGACGTTATTTCGCGAGAAGGCCATAGACTCGGAGGCATTTTTATCCCAGTTGCACATCTTAATGATAACGAGCAGATCATAAAATCAGCCATAGTTGTCGCAAAAAAGACTGAAAAAGGACTGTGTCTGAGATTAATAAGCTCGGATTTCTCGAACACGACTGAACTGAATCAAAATATTACCAAATTTTTTTCGGGGGGATTAAGCGAGAAAGATATTGATCTACTGGTTGATATTAAGGAAACCGAAAAGAACGTAGATAAATATGTTAAGTATATAAATTTAAGCCAGAACATTCCCGGCTTGTCGAAATGGCGAACGTTTACTTTTGCGAGCGGTTCCTTCCCTGAAGATCTATCTGAATGCAAACTCGATGAAGAAAATCTCATGCCGCGTATTGACTGGAAAAGTTGGAAAGAACATATTAGTAAAAAGCTACAAAGAAAACCAACATTTGCTGATTACACAATTCAGCACCCGGTCTATAAAGAAATTACTCAATTTTTCCATCCGACTTCAAGTATTAAATATACTCTGGAAAATGACTGGTTGATTATGAAGGGAAAAAAACAAAAATTCGAACTATACTTGGCAAGTGCGGCGGAGTTAGTAAAGGACAAAAGATTTTCCGGAGAAAACTTCAGTGAAGGCGACAAATACATTGCGGAAAAAGCTAAACATTTCGAAACGTATATAAAAAATCCCGCGATCAAAGGCACGGGAAGCACTGAGACCTGGCTTAAGGCCGGCATTAACCACCATTTATCGCTAGTTGCGGATCAGATCGCCAACCTTCCCTAGAAACAAGTAATGAACTTACATGTTTTTTAAGGACACTGGTTTCTAATACATTAGCAAGTTTTTCATATACGAATTCTCGTGGCTTATGGCGCACCTCATCTGCCTCGTTTTGCTCTTCCAGAATTCCAAGTGCTTCTTCTCTCCATAATAACCGAGCTATGGAGATGCCTTTCTGTTTTTTGTTTTGCTCTGGCTTGCGAATCGTCTGAAAGACAACGCGATCATTATCATCAGTCTTCGCAATCATTACACCCCACCAATCAGGAATGATATGCATTGCGTGATACAAATGACGTTTTCCTACGACAAGAGTCATCTTATCAAAAACAGAATTGAATTCTTCTACTTGTTCAGGTAATCGTTCTAGCGTATCGCGATCACTTTTTATTTCATACCCGCACATTACACCATTAATAATAGCGAGGTCTATTCTTGCGGTTCCGTGTCGGACACCAAGTTCTTCAAAAATTTCTGCCTTATGTCCCTTCTTTCGGTACCTTTCTAGTTCTTTATCTAAAACACTTTTTCGGAGAGCTACGCGTATAACTTTATCGTTTGTTGAAAACATTTGATTGTGAGTTTTTGTTTCCATGGTTAAAAAACTCTTTTTATATATTAGCACATCTAAAACATATTTTAAACACTCGCCTTGTGATTAATAAGTAAAATACATCAACACTCCTTTATTTTATAGCAAAATTTGGATAAAGTTAAGTAAACTATGGAAACTAACCATCCAACAAAAAAACTCGGAGAGGTTGTAGATATTTTGGATAACCTCAGAAAACCGGTGACAAGACGGGAAAGATTGCTTGGCCCATATCCATATTATGGTGCTACCGGTGTTCAGGATTATGTGGCCAATTTTATTTTTGACGAAGACCTTGTTTTAGTCGGTGAAGATGGCGCCCGATGGAATGCTGGCGATAACTCTGCATATAAAATATCAGGAAAAAGCTGGGTCAATAACCATGCTCATGTTTTGCGTCCACACAGAGATATTTTACTGGATGATTGGCTTGTATACTTTTTGAACATCTCCGATTTGTCTGGATACATTACGGGAACTACGGTCAAAAAATTGAATCAAGCAAAACTAAGGTTAATCGAAATCCCTATCCCTTCTCTTGCGGAGCAGAGGAAAATTGTGGAAAAAATTGAAAAACTTTTTGCGAAAATTGACGAAGCCAGCCGCCTCCGCGCCGAATCTCTCACCGCCTCCGCCGCCCTCCTCCCCTCCGCCCTCCACCAAATCTTTAGTTCGGCAAGCTCACCACAAGCTTCCCACCAAAAACATTCCAACATTCTTGAGAATGTGAGAATATCGCAAACCAAGCAAAAAGCTTGGGAAGAAAAGAAAATAGGCGAAATTGCCGAGATCAATCCTTCAAAAAGAGAAATCGCTGAAATTAACGCCAGCACAGAAATATCATTTGTTTCAATGTCGGCAGTAAGTGAAAAAACTCAAATCATTGAGAGACAAGAAACAAGAAAAATAGATGAGGTGAAAAAGGGCTATACCTATTTCAGAGAAGACGATGTGCTTTTTGCCAAAATAACACCGTGTATGGAAAATGGAAAAGTAACTATCGCGAAAAACCTAAAAAACGGCATTGGGTTTGGTTCAACTGAATTTCATGTGTTGCGCGCGAAAGAGAATGTTTTATCAAAATGGCTATTTTATTTTTTGTGGAATCCGGAATTCAGAAAGGAGGCACAAAACAATATGACCGGCACGGCTGGCCAACGCCGTGTGCCGATGGAATTTTTAACAAAGGTAAAAATCCCTCTCCCGCCCGTTGCCGAGCAAAAAAAAATCGTGGAATATCTTGATTCGCTTTCCGCCAAGGCGCGTGCGTTGCAATCATTGCAACAGGAAACAAAAAACGACTTTTCCGCCCTTCGCCAATCCGTGCTTCATCAGTCATTTTCTACCAAATAACATACCAACAAACTTGAGAATGTAAGGATGTTATGGAACCGACAAAACCCAACTCCTCGCCCAGCGAGCTAAATTGAAAGAACTATTTGATAGCGTGTTGTATAAATCAATGAGGCCTCGCTGATGTTTTAAGCGAAATATAGGGTGTGTATAACTTTTTGACATTGCTATTGACAAATAATTTTACATCGGATAAATTGAAAGTAGTTAATAAAAAAAATAAAATTATGTTTTCAAAATTTATTCAAAAATTGCGAAAAAAGAATAATTTGACGCAGGGGTTTTTGGCGTCGGAGATTGGCGTGTCTCGCCCGACTTATGCTCAAATAGAGCAAGGCGAGCGGGACTTGACTATTACCGAGGCGAAAAAGCTGGCGGCTATTTTTAGTATTCCCATCAAGGATTTTTTAGAAAATAAAGATTCTTCTATAATCACAAAAATTGAAAAAGACGAGAATAAATCAAAACCGCATAAACAAGAAATAAGAATTAATATTCCGCAAAAAAACTTAAAGAAGTTTAAGGAAGTTTTTCTTTATGTGCTGGCAAAAGTTGGCAATAAATCCAATATCGGGGAAAGCGTTTTAAACAAATTATTTTATTTTATTGATTTTGACTATTACGAAAAATACGAAGAACAGCTAATTGGCGCTACTTACATTAAAAATCATTACGGACCAACGCCTTGCGAATTAAAAAAAATTGTTGACGAAATGAAAAAAAATAAAGAAATTGAAGAAATCAAAAGCAAGTATTTTAAATTTGACCAAAAAAAGTATCTTCCCTTAAGAAAACCCAACCTTGATATTCTTTCCGCAAGAGAAATAGGGCTTATAGATGATGTTTTGAATCGTCTTTCTGACAAAAGCGCGAGTGAAATTCGCGATTATTCTCATGAAGATATTCCGTTTAAGGTTCATAAAGACGGCGAGAAAATCGATTACGAAACCGTTTTCTACCGCGATGAAAAATATTCCGTAAGAAGCTATGACGATAAACTTTAATGAATTACCAGAATTTTCAAAAGAATACAAACGCTATCTTAAAAAATATAGAACATTAGATAGCGATTTTTTAAATTTTAAAAAAATTATTTTATCCATACCGTGTGGAGTTGGTAAACATTTTAATATAATCGCCATTTCAAATGATATTAAAATTATTAAAGCTCGTTTATTTTGTCGCTATTTAAAAGGCACTTCTTTGAGAGTTATTTACGCTTTTCATTGTACTAATCTAAAAATTGATTTTATTGAGATATATCCCAAAAGCGACAAGGAAAACGAAGATCGCGAGAGAATAAGAGCGTATTTGAAAAATTTTTAGGCGGTGTGACTATCTGTAATCCTTAATATTAGTAACGAAAAATTAACCCACCGCGACTCGAAGGAGATTTTGAAAACTGACCAACCCTATAGTCATTGAACAATTCTATGGAATTGTTCAAAGTATTCAAAATAAAGTCAGTAAAATAATTTTATGCTTAAAATAAATTGGTTTACTAAAATATTAATGCGCTTTACTCCTAAAACTTTTTTGCGCTATGCGGCAGAAGAACAAGGAATTGAACCTCGAAAAATTGATTACGCAACGAAACTTTTTGGAGAAAATAGCAGAGTGGATATTCATCCCTTGCCTAGCCAAGGCGGTAGAGGTTTTATTGTTACCTTGGATAATAAGTTATCTTTGTTTTTTTACCAAGACGGCGATCATTTTTATTATGATGGCTGTGAGATAGGAGAATACGAAAAAGGAGATGTAAACATTTTTGATAATATTTAGAAATCAAAAACATTCCAACATTCTAATGAGTGTTTTTACTTCAAAAAAGTTTCTGATTATTGCGGGGATAATTTTAGCGCTGTTTATTGGTATTGCGATTGGCGGTTCGATTGTATTCACCACTAATCCTGTTTTCGACTCCGAGGTCGCTCAGACTCGAGGAGAGCATAGTCGAATGTCGCTGACTGAAAACTTCGCGGCTGAAAATGAGAGCGAAAACAGCGAAAATTTAGCAAGCCCCATTGGAAATAAGACGGTAAAAGTTATCCGCGTTGTTGACGGCGACACGATTGAAATAGAGGGAGGAGAGAGGATTAGATATATTGGAATAGATACGCCGGAGACCGTTGACCCACGGAAACCCGTGCAATGTTTTGGAATAGAGGCCTCCAATAAAAACAAGGAATTGGTTGAAGGCAAAATGGCGCGGCTGGAAAAAGACATTACCGACCGCGATAAATATAATCGGCTTTTGCGCTATGTTTGGGTAGACGACACTTTTGTTAATCTGGAATTGGTAAAACAAGGTTTTGCTTATTCTTATTCCTACCCGCCGGATATAAAATATCAAGATTTATTTGTTAAGGCTCAACAGGAAGCAAGGGAAGCGAAGCGGGGTTTATGGAATACCTGCCCGGCTGTTGCTCCGGCCGGAATTCAAATCCCGGTCTCGCAAGAAAATAGTTTCGGCGATTCTTGTTTAATCAAGGGAAATATAAGCGCTTCGGGTGAAAAGATTTATCATTTGCCCGGCTGCGGCTCGTACGAGAAAACCAAAATAGACGAAGCTCGCGGTGAAAAATGGTTTTGCGCCGAATCAGAAGCTCTTGCCGCTGGCTGGCGCAGGGCCTTAAATTGTCCGTAAGGCGCGCCATAATATTAAAGCGTATTTGACAAAATATAATTTATAAATAATAATTAAATGGCAAAATAAGATACGGAAACATAGTCGAGTTTCTCGGTATAATTAATCGTAAAAACAATCGTATGAACGGAACAATCAAAACTCTTATTGCGGATAAAGGATTTGGATTTATTTCTCGCGAAGGAGAAGAAAAAGACCTATTCTTTCATTCCAAAGAATTGAGCGGCGTGACATTTGACGAATTGAAGGTTGGCGATGCAGTCGCCTTTGAAGTTGTTGAAACCGAAAAGGGTTCGGCCGCCACAAACGTATCGCGCGCCTAAGCGTTGCAAAGAGAAAGCCGTCCTTCGGGGGCGGCTTTTTTGTTTCAGCCCGAGGCTGATTCGCCTCTATCGGAATTAATGTATAATTAAATTGTGAAAAAGTTAAATCAGACAGAGTTTGAAAAAATCGTGAAAGATGGAATAGAGGCGATTCCGGAAAAATTTTTGCGAAAACTGGACAATGTGGTAATTGTTATTGAAGTTGAACCGACGCCGGCCCAGAAAAAGAAACTGAATATTCATCCGGGTTGGACGCTGTTCGGTTTATACGAAGGCGTGCCGCAACTGGAAAGAGGAGCGGGATACAGCGCGGTACTGCCCGACAAAATAACTATTTTCCAAAAGCCGATTGAAGATGAGGCGGCAGATGAGAAAGATATGAGAGAAATAGTAAAAAATACCGTCTGGCATGAAATCGCCCATCATTTCGGGATGGACGAAGCCCGGGTGCGGCAAACTGAAGCCAAAAGGCGGAAAAATTAGTATAAAATATTAAATTATTGTACAATCAAGCAAAGGTCGATTTATTAATTAATTTGGGTTGATTTATGAAAAAAATCATTGTTTTTTCAATTATTTCGGCGATGATAATTGGGTCATTTGGCTTGGCAATGGCGCAAACAAAAAATTCAATAAGGCAAGAATTTGAAGCAAAAAGAACGGAGGCGAAAAATTTGATGGAAAGTAAAAAGGAAGAATTTAAAAATAAAGTTGAAGCCAAAAGGGAAGAAGCGAAATCCAGAATTGAAGCTAAAAAAGCGGAGTTAAAAGGGAAATTGACCAAAATCAAAGACGAGCGCAAAAAGCAGATTGTTGAAAGAGTTTATAATCAGATTAATGAATTGAATGAACGTCGCTTGGATCACTTTTCAGCCGTTCTGGAAAAATTGGAAAAAGTTTTGGATAGAATTTCCAATCGAGCCGCCAAAGCGGAAGTCAATGGCCGCGATATCAGCGCTGTCAAAACAGCTATCACCGAAGCGACCAATTCCATTGCTTTAAGTAGGACGGCGATTCAGAATCAAGTTGGAAAAGTCTACACGCCGGTCATTAATACTGAAAATACCTTAAAAACCGATATTGGCAAAATTCGTCAAGCTCTCCATAGCGATTTAGCCGGCGTTCAAGAAACCGTAAAAATTGCTCGAGAAGCGGTTAGGAAGGCCGCGACAACTCTGGCTCAGATTCCCAAATTTGACGAATTGGAAGTGGCAACTTCAACAACAGCGACAACAACCCAACCAGCTCAATAACAATACAAAAATATGGAACAAAACACAGAACCCAAAATGGTGCCAAGTATTGAACCAATCGTTGAACCCAAAAGTAAAAAATATTCTATTGTTCTTATAATCGGAGTAGTAGTTATTTTGATTGGTTTGGGAGTTTGGTATTGGCAATCTCAAGAAGAAAAAATCATTACTCCTCCAGCAACTGTTCCAACAGCTCCGGCAACAGCTCCAGCAACTGTCAAAGAAGATTCCACCTCCGCTATCAATCAAGAATTGGATAATATTGATGTTGGCGATTTGGACAAAGAATTTCAGGCGATTGATACTGATTTGAATTCTCTGTAATAGAAGTGGATAAACGTTGATTTATGCGAATATGTAGAAGCGGATTAACGCGGAAAAGAAAAAGCCCCCCGACCGCGGTCGGGGGGCTTTTTTGGGGCGGGCCGCCTTGGCGGAAAAATAATTATGATTTAATATATGCGATAGAGGGTCGTAAAAATCTTTTATAAAAATGCCATTGCGTTTTTTAATCATTGTTCTTTTGATTCTCGCGGCAGTTTTTTATTTTCAGAACGGAAGCCTGAAAACCGAAAACGTCGCGACTTTTGAACCGATAAAAAAATCGGTTGTTGGATTGGCGGAAGAATCAAAAATAGAAGAAGTGGAGAAAGCGATAAAAGCTGTTTCCGCTCCGCCGCCTCTTAGAATTAAAAAAGAAGTTTCGCAAGAAGTTCCGCCGTCTATTCTTACCCGGCTTGGGATATTCACTTGGACGAATACCCAGAGAATAATAAACGGTTTTCCGGCGCTTCAGGAAAGCGCTGAATTAAACGCAGTGGCTCTTTTTAAAGCGGATGATATATTAAAAAGGCAATATTTTAATCATATTTCGCCAATCGGCGAAGGTCCGGCGGAATTGGCGAAGAAAGCCGGTTATGAATATATTTCGATCGGAGAAAATTTAGCAATGGGCAATTTTAAAAACGACGGCGATTTAGTCGAATCTTGGATGAACAGCCCGGGTCATCGCGCCAATATTTTGAATTTCAAATACAAAGAATTGGGGGTGGCGGTTGTAAAAGGCGAGTATAAAGGGGAAACCGTCTGGGTGGCGGTTCAGGAATTCGGTTTGCCGCTTTCCGCTTGCTCTCAGCCGGAGCAGGCTTTAAAAAATCAGATTGAACAAGCGCAAAATCAAATTAACAATTTTAAAAGCCAAATTGAAGATAAAATTCAGGAATTGGAAAGCAAGAAATTCAACGGTCGGCAGGAGTATAACCAAAAAATCAACGAGTATAACGAATTAGTCAATCAACACAATAATTTAATTGAAACAATCAAATCTTTGATCTCCGATTATAATAATCAGGTAAATAATTTTAATTTTTGTTTAAAAGCATGAAGGAGTTGCGTATTCAAAAATATCTTTCAGGTCAAGGCGTTTGTTCCCGCCGGGAAGCCGAAGATTTTATCAGGCGCGGTTTTGTTTTTGTGAACGGCAAAGTCGTCAGAGAAATGGGAGTTAAAATCAATCCGGAAACGGACAAGGTGGAGCTTATTATTAAGCCGGCCGGCGGGCCTGCCTGCGCAGGCAGGGAAGATAAAAAAGAAAGCGTGATTGTTTATAAGCCCCGGGGAATTGTTTCTTCGCGAATTCCTTCCGAGGGAAAAACAATATACGATCTTTTTCCGCAATTTTCCAAATTGAATATTGTGGGGCGGCTTGATAAGGAAAGCGAAGGATTGCTCTTGCTTTCAAATGACGGCGTTATCGCGAGAGCCGTAACCGGAGAAGAACATATTATGGAAAAAGAATATGAAGTGGTTGTTCGGGAGAAAATAAACGCTTCCAAAATAATCGGTTCATTTAAAAAAGGCATTCAGTTGGCGGATTGGAAAACTTTTCCGGCAAGGGTTAGGGTTTTGAATGATTATACTTTTCGTGTTATTCTTAAGGAAGGAAAAAATCACCAGATTCGCAGAATGTGCGAACATATCCGTCTTACCGTTGTTAAATTAAAGCGGATTCGGATAGGAAACATATTGTTAGGCAAGCTTGATATTGGCGGCCACCGTTTGCTTACAAATCAAGAAGTTCAAAAATTAAAGGAAATTTTATATGCTCTAATTCGCGCGAATAGGAGAATAGATTACAATAAACTAAGCAAAAAGTCGAAAAATTAATTGAGAAATAAATTCATGGAAAATAAGCGGGAAAATTTTGGGAATAAAAGCGAAAATAAAAACGAGGCGGAGAAAATTCCGGAGAAAGCAAGCGATATGGAAATCGCGCTTTTTTTCGCTAAACACATAGATAATCCTTGCGAAGTGGAAGTAGCGCCTGATAAAAAAGAAAACATCCGAGAATTTTATCTAAGAGAAGCAAGAAACGCGCTTTCTAAAATGACTAATGAGAACGCGAAAAGATTTTTAGAGCTCAAAATTAAAGAGTATAAGTGAATGAGTAAAGTGAAAAAAATCTAAAAATAAAAATTGGTCTGATTGTGTAACTAAACATAGTTTTGCTCTGGATTTGGAAGAAGGCATTTTTACCTGGGACGACCCGAAAAAAATCGCGAAGTCGCTTAAAAAATCAGCCGAGGCGAGCCAACGCCGGAAAGGAACAGTATTTCAATCAGCGATGTCAATGCTTAATTTTTACCTCAACCGCGCCGGTAAAAATTTAAAACCAGCAAGAAAACGAATTTTGGAGCAGGCAAAAATAGAACTGCGAAAATTATTTAAATAATATAAATGCTGCGATATAATATTTGTATATTTATGAAAAATAAAATTATTATTTTTGTTGTATTGATAATTTTGATTGCCGCCGGCGTTTATGTTTATGTTGTTAATAACCAAACTGAAAATATGAAACACTCAATAACCATCAAAACCAATTTCGGCGATATTCAATTTGAAACCTATGACGCCGACGCGCCTAAGACAGTTAAAAATTTTATCGCTTTGGCAAATAAAGGATTTTATGACGGCTCGACTTCCCACCGCGTTATCAAAGGATTTATGATTCAGGGAGGGGATCCGACCGGAACCGGCGCCGGCGGGCCGGGATATAAATTTGAAGACGAATTAAATCCTCAAACTGAATCATATAAAGCCGGTTATCAAAAAGGAGTGGTGGCAATGGCGAATGCCGGCCCGAATACCAATGGCAGTCAGTTTTTCATAATGCTTGAAAATTATCCTTTGCTTAATAATTACACGATTTTCGGGAAAGTCGTAAAAGGTCAGGATGTGGTTGATAAAATAGGGGATGTAAAAACAGATTCCAATGATAAGCCATTAGTTCCGGTAATAATAGAAAAAGTATTAATTAACGAGGCTTGACATTTTCATAAATATTAGTATTATTGATAATAGATTAAGTCCTTTAATAAATAACAACGGTTTAGCCGTTTATATATAGAGGGAATTTGTAGATTTGGATAATAATTTGCAGTTTTGAATCGGTCATACAAAAAAATGGAGGTGTGAGATGAATTGTAGAAAAGATTGTAGAAAAGGAAGAATAAATAATACTCAAACCGTTGGAAATATATTTATTAAGACTGCGGTAAGAGCAGAATCTAGTAGAAGATTGCGGTTAAAAAGAGAGATGTGGTCTTTGTTTATTGCTAAGAAGAAAGGAATGAGTGTGCCGAGAGTTATTGATTATTATATTGATCATAAGGGGCAAGAAGTTCTTAAGACGGAGGCGGTAATAAATGGAAAAGTATTAACAACATTCCCTATTGGGTTGCAAATTCAAGTAATGAAAAAAATAGGTTCTGAGATATTAAAGTTGGAGTTGGTATCGGAAAAATTTGGCTGGCCCAATCCAAATACCCTTAAAGGAGAATTTGATAAATGGGGATTATTTCTTTATGATTTTACAAGACGGTATGGTCAAAGACTTGTAGACAGGAGTATTCTTCCTAATAATTTTTTAGAAAGCTTATTAGAAAGAATATCTGGTTTTAATTTTAATCTGAAAAACTCCGGTCTTGTTCATAGAGACATCAAGCCCAACAACATTTTATGTACAGAAAATTTAAATGAATATTGGCTTATTGATTGGGAGAATTCTCTATTGGGAGATCAATTATTTGATTTAGCATCTTATGGCGCCAATTATGGCAGGGATTGTTTATGGGAGGGATTAGCCGATGGTTTTGGTAGTTCAGCTGTTATGCCCGAGAAGTACGAACTATATGAAATGATTGTATTAATCGGGGCTATAGATTTTTATAGGAATCAAGGAATAGACTATTCGCAAAAGCTTAAAAAGCTTTTGCGAATGTAGCCCCATAAGGATTTTATCTTACCTATGGGGCTATATTTATTATGTCTGATTATATAAATAATATATAAAAATTCATGAAAATTACTATTGGTATTCCCCATCATAGATCTATAGAGCCGATTCGTCGGTTGATTGATGGTTTAAATAATCAAAAGACAAATTTTCTTGATTTAAAAAATGAAGTAGAAATAATTATCGTAAACGATGGTAAAGAAAGTATCACCAGTAAAGCCGATTTTAATGTTAAAAATATAAATCTTAAAATCATTAATCAAGAAAATAGAGGAGTTGCGTCTGCAAGAAATAAAATTATAGATTCTGCCTTAAGTGATTTAATTTTTTTTCTTGATGATGATTGTTGTCCTAAAGAAAACTGGCTACAATCAATGTATAAACGTTTTTTGGTTGATAAAAAAATTGATGGAGTGGGGGGAAGAGTAATTCCTCTTCCTAAAAAAGGATTAGTTAATGAATACTATAATGTTGCCAATCGGCTTGAAAAACCAACTATTGACCGTGAAACCGGAGAAATTGTTACAATTATTACCGCGAATTGCGGTTTTCGTACGAAAGCACTTCATAATATTAGAGGATTTGATCAAAAAACTTTCAATAAAAATGTTTTTGGCGGAGAAGATGTAGACTTGACATATCGGCTACGACGAAGGGGATATATTTTAGGTTATGAATCTAGGGCAGTTGTTTTTCATGAATATCCGGAAAAATTTTCCACTATATTCAGTAAATATGCAAACTATGGATATGGAATGAAAATTTATTGTTTGGCTAGAAATATTGACCCAAAATCAATTCGTCAACCGCGATTAAATATTGTTTCTTGTATAATATATTTTATAAAATTCCCAATTATATTTAAAAATTCTTATTTTGTTTTCAGAAAGAGAATCAACAGATTAAAATCAATTTTATTCTCTTTTTTTGATATTATAAGATATATTGGACATGGATATGGATTTTTAATAAAAAAATAATTTGTTTTTTGTGAGTAATAAATTATCATTTATAAATTATGATAGATAATAAAAAAGAGTTAAAAATAAGCGTTAAGGCAGTTTTTCGCGCTAAAAATAAAGTTATGTTTCATAAATCTAAAGATGGTGTTCGTGATTTACCAGGCGGCCATATAGAGTTTGGGGAAACAATTATAGAAGCATTAAAAAGAGAGCTAATGGAAGAAATTAATTTTGATTTAAATAACGATCCAAAATTATTGCATGTATGGACATATATTTGTAAAAACAAAAATATTCACAGGGTTTATATAGTTTATTTAATTGATATTGGCAATAATCCTAAAAAATTTGTCCATCAAGAAGTAAATGATATGGAGTTTGTTTGGTTAAAAAAAGAGAAAGTTAAGGAACAATGTTTTTTGCCAGAAATGGAAAATTTATTATTGAAGGCGTTCGATATTTAGTTTTTTAAACAAAGCAAAAACAATGGATTATTTAATAGGAGTAGAATGTAAGGTACGAGGATGTATTACACGAGGCGATTTTAATGACATTTGTCATTCTATTGAAAAAGATTGGGGGAGATTTGATGAGGGTTTTGAGTTGGTTATATTTTTTAAAAAAGATTATGATTTGCGCCTTAATATAAATAAAAAGGGTTGTATACTAAGCGCACAAAAAAATATTAATAAGAGGTGGGGGATAAAACAAAAAACAGAATTCTTATTTACTATAGACGAAGTCCCTAAAATTATTAATCTTCTTAATCAAATTGGATTTACAAAGGGTTTATTTTCTCCTTGTTATCGTTATGACGCAAGTAAATCAAATCGGTTCATTTCTTTTAAGTTTGATACAAAAATCGGAGATTTATTTGAATTGGGCGAGGTAATAAATAATAAAAAGAGCTTTAGCGGGGTTTATCATAAACTTTTGAATTTAACCCACATTCATACATTAAATCCATGGGCACAAGAAATTTATAGAAAAATTATTAAAAATTCTTGGGAAGGGGCAGAAGAGGAATTTTTATTAATAAATAATAAATTGCATCCATTAATTCAAAAAGCCATTAATAAATCAGAGTGTAAAAAAATAATATCACCCACAAATCAATCAATTTCTTCAATATTAAAAAATAAGTCCAATGATTATACAAAATTAGAAAAAATATTTAAAAAATCAACAAAAACCGAATTATTAAACTGGAAACCGGGCTCTTTAAATAATTACAAAGAAACAGTTTCAATTATAATCCCAACATTTAATTCGTTAAAAACATTGAAATTAACCCTCCATTCAGTAGAGGGGCAAAAAATTAATAGAAGTCAAAAAAAATATGTTGAAGTTATTGTTATTGATGATGGATCAACCGATGGAACTGAAAAATTTTTAGAAAATAAAAATTTTTCATTCAAATTTAGATATATTAAACAAAATAATTTAGGGCGTGTTTATGCTAGAAATCTTGGGGCATCAATAGCAATTGGAAATATTTTAATATTTATTGATGCAGATGTCATTCTTGATAAATATTTTCTCAATGAACATATTAGAAGACATCATTATTTAGATAATATTATTGTCGTTAGTTTTAAAGAAAACATATCGCCAAAAGAAAAATTAATAAAAGATGTTTTAAATGGAATCAATCTTCAAAGACCAAACATTACAAAGGATTTTAGATTCGAGAAAACGGTTCAAAAAGAATGGTTAAGAATGCATAGACACGTGAGAAATATAGAAGTGAGAAACATAAAAATAATCAAAGAAACAAATAATTTTAAAGAGTTTGGAGAAGATCGCATATTGGGCGTTTGGGATTTGCCGGCAATGGTAGTTACTTGCGCTGTTTCATTAAAAAGAAAAAGTTTTAAAAATATTGGTGGGTTTAACCTGCAATTTAAGGGGTGGGGGATGGAAGATACTTTCATGGGAGCTTGTTTAATCGCCAATGGAGATTATGTAATCCCCTGTTTTTCGACAGGAGTTTTCCATATAAACCATACTGCTAAATCAAAATCTAAACAAAGTAAAATATCAGAATTTAATAGAAATGTTCTTGTATATCTTGATCTTATTAATAAACCAATCTATGAGGTGTTTAAAGAAAGGTATTATTAATTTAAAATATGGATTTTAATAAATTTATCAAAGACAAGAGCATAACAAATATAAATATAAATATAAATGTGGTTGCTCTCATAAGGCGCGATAATAAAATTTTAATGGGATTAAGAGAGTATAAAAAAGGAAATCCTTTATGGACTTTTCCTGGCGGACGTTGCGAGGAGGGGGAAACAATTAAAGAGGCTCTTATTAGGGAAATTGAAGAGGAAATCGGTGCCACTAAATTTAATATCTTGCGTTTTATTGGAGAAAAATTAGGAGTTCATAATGGCGATAAAGTTTATTTTTTTGAATGCAGTATCAAGAATCAGGAACCAAAATTAATGGAACCTAAAAAATTTATTAAATGGAGTTGGATTTCTTTAGATAATTTACCACCTAATCTAATTGATCAAAATGATGTTAAATTTTTAAAATTATTACTCTAAAACATCGTTTGGAATAATTAATGCGTGTGGACATTACCACATGGTCTTGACATTTTCATAAATATTAGTATCATTGATAATAGTAGATTTGGTCTTTAAAAAATAACGGTTTTCAACCGTTTATATAAAGAGTGTGATGGGCGTTATGACTATAAAAACCAAAAGCTAATAGCCAACAGCTAAAAGCTAATAAAATGGAGGTGAAGATTAAAGATGAATTAGAAAAATATCTTTAACAGTTTTTATCCTACCAAATTCCCTTCATTCCGGTTACTTATTTTACTATTGATTGCGACTTGCTCCGTTAGAATTTTGTAATAAAATCTTTAATGGGGTATAATTTAAAAAATTGGGGTTGATATAAAAAAGTGAGATGTTGGTCATATTTTTTTATAAAGAAGATTAATAAATTAAAAATTATTTAAAGGATTATGGATTTAAAGTCTCAACAAAATAAACTTATAATTAATATTATTGATTATGATTTGGATAAAATGTGGCAAGCGCATCCTTTAATTAATCAGCTTAGAGCGCGATTGCATCAATTTTTGCCGAAAGGAGTATATGACCCGCAAGATTTAGAACATCAGGCATTGTTTAGATTAACCACTTTTGACCCCAAGGATATTACGGATGAGATTATTCAGCTTGTGATAGAAGAACAATTTTTAATAGTGCAAGACAGATTGAGTAAGTCGGATTTTGATTTGGAATATATATTTAGGGGATTAACGGGTAAATACCCGGACTTAAATATTAATAATAGGCTGGAATTATGCAAAGAAAATAATAAATTAGTGGCGAAGAGTGATAATCGATCGTTTATTGTGGAATTTAGAACAGTGCAGGACGATAATATTATTTCTTTATTTACGAATGAGTTGCATTATATTCATCAAGGCAGGCCAAAAGGAGAAACCTTTGCTTTTTATTTTGTCGGCGATAATATTCCATGGGCGATAGAAACAACCGAGCCGTCGGTGATATCAAAAGATTATAAACGAGACGCCTTATTGGCTAATGGCGTTGATCCAAATAAAGCCGTTGAATTAACGCGTTTTTATACTTTGCCCGGCGCGCCGCTGAATGCGATTTCTTTGATGGATGGCCTTATATCAAAATATTATGAGTCAAAAGGAATTGAGGCGTTGTTTACAACCACAATGCCGATGTATTCAAAAACAAAAAGCGCTACCATAGCCGGCGGCATAAATAAACCGCTTTTAGTTAAAGATTTACGCCATAAATTTATTCCGGAAAAAATTAAAGAGAAAATTTGTTACAGGCACACAACAACAATTCCTGAACAACAAAAAGAAATTGATTTTATTACGACCCATCCAAATTTTCCCACCATGTTGGTTGTTGAAGTTTATAAATTGATTAGCGAACCAAGTTTGAAGCCGTTAAAGGTACTGGAAGATGGGAAAAAAGTTATTTATGTCAAACAACGCGACGTTAAGATTGAAAAAGAAATAAAATTTCTCGTAAAAGATGTTAATGCCGTTTTAGAAAAAATTAATAAAGAAAATATTACTAAATTTTCCAGAACAGAATATATACGAGATATTATTTACGGTTCTGCCGATGATAATCGCAAAATAAGATTGCGATTGGAAAATAATTTTGAAAACCTTTTAGTAGAAGCTGTTTATAAGCATAAAATTGATTACACCGATGATATTAAAGCAGAGGTGGAAGAAATAATATACAAAGGCGATCAAATAAAAAATGCTTTAAGTGCTATTAAACAACAAGGCGATTTTAAAGAAGAAAATTCTTACGAGAAAATCAGAGCGGTTTATTCGGGAGATAAAGTTGAAATCGTTTTGGATATTTATCCGTATGGCATTTGGCTGGAGATAGAAGGCGACCCGGAAAAAATATGGGAGGCGGCGGGGAAGTTGGGATATAAAAAAGAAGACGGTATAGTGTTAAATGCGGATGAGCTTTATTTGGAATGGAATAAAAAACAAGGACTTAAAGAATTTTGGGATGTAAGGTTTGGTTTGACCGGTGAAAAATGAAAATATGAAAAAGAATGATAAAAATTTCTATTTAACTAAGACGGAAATTCAAAAGATTAAAAAATCTAAAACATTTTATGAATTGGTTATTATCGGACGCGGAATTCTTTATCGCATGAGTGATCCAATTTCGCAAGTTTGCGGTCCAATTTCTACTGGCGGAAACGGTTCGGTGGAAGAAAATCTTGGCACACTTGCTAAAGCAATAAAATTTCTGACAGAAAAAGAAATCAGCGTTTTTAATCAATTGCCGTTTGAAAAGACATTTGATAAAATAATGAGAAATTATAAAACAAGCAGTTATGACACTCCTATTTTAGAAGAATTTTACGGGCCAGTATTTGAATCCGGAAAAATAAAAAACGTTTATTTTCTTCCGGGATGGAGAAAATCAGTAGGCGCCAGATGGGAATATAATTACGCAAAAAAATTGGGGATTAAAACTATTTTTTTACCCAAAAATTGGATTAAAAACTATAAAAAGTAAAAAGTTATAAAGACAAAAACAAAGGGAGATAGTATTATCTCCCCTTTAATTTTATCGGTTCACTGTATTGTTTTAATATTTTTGGATTATAAACGATTTCTTTTCCATATTTGTTCCAGATTTTCTTCTTCTTTTTTAGCTCATCTTCAATAGATAAAATTATTTTTATCACGTCGTTAAGTATTTGGTTATTTTTTTTTGTTTTTTGTATTTAGCAGTTTCATAAAATTGTTGGAAAAATTTTGTTATTTGCTTTTTTTGTTTTTTAGCGCCGGTTGTTACGAATAAATAGCGCAACAGCGAATTCCCTAAATAATTTTTTAAATCAAGCATTTTCTTTAATGGTTTCTGGTTTATTATTGCCGGCGCTAAAATTTCTTTCAGAAAATAAAGAGAAGTCGCCTCTATTATTTGGGAAAGCGGTTTTTTATATTGTTTTTCCATTATTTCAAACAGTACCATATGAGAAATCTCATGAGCGCTTATAAAAAGAACATCGCTCTCTTTTTTATCAAAGAGAGTTTTTAAAATTGATTAAAACGCTTGAATTATAGCGTTTGTTGTTTTCTCGCCGGTCGCCGGTTGCCAAAAGATTGGCATTTATTTCTTTGGCAAAATCGCGCCAAAATTTCAGGTCTGATTCCCGCGGCGAGTCATTAAAAATATCTTCCGGCAAAACTAAAAAATCAATTTTATTGTTTATTATTTCATTTTTGATTTTTTCCAAATCGGAATAATTAAAATTTTCGTTGGTTGAAACAGCGGCGATTTTAAAATAGTTTTCAAAATTTTTATAGGCTTCAGAATTTTTTTGAAGTTGGAAAATTGAAATTTGCCAGGCGCTAAACAATACTATGACTATGACTATGATGATGACAATCATTTTTCGGAGGTCAAACCTCTTAATATTTAAAATAATCGCTGCGATTAAAATATTTATCAAAGCTACAAAAAAAATAAGTGAGATTAATCCGCCAACAGAAGCCAGTCCTAAAAACGGCGATGAACCCAAAGAATTGCCGGCAGTTATGATGTAGGTCGGCAACAGGGAATACCTTGCTTGAAGATGGTCAAAAAATGTCCAGAGGAAAGGCAATGATATTAACAATAATCATTGACTATTGACAATTGACAACGGTAAAAATCGGATTAATCCGCGTTTAATGATGAAAACGGAAACCGGCAATCCCAAAAATCTAAAAAAAATTGAAAGGCAGAAACGCCAAAATTCCCAAAATTACCGAAAGAATGGGCAAGAACATATTTTTATTATAGAATATATTTATGCCCAGAACAAAATTTTTACAATTAGCCGAGGTTTTTGAACGGCTGGAAAAAACAGCTTCCAGTTTGGCGATGATCGATATTTTAGCGGATTTTTTCCCGAAAATTTCGCCGGAAGAAGCGAAAATCAGCGCTTATCTTTTGCGGGGCGAGCTGGCTCCGGCTTACGAAAATTTGGAAATCGGTTTGGCCGACAAGATGGTAGCGCGGGCGATTGCCAAGTCCGAAAATATCAAAGTTGAAAAGGTAAAACTTTTATATAATAAAACCGGCGATTTAGGATTGGTGGTTGTCTCCCTGCGGGAGATGTCCCGAAGGGACAAAAATTTAAAATTGAAATCTTCGGTCGTCCGACGACCGAATATTGATTTTTTGACGGTTAAAGAAGTTTTTGAAAAACTGATTGAAATTGCCAGAATCGGCGGCGAGGGTTCGCAAGATAAAAAAATAAATCTTTTGGCTGATTTATTCTCAAAGACCTCCAATCTTGAGGCAAAATATATTATTAGAACAATTCTGGGGACATTGCGATTGGGAGTAGGCGAAATGACTTTTCTTCAAGGATTGGCCAAAGCGTTCGGAGCGGGCAAAAAAGACAAAGAGATTTTGGAATACGCCTTTAACGTTTTGTCGGACTTGGGCGAAATAGCTTGTATAGTTTCCGAATCGGGAATTAAAAAAATTTCAGAAATTAAACCGAAAGTTGGAGCGCCGATCAGAGTAATGCTGTCCAACAGAATTCAGGAATTGGAAGAAATAAAAGATCATATTTCCGGCTTGGTTTCGGTTGAAGAAAAATATGACGGCGAAAGAATTCAGGCGCACATAAAAAAAACCGGCGAAACTTCGCTGTTTTCCCGCCGGCAGGACAATATCACTCATCAATACCCCGACATTATTGATGGCTTAAAAAAATCTTTCGCAGGCAAGGAAGCGATCGTTGAGGGAGAAGTCGTGGCCTACAATGAAGCTAAGGGAAAATTGTTGCCGTTTCAGGTTTTGATGTCGCGGCGGCGGAAACATAATATTGAAGAATACGTCAAAAAAATTCCGGTTCGTTATTTTTTGTTTGATTTGCTTTATTTGGACGGCAAAAATTATTTAAAACAGCCATTGAAAGAAAGAAGAGCGGTCTTGGAACGTTCTTTTTCCGATAAAGGCGGGAAGAAAATCAATCCGATTAATTTCGGCAGATACGCGATTACGGACGATTTATCTGAAATTAAATCTTATTTCAACGATTCAATTAAGCGCGGAGCCGAAGGCGTGATGATTAAAGATTATTCCGGTATTTATCAAGCCGGTTCGCGCGGCTGGCTTTGGATTAAATTTAAAAAAGAATATCAGAAAGAATTAGCGGACAATTTTGATTTAGCGGTAATTGGCGGGCTTTACGGCGCCGGCCGTCGGGCAAAAACTTATGGTTCTCTTTTAGTCGCGGCCTATAATCCTATCACAAACAAATATTATTCTTTTACTAAGGTTGGCACCGGTTTTACTGATGAAAATCTGTCCCGATTAATGAAAATGTTTGAAAAATATAAATTAAAAGAAAAGCATAAATCGGTGGAAACAGGAATGAAACCCGATGTCTGGTTTGAGCCGAAAATCGTGATGGAGATTTCCGGCGCGGAGATAACAGTTTCGCCGATTCATACGGTGGCAAAAGACAAAATCAAGACCGGCGGCTTGGCTTTGAGATTCCCGAAGTTTTTAAGATGGCGCGAAGATAAATCCGCCGAAAACGCCACCACGGTTGAAGAAATTTATAATATTTACAAAATGGGAGTGAAAAAGTAAATTTGGTTACGCTTACAAAACAAAAACTTCCCGTGAGCGTTTTAAATAAAATTTTAAGCGGATTTGATTTGGGCAAATTGAAAGAAATTAAGCCGTTTATAGAAATAATAAATAAAGTTGCGATAAAAAATTTATAGTATTAAAATAAACAATATGCAGATTTTAAAGAATGGCGACTGGGTGGAGGTGAACGCGGAAAAGGGAATGGTAGGGTTTTTAAAATGATTAAGTATGAAAAGAAAATTGAAGCCGGAATTGATTACAAAAAAGCTGTTTTTTGGGCCAGGGAATTTCGGATGCCTTTGTTTTGGATTGGCGATAAAGAGCGCAAAATCTTCCAAAAGAACAACCTGGTTTTATATAGAAATTCAGTGATTGTCATGTTTCATCTGAACGGGCGGGAAGTAGTTTGGGCGGAGGAGGGGCTTAATTATTTTTCCAGCTTCCAGAAGATTGAAGATTACGAAAAGAAAGTTAAGGAGTCGTTTTTAGCAATCGATAAATTTCTGGCTGACCTGAAGAAAATAAACCCAAAAAAATTAAGCAACTCGGAGCTGGAGGCCTGGTTCGTCAAAACGCTAAAATTGCTGACCAATTTCAGCAATATTTATACTCGGACAGAACCCGCTTTTATGGCTGAGTTTGAGAAATTAAAATCAAATGAGAAGGCGATAAAAAAATTAGGTCAATTGCGATTTGCTTTGCGGGAAAAATGCGACCCGGTTTGGCAGGTTTTAATGGGTAAGATTTGCGGCCAAATCGCTCGAAAAGCTGGACGGCGAGGACTTGACCTTTTCTTTTATACAAAAGAAGAATTGATTGGGCTTTTAAAGGGGAAAGCAGTTTCGGAAAAAGTGATTAGCAATCGTCGGGGAGGATACGCTTTAATTTCTTTGGCTAATGGAGAAAAAATATTAAAGACTGGCAATGGGTTCAGAAAAATTTACCGGTTACTCTTGACTCAACCAAAGAAAATAGTTGAAATTAAGGGACAGACGGCCTGCCAAGGCAAGGCCAGGGGTAGGGTTAGGATAATTTTGCACAATAAAAAAGATATTTCCAAGGATGTGGCCAGATTTAGACAAGGAGAGATTTTAGTTACGGAAATGACCCGGCCGGATACTGTTATGGTTTGTCGCCAAGCCGCCGCCATAATCACTGATGAGGGAAGTATCACCAGTCACGCCGCCATAATTTCGCGCGAGCTGGGCATTCCCTGCGTGGTTGGCACCAGGCACGCAACGCAGATTTTAGAAACCGGCGATTGGGTAGAAGTGGATGCCACCAAGGGATTAGTGAAGATAATAAATAAGAATAGTTAAAAATTATGTCGGAAAAATTTAAGGAAATCATTGAAAAAAAGGAAAGCGTGCCGTTTGAAGCCGATATGCGGGTGGATTTTTTCCGTCATGGCAAGGTAAATTATACTGCGGAAGAATTAGCTTCCGCCAAATATGAAGGCCAGCTGGGAGATGTCGGCAGAAAGCAGGTAGAAGCAGGGGCGCAAAAATTAGCCCAATCAATTGATAGGGAGCGAGAGTTAGTCGTGCTTTGGGCCAGTCCCAGGCAAAGAGCTCAAGAGTCGGCCGAAATTATCGCTGAAATTTTAAAAGCAGAGAATATCGGCGTTATTCAGAAATTGGGTAAAAAAGATATCAGGAAAATAGGAGCTTTAAGAGATGTTGGCTTGAGCCCGGAATTTATGAAGGCCAAAGGACCCGACCGGGATTGGATGGAATTTTGGGATAAAGCTGATAATTTGCCCGAGAGCACGGAAGCTCCCGAGAGTCTTAAAGAACGTTCATTGAGAATATTGGCTTACTTGGAAAAAATTTCCCGCTTGATTTCACCACCGGCTGATAAGAAATTACATTTTATTTGCGTGGGGCACGAGGAAAGCTTTAAAGAGTTGTTGAGCGAGGGTTTTGGTCAGGGCGTTGAAAAAGAGAGTCGGCCGGCCAATGCGGAAACCATGAGACTGGATATTTTTCATTCCGGCGCCAAGCCAGAATTTAGGTTAAAATATAGAGATGAGGAAGCAGATTTAAAATTTGATTCGGCCGAAAGAAAGATCTATAAATAATGAAAATTTACACTAAACAATTTAAACAATTAAGTAAAGTCGATGTGGCCATCGCCGGCGGGAAAGGGGCGAGCTTGGGTGAGATGGCGCAAGCAGGCTTTCTTGTTCCGCCGGGTTTTGTAGTTTTGGCGAGCGCGTTCGAGAAATTTTTGGAAGAGACGGATTTAAACGTGGAGATGAGCGCGATTTTAAAAAAGGTGAATTACAAAGATATTAATTCGGTTGATAAGGCCTCAAATCAAATCGGGGATTTGATCGCTGACGCGGATTTTCCTAAAGACATTGGTAAGGAAATAAAAAAAGAATTTGGCAAGATGGGTGTCAAATTTGTGGCCGTGCGTTCTTCCGCCACGGCCGAGGACTCCTCGATTGCCTCTTGGGCAGGGGAGTTGGAAAGTCATTTGAATGTTGATGAAAAAGACTTATTTGAGGCGGTTAAAAAATGCTGGGCTTCTCTTTTTACTCCCCGCGCCATATTTTATCGTTTTGAAAAGAATTTGCAAAAGCAAAAAGTTTCAGTGGCGGTGGTGGTGCAGGCAATGGTGCAGTCGGAGGTTTCGGGCGTTGCTTTCACCGTGCATCCCGTAACCGAAGACAGAAATCAGATGGTTATTGAAGCGGGTTGGGGTCTCGGCGAGGCGATAGTGGGCGGAAAAATCACGCCTGATACCTATATTGTCGCCAAAGACAGCTTAGAAATTTTGGATAAAAATATTTTTTCCCAGGAGATAAAAATCGTTAAAGACGGTTTGGGCACAAAAGAAGAAGCGGTTGAAAAGAGCGAACAGGAAAAACAGAAGCTGACTGATGAAAAAATCATTGAACTTGCCAAAATTTGTAAAAAAATAGAAGAGCATTATGGATTTCCGCAAGATATTGAATGGGCGTTTGAAAAAGAAAAATTTTATATTGTCCAAAGCAGGCCAATAACCACTTTAGTTGAATAAACTTTGTTTTACGTCATTTTTATTAATATGTTAATCAACAAAAAAACTTTGGAACATTTGGTCGAGTTAAGCCGGATTGAATTGGATAAAAAAAGCGAAGAAAAGCTGTTGGGAGACCTTCAGAAAATTTTGGGGCACTTTGAGGAATTGGAGGGAGTGGATACGGAAAATGTTGAGCCAATAGCGGGTGGAACGGAATTAAAAAATGTTTTTAGAGAAGATGAGTCAAATGTCAGTTGTCAGATGTCAAATGTTAAAATAGTGGAGGCGTTCCCGGAGAAAGAAAACGGTTTTTTAAAAGTGCCGCCCATATTTCAGAATAACGAATAATGTTTTCGCCGAAGGCGAATCCCCGAAGGGTCTATTAAGAATTATGGATATTCGCGATTTAACAATTAAAAAATTTCACGAAGGATTGGTAAATAAACAATTTTCGGTTTTTGAGATTACGAAAGCGTTTTTTAATTATATTAAAGAAAAAGATTCACGGATAAACGCTTATTTGCGTCTAACCGAAGATTCAGCTTTGTCGCGGGCGAATAAAGTTGATATTGAATTGGCCGAGGGGAAAAACTTGGGAATTTTAGCAGGTATCCCTTTGGCTATTAAAGACAATATTTTAATTGAAGGCGAGTTGGCGACAGCTGGCTCGAAAATTTTAGAAAATTATCGGGCGAGCTATGACGCGACCGTAATTAAAAAACTTAAAAAATCCGGCGCCGTGTTTTTAGGCAAAACTAATATGGACGAATTTGCCATGGGTTCTTCGACGGAAAATTCGGCTTTTAAAATTACCAAAAATCCTCATGATTTGGAACGGGTGCCGGGCGGTTCTTCCGGCGGTTCAGCCGCGGCTGTTGCTTCTGATATGGCTGTGGCGGCATTGGGTTCGGATACAGGTGGCTCTATCAGACAGCCGGCGGGTTTTTGCGGCGTGGTTGGTTTAAAGCCGACTTACGGCGCGGTTTCCAGAAACGGTTTAATCGCAATGGCTTCTTCTTTGGATCAAATCGGTCCGATAACAAAAACAGTTGAAGACGCGGGAATATTATTTGAGGCGATTAAAGGCAAAGATGAATTGGACGCGACCAGCGCTACGAATTCAGAATTCAGAATTCAGAATTCAGAATTACAGGATATTCGGAAATTGAAAATCGGGTTGCCGAAGGAGTATTTTGCCGGTGGATTAATCAAGGAAGTGGAAGAGGCGATTGAAGAAGCGATTAAAAATTTAAAATCATTAAAAATAGAATTTAAAGAAATCAGTTTGCCGCACACAAAATACGCTTTATCCTGTTATTATATTATTATGCCGGCGGAAGTAAGCGCGAATCTGGCGAGGTTTGATGGAGTGCGCTATGCGCGCCTAAGCGATGCAAAACTACGAATACACGCGAATGCCGCGAATAAATCAGAATTATTAAATATTTATCTTAAAACGAGGGGTGAGGGATTCGGCGATGAAGCAAAACGAAGAATTATTTTAGGAACTTTTGTTTTGTCGTCGGGATATTACGACGCTTATTATTCTAAAGCTCAAAAAGTCAGGCGATTAATTAAAGAAGATTTTGACAAAGCGTTTGAAGAAGTCGATGTAATTTTAACGCCGGTTTCGCCGACCCCGGCCTTCAAAATCGGCGAAAAAACTGATGACCCGCTTCAAATGTATTTGTCAGATATTTTTACCATTCCGGTTAATTTGGCAGGGCTCCCGGCTCTTTCGATTCCAGTTAACCCAAAACCTAAAACCCAAAACCTAAAACCTAATTTACCCGTTGGTTTCCAGCTTATCGGCAAACCGTTTCGCGAAGTTGATATTTTAGGAATCGGGCAGTATTATGAGAAAATCATCGAATAACGAATTAGCGCGAATATACAAATATGATTGATGATTTTATAAATTTCTTTACAGAAAACTTGCTGGTTTTTCAGATTGTTTCGCTTTTTGTGTCCACGATTCTTTTGAGTTTTATTATTTATTTTATCGCCAAACTTAATATTATCGGCGAGAAAATAGAAAATTTTATCGATGTGCTTGGAGCTAAAGATATTTCAAAGCGCCGGACGTTGAAAGCTTGGAAGCAGATTCAGAGGCGGTTAAAAACGGGCGAACTTAATCAATTAAAACTGGCCATTTTGGAAGCGGACAAAGTTTTGTACGAGGTTTTAAAAATGATTGACTATCAGGCCAAAAATTTCGATGAAATTTTGGAAAAAATTACCGAAATACAGCTTTCCAATATCAAAGAGATCCGGCATATTCATAAACTTCGGCATCGGATTGCCAGCGAGCCGGATTTTCAAATCAGCGTCAATGAAGCGGAAATGGCGATTGAGATTTACAAAAGAGCTTTTCAGGAGTTAAAACTTATTGAATGATTTTTGCAAATCTTCTTTTTCCAGATTGAATAATCATTCCGTTTTTTATTGGAATGTTTTTTCGCCAATCTTCTTGAATTTCGTTATTAATTTTCACGCCTTTTTGTTCAATCAATCTTTTGGCTTCGGCTTTTGATGAAGCGAGTTTGGTTTTGGTTAATAAATCCAAGATATTAATATTTTTCGCGGCAATTTTAATTAAAGGAATTTCCGACGGCAGTTTTTTCTCTTTGAAAATTTGATTAAATTCTTTTTCAGCTTTTTGGGCCGCGATTTTTCCGTGATAGAGCGCGACGATTTCATGAGCAAGTCTGGCTTTGACATCGCGGGGGTTTAATTTGCTTCGTTCCATATCCGTTTTTATTTTTTGTATTTCCTTTTTGGATTTGTCGGTGCAAAGCAAAAAATATTTTGCGATAAGATTATCCGGTAACCGCATTATTTTTTCAAACATTTTGTTTGGCGTTTCATTGACGGCAATATAATTTCCAGCGCTTTTGCTCATTTTTTTTATGCCATCTAGTCCTTCAAGAAGCGAGGTGGTTAAAATGTCTTGTTCCGGCATTTCATAAAATCTTTGGACCTTCCTCCCCATCAGAAGATTAAATAATTGATCTGTTCCGCCAATTTCAACATCAGCCTTGACCATTACTGAGTCATATCCTTGAAGTAAAGGATAAAGCGTTTCAAGGAGCGTTATGTCTTGATTTTTTTGTAAGCGTTTTTGAAAATCTGTTCTGTGCAAGATTTGCTGAATACTGCCTGCTCTGGCAAGCTTAAAAATTATTTTAGCGTTATCCTTTGCGAACCATTCACTATTGTAAATAACTTCAGTTTTGTCTAAATTGATTATTTTGTCCGCCTGCTTGAGATACCCTTTCATATTCTTTTTTATCTCCTCTGCAGTTAATGGCTTTCTTGTTTCTTTGCGTTCGCTGGGATCGCCGATTTGCGCCGTAAAGTCGCCGATTATTAATATAATTTGATGGCCAAGTTCCTGAAATTGTTTTAATTTTCTAAGCGGTACGGAATGTCCAAGATGTATGTCCGGCGCTGTTGGATCAATGCCAAATTTGACCCGCAAATTTCTTCCAGATTTTAATTGCTTTTCGAGGTGATTTTTTACGATTATTTCTTTCACGCCGTGCGTCAAAATTTTTTCGATTTTTTGAGAGTCAGTGTTGATTTTCATAATTTTTAGAGTTTAAATGGCGCGGGTGACCGGATTTGAACCGGCGATCCCTGCCGTGACAGGGCAGTGCTTTAGACCGCTAAGCTACACCCGCATTACGCGCTAAAATTATAGATTAAAATCGTTTTTATTTCAACTTTTTAACTATTTTTTTGATTTTTTCACCTCTTTCTTTATAATCTTTGAACATATCAAAGCTGGCTGAGGCGGGGGAGAAGATGACGGTAATTGGTAATTGGTAATTAGTAATTAGAGATTTGGCGGTTTTATAAGAAAGATTAATAGCTTTATTTAAATTTTTAACTTTTCTAATTACTATTTGCCGATTACTATTTACTGAAATTGCTTTAGCGATTTTTTGTTTGTTTTCGCCGAATAAAATCACCATTTTTGTATTGGAATTTTTTAACGCTTTGGCGAGAGGGGAATAATTTAAATTTTTGTCTTTGCCGCCGGCGATTAAGATTTTCGGTTCGCTAAAGGCGTGGATTGCCGCGGCCGCGGTTTGGGGATTGGTGGAAGCGGAGTCGTTGTAGAATTTAATTAATGTTTTGGAAGTCCGACCTCCCAAATATTGACGATTAATTTTAGGAGGTCGGACTTCCCGAAATTGGTTAACGTTGATACTACGAACAAATTCTAATCGGTGCTCCAAACCGCGGAAATTTTTAATGGCCTTAATTATCTTTTCTTTCGGACAACCGAGTGATAGAGCGACGGTCGCCGCCATTATTGCGTTTTTCAAATTATGCGTTCCGGGGATCTTTATAACTGATTTTATTTTATTCTCTAATTCGCGCGAATTAGAGAACGATAAATCTATGGGAAATTTTTTGCCGGGACTTTTTTGGGCGGTTAACTTTGAATATTTATCATCCGAAAAATAAAATATTTTATCGTTTTTTTTCTGCCATTTGGCGATATTGGCTTTGGCGTTGAAGTATTCGCGGAAATTTTTGTGAGCGTCTAAATGGTCTGGGAAAATACCCAAGAAAACGGCAATGTCGGGTGATTGGGTTAAGTCCTGAAGCTGAAAACTGGAAAGCTCTAAAATAACGACAGAATTATTTTTTAATTTTGGCAAAATTTCAATAGCTGGTTTGCCGATGTTGCCGGCTAAATAAGTATTTTTATCGCAAGCTTTTAAAATTTTATAAAGCAGAGTGGAAGTTGTCCCTTTGCCCTTAGTGCCTGTTATGCCGATGACTTGTGGTGAGCCGCGCCGAACCGTTTTTCTTATCTCTTCAAAAAACAATTGAGTGGCGCTGGAAAATTTAACTCCTTTTTTAACAGCTTTTTGGATTTCCGGCGAATTATAAGGCACGCCCGGCGAGCGAAAAACAAGGTCGAATTGTTCCAGATTTTTCAAATAATTTTTATCGAGTTTTTTGTCTAAAACAGAAACATCCGATTTCTTAAACCGCGGGGACTTTTTGAGAAATTTCAATAGAGATTTTCCTTCAAGGCCAAAGCCCAGAATGGCGATTTTTTTTGAAGTTAAATTATTGGTCATAAATAAAAAATACCCCGCCATTGCTTAAAAAGCAAATGACGGGGAAAAACCTATGCCAATGTTGTGATAAAAGCGGCGTTCCGATGTTTTACCCCATTTTTATCATCGTGGTAATAACACCAGTATTTTCCGCTACAACAGACACATTCTCCTATCTCATTAATTTTTTTATAGCCCTTTTCCATAAATAATTCGCAGATAAGGCCGATTAAATTGAAATTAATGGAATGGTCTGCGGTATGAATGAATCGATCGTTATCGTCCGGCCTCATAGCTTTAATAGCAGGATAGACGGTTTTTAAAAAATAATCATAACCGTCGTTTTCATATTTTAGACAATTGCCGCATGTTGAAGGAAGAAAGATTATCTGCGTGGTTTCTTTTCTTCCGCCAGCATTTTCCCATAACGAAAAAAACCTTTCAACTATGTCTTGCGTTATGGATTTCCATCCTCCATGAAGAAGGCCAGAAATATTCGTCTTTTCATTCCGAAAAGCGATCGCCGGACATCCGCCGGGGAAAAATATGGCTGCTCCGGCGCCACGGTAAATAACACCGTCGCAGAAGCGTTGTGTTGTTCCAGTCTTGAAATTATTTGGGAAATAGGTTATCCTGTCGCCATGTTTTTCTGCTCTCATTATTATAAGCTTATCGGAAACGGCAGAATAAAAACCGGTAATTTCTAATACCTTTTTAGCCAACTCAAAAGCTTTTTTACTTGAGCCGTTAGGATAGAAGTTTCCGGAGTTTTTATGGGTCATACCAACTGTGGCATTCCCATCAATTTGAAAAGAACAAAATTTTTCTTCCAGAACAGATTCTTCTTTTATCGTTACCACGGTGTCCCTCCTTTTTGAATTTATTTTAAAGACGCTATATTATTTTTATTCGAATTTTTGACTTATGTCAAGTTGTTTGTTATTATTTTATCGTGGGGTGGACCAATGATATTCTATTTTCTATTTCGCCGAGATTTCCTGATAAAATCGGGATATCTCGGCGGGGTGGACCAATGGTAGGTCGGGAGGCTCATAATCTCCAGAAGTGGGTTCAATTCCCACCCCCGCAACATTCTTCGTCGGCGTAGCTCAGTGGCAGAGCGAGGGACTCATAAACCCTAGGTCACAGGTTCGATCCCTGTCGCCGGCACCATTAAAATTAAAAGTTTAAAATTCAAAAATCAAAATGACAAATCAAAATTTTAAAATGATTTAAATTAAAAATTTTGAATCTTACATTTTTATGATTAAAGAAATTAGTAGAAATTTTGGGGAAGAAATAAAAAAAGTCGAAGATTTAAAAAGTTTAGAACAACTGCGTATTAAATATCTCGGCCGGAAAGGCGAGTTAACGCGAATTTTGCGCGGGCTCAAGGATTTATCGGTGGAAGAGCGCCGAAAAATCGGCCCTCAAGCCCAAAAACTCAAAAAAGAACTGGAAGAATTATTTAGAGAAAAAACAGATGAACTAAAACCTAAAAACTATAACCTAAAACCTAAAATTGACATCACCAAGCCGGGCAAAAAGATTCCCGTAGGCCATCTTCATCTTTTATCGAAAACGGAAGAGGAAATTCGCCAGATCTTTCTTTCGATGAATTTTTCGGCGGTTGAAGGGCCGGAAATTGAGGACGAGTATCATAATTTTGACGCTTTAAACATTCCACCGAATCATCCGGCAAGAGATATGTGGGATACATTTTGGCTTCGCCAAAATGAAATCAAAAATCAAAAATCAAAAATAACCTAAAACCTAAAACCCAAAACCTAAAACCTTTATTATTGCGCACTCACACAAGCCCTATGCAAATCCGCTATATGGAAACTCACAATCCGCCGTTTCAGATTATTGTGCCGGGACGAGTTTTTCGTTACGAAGCCACAGACGCCTCTCATGAAACCAATTTTTATCAAGTTGAGGGGTTGATGGTTGGCAAAGATGTTTCTTTGGCGAATTTTAAGTTTGTTATTGAGGAATTTTTTAAGAAATTTTTTGCTTCGACGGGTTCGGCGCGGGGCGGCAAAGAGATAGAATTTCGCTATCGGCCGAGTTATTTTCCTTTTGTCGAGCCGGGCGTTGAAGTCGATATTAAATTTGAAAATAAATGGCTGGAAATTATGGGCGCTGGTATGGTCCATCACAATGTTTTTGAAGCGGTGAAATATAATCCTTATGAATGGCAAGGTTTTGCTTTTGGAATGAGTTTAGAAAGATTGACGATGATCAAATACAATATTCCCGACATCAGACTGTTCTACTCCGGCGACTTGAGATTTATAAATCAATTCTAATGTTTAAAAAGGAATTATTTTTAGAGGAAGCCGTTTTGGACGACCTTTCGCGGGGTTTTGATTCTTTGGAGCAGCCTATTTCTCGGAAGGCTTTTAAATTGCTTTTTATTGCCGCTGTTATCGTTATAACCGTAGTTATAGCCAGATTATTTTTTTTGGGTTGGTGGCAGAATGATTTTTATAAAAAACGGGCGTTGGCCAATGCCGGAGAGATGACCGTTATTCGGACTCAGCGGGGGATTATTTTTGACCGTTTTAACAAGCCCTTGGTCAAAAACCTTCCGGCTTTTCATTTAAATCTTAAACTCGTCGAGTTTTTCAAAAATAGCGAAGAGCGGCCTCAGACGATAAAAGCTCTTCAGAGTATTCTTAATTTGCCGCCTGATTATATAGAAGATTTGTTTAAAAACGTTAACTTGGAGAGGCAAAATATTTTAACCGTCGCCAGGCAATTAACAGTTGACCAAATAATTAAAATTAAAAATTTAAATTTGCCGGCGGTTCAAGTAGAAGACGATTTTGAAAGGCAATATCCCGAAGTGGAAGTTTTTTCTCATCTCCTTGGTTATACCGGGCCGGTCAGCAAAGCCGATTTGGGGAAAAAATCGTCGCTTTCTTTGAATGATATTGTCGGCAAAAACGGTTTGGAGCTTTATTATGATACGGAATTGAGAGGGGAAGACGGAGAAACGATTAATTATCGGAATGCCAAAGGAGAAATTATAGACAATAAATTATTTAAAAAGCCGGAGCCGGGCCATGAATTTCATATTACGATTGACGCCGAATTTCAATCTTTTTTTTATAATCGATTGAAGCAAGGATTGAATTATTTGGGAAGCCGGGCCGGCGTGGGAATCGCTTTAAATCCCCAAAACGGAGAAGTTTTGGCCTTGGTCAGTTTGCCGAGTTTTGATAATAATAAAATCAAATCGGAAGATTTAGTTGATTCTTCCAAGCCGCTTTTTAACCGCGCCGTTTCCGGATTTTACGCGCCGGGTTCAACGATTAAACCTTTAGTGGCTTTTGGGGCTTTGAAAGAGGGAATTATCGCGCCGGAAAAAGAAATCCTTTCAATCGGCTATATAGAAATTCCCAATCCTTATCATCCGGATCAGCCTTCCCGTTTTGTGGATTGGAAGCCGCACGGCTGGGTAAATTTATATTCGGCTCTGGCTCGTTCTTCAAATGTTTATTTTTATGAAATCGGCGGGGGATTTGGCGATCAAAAAGGATTGGGAATCGAGAAATTGAAAGATTATTGGCAAAAATTCGGCTTGGGAGATCTTACCGGTATTGATTTGCCGGGCGAAGCCAAAGGATTTCTTCCTGATCCGGAAACCAAAGAAAAAAAACAAGGAGAAATTTGGCGGATAGGCGACACTTACAATGTTTCTATCGGCCAGGGCGATCTTTTAGTGACTCCGCTTCAGCTTATTAATTTTATTGCCGCTATCGCCAATGGCGGGAAAATTTATCAGCCGTTTATTGTTCAAAAGATTGTTTCGGAAGACGGAAAAGTCATTAAAGAAACAAATCCAAAAATTATAAAAGATTATTCTTTAGATATTGAAATAATCAAGAAAGTCCAGAAAGGAATGATTGATGGCGTTGAAAAATCTTACGGCACGTCTCATCTTTTGGCTGGTTTGCCGGTATCGGTTGCCGGTAAAACCGGCACTTCGCAGGTTGAAAACAAAACTAAAACAAACGCTTTTTTCGTCGGATACAGTCCAAAAGAAAATCCTCAAATCGCGATTCTGGTTTTAGTCGAAGACGCCCGCGAAGGCAGCATTAACACAGTCCCGATAGCCAAAGACGCGCTTAATTGGTATTATACAAATAGAATAAAGAATAATGAATTATGAATTCTGAATTACGACAAGACCTTGTTTCCGGCGATTGGGTTGTAATCGTGCCGAAAAGGGTTAAGCGATTAGAACAATTTATTAAAAAAGAAAAACGAATTAAGTCGCCGATTAAGGGGTGTCCTTTTGAAAATCCGCAAAAAAGCGGGAACGAACAGCCGACTCTAATATACCCTCAAAACTCAAAACTCAAAACTCAAAACTTTTCTGGTTGGCAGGTACAGGTGATTCCTAATAAATATCCGGCTCTTATTCGTAAAAATGTTTGTCCGGCAGTTCTTAAAAACGGCCCTTATTCAGTTATTGAAGGCATTGGCCATCACGATTTAGTTATAACCAGAGATCACCATAAAAATTTTCCGCTGTTGGACAAAAAATCGGCCAATTTGGTTTTTCAGGCTTTTCAAGAGCGTTATCGGATTCTTATTAAAGATTCTTGTTCGGCTTATGTTTCTATTTTTCATAATTGGGGGCCGAAGGCCGGCGCTTCAATTTATCACCCGCATTATCAGATAATTTCTATTCCGGTTGTTCCGCCGGATATCGGCCATTCGCTTTCCGGTTCGGCTGATTATTTCAAAAAAAATAAAAAATGCGTTCATTGCGTAATGATTGAATGGGAAAAGAGAATAAAAAAGAGAATCGTTTATGAAAATAAAGGCGCTATTGTTTTTACTCCTTTTGTTTCCCGCGAACCGTTTGAATTGAGAATCTTTCCCAAAAAACACCTGCCTTGTTTTGAAGACACTTCAAAACAAGATTTGGAATTGGTTGTTGAAGCTTTACAAAAAGCTTTGACGAAGATTGAAATCAAACTCAATGATCCGGATTATAATTTTTTCATTCATACGGCGCCGATTTTAAACAAGAAAAATTACAAGCATTATCACTGGCATATTGAAATTCAGCCGAAAATCAGCATCTCGGCCGGATTTGAACTGGGAACAGGAATTGAAATTACCGTCGTTGACCCGGATGAAGCGGCGAGGATATTGAGGTAAAGCGTGAATTATAAATTATGGAAAAAGAAATTTTAACAATTTTAATTGCCGCCTCGCCAGTTTCGGAATTAAGAGGAGCGATTCCGGCAGCTATTTTCTTCTGGGATTTTCCGGCGTTAAAAGCGTTTTTATTAAGCGTCTTCGGAAATTTTCTGCCGGTTATACCACTTCTTCTTTTTTTAAAATATCTTACCGGCTGGTTGTCTCACCGGGTTTATTTTTTAAATAGATTTTTCAGTTGGCTCTTTGAAAGAACCAGAAAACAGCACAATCATCATTTTGAGGTCTGGAAAGAATTAGCGCTGATAATATTTGTTGCCATTCCTCTGCCTTTGACCGGCGCTTGGGGCGGAACAGTGGCGGCTTTTGTTTTTGGTATTCCTCTTCACCGCGCGATTTTAGACATTGGTTTGGGAATTTTAATCTCCGGTTTAATTGTTTTGTCCATTACATATGTTTTATAATCAAACTTTTTCCGAGGTTTTGGAATTTTTAAAATCAAGCGAAAGGGGATTGACCCAGGAAGAAGCGGAAAAGCGCTTGAAGGATTGCGGCCTTAATGAACTGCCGGAAGCCAAACCTGACAGTCTTTTTATTATTTTTATCCGTCAGTTTCAAAGCCCTTTGATTTATATTTTATTTGGCGCGGCTTTGATTGTTTTTTATTTAGGCGAAATGATTGACGGTTCGATTATTTTGGCGGTTCTTTTATTTAACGCTTTTGTTGGTATGCTTCAGGAAGGGAAAGCGCAAAACACTTTATCGGCTTTAAAAAAATTCGTTGAAACCAAAGCTTTGATTTTGCGCGACGGAAAAGAAATTATTATTTCCGATTCCCGAATAGCGCCCGGTGATATTATTCTTCTTCAGGAAGGAGAAAAGGCGCCGGCTGACGCCAGAGTAATCGTCTCTAATAATCTTAAAATTGATCAGGCTGCCTTGACCGGTGAATCAGAGCCGGTTTTTAAAACAGTGGAACCTATTCATCAAAAAGACATGCCATTTATTGACCAGAAAAATATGGTTTTTAAAGGAACTTATATTGTTAGTGGCAATGGTCAGGCGGTAGCGGTTAACACCGGCGTCAATACGATAATTGGCAAGATCGGCCAAAAAATCGCTTTAATTGACACGGAAATACCGCTTAAAAAAGACATTCGCCAGCTCTCGCGGCTTATCATTTTTACGGTCGCTTTAATCAGCGTTATTTTGTTTGCCGTCGGCATTTTTTTCGGAAAATCTTTGATAGAAATGTTCAAGGTTGTGGTCGCTCTTTCGGTTTCTATAATTCCCGAAGGATTGCCGGTGGTTATTACCTTGGTTTTGGCCACCGGTGTTTGGCGGATGGCAAAACGCAATGCTTTGGTCAAACGGCTTCAGGCGGTTGAGGCCTTGGGACAAACAAAAATCATCGCTCTTGATAAAACCGGAACAATCACGAAAAATGAATTGGCGATTCAAAAAGTTTTTATCAATGGTAAATTTTTTGAGATTGGCGGAGTCGGTTATGAGCCGAAAGGAGACATCTATTATATTCCCGATGCGAAACAACGAATAGATGCGAATGCCGCGAATGAAAACAAAGAAAAACAATTAATCTCCCCGCCTGATTTTGAAGAACTGATTCTTGCCGGGAAAATAGCGGCTTTTTGTTCCAACGCCTATGTTTTTTATTCGGAAGAAGACAAGAATTATAAAATCAGCGGCGACCCGACCGAAGCCGCGATTTTGGTTTTCAGTCAAAAAATCGGTTTTCAGAAAGAAATCATTGAAAAACAGCATCCGCTTATTGAAGAAATCCCCTTTGATTATAAAAATAAATATCGTTTTACGCTGCGTCAATCGGATGCTAATAAATTCGCGTCTATCATCGGCGCGCCGGAGTCGGTGCTTTCTTTATGCAAACTCGCAAAAAAAGAAAAAGAAAATTTAGAAAATATTTTTTATAAAATGTCAGCCGAAGGACTGCGGGTTTTGGCTTTTGCTTATAAAGAGGCCGGCCCTAAAATAAAAATTGAACCCGAGAAAACGAAATTTGTTTTCGCTGGATTTTATGGAATGAGGGACGGTTTAAGAGAAGAAGCCAAAGAAGCGATTAAACAGGCGCAGGAAGCGGGCATCAGAATAATAATGATTACCGGCGACCATAAAATTACCGCCCAAGCAATCGCCAAAGAAGCGGGAATTTTCAAAGAAGGCGATGAGATTTTAACCGGTAAAGATTTAGAAGAAATTTCCGAAGAAGAACTTATTTTAAAACTGCCGAAAGTTTCGGTTTTCGCCAGAGTAACGCCTGAACATAAATTAAGAATTATTGAGGCCTATCGGAAAAGAAAAGAAATTATCGCGATGACCGGCGACGGCGTCAATGACGCGCCTTCTTTGGTGGCGGCTGATTTGGGAGTGGCAATGGGTAAAATCGGCACCGAGGTTGCCAAAGAAGCGTCTGACATTATTCTTTTGGATGACAATTTTGGCACAATTATTTCGGCTATTGAAGAGGGAAGGAGTATTTATAAGACGATTAAAAAGGTGATTGTATATCTTTTTTCCACAAGCTTGGGCGAGGTTTTAACTATTAGCATCGCTCTTTTTTCCGGCTATCCTTTGCCGCTTTTAGCAGGTCAGATTATTTGGTTAAATTTTATCACTGATGGTTTTTTGGTTGTGGCTTTAGGAATGGAGCCGAAAGAAAAAGGATTGCTTCATCTGAAATTCAAAAAACCGGCAAGATATTTAGTTGATTCATTAATGGTTCAGCGAATGGCAGTGATGGCTTTGCCGATGTCCATCGGCAGCTTTTTTATTTTTCAGAAATACTTGGATTTTGATTTAACTAAAGCTTTGACGATGTGTTTGACTACGTTGGCGATTTTTCAATGGTTTAACGCTTTTAATTGCCGTTCGGAAAACAAGTCAATTTTTCGGATGAACTTTTTCTCCAATAAGTGGCTGCTCGCCGCGGCGTTTATTGTTGTTTTTCTTCAACTAATGGCGGTTTATAATCCGATAATGCAAAAAATTTTGCGCACCACTGCTTTGGAATTTTCCGACTGGCTGATTGCCATCGCTATTGCTTTTTCTATTATAATAATTGAAGAATTTAGAAAAGTAGTTTACAGGAAGTTTGCGAAAAGTTAAAATGATTTTATGAGCGCTAAAAAACTTTTAATTTTCAATTGGAAAATGGCGCCGGACTCGCTAAAAGAAGCGATTTCGCTTTTTGAGCGAACGCGGACTTGCGCGGACAAAACGCGGAATCACGCAGAAACAATTATTGCTCCGCCGTTTGTTTATCTATCAAATTTGTCAAAAGTCAAAAGTTCTCTCTTCGGGAGATCTCCCGTAGGGAGACAAAAGTCAAAAGTTGCGCTGGCTGCCCAGAATGTTTTCTGGGAAGACAGCGTCGCTTATACTGGTGAAATTTCAGCGAGTATGCTAAAAGATTTAGGCGTGGAATATGCGATTATCGGACATTCAGAAAGGCGGAAATATTTATCCGCCGAAGGCGGATTCGCCTCTGGCGGAAACGAAACAGATAAGATGATTAACAAAAAAATTCTGGCGTCATTGAAAGCGGGATTGAAAGTAATTCTCTGTGTCGGTGAACCGACACAACGCGGACAAACGCGGACTGAACGCGGACTGACGCGGAATATAAAATGGGCGAAAAATTATGTTAAAAATCAATTAGAAAAAGATTTAAAAAATTTAATCCAAAACCTAAAACCTAAAACCCAAAACCTAATTATTGCCTACGAGCCCCTCTGGTCCATCGGCACCGGCCATTCGGACGCGCCGCAAGACGCGGCAGAAATGATAAATTTTATTAAAAATATTCTAAAAGCTAAAACCTATAACCTAAAACCTAAGGTTTTGTATGGCGGCTCCGTTAATTCCAAAAACATCGCCAAATTTCTAAAGCATCCCGAAATCGACGGCGCGCTTGTCGGTCACGCGAGTTTGAAACCCAAAGAAGTTAAAGCTATTATTGAAATAGCGTCGAAAATGTGCTAAAATGCGGTCATTATGGACACAAAATCACTTATTCAACAAATTGAAAAAGCGCGTAATTCTCACGTTATTACTTATTTAACCAGCGACAGACCCGGCCCGATTAACGCCCGCGTGGCAATGGATATTATTCCGATTATCAGCAAACAACTTCAAACAATCGGCAAAACGCAAAATATTGATTTGTTTTTATATAGCGCGGGCGGGGACACGATGGTTCCGTGGCGGTTGGTTTCGATGATTCGCGAGTATTGCGACAAGTTTTCGGTTTTAATTCCTTACAAGGCGCACAGCGCGGCAACGATGATCGCGCTCGGAGCAGATGAAATTGTAATGAGCGATCTTTCGGAACTTTCGCCGATTGACCCTTCAACCGCCAATGTTTTTAATCCTTCAGACCCGCAAAATCCGCAGAATAAAATTCCGATTTCGGTTGAAGACGTGATGGCGTACTTTGATTTGGCAAAAAACAAATTCGGCATTAAAAATGATGAACAGTTAGCGGCGATATTTAATAAATTCGTGGAGTCAAATCCGCAGATTCATCCTTTGGCGCTCGGTAATGTCAACCGCATTCATAATTTAATCCGCATACTCGCCAAACGGCTTTTGAAAAGCCACAAATCGTCGATGAAAGACGACGAGATCGAAAAAATAGTTGATTATTTCACGGAAAAATTATATTCGCACCAGTATTTCATCGGTCGTAAAGAAGCTAAAGAGGATTTGGGATTAAAAAATGTCCAATACGCGGACAGCGAATTGTCAAAGACGATGATCGATTTATACGAAGAATATAAAAATGAAATGGGACTGGGAATGAATATCTGGAATCCGGAAAACGAACTTGGACAAAACGCTATGCAAAATAAAAAAGATTATAAAATCGCCTTTATTGAAAGCCGGCAGTTATCCAGCTATTTCGAGCTTTCAATTGATTACCGAAAACAGCAGGTTAATGTTGTTCAACAAACTCCGCAAGGCCCGATTCAAGTTCCGCAGGAGCAAGTGGGATTTAGAATCGTCGGCCAGGGATGGAAGTAATTTATGAATTATAGGGGTGGGGGCAAATTGCCACCCTCCTTATTAATACCAATAGAAGGCGGGCCTCAAAAGACGAATTGCGCTGATACAAAAGGCATATTTTGGAAAAACGTTTGGGCAAATCGATGATTTCAAAAGATAATTTTAAGAAATTAAACAGTAGAAAAATGTTAAAATAAAACCTCGCGCGAATTGTCGGGTAAGGGCGAAGGTAAAGCGAGCAAAGTGATTGACTCAACATTGCTTTTTGGATAAAAATATGGTAAGATATAGTAAATTTCACATTATGAAAAATAATAATTTTATAATTTTATGGCTATGAAATTTGATGCCGAAGACAAGGCGTTAGTTGACATTCTCAACGGCAAAGAAAAATATAAAATACCTAGATATCAAAGACCTTATTCTTGGACTACAGATGAGGTGTCTGACTTGTGGAATGACTTAAAGGAAGGGGAATCAGTTTTTTTGGGATCTTTCGTATTTAATTATGAAAAATACGATGAAGATGGTTTCGTAGAGGTTATAGATGGACAACAACGATTGATAACCTTAACAATACTAATGGCGGTTTTAAGAGATATTTACAAAGAATTAGGAGAAGATAGAAAATCTAATAGAACCCAAGATATAATAGGCTTTTCCGACCCGATTACACTAAAAGAAGAATACAGATTGAAATGTGGAGATACTTTAAATAAATTTTTTAGTGAAAATATTCAAAAAGAAAATTCTAATATTCTTATAACTAAGGCCAAAGGAAGAGAGGAAAAAGCAATAAAAGAGAACTATAAATTTTTAAGAGACGGAATAAGCGATGAGCTAAGACAGTTGTCTGAAAAAACCAGAAAAATTCAATATATAGATGATTTAAAGAAAAGAATTTTTGATTTTAAGATAATCTGGATAAAAATTGAAAATGATGAAGATGCTTATTCTATTTTTGAAACCGTCAATGCTCGAGGTGCTGATCTAACTGCGGCGGATCTTTTAAAAAATTATCTTTTCAGTAAATTGCCCGGAAAGGAAGGAAAGGAAAAGGGAATAGATCTTGCAAAAGACATATGGTCAACGATAGAAAATAATGTTGAAAGCGCGAAAGGCCCCCTAAATGTTTCTAAATTTATAAGATATTTTTGGCTTTCAAAGTATTCTTTCGTATCAGAAAAAAAGCTTTACAAAGAGGTAAAAAGAACGATAGGCGATCCAAGTATCTTCTTATTAGATATTTCTAATGCGTCAGAATATTATTATAAAATAGCCAACGATTCAATAAGTATTAATGATTGGTCAGAAGATTTCGTTGATAAAAAAATAGCGCAAAGAATAATTGAAACATTAAACGGATTGAGGACAATGGGTATTACACAGTGTTATTCTCTGCTTTTTTGTCTATTATTAAACAAAGATAAAATTAATTTCGATTTTAGTGATGTTTTTAAAACTATCGAAAAATATCACTTTGCCTATTCGGCTGTTTGTAAGCTTTCTGGTAATGTTGTTGAAAGGTTATATTTCAATACTTCAAGGGACATACAAGAAGCATTAAAAATAGCAGATTCTAAAAAAAGAACTAAAAATATCCAAAGAGCGCTTTCTAATTTCAAGAATAAACTAGATTATCCAACCAAAGATTTCTTTGTCGAGAAATTTATGGATCTTGAGTACAGAAATTACCCTTTGGTTATTTACATACTCTCAAACATAGAAAGAGCCATTGGAATAGCGGAAGAAAAATCTATTAATTTTACAAAAGTAAATATCGAACATATTTTACCCCAAGATCCTACTGCGTGGAAACTTTCCAAAAAGGACATCAAAGATTATGTCAATAAATTAGGTAATTTAACTTTGATTTCCAAAAAGATTAATGGGCCTATGGGAAACAAACCATTAAAGAAGAAAGTAGAATTATTTAAAGAGTCAGAATTAAATATTAATAACGAATTAGTTAAGAAATTTGAAGTATTGAAATATAAATGGGGTGAGAAAGAAATTATTGACAGACAGAAAGAGTTAGCAAAGTTTGCCTATGATGTTGTTTGGAAATTTAAATAATTATCTAGCCCTTAGTGTAATTTTATAAAGCTTAGATAATGAGCAGCGCGCCAGTTTCACTGGCACGAAATTTACCTCTTTGGTCAGAGCCGTATTACAAACAAGCGAAAAAAGTTGAAATTGATAATAAAAATCAGAATAATCTGAAGTTTTAATCCAAATATGGCTATTAATCTTTCACTAAAACTAGCGAAAATTATCTTACGTTTTAACCCATTTACGAGATTAAAGGTGATGTGTCGAGGATATAGCGAAGATTTGAAAAACTTTACCGAACTTGTATGGGAAGATGATAAAAATTTAGATTTTTACGACAAAGAAACATATCCGCAATTTCAGTTATGGTATGTTTAGCCAATTCGTTTTTTGAAAGCCATTGCTAGGCAAAATTAAAAACGATTTTGAAAATTTAACAGGCAAAGACGGAAAATGGATACAAGCGAGAACAAAAGGAATTGGCGGAATAAATCCGCGAACGGGAAAAAGAAGACCGATAACTCGCGCGTTTTACGCAAGGACAAGTTTAGTGAAAAAGATTTTTGAAATAGCATCTTAATTTTATGAAATATGGTTACCAGTTTTTATTTTAAGCCAATTATAAATAAGGAGAAGATGAGAAAAATATGGGATTGGACAGTCCAGTGTTTAAATTTTGATCGCGAATGGGAAAATTTTTTAGAAATTTGCGAAAATAACAAAAACGAAAGGGTTTTCGCCATAAATAATTTTCTAATTACCGAGTTTTTAATAACTAATTGCGGGATTAAATCCTCGCAGCTTAATGAGATAAATTGTTTCTGCGATAAAGAAAAAGGCAGTTTCATTTTATCAAAAACAATAGTTAAAAAATACGGCATAAGAATTAAAAAATTTTTAAGAAATTTTGATAGGCATCAGCCCATTTTGCCAGAGAGTTTTTAAGGTGTAGGGCGTGAAGTTGAAATCAAAAATAAAAATCAGGATCAGTTAAGGTTTTAGTCCAGCTGCGTTTTGTGTTTCGCAGTTTAGCAATTCATATGCGATCGCGCATAAGTTACTAAAATATTTTTGACAATAAGATTAAGATGTGCTATTTTTAAATTAGCTTTTTAATTTTTTGTTTAAAATATAGTGAAGAAAGGAGGTGTGGTATGAGGTATTGTTATGTTTGTAAAGGGGGGCAAGAATTTAGGCCTATTCCTACGATTTCAATTACACTAAATCGGAATAAGATGCTTCGGTATTGTTTGCAATGCAAAACAGTGGTTTTTGCAGAGGCGGTAGAAGAGGTAGAGGTTGTTGAAAAGAAAAAGAGATTTTGCCGGGGAATGGTAGGATCGGAAACTTAAAAAATTAAATTTTTGCATAATTAAATCGGCTCATTAAAATAAATGAGCCGATTATTTTTTTTGAAGGTCCCTTGATTTGATTTTGAATATATATTAACATAATTATATGGAAAACAATAGCGCAAAATTCAAAAATATAGCGATTGCGGTTTTTATGGTTTTTTTGATGTCGGTGATTACTTATTCTTTTTTCTGGGGGCCGGCTAAAAAATTCGGCGATTCTTTGTTCCCGACAAGAACTTTTTTGGTTTCGGCGGAGGGCAAGGTAATGGTTTCTCCGGATATCGCTAAGATTTCCTTTTCTGTTATTTCTGAAGGAATAAATCCAAAAACTATCGCCGAAGAAAATAATAAGAAGATGAATTCAGCGATTGATTTTATAAAATCTCAAGGGATAGACGAGAAAGACATTAAAACTACGCAATATAATTTAAGCCCGCGCTATGAATATGACGAAAAAACCAAGAAAACATTTATCAGCGGTTATACTTTGACTCAAAATGTTTTGGTTAAAATTAGAGATTTAAGTAAAGTGGCGGAAGTTTTAGGCGGTTTGCCGGAATTAGGAATAAACCAAATCGGCCAAGTTTCTTTTGAAATTGACGAGCCGGAAAAATATTTAGCTGAAGCGAGAGATAAGGCGTTTGATAAAGCCAACATAAAAGCAAAAGAAATGTCAGGGAAAAACAACGTTCAACTTGGCCGGGTGATTAATTTTTTGGAATGGGGATCAACGCCTCGGCCTTATTATGAGAACTTGAGAGCCCTTGGAATGGGAGGAGAAGCAGCAGCTCCGCAAGCTTTGCCCCAGATTCAGCCTGGGACAGAAGAAGTGATAGTACAAGTAAACATTACTTACGAAATTAAATAATTATGAAAAAAAAGATCGGTAAAATTTTTGTAATTATTGTAATAGCGGCGATCATGTTTACTTTGATTGTTTCTTTAAGTTTTGGTTTTTGATGCCAGGTAGTGAAAACTCGACTGTTGCTGAAAGCGACAAGTTAATGTCTTAACTGTTTTGTGAAAAGTATAGCGATAATATTTTGTATAATATCAAAGGTCAGAAATTAATTAGTCGAGTTTCTACTATCTGGGATGGAAAATATTTTTTTAAAAACTAAAGACGGCGTAAAAATCGCCGCCAATTATCGAAATATCGATATATCGAAATATCAACAACCGATTGGCTGGTTGGTTTTGACTCATATGATGCCGGCCACAAAAGAATCATGGAATGATTTAGCCGAAGAATTTCAAAATATCGGTTATGAAAGCATTGCCATTGATTTGCGCGGACACGGTCAGTCCGATGGCGGTCCGAAAGATTATCGTAAATTTTCCGACGAAGAACACCAGAAAAGCATTTTGGATTTGGAAGCAGGGGTTGATTATTTGATTAAAAATAGGCAGGCGGCGCCGGATAAAATTTATTTTATCGGCGCTTCTATTGGCGCCAATTTATCGCTACAATATATATCGGAACATCAAGAATTTAAAACCGCAATTTTATTATCACAGGGTTTGAATTATCGGGGAATTAAAACCGAGCCGTTAATTAAAAATCTTCAGTCAGGACAAAAAGTTTTATTTGTCTCGGCTCGCGATGACGGCGATAACGCCGAAGAAAATCAGAAACTTTACGGCTTGACGCCGGCAAGCGTTATTAGGAAAATTAAGATATACGATTCTGGCGGCCACGGCACGGATATTTTACAAAACCAAGCGGAATTATTAAATTTAATTATTGAGTTTATAGAATGATTACCAAAAAAGATTATCTTCTTATTTCTATTATCGGTTTTCTTTTCGGCTTGTTGCTTTTGCCGATTTTGAGCAATATTAATATTCCTTTTTTTACCGTAAATCTTAAAAGCGCTTTTTTAATTGTTATTGTATTTACTGTTTTTGCTAATTTGGCTTTATGGCTTGTTTCTTTATTGAGCCGTTTTATTCCGGTCTTGCTTCAAATCGCAAAATTCGCGGCTGTCGGCGGATTGAATACGCTTTTGGATTTGGGTGTTCTTAATGTTTTGATTTTGATAAGCGGCATCGCGGCCGGTTATTGGTATCCGGTATTTAAGGGAATTTCTTTTGTTATCGCCAACATAAACAGTTATTTCTGGAATAAACATTGGACGTTTGGAGTTTCAGACAGCGCCAATATAAAAGAATTCAGTCAGTTTTTGACAGTTAGTATTATTGGATTCGGAATTAATATCAGCGCCGCTTCTTTGATGGTTAATATTATTGGCGCTCCCGAGAATATTTCTCTTGAGCGTTGGGCGAACATCGGCGCTTTGTCGGCAACAATGATTTCTTTGATTTGGAACTTTATCGGTTATAAATTTTTTGTGTTCAAGAAATAATGTTCCAGGAAAATGTTTTATTAAAACATCATAGCAATTATAAAATTGGCGGTTTGGCGAAATATTTTTTTGAAGCAAAAAGTATAGAGGAGATAATTAAGGCGGTTGAGAAGGCGCGTCTGATTAAGACGCCATTTTTTATTTTAGGCGGCGGAACTAATATTTTATTTAATGATGAAGGCTTTGACGGCTTGATAATAAAAATTAAAAATTCCCGCCTGCGCCAAGGCTTTGGCGGGCAGGCAAAAATTAAAATTATTAAGGTTGACGCCGGCGTTTTTTTAGAGAGGTTAGTGGAAGAATCGGCAGATACGGGTTTAAGCGGTTTGGAATGGGCGGCCGGTATCCCGGGAACTTTAGGCGGCGCGATTCGCGGCAATGCCGGCGCTTTCGGCGGCGAGATAAAGGATGTAATCAAAGAAGTGATTAGCTTGGATATTTCCGGTTTACGGTCGAAAATTATTAAAAGAAACAATCAAGATTGTAAATTTAATTATCGTTCAAGCATTTTTAAATCAAACGGAGCGAAAGAGATTATTATTGAAGCGTCGCTTCTTTTAAGGAAAGGGAATAGAAAATCAATAGAAACAGCCATTAAACAAAATATCAATTATCGCAAAGAACGCCAGCCGATGGAGTATCCCAGTCTGGGAAGCACCTTTAAAAACATTGATGCCGGGAAAATAGCAAAAAAACAACATAAAAGTTTTGAATTAATTATTAAAAATGACCCGTTTCCGGTAATTCCGGCGGCGTATTTGATTTCTAAAGCCGGACTTAATGGAGTTTCGTGCGGCGGCGCGATGATTTCGCCAAAACATCCGAATTTTATCGTTAATGTTTTAAATGCCACCGCCAGTGATGTTAAAAATTTAATCGCGCTCGTTAAAAAAGAAGTTTATAAAAAATTTAGAATAGATTTGGAGGAAGAAATAGAAATTTTATAGAAAATTTTTTAACGGCTGGGCGAGCGAGACCGCATTTTTTCGAAAATAACTTGCGGAGTGAGTTATCCACAGTTGCAAATAAATTTAGTTGTTCTAAAATTTAATTATAAGAGTATAAAAAAAGTTGGCATGATTGGTTGGTCGACAATCCAACGCCAACTATGAAATAATTTTTCCCGATAACTTTCTTTTTCAGGAAAAAGAAAGTATTATCGGGAACGCCAAAATGGCAGCAAAGAAAAAAGCAAAAGCAAAAGCAAAGAAAAAGAGATAAACTTTCTTTTTCCTGAAAACCGTCCCGCTTCAGCGGGACGGTTTTTATAATTATAAATAAATTTCTTGCGTTTTTGCTTAGAAATTTATATAATTAAATGTATGAAAATCAACATTAAAGCCACTAATTTGGAATTGACGCCGCCGATTCGCGAATATATAGAAAATAAAATCGGTTCGCTTAACCGTTTTTTGAAAAGATTCGAAAATAAAAGCGAAGTTGAAGTATTTGTTGAAATTGCCCGCACTACCAAACATCATCGTCACGGCAATGTTTTATACGCGGAAGCCACTGTTCCGATTGGTAAAAAAATTTTAAGAGCCGAGCATTTTGATTGGGATATCAGAGTGGCGATTGATAAAGTAAAAGATAAATTACAGAAGGAGATTAAAAAATATAAAGAGAAAAAAATAGTGAAAAGAAGGAATGTTTAATTTTTTAAAACAATTTTTCGGCAAATATGATTTTGAACCGCTAATTAAAAAAATTAATTCTTTAGAACCGGAACTGGAAAAATTAACAGACGAAGAATTAAAAAACAAGAGCCTTGATTTGAAAAAAGCGGTTCAATCAAAAAGCCTCGATGATATTTTGCCCGAGGCTTTTGCGTTGGTAAGGGAAGCCGCCAAAAGGACATTGGGCCAGCGGCCTTTTGATGTTCAATTAATGGGCGGCGTTGTTTTGCATCAAGGAAAAATCGCCGAGATGAAAACCGGTGAAGGAAAAACTCTGGCAGCTGTTATGCCGGCTTATCTTAACGCTTTAACCGGCAAAGGCGTTCATATTATTACGGTTAACGATTATTTGGCGCGAAGAGACGCGATTTGGATGGGGCAAATTTATCACGCTTTGGGATTGTCAATTGGATGTTTGACGCATGAAGCGGCGCTTTTATACGACCCAATGTATACCGAAAAAGATAAAGAACGCGATATTTTGGGAGGTTTTAAAATAGTTCACGAATTTCTTCGGCCGGTTTCAAGAAAAGAAGCTTATTTAGCCGATATTACTTACGGCACCAATCACGAATTCGGTTTTGATTATCTTCGCGATAATTTGGTTTATGATTTAGGACAACAAGCTCAAAGGGGCAATCATTTCGCCATTATTGACGAGGTTGACAGTATTTTAATCGATGAGGCGCGCACTCCTTTGATTATCGCGGCGCCGGATACCGAATCCAGCGAGTATTATAAAATTTTCGCTAAAATTGTTGACAGACTTCGCAAAGATGATGATTATTTGGTTGATGAAAAATTAAAAACCGTCAGCATTACCGATGAGGGAATTGATAAAATAGAGAAGACGCTGAACATTAAAAATCTTTACGGGCCGGAAAATTTTCGGATGGTTCATTATTTGGAAGAATCGCTTAAAGCTAAAACTTTATTTCATCTGGATAAAAATTATGTAGTTAAAAACGGCGAGGTGATTATTGTGGATGAATTTACCGGCCGGATGATGTATGGCCGAAGATATAGCGCCGGACTCCATCAGGCGATTGAAGCCAAAGAAAACGTCGCAATTAATCAGGAATCAAAAACTTTTGCCCAGATTACCATTCAGAATTATTTTCGGTTGTATGAAAAAATCAGCGGTATGACCGGCACGGCTCAGACATCGGCCGAGGAGTTTCATAAAGTTTACAATTTGGAAGTGATTAGCGTGCCGTCCAATAAACCGACGGTTCGCAATGATCTGTCGGATCTTATTTATAAAAATACGGAAGCGAAATATCAAGCCGTGATTGAGGAAGTAAGAAAACGCCATTTAAGCGGCCAGCCGGTTCTCATCGGCACCGCTTCCATTACTCATAACGAAATTTTATCGGATTTATTGAATCGAGCCGGCGTTTCGCACGAAGTTTTGAACGCCAAGAATCATGAATGCGAAGGATTGATTATCGCTCAGGCCGGAAAATTAGGAGCGGTTACCGTGGCGACTAACATGGCTGGCAGGGGAGTCGATATTGTTTTCGGCGGCAATCCTCCCGAGCCGGCAGAAGCGCGAAAAATCAGAGAATTGGGCGGGTTGCATATTATCGGCACTGAAAGGCATGAAGCCAGAAGAATTGATAATCAGTTGCGCGGCAGAGCGGGACGGCAAGGAGATCCCGGTTCTTCGCAATTTTTTCTGTCTTTGGAAGACGATTTATTGCGGATTTTCGGCGGCGAAAGAATAAAAAGTTTAATGGAAGCGTTTAATTTGCCAGAGGATCAGCCGATTGAATCGCGATTAGTTTCCAAAGTCGTTAATGAGGCCCAGAAAAAAGTTGAGGGAATGAATTTTGACGGCAGAAAACATTTATTGGAATACGACGATGTTTTGAACAAGCAACGGACGGCTTTTTATAAAAAAAGGCGGGAATTTTTATCTCCCTACGAGAGATCCCCCGAAGGGGGAGAACAAAAATCAAATCCGCAGGTTTTGGCGATGTTGGATATTTTATGGATGAACCATTTGGAAAATTTGGAAGCTTTGAGAGAGTCGGTTGGGATGCGGGCTTACGGCCAGCACGACCCTTTGGTGGAATATCGGCGGGAAAGTTTTTCGATGTTTAGAGAAATGATGGCGAATTTTGACAAATGGCTAAGCGAAAACGCAGAGCGTTTATCGCAACCAACAACCAACGACCAACAATCAGCAAAAGAAAATAATTTAGGAAATGTCGTGGGTCGTGGGTCGTTAGTCGTCGGTCAGACCAAAGTCGGTCGCAATGATCCCTGCCCGTGCGGCAAAAAAAATCCACTTGCCAATAAACCAATGAAATACAAAAAATGTTGTTATCCAAAATTTGAATAAAAAGATTGTAACATTTTTAGAATTTTTTTACGAATTTTGGAGATATCATTTCGACTATTTAAGGTGAATTTTTTTCTGGTAATAAGCGCATGACAGTTTGGACAGACTAACATTAAATTATCTATCTCATGTAGCCCTCCTTTGTTTTTGGGTACGATATGATGAGTATCAAGAGACAGTTCATAGCCACAAAATTCACATTTATCCCCATATTTTTTAATCGCTTGCGCGCGAATCCAGGCTTTATGCTTTTTGATTTCGCCATATAAATACTTCTTTATTCCTAGTTTTCTACGGCGATATCTAACCGTCCATTGATTAGCCCTTTTAAATCCCATTTTCCTTAATTCTTTTGCAATTTCTTTATCAATCATTTTATGGAAATTTTTATTAATGAAATCGTCAACAACGGCATGGGGTAATTTTTCAAGTGATTGATAAGCATCTTTCTTTAATTCAGGATAACCATGACGTCTAATTCTAGCCAAATGCATTGGGCAATAAATTTGCTTAGTATTCTTATATAATGTAAACTTATTACATCCTTTTATTTTACACTCTGGCATATTTTAATTATAGGATTTTTAATCTAAAACCGCAACGAACCTTATCCACAAAAAATATAAAAAGTGCCATGGGAAATAGGGATGACCGAAAAGGCTTGACCGTACAACATACTTTCAAACTTAAGAATGTTGGTATATTTTGTATATAGTGAGGATGAATAAAATTATAAACCCAGTCGTTCATTTTGAGATACCGTACGACGACCGCGAGCGGATGGCGAAGTTTGCCGTTTTTGAAATAACTCTGGAGTCAGAGGCGTCGGACGCAATAAAGTATGCGCCAGACGAAGATGACGGGTGGCTTAAAGTTATACTGGAAGATAATAAATCAAAAGTAGATTTACCAGCGTTCTTAAAAGTCAAAATAGAAAGATCAGATACTAAACGAGAATACTTCACAATTTTAGAGGGTCCGTATCGTGGTAAACTGGCATCGGTTGCATTGAGGAATGATGGCTCTTCTTGGTTCATCACCGGAGTTCAACACGAGCCGATGGTGCGGGCGAAATATTCTATTTCTCAAAAAACATTTATTTTAAATGGTAAAAAATATAAAACAGTTGATTATCCTGAAGCTCCTTGGAGAAAGGGATTATATGACATTGAAATTCCAGATCATCCTCACCGGGGCGGAGCAAATTATCCTGAGGCCCAGAGAGCTAAAACCTGGTTCAAGATTGGACATTCTGGCGAGAGATACTTACATACCGGCGGTCGATCGCTTGGTTGCATGACCGTTATTGAAACAAAACGCTGGATGGAAATTTATAACGCATTAATCAAGGTGCACAAAGGCGATTTTATGAGCGTCGGCGTACTTGAGGTAATTGATTAAATATGAAATTTGGTTTTTGGAGCAAGACAAAAATCGTTCTCGTTGTTTTTATAGCGATATCTGCAACTGTTGGTTTGTTTGTTTGGCAAGAATATCCTTTTGGAGTCAAGAAATACAAAACCATTACCCTTGGCATGCAAGCCGCGGAAGGCGCTGGCACTCCTACCGCCTGGGCTCCACCCTACCATATCGTACCGGAAGAATCCAAATTGTATGTGTATTCGCTGGGCGATATAACTATGTGCATCGGATCAGATTGCGGTATAGGCGGATACTTTGTTGAATGTCTCGGCGGCTGGGTTTCCGGATATAAAGATATGGGCGATGTATTTGACTATGGATTGCGTGGCGTTGGAGTAAACATAAATAAGCAAAAAGTCATAACGGTCGCCGACAAGGACGCAAAAATCGTAGGCATTTACCCTGGTGCCAGTATCAGAAATCTTCCCTATATTATGCGCAACCATCGCGATCTTGTTTCAGAAGATCAGTTTAAGCACTGTTGGGATTTAATGCCTCGGCGATGGAAATAACATTTTTTGGTAAACGTTATTCTTAAATGGGAAGAAGTTTAAAGGGAAATTTATTTTCGGCGAATCGGATATTATTCTTGAGCAAGAATTAGTAGAGGTTGAAAAGGTATAATTCTTGTATAAAAACTATGAAATATAATAAATTGGTAAGAGATAAAATTCCAGAAATAATAAAAAATAAAGGCGAGGAGTGTAAAATTCACATAGCCGATAATGAAGAATATTGGCAGAAATTAAAAGAGAAATTGCAAGAGGAAATTGATGAATTTATGAAAGCAGAAAACATTGAAGAATTGGCGGATATTTCAGAGGTAATGGACGCGATATACAGCCATAAGAGATTTGATAAAAAAAAGATAGAGACGGCAAAGAAAAAGAAAATAAAAGAACGGGGAGGATTTAAGAAAAGAATTATTTTGGAAGAATCATGAAATTTTTAAAGCAAATAAATAATAAAAAATCCCCGCTATAAACGGGGATTTTTTATTTTCTCCAATTTTTTCGCTTTCCCGAAATTGCCGGCGTATCATACTTTCCCGTTCGCCGAAGCAAATAGTATCATCTGATTCAAGCGCTTTTACTTTTCTGTTCGGAATGGGAAGAAGTAGGGCACGCTTAAGTAAAACACCGGCAAATTCGGGGAAGCGAAATTCACAATTATTATCAGAATCTTCAAATCCCAAAAGGGGAATGAGATAAATTATTTATGACTTATTAGTACTTCTTGGCTTAATCCGTTGCCGGACTTACACCTAAAGCCTATCAACGTGGTAATCTTCCACGAGTCTAAGATGTCTAATCTTGGGAGGGGCTTCGCGCTTAGATGCTTTCAGCGCTTATCCCTGCCGAACATAGCTACCCGGCGCTTCACCTGGTGGCAAAGCCGGTAGACCAGAGGTTCGTTCAGCCTGATCCTCTCGTACAAAGGCCAACTTCCCTCAAACATCAACGCCTCTAGCAGATAGAGACCAACCTGTCTCACGCATAATTTCAACTATTACTAATTGATTGGACTATACCACCTTCTTTTTTTATTAAGAAGATCGACGTTTTATAAAATCTTTAAAGATTTTATCTCTCCGACATAAGTCGAAGAAGTCTCTACGGGGTTAATGTACGCTTTTTTCGTTTCTTAGAATAATTTAAATCCCGAAAACTATCTACTAATTTTGCGAGTTTAATAAAATCATTCTTATTTTTTATATTTTCTTTCATATTTAGAATTTTTATCATCAGATTAACTTGTTCTTTTTTAAGAATTACAAATGGTTTTACCATTTTCAAAAAATCGCGCAACGCGTCGGTTCTTCCAATTATATATTCAAGAATACCGTCTTTGCGTATTCTTAAATAACCTAAACCAATTAAATTACAAATCTTTTGAAAATTAACCCGATCTTTCTGAGATTGAAATAAAACAATATATGGCGATACTTGAAAACCATACCGATAAGTTCGATTTGGTTTTAATCGCACATAAATACTTCCATCTCCGTCTAAAAATCCTGCGATATATGATTTTTGAATTTGATTAAGCATACACAACTTCCCTCGGTATTATCCTAACATTTGACAGGTTAAAAATCAATATTAGGATTTCACCGATATGAGTCGATTTATGCATTTTGACATCACTGTCGAAAGCCGCCGTGTTCGATGGTCATAAAGGGTTCTTTCTTTGACGGTTTGAACCCAGCTCGCGTATCACTTTAATTGGCGAACAGCCAAACGCTTGGGACCTTCTTCAGCCCCGCGCTGTGATGAGCCGACATCGAGGTGCCGAGCGAGATCGTCGATAAGAACTCTCGGATCTCACTAGCCTGTTATCCCCGGGGTAGCTTTTATCCGTTATCTCCGGCCTTTCTATAAAGGACCGTCGGGTCACTAAGTTCTGCTTTCGCACCGGCGCGGCTTGTCAGCCTTGCCGTTAAGCCGGCTTTTGCCTTTACGCGTCCAGCTCGATTTCCATCCGAGCTAAGCCGACCTTAATAAACTCCTCCGTTACTCTTTAGGAGGATTCCGCCCCAGAAAAACTGCCCGCCAGACACTGTCCCCGAACGTTTTTGCCGTTCAGGTTAGTTTTTAAAATTTAAAAGATGGGTGTTTCATTGTCGGCTCCATCCCGACCGAGATCGAAACTTCAAAGCCTCCCCACTACGCTACGCATTTAAATTCTAAAAACAATATCAAGCTACAGTAAAGCTCCCGGGGTCTTTTCGTCCCGCTAGAGGTATCCCGCGTCTTCACGGGAATCGCATTTTCACCGAGCTCCTCGTTGAGACAGTTCCCCAGTCGTTACACCTTTCGTGCGCTTCGGAACTTACCCGAAAAGGAATTGCGCTACCTTAGAACGATTATAGTTATCGCTGACATTGACGAGGGCTTGAGTCACTCAGCTGCGCATATTGCTACACGCAACCGGCAACCTTGACCTTCTCGCATCGGTCAGGTGTCACCCCCTATACCTCCTCTTACGAGTTTGCAGGGAGCTGTGTTTTTGTTAAACAGTCGCTAGGGATACTTTCGCTGCGACCCGAAAAATGCCTTGCGGCATCTCGGGTAGGCCTTATTGCTAACTTACGGCCGCTTTTTTGCCGAGTTCCTTAACGAGGAATCACTCGTTTCCCTGAGGCTACTCGCCTCATCCACCTGTGTCGGTTTACGGTACGGACCCAACATTTCTAATCTTAGAGGTTTTTCTCGGAGATTTGCTCGACAAACTTTATCCGGTAAAACCAGACATCGCCTCTACTCTGGGATTTGCTATTAAAAGCATCCCGACAGATTTTCTAGTCGGGAATCCTCGATCAAGGACGTCAAACCATTAAGACGCTTTATCTACTAAACCTCGTCACCCCATCGAAAAATATTGAGGGACTGGAATATTAACCAGTTGTCCATTAACTCCGGCTTTCGCCATTGCCTTAGGACCGCCTAACCCTCCGTTGATTTACATTGCGGAGGAAACCTTGGATTTGCGGGAGTCCGAGTTCTCATCGGACTTGCGGTTACTCATGCCAACATTCTCTCTTCCGTACGCTCCAGTTGCCCTCGCGGGTCAACCTTCAGCGCGTACGAAATGCTCTCCTACCACCCCCGACGTGAAGTCGGGGATTCGTGTTTTCGGTAATTTGCTTAGCCCCGGTAAATTTTCGGCGCAACCCGCCGTCGAATAGTGAGCTGTTACGCACTCTTTAAAGGATGGCTGCCTCTAAGCCAACCTCCTATCTGTTTATGGCGGATAACTGCCTTTAACACTTAGCAAATATTTAGGGACCTTAAACGACGATCAAGGGCTGTTTCCCTTTCGAACATGGAGCTTAGCCCCCACGTTCTAACTGCCGAGCCGTGCTTTTCCGTATTCGGAGTTTGACTGAGAAGTCGAGATTTCTCCCTTTACTTCTTAACCAGTAGCTCTACCCCAGAAAAGTTTTTACTCGACGCCAGTCCTAAAACTGTTTCGGAGAGAACCAGCTATTACCAGGCTCGATTAGCTTTTCACTTCTTACCTCAGCTCATCCGAAGATTTTGCACAATCAACCGGTTCGGACCTCCATCCCGCTTTCGCGGGACTTCATCCTGGCCAAGGCAAGCTCGCCTGGCTTCGGGTCTTACACAAACCGTTAACCTCGCGCTCCGCGCGAGAAATTTCTAATTTCTAATTTCTAATTTCTAAATAAATCCCAATTTCCCAAATCCCAATAACCAAATATAATTGTGGTCATTTAGTGCTTGGTCATTGGTCATTATTTAGGTCAATTAGAAATTAGGTCAATTAGGAATTCCTTGTGCGAAGCACAAGGTGGCGCGCTTTTAACACTCGGTTTCCCTTTGCCTCCGCCCCGTAGGACTTAGACAAACGATTTATATAAACTCGTTGGCTCATTCTTCAATAGGCACACGGTCGTCCTTGCGGACTTCCGTTCCTTGTAGACATATGGTTTCAGATTCTATTTCATCGGCCTTGCCGGCCTACTTTTCACCTTTCCCTCACGGTACTAGTTCACTATCGATCATCAGATGTATTTAGCCTTTCCGGATAGTGCCGGATGATTCCCTCGAAGCATTCTGTCCTCGAGGTACTCAAGATCAAAGAAAATTGGTTAACTTATTTTCGCCTACGGGATTATCACCCTCTTTGATCAGTCTTTCCAGACTGTTTGGCTAACAAGTTAATTTGTAACCAATCTTACTATAAATAGTAAATTTCTCTGTCTTACAACCCCCATCAAAATTTTCTTGCGAAAATTTTGACAGGTTTGGGCTTTTCCCTTTTCGCTCGCCGCTACTTGGGGAATAAAATTTTTCTCTTTTCCTCCGCTTACTGAGATGTTTCACTTCAGCGGGTTAGCATCATACTACTTATAAGCATGATAGCGCGGGTTTACCGCGCTGGGTTTTCCCATTCGGAAATCTCCGGATCATAGGTTGCTAAGCACCTCCCCGAAGCTTATCGCAGCTACGCCACGTCCTTCATCGCCATCTGATGTCAAGGCATCCACCATACGCCCTTATTTTAAACTGTCTCAATCCCTTTCGGGATTTGAGGATTCGAATAATTGTTTTTATTATTTAATTTTCAAGGAACTATCAAATCAACCGTTTCAGAAAAATCAAAAACCGCGTTTCGCGCGGCTTTTAAATCAACAAAAATTTTGCTGATTTTTCAGCCACTTTTTGTATTCATTAATTTCATCATTTTCATTATTAAGTATAGATGGTGGGAAAAGTATGTCAAGAGCCAAATTTTGGGTGGCCAACGGGATTCGAACCCGCGATGAGAGTTCCACAAACTCTAGTGTTGCCGCTACACTATGGCCACCATAAATAGCGAAAATTTTATGTGCCGCGGGGGTGAATCGAACACCCGACGCCTACTTCTTCAGAGTAGCGCTCCACCACTGAGCTACCGCGGCATTATTTATTTTTGATAAAATTCTATCAAAAATAAATAAAATTGCAACAATTTTGTGCCCCCGCGAGGAATCGAACCTCGATCTACTCCTTAGAAGGGAGTCGTTTTATCCATTAAACTATGGGGACATGCGTTGCTTTTCCGCTTATTTTCCGATATTATAATTATAATGAAAAAAGAAGAAAAGAAAACCTCTGCAATCCAATGGCAGGCGCCGGAATTTGAATATCGGCCGAAAGACGTTTCTTGGTATTGGTTAAGTTTGATTGTCGGGATTGTTTTAATCGCTTTGGCGGTCTGGCAGAAAAATTTTTTATTTGCGATTTTTGTGGTAATTGCTTGGCTGGTGATTACCACTTTGTCTAATCGTTTTCCGGCTGTCTGGGAATTTAAAATTGACGAAAAGGGGATTAATATCTCTTTGCCGAAAGAAAAATCCAACGCTAAGTTTTATTCTTACGCCGAAATAGAGGGATTCGATATCCATACCGGCGGAGAAGATTATCAAGAATTAATATTAAAAACCAAATCAAAACTTTCGCCGTATTTGAAAATCAACATTCATTCTGCCGACGAAGAAAAAATCAAGGATTTTTTATTGAAAATTTTAGCCAAAGAAGAATATAATCAGTCACTGGTTGATTCCTTTTCAAAATTGATAAGATTTTAAAATATTGTCCCCGTAGCTCAACGGATAGAGCGCTTCCCTGCGAAGGAAGAGGTTGCAGGTTCGATTCCTGCCGAGGACACCAATGTCTTTCTTTTCTAAGTTATCAACATTGATTTTTATTTTCATATGTTGTAGAAAAAACAATAGTCGGAAATTTGGTTTGAATTTATGAATTTGCTCAATTTAAAATGGAAGAACAAAAAATGAATTTTGGCGTTCATCTTACTATTGACGGTTACGGAGGCGATAAAGAAAAATTAAATAATTTTGAATTGGTTTACAAAATTTTGAATAATCTGCCGGAAGAAATAGAAATGCATAAGTTGATGCCGCCATACGTCGTCATCGCGCCGGCAATTACCGAAAAAGACCAAGGGGGAATTTCTGGCTTCGTGATGATAGCGGAAAGCCACATAAGCATTCATACTTTTCCGGAAAAAGAATTTGTGAGCGCGGATGTTTATACTTGCCGAAATGATATGAATAAAGAAAAAATTTTGAATTATTTTAAAGAAGCTTTTTCTTTAAAAGAACTTGAGACAAATTTCATTGAAAGGGGAAAGAACTTTTTTGTTTAAATGCCGAGAGTTATAAATTTAAACGACTCGTTGGAAAACCTTTACGGCGTAGGTCCGAAATTCGCCGAACGCCTTGGAAAATTCAGCATCAAAACCGTAATGGATTTACTTTGGCATTTTCCTTTTCGCTACGAGGATTTTTCCAATATCTCCAAAATCGGCGATTTGAAAATCGGACAGCACGCCGTGATTCGCGGCGAAATCGTTTCGGTGAAGATGTGGAAAAGTTGGAAAAAGAGAATGTTTGTCATTGAGGCCTTGGTGAGCGACGGCAGCGGTTCAATTCGGGCGGTTTGGTTTAACCAGAGATTTTTAATAACAGTCATTAAAAAAGGAATAACGGTTAATTTGGCCGGAAAAATAATTGAGACGAAAGGAGGATTAACAATTTCGCATCCGATTCATGAAATAATTACGTCTTTGAAAAAAGACGCCGGCGATTTAAGGCATACCGGCAGAATTGTGCCGGTGTATCCGGAAACAAGAGGTCTGACTTCAAAAATGCTTCGGTTTCTGATTCAGCCGCTCTTGAAAAATATCGGTTCTTTGGAAGACCCTTTGCCCGAAGAAATTTTAAAATCATCAAATTTGCCCGATTTAGAAACCAGCCTTCAGGCGATTCATTTTCCCGAAACCCTTCGGCAAGCTCAGGCTGCCCAAAAGCGTTTCGCTTTTGAGGATTTATTTTTCTTGCAACTTGTCAATTTTCGCCAGCGTTTGCGTTTGGCGCGGGAAAAAGCGTATTCCGCGGAAATTGATTTGGAAGAAATAAAAGAAATGCTTAAAAAACTCCCGTTTGAATTGACGCGTTCCCAGAAAAAATCATTATGGGAAATTTTACGGGATTTGAAAAAGTCCCATCCGATGAACAGGTTGTTGCAGGGCGATGTCGGTTCCGGAAAAACAATCGTGGCGATTTTAGCCGCTTTATCGATAATTAAAGACAACAAACAAGTCGCTTTTATGGTTCCGACCGAAGTATTGGCTCAACAGCATTACAACACTTTCAAAAAAATCTTTTCCGGTTTTAATAAAGGCGCCGGCATTATTACTTCTTCAATCGCGAAAGTTTTTTACGGCGACGGTTTGGAAAGCGACATTAAAAAAAGCGAAATTATCAAAAAAATAAAGAACGGAGAGATAAAAATCGTATTCGGCACCCATTCGCTTATTCAGAAATACATAAAATTCAGCAGTTTGGCTTTTGCGGTTATTGACGAACAGCATAGATTTGGCGTTCGCCAACGAGCAGACCTTTTAAAAAATAATAAATCCGGGATTGAGATTCCTCATTTATTATCAATGTCGGCGACGCCGATTCCGCGCACTTTAACTTTGACGGTTTTCGGCGACTTGGATTTGTCCATTATTGATGAATTGCCCAAAGGCAGAAAAGAGATAATTACTAAAATCGTTAGCCCGTTAAATCGAGATAAAGCTTACGCGTTTATTCGGGATCAGGTTAAAAAAGGACGGCAGATTTTTGTGATTTGTCCAAGAATAGATGCCGATAGCTCCGCCAACCTGCCTGACGGAACCGGTCGTTCGTCCGCTCCAGCGGCGGACGACGACCTTGACTCTCGCGCCACCGACTTCTCGCTATCGCTCGGAGACCAAGCTCGGTGGCGCTCCGAGACATTCCGCGCGGCAGATTGGCGGAGCGAAATAAAAGCAGTCAAAGAAGAATACGAAAAACTATCGCAAAAAATCTTTCCGGATTTAAAAGTAGCGATGCTGCATGGTAAAATGAAAGCTAAAGAAAAAACTGAAATAATGAAAAAGTTCAAAGACGGCGAAATTGATATTTTGGTTTCAACCTCGGTGGTGGAAGTCGGCGTTGACGTGCCGAACGCCACCATTATGATGATTGAAGGTTCTGACAAATTCGGTTTGGCCCAGCTTTATCAGTTTCGGGGCCGGGTGGGCAGGGGAGAGCATCAATCCTTTTGTTTTCTTTTTACGGATTCTTCTTCGCAAACAACTCGTAAGAGACTTCATTCTTTAATAGAAGCCAAAAACGGTTTCGAGCTTGCCGAGAAAGATTTGGCTATTCGCGGGCCCGGAGAATTCTTGGGAGAATCGCAAACCGGCATACCCGATTTGGCAATGAAGGCGGTTCAAAATCCGGAATTGGTTAAATCTGGTCGCGAAGCCGCGGAAATGATTTTAAAAAAAGACCCTGAACTGAAAAATTATCCCTTGCTCAAAAAACGGTTGGATAGTTTTGAAAAAAAAGTGCATTTGGAGTAGAATATAAGGCATATTATGAAAACTTTAAAACAAATTATACAAGAAGCCGAGAAAAATAAAGTCGCCATCGGGCATTTTAATATTTCGGAATGCGCCGGATTGAAAGGAATTTTTAAAGCGGCCCAGGAATTAAATTTGCCTGTAATCATCGGTGTTTCCGAGGGCGAGGCGGGATTTATCGGTTATCGACAAGTGGCTGGCTTGGTGAAAAGTTTAAGGGAAGAATATAATTATCCGATTTTTTTGAATCTTGACCACGCTAAATCGCTCGAAAAAATTAAGGAGGCGGTTGAAGCGGGTTTTGACGCGGTAATGTTTGATGGAGGCGGATTGTCTTTTGAAGAAAATATAAAAAAAACAAAAGAAGTGGTTGAATATGTCAAAAATTTTTCCGCCAGCAGACAAACTGAAATTTTAGTTGAAGCCGAAATCGGTTATCTTAAGGGCAGTTCAACTTTATTAGCCGAAACAATAATCATTAAAGAAGAGGATTTAACGAAAACGGAAGAAGCAGCCCAATTCGTTAAAGAAACCGGCGTTGATTTGCTGGCGCCGTCGGTGGGCAATATTCACGGAATGTTCAAGAACGCGCCGAATCCGAATTTAAACATCGAAAGAATTAAAGAAATTAAAAACGTGGCAGGCATTCCCTTGGTTCTTCATGGCGGTTCCGGAATAATCGACGACGATTTTTTAAAAGCCATTGACGCCGGCATTTCAATCATCCATATTAATACAGAACTTCGTTTGGCGTGGAGAAAAGGAATGGATAAAGCCTTAAAAGAAAATCCCGAAGAAATCGTGCCGTATAAATTATTGCCGATAGTGATTGAAGAAATAAGAAAAGCGGCGTATAATAGATTGAAATTGTTTAATAAGTTATAAATTATGGAATTAAGCGTTCAAAAAAGAGAAATATTCGGGAAAAAAGTTAAGTCTTTGCGGGGGCAAGGTTTGATTCCGGCCGAACTTTACGGCCGTGATTTTGAGAATATTCATTTAAGCGTTCCGGCTAAGGATTTTTTAGCTGTTTTCAAAAAAGCCGGCGAAAGCACAATTATTAAACTTGTTTTGAGCGGCGCCGAAGGATTAAAAGGCGGAAATGAGTTTAATGTTTTAATTAATGATTTTCAGAAGAGTCCATTAACCAATGAGATTTCTCATGTTGATTTTTATTCCGTGAGAATGGATGAAAAAATCACCGCTATGGTTCCGTTGGAATTTATCAATGAGTCGCCGGCGGTTAAAGAAAAAGTCGGAATTTTAATTAAGGCAATGAAAGAAATTGAAGTGGAATCTTTGCCGGCTGATTTGCCTCACCATATAGAAGTTGATATCGGCAATCTTTCCGATATCGGAATGAGCATTCGCGTTAAAGATTTAAAGATTAATAAAGGAGCGAAACTTTTGGTTGACCAGGAAACGGTTGTGGCTACTGTTGCTGAAATGGCAAAAGAAGAAGAGGTTGTCGCGCCGGTAAGCGTGGAGGAAGTGAAAGTTGAAGGAGAAGAAAAACGAGAGGAAAAGAGAGAAGAAAAGAAAAAAGAAGAAAAATGAAAACTCGCCTCCTTGTCGACATAAACCCCGTTAGAAAACCATATTTTTCTAACGGGGTAAAAAGGAGAAATAGCGTCAAACTCAATTTAAGTTTTAGTCCATGGATTACGATTCCTTTTAAAAATCTGCTTAGGGCGGTTTTTATTTTGCCGGTTGTTTTATTTTTTGTTTTCGGTTCGGTGACGGCTCCTGTTTCCGGCGGCGCCCGAGCCGCTCAAAACGAAGAAGAGAGAAAAGTTTTAGAATCAGAACTTGTTAAATACGAAAAAGAGATAGAACAGCACGAAGCCGCAATTGCTTTATTAAAAAAACAAGGCAAAACCCTGACATCAGAAATCAATCAGCTAAACAATAAAATCGCCAAACTTAATCTTCAAATAAAAGCCGTTAATTTGACTTTAAACAAATTAGACTCGGAGATTTCCAATACCCAGGGGCAGATAAGCCTGACAGAAAGCGAGATAGTTTTAAATAAAAAAAACCTTTCCCAATTGCTTCAGGTTTTATATGAGAATGACAATCAGTCCTTAGTGGAAGTTCTTTTTAAAAATCCCCAGCTTTCGGATTTTTTCGGCGATATGAATAATATGTTGGCGGTTCAAGATAATCTAAGGGCAGTTATTGTCAAGGTTATTGAAGCGCGTCAAAAATTGGTTGACCAGAAAGAAGTTTTGGCTTTGGAGCGGGAGGACGCGGTTGCCTTAAAATCCTATCAAGACGCTCAAAGAGCGAGTGTTCAAAAAACTCAATCGGATAAAAATAGTCTTTTAAAAGTTACCAAGGGTAAGGAATCGGAATATCAAAAGCTTTTAATTGAAACTAAAAAAACCGCCGCTGAAATCAGAAAACAAATCTTTAAATTTTTGGGCGGCGGTCAATTAGAATTTGGCGACGCTTATAATTTGGCGAAAATAGCCGAACAGGCGACTGGGGTTCGGGCTGCTTTGATTTTGGCGGTTTTAGACAGGGAATCGGCTTTGGGGAAAAATGTCGGACAATGCGATTATAAAACCGCCACGCACCCGACGCGCGATATTCCGATTTTTCTTGAGATTATCAAAGAATTGGGATTTGAAAAAAAACTGGAAGATGGCTTGATTAAAGTGTCTTGCGCGATCAGTTCCGATGGCGCCTACGGCGGAGCTATGGGTCCGGCGCAATTTATTCCCTCAACGTGGAATATTTATAAAGATAGGATTGCCAAATTAACCGGCAACAATCCCGCTAATCCATGGAATAACGAAGACGCTTTTATGGGCACTGCTTTGTATCTTAAAGATTCCGGCGCCGGCGCCGGCGCTTCATTGGCCGACGAAAGAAAAGCCGCGGCCAAATATTACGCCGGTTCGCGTTGGAGTCGTTATCTTTCAACTTACGGTTCCCGGGTAGTCGCTCAGGCGCAGAAATTTGAAGAAGACATAGCGATTCTAAGTTCGTAGTTGACAACGTTTTTTTATTCAGTTAATATTAAAACCATTAATGTTAGAAAAGAAAAAAGAAAAACTGGTTCCGGTTGAAGGAATTATTATAGAATCTTTGCCGTCGGCCACTTTTAAAGTGAAAATTGCCGAGGGCGAAGAAGTTCTCGCTTACCCCGCCGGAAAAATGCGTTTGTACCATATTAAAATTTTACCGGGCGATCGGGTGTTGATGGAATTAAGCCCGGACAAAAAAATAGGAAGGATAACCAGAAGGTTATAAAGTTTAAATTTAATGAAGAAAAAAATAACCACAATTGAAGATTTGGCGGTTTTGGTTCAGGGAGAATTTTTAAATGTTGATAAAAATTTTAAAGAATTACGCAATGAAATGGGTAATGGATTTAGAAGTTTAAGAAATGAAATTTTAGAGATTAAATCTGATTTGGAAGATCTTAAATTGAGAATGGGCGAAATGGTTTTTAGATTTGAAATTCAAGATGTTGAAAGAAGATTAAAGAGAGTAGAGGAAAAAATTGGGTTAAAATAAACAATGAAAGTGCGAGCATCCGTAAAAAAAATTTGTAAAGATTGTAAAACCGTCCGAAGACAAGGACGGATTTATGTGATTTGCAAGAAAAATCCGAAACATAAACAGCGTCAGGGGTAGATAATCAGGTTTTAGTTTTTAGTTTTTAGGTTTTAGATAATTTTTTTCTAACACCTAACACCTAACACCTAACACCTAAAAACTTTGAGACTAATAGGCATCAACATTCCAGATAATAAAAGAATAGAAATCGCTTTAACCTATGTGTACGGCATCGGCCGTTCTTTGGCGAATGACATTTTAAAAACGACAAAAATCGATTTCAACAAGCGGGCGAAAGATTTAAGTCCCGAAGAAATCAGCCGCCTTAAGCAGGAAATTGAAAAAAGTTATAAAATTGAAGGAGAATTGCGCCAGTCAATAAAACAAAACATCGTTCGTCTTAAAGAAATTCAATGCTATCGAGGAAGCAGGCATTTAAAAAAATTACCGATAAGAGGTCAGCGGACCAAAACCAATTCCCGGACCGTCAGAGGCAATGTCAGAAAAACGGTCGGCAGCGGAAAGAGAAAAGCGGACTTGAAGTAAGTTCATAAAGTTCATAAAGTTCATAAAGTTTGTAAAGTTTAACGAATTCAACTTTATAACTTCCAACTTTATAAACTTTTAACTAAAATGGGTAAGAAAAAAGTTATTAAAAAAACAGAAGAAGAGGTTTTAAAAGAGAAAGATAAATTGGAAACGGCGATGACAAAAGCCGCCGGGAAAGGCACGGTCATAAAAAAAATAGACAGCGGTCGGATTTATATTAACGCCAGTTATAATAATACCGTTTTAACCGTCGCCGACAGAAAAGGCGATGTTATTGCCTGGGCATCGGCCGGTTCGTTGGGTTTTTCCGGACCCAAAAAATCAACCCCTTTCGCGGCTTCAAAAGTTGTTGCCGCTGTCGCCGAGAAATTAAAAAAAATCGGAATTGTTAATTTTGAAGTTATCGTTAAGGGCGTCGGCTCGGGAAGAGATTCGTCTATCAGATCTTTGGCTAATCAAGGATTTAATATTTTATCAATTAAAGATGTTACCCCTATTCCTCATAACGGTCCGCGGCCGCCGAAAGTGAGAAGAGTGTAAATATAAAAATTATTCTAATTAGTCTAATTTCTAATTATTCTAAAACCTGGGCATTAGGGTTTAGGGTTTATTTAGGTAAATTAGAATAATTAGGTTAATTAGAGTAATTTATAAAGCGTGATTCAAGATCTAAATAAATTAGAGCAGAAACTCGGAACACAATTTAAAAATAAGGATTTTCTCAAGGAGGCCATTACTCATCGTTCTTATCTTAACGAAAATCCTTCTTGGGGCGTGCCCCATAATGAGCGCTTAGAATTTTTAGGAGACGCGGTTTTGGAATTGGCGGTAACGGAAAATCTTTTTAACCAGTTTCCGGATTTTTCCGAAGGACAATTGACGAGTTTGCGGGCGGCTTTGGTGAATTATCAAACAATGGCTAATGCGGCTCGCAATATAGATCTAGGAAATTTTATTTTATTGTCGCGAGGCGAAGCCAAGGATATCGGCCGGGCCCGGGAAGTGATTTTGGCCAACGCGATGGAGGCGTTAATTGGCGCGGTTTATTTGGACGCCGGATACGCAAAGACAAAAGAATTAGTGGAAAAATTCGTTATTAATCTTTATTTGGAGCAGATTATCAAGAACAATCTTTATAAAGATCCAAAAAGTCATCTTCAGGAAATTGCTCAGGAAAAATTGAAACTGACTCCGACTTATCAATTGCTTGAAGAATGGGGTCCGGATCATAAGAAAATATTTAAGATGGGAGTTTTTTTTGGAGATAAATTAATTGCCCAAGGCGAGGGCTATTCCAAACAAGAGGCGGAAATCGAAGCGGCGAGGAACGCTCTGAAGAGTTTTTAGGTTTTAGTTTTTAGGTTTTAGATGAATTTTTTTCTAACACCCAACACCCAACACCTGACACCTAAATATTTTGTTTTTAAAATCATTAGAACTCAACGGTTTTAAATCTTTTGCCCAAAAGACGATTTTGGATTTTCCGGCCGGCATTACGGCGATCGTTGGGCCGAACGGCAGCGGCAAGTCGAATATCATTGACGCGATTCGCTGGCTTTTTGGCGAAAGAGAAGCGAAGAATTTAAGAAGCGCCAAAGCCGAAGATTTGATTTTTGGCGGCACGCCTTCCAAACCGAGAGTGGCGATGGCTTCCGCCGGCCTTCATTTTAATAATAATTCCGGTTTTTTTCCGGTTGATTTTAAAGAAGTTTCCGTTGTTCGCCGCGTTGGCCGGGACGGTTTTTCGCAATATTTTCTTAATAAAGCCGAAGTAAAACTCAAAGAAATAATCGATTTTTTCAGTCGTTCACGGCTTGGGACGAAAGGATTGACGGTTATCAATCAAGGCGAGGCAGATTTATTCGTCAGGGCTTCAACCGAAGAGCGCCGAATAATGATTGAAGAAATCTTGGGTCTTAGAGAATATCAGATTAAAAAAACCGAAGCCGAACGCAAATTAAAAAACACTTTTATTAATTTGGAAAAAGTCAGGGCGATGGTTGAAGAAGTAATTCCCCGGCTTCGAACGCTTAAGCGCCAAACCAATAAATGGGAGAAAAGAGCGGCAGTTCAAAAAGAATTGAACGATTTTGAAAATGAATATTTTTCCAGAAAATTAAATGAAATCAAAAACAGCCGAAAAGAATTTGAGCAGTTGCTTATTTCTTTGGAAAATCAAATTAAGGAGAGAGAGGGGGAATTGAAAATTTTGGAATCGGAGCTGAAAAAAGCGGAATTTCAGCCGCAAGAGCGTCAGGAAATCAATCCTTCGGCGTTGCTCAGGGTTGAGAAGCAAAAATTATTAACGGAACGTTTTTATATTCAAAAAGAATTGGGGCGAATTGAAGCGAAATTGGAATTTTTGGCAATGCCTAAAATGTCAGACAGACCGGTTTTTGAAAATGCCTCCCTGCGGGAGGTCTCCCGTAGGGAGAAAGATTTACTTGATCTTATTAATGAAACCAAAAAAATTCTCGGCGATTGTTTAATATGTTCGGATTTTGAAGATTTAAAAAAGACAATCAATGAATTGGCCGCGAAAATAGATAAGTTTTTGAGTTCCAAAAAAGAACCGGTTCTTTTGTCTCATAAGCCAATCGAGTCGAGTTTAAGGGATTTGGAAAACAGCAAAAATAATCTGGAAGCGAAATTAAATATTATTGAAGCGGAATTTAAAAAATTTGAAGAGCAAGAAACGAAAATTACCGTTGGTTTGGAAGAGTTTAACAAGAAATTTCAAAAAGCTTTTGAATTGGTGGAATCGAAAAGAAAAGAATTGAGAGAATTGGACGGGAATAAAAACAGGATTCTTTTTGAAGGGGAAAAATCGAATTTGAAACTTCAAGATTTGGAAAATCAATTAAGTCAGATTGGGAAAACGACCAACGATCTACGACCAACGACTAACGATCAACGACTTACTGAGGTTGAGCTTGCTGAAATGGAGCGGAAGATGTTTAAATTAAGAACGGAATTGGCAGCTATCGGCGAGATTGATGAATCTCTGATAAAAGAAGCCCAAGAAGTTGAGGCGCATTATAATTTTTTGACAAATCAATCGCAGGATTTGGAAAAAGCCATTATTGATTTAAAAAATCTTATTAAAGAATTGAGCGAAAAAATTCATTTTGAATTTAATGCTTCGCTTAAGTCCATTAATGACGAGTTTAATAAATTTTTTAAATTGATGTTTGGCGGCGGAAACGCGAAGCTCAAAATAAAAAAACAAAAATTAAAAATAAAAAATATTGAAGATATTGAAGACGGCGCTATCACGCGTGATAGTATTGAAAATTCTGGCGATAATGAAAATAACGATGAAATTCCGGTGGGCGTTGATATTGATCTTAATTTGCCGAAAAAAAGAATTACCAGTTTGGAAATGCTTTCCGGCGGGGAAAAAAGTTTGGTTTCAATCGCCGCGCTTTTCGCTTTGATTTCCATCAGCCCGCCGCCATTTTTGGTTTTAGACGAGATTGACGCGGCTTTGGATGAAAATAATTCCGGAAGGTTTGCCGATTTAATTAAGGAATTTTCCAAGAAGACGCAATTTATCGTGGTTACTCATAACCGAGCGGTAATGGAAGTCGCCAACGCGTTATATGGAGTAACAGTAGGAGAGGATGGAACATCAAAAATACTTTCATTAAAACTTGACACTAAAAACTAAAAGCCATAAACTAAACTTTGTTATGTTAGCCATTAAATTAAAAAGAATCGGTAAAAAACATCAGCCGTCATATAGGATTGTCGTGGCGGAGAAGCGGTCAAAATTAAACGGCCGTTATGTTGAAGATCTCGGCTGGTTGAATCCCGGCGCCAATGAACTTAATATTAAAAAAGATCGGGCAGAGTATTGGCTGAAAGTTGGGGCTCAGCCGACCGACACGGTTCATAATTTACTGGTTAAATCTGGAGTGATTGACGGTCCGAAAAGACCGAAACACAGAACAAAAAAGGTCGAAAAAGAAAAGTAGATTTGTAAAATTAAGACATGACAGAAGCAAAAGATCAGGAATTTCTTGAATTTCTCATTAAGGCAATCGTTGACCATCCGGAAGACGTTACTGTTGATCGTAAAGTGGACGAGATGGGAGTTCTTCTTTCTTTAAAAGTCAATGCGTTGGATATGGGGCAGGTGGTTGGCAGGGGAGGCGCAACCGCTCAGTCAATCCGGTCGCTTTTAAGAATTGTCGGCATTAAAAATAATGCCCGAGTAAACTTAAAAATCGTTGAACCGGAAGGCGGAATCAGAGCGGACAGGGGATTGATGGATAAAGCGATTGACGATGTAAAGATATAATATAGAAGCGGACAAGTCCGAAATTAAATCCATAAAGCCTCGACGAAAGTCGGGGTTTTTATGTTATAATAAAAGATAGATATGAAGTTTGATATCATCACAATTTTCCCTGATATTTTTTCCGCCAAGGGCGGATCTTATTTAAACGAGTCAATTTTAAAGCGCGCGCGGGCCAAAAAATTAATTCAAATTAAAATCCATAATTTACGGGATTTTGCCGTTGGCAGCAGACTTATGCAGACTGAACGCGGACTTACGCAGAAAAATGGATATCGTAAAGTAGATGATAAACCTTACGGTGGGGGACCGGGAATGGTGCTCAAACTTGAACCGCTCGTAAAAGCGGTTTCAAGTTTGAAGTCAAAAGTCAAAAGTCAAAGGTCAAAGGTTATAATATTCACGCCGGCGGGAAAACAGTTTGACAATAAAATTGCAGGGCAGTTGGCAAAAAATTACAATAATTTAATTTTAATTTGCGGCCGCTATGAAGGCATTGACGCTCGCTTAATGCCGGTTCTTAAAACTTTAAAACTTTCAACTTTAGAACTTTCTGTTGGTCCCTATGTTTTAACCGGAGGTGAATTGGCGTCAATGGTTTTAATAGACGCGGTTTCGCGGCAAATTCCCGGCGTTCTTGGCAAAGAAGAATCGCTTGAGGAAAAACGTTTCGGTATTGGCGCGCCGGCTTATACCCGGCCGGAAACGTTTGTTTATGGGAATAAGAAATATAAAGTCCCGAAAGTTTTACTTTCCGGCAATCATAAAAAAATAGAAGATTGGAGAAGGAAGAAATCCCTTGAGATTCTTACAAGTTAGGTTATAATTAAACAAAGTAATGAATGAATCACTTAATCTCACAACCCACCCCGAGAGAGAGAGAGAGAGAGAGAGAGAGAGTAAGCGCGCGCCGGCGATAAGCTTACTCGGTTTCACCCTCATTGAACTCCTCATCGTCATCGGCATTCTCGCGGTTTTAGCCGTAGCCGTTGTTTTGGTTCTCAACCCGGCCCAACTTTTCAAAGAAGCCCGGGACAGCAAAAGATTATCTGAACTTCAAACAATCCACAAAGCCCTTGGCCAATATCAAGCAGATGGCAAAACTTATTTGGGCGAAACCGACAAGGTTTATGTCTCAATTCCCGATTCTTCAACCACCTGCGCCAATTTAGGCCTGCCTTCGCTTCCTACTGGTTGGGAATATCGCTGTTCCAGTTCAGACAATTATCGCAAAGCTGACAACACTGGCTGGGTGCCAGTACCTTTCACTTCTATTTCCTGGGGCTCAAACTTATCAATCCTTCCAATTGACCCTGTTAATACCACTTCTACTGGCAATTACTATACCTATGTGGTTGGCGGTTCTTGGGAAATGACCGCTCTTTTTGAATCTGATAAATATGCTGACAAAGCCATCAATGACGGTGATGCCTATCCTGGTGTCTACAGTTTGAGAACCTCAACTTCTCCTTTGACTCCCGGCATCAGAGATAAAGGAATGGTGGGTTATTGGAAGTTTGATGAAGGCAGCGGGACAACGGCTTCTGATTCATCAGGAAATAGTAAAACCGCATCATTTATTGGATCTCCTAGTTGGGTTACGGGTAAGATTGGGACAGGAGTTAATACCGGTAACACGGTGAGCGATTATATTAATGCTCCTAATGTGAGCTTGGGATCAACTTGGACTGCAACTGCCTGGTTTCAATATCCCTTAACCTCAACTGGCTCATCATGGTGGACATTGTTCCGAGGTAATGCAGGAGACCATCAAGTAATTGTGGAAAGAAAAGTTTCACAGCTTGGAATGTATGATAACGTTGGCGGTACCGGTTTTAGGGGTACCGGTTTTTATATGACTTCCCTTTCAACCGGTTGGCATCATATAGCTGTAACGGGAAGCGGAGGAAAACAAAATTTTTATATTAATGGTAATTATGTTGGTCAGTCAGATAAACAATCAACGACAGATATAAAATCAATCGGTAATCATTGGGGTGGTAGTCAAAATTGGGGTACAGTTGACGAAGTCCGCATTTATAACAGAGCTTTATCAGCGGCTGAAATTATGGCGATCTACAACGCCACCAAATGAACCAAAAAATCATTCATTGTATTTATAACGATTGTATTTACGGCGTTCATAATTAAGAAGACGACGAGTTATTCCGCTATGACATGTCATAGCGCTATGCTATAGCATAGCGCCGCAGTTCTTGCTGTCATACGAGATAATTTGAATTTATATGCCGTGGACAGTCTCATCGATGACGTCCGCATTTACAACCGGGCTTTATCTCCAGCCGAAATCTCTGCTATATATAACGCGACTAAATAAAACCCCAAACCCTAAACTCTTACGACTATTGTCGGTGTTAAAGCGCTCTAACCGATTAGAGCGGTCGAGCTAACTCGACCGCTCTCCGCTATTGCGCTTAATACATCTATAATGCGCCTAAAAAGTTTAGTTGATTAATTGTAAATCAGCGGATTTTAACAGCTCGCCTGTTTTTATGAGCTGAGCCGTTAAAAAACCAATTTGAGATTGCTTCGCTTCGTTCGCAATGACAAAACGACAGTCGTCATTGTGAACCCCGCTAAGCGGGGCGCGGCAATCTTTATAGATTGCTTCGCCTTCGGCTCGCAATGACAGAATTGGATTGCCGCCATCTATAACGCGACAAAGTAGTAAAGCAAATAAAATAGTAAAGCGAATAGTAAATGAAAATCATTACAACATAGCGGTAGAGATTGCCGCGCTCCCTTCGGTCGCTCGCAATGACATCTCGGCTCGCAATGACAAAAGCATCAATCAGTATATGCGATAAGATTGCTTGGCATTAAGCTATTGACGATGGCAATAAAATTTGATATTTTTATTAAATTATGGAAACACAAGATTTACAATCGTTCGGTGCGGCTCACGATTGCCCTGAGCCTGCCGAAGGGCAACAAGAATCGGTTGTCGTTCCGGCAAGCGAAGCGGATTTAAAAATTGTCGGAGAAATGATGACGGTTGGTTTGATGTACGGTCATAAAAAATCCAAGACCAATCCGAAATTTAAACAGTATATTTTTGCCACCAGAAATGGGATTGAAATTATTGATTTAGCCCAAACTTTATCCGCTTTGGAATCGGCGGTTGAATTTCTTAAGAATCAAATTAATAACAAGGGATTGGTTTTGGTGGTTGCCAGTCAGTCGGCGGCGAGAGAAGCTGTGGAAAATTTGGCGGGAAAATTCAATTTCGCCTATATTAATGATAGATGGGTCGGCGGTTTATTGACCAATTTCAAGGTTTTGTCTCAGCGAATTGAATATTTCAAAAAAGTCCAGTCCGGTCTTGAGAAAGGCGAATTTGAAAAATACACGAAAAAAGAGCGATTAATGATTAATCGAAATATCCAACGGATGGAAAAAATGTTTTCCGGATTGAAAAATTTAATAAAATTGCCGGACGCTATTTTAATGATAGACCCTTCATTAAAAGGTCATGTGGCGGCGGTTCGGGAAGCCAAAAGAATGGGAATTCCGTTAGTTGCCATTATTGACAGCGATGATAACCCGGATTTGATTGATTATCCGATTCCGGCGAATGACCACGCGAAAATGAGCATTGATTGGATTGTTAATAAAATTTCTGAAAAATTATCAGACGCGCATGCTTAACAATATTCAAAAACTTCGCGATATTACCGGCGCCGGCGTAATGGAATGTAAAAAGTCGTTGGAGGAAGCGAGCGGTGATTTTAATAAGGCGATAGCAATTATTCATAAACGAGGATTGGTAAAAGCCGAGAAAAAGAGCGAAAGAATAACCGGCGCCGGAATTTTGGAATCTTATATTCATAATGAGAGAGCGGGGGTTATGCTTGATCTTCGTTGCGAAACCGATTTTGTCGCTAAAAATCCCGCGTTTAAGGAATTGGCCCGCAATTTATCAATGCAAATCGTGGCGATGAATCCGGCAAACATTGAGGATTTATTGCAACAAGAGTACATTAAAGATGAATCATTGACGGTGGAAAATTTCATTAAACAGACAATCGCGAAATTTGGGGAAAATATTCGAGTCGAGAGATTTTGTAGATACGAAATTTAGCATGCATCTTTTCATTCTTCAAATTATTTTAATGTTGAGCCTCGGAACAATGATTTATCTGATTGCCCGGGCAGTGCCGCGGGTGAGCGATGAAGTGGCCGGCGAAATCATTAAAAAGCAGACTAAATTAGATCATTTATTTTCTTTTTTATGGATTGAGAAAATAGATCCGTTATTGCATAATTTTTTGGAAAAATTTTTAAGAAAAATGAAACTTGTTTTGATGAAGCTTGATAATATCGCAAGTAATTATCTGAACAAAGTTAAAAAATACAAATCCGGCAATAGCGGCAAAAATGGAGAAGAAAAGCAGAATTTATTTGATTCAAATATTGATGATAAATAGCGCAGGTGGCAGAGCGGCCAATTGCATCAGACTGTAAATCTGACGCCCTTTGGGCTACGGGGGTTCGAATCCCTCCCTGCGCACACAGATTTGGCCAGCGTAGCTCAGTGGCAGAGCAACTGTTTTGTAAACAGTAGGTCGTCGGTTCAAATCCGACCGCTGGCTCAAATGTCAACATTGCCAGAGTAGTTCAGTGGTAGAACGCAAACTTGGTAAGTTTGAAGTCGGGAGTTCAATTCTCCCCTCTGGCTCAAGCGGGTTGACCAAAAAATTTTATGGAGTAAAATTTTTAAATCGGTCAACGGGCGAAAATCCGGGCGTTTAGCTCAGTGGTAGAGCGTTTCGTTGACATCGAAAAGGTCGGAGGTCCGATCCCTCCAACGCCCACATATGGCAAAATCAAAATTCAGCGAAAATTTAATAAAGATGAAATGCTCTGTTTGCAAACGGGCGAATTATTATACGCGAAAGAAAAAATCTCTAGAGCGGAAGTTGCAACTTTCTAAATATTGCAAATGGTGCCGGAAGCATACCGTTCATAAGGAGGCGAAGAAATAATTTCTTGGGGAGCTTAGTTAAGTGGCATAACTGTTGTCTCCAAAACAACGGTCGGGGGTTCGATTCCCTCAGCTCCCGCAAAAAATAAAACCCGTTGATTTTTTTAAGATCAGCGGGTTTTTTGTGATTAATTCATATTTCTGCTTACATCACAGAAGTAGGCAGATTTGGCCAATTTCGTGGAAGTTTTTTCATCTCCACTTTAAAGCGGAGACTCTTCTTTTTCTCGGCCAATTCAAACGCTTCTTTTTCGGGAAGGATTTCCTTCCCTCTGTAATTTCTATTCTTTCTCCACTCCACTATCCACAACTTTGTTGGCATTATTCCTCCTGATTAATTGTTTCTGAAATCTTTTTCCAACCCGGCCAGCGATTTTTGTTTCTCTTTTTTCTGTCAGCGCTTTAATTGAAACCTTCGCTGTTTTTCCGCTACCTTCAAAATTATGAAGGTATACATATAATCTTTTCGCCATACCTCCCTCCTTATTAAAAAATTAATGTTCTAAAAATTGGCAATTTAATCCAATTTTAGTTATAATATTAACTAAACTAATGGATATTGTCAACCCCGAATACGAAAATTTAATAGATTCTCTAATAAGAGATGGTTATCTTAAGACGCCGGAAATTATTGAGGCGCTTAAAGCGATTGACCGGGCGGATTTTGTGCCCGAAGAATATAAATCCGAGGCCTATGTCAACGCGCCTTTACCCATTGATTTTAATCAAACAATTTCTCAACCGTTGACCGTGGCGTTTATGCTGGAATTATTAGAGCCAAAGCCAGGCGAAAAAATTTTAGATATCGGCGCCGGCTCGGGCTGGGTCAGCGCTATTTTAGCGCAAATTGTCGGTAATCCGCCGGCTGGCGGAGGTAAGGTTGTGGCGATTGAACGGATTCCTGAATTAAAAGAAATGGCGGAGAAGAATATTTCCAAATATAATTTTTTTGAAAAGGGGATTGTTAAAATTATTTTGGGCGACGGCTTCAAAGGCTATAAAAAAGAAGCGCCTTATGATAAAATAATAGCGGCGGCGGCGGCAACAGGAGATGTGCCGATTTATTGGAAAAGGCAGTTAAAAATTGGCGGTCGCATCGTAGCGCCGGTTGAAAACAGTATTATCATTATTGACAAAACCGGCAGAAACAAATATAATCAAAAGGAATATTTCGGATTTAGTTTCGTGCCGTTGATAACCAACGACCAACGACTAACAACTCAGACGCATAAGTAAAGACTCAAAAGGTCGGAATAGAGAAGCTTATTACAATATTATTTATGAAAACAATTTTACAAAAAAACATTATAAAAGATTTAGGTTTAGATAAATTATCGGAAAAAGAACAGGAAGAATCTTTGCTAAGTATCGGCAGAATTATTTTTCAGTCGGTTTTGATAAGGGTAATGGAAGAGTTGGACGAAGCGGGTAAAGATGAATTTGAAAAAATTTTAGAAGAGAAACCGAATGACGAAGAAGCGATTTTGAATTTCTTGCGCTCTAAATTGCCGAATTTAGACGAAATCGTTGACGAAGAGGTGGCAAAATTTAAGCAGGAAAGCGTCGGCTTTATGAATAAGATAAAATAAATTAAACCTCATTAAAGGTAAATTGATAAACTATGGCAAAAAATTCATTTGAAGGGCCAAAAATACAAGAAACATCGGGCGAGAAGGAGTCAAAAATATCTGAGGAATCAATAATAGATAAGTCAATAAAGGAAGACAAAGATCTTCGCGCGGAGTTTTTTGAACTCAGAGAAAAATTTAAGGAAGGGAAAATATCTCAAGAAGAAACAAAACGGATTAAAGAAAGATTGGAAGAAATAAATAAAAAATGCGAGCCAATAAGCAAAGACTTAAATTCCAAAAGTGAAGGTTTTTATTCTGAAATAATGGATATACCAGTTAGAAAAGGAAAAAGAATGAGCGAGAAAAAATGGGAAGATATAGTAAAAAAGAGCGGAGAAACTTTAAAAAAAGCAGAAGAAAAATTAGGAAATATGGAAAATGTGGCTCCGAATATAAAAAAATATCTTGAGGAAAGAATAAAACAAAAAAGAGAACAATTAGGGATAAGAGAGGAGGCAATGGAAAAACCAGAGAAATTAGAAGAATCAAAATTAGAAGAACTAAAACCAAAGAAAAAAATTTCTCCAGAAGAAAAAATTATAGAGAAGGCCAAGAAAGGGAAGTATCTTTCTAAAGAAGATATAGAACTTTGGCAGAAAATTAAATCTCAGAAGGCATTGAAGGCATCAGAAGAAATGAAAAGTGAAATTAGGGAATTGAGAGAGAAAAAACAGCAAGGAGAGATTCTCTCCGAAGAGGAGGCAAGACGATTGGAAATATTTAGATTAGGGTTAGATATAATTCAGAGAAGTCGTGAAGAAAAAAAAGAAGCGTCAGAGGCGTCAGAAGCACCAAAAGAAAAAACTCTTGGAGAAATTCAGGCGGATCTTAAATACAGAAGAGTAAATTATATTGGCGCCTACACAGCACACCGCCTTTTTGGTAGAAAGTTTGGTAGAAAGAAAGAAGAGGATTCGGAAGAGTTTGAAAAAACAATTGAGTTGGCGAAGCAAAATTTGCGATTAGGAGATGCTGAAAAATTGAGAATATACGATTTAGCGATGCCCGGTTCTATTCTGACCCCACTTCCTCCTCTACCAGATTATCTCCCTCAATCAGGGGACGACCAGCAAACAAAAACCAGGTTAAGGGTATTAGAATCATTAAAATTGGAAGATAGGATGAAATTTTTAGAAGGAGCATCTGCGGATGATAGAAAAGAAGCCTTTATTAAAAGATTTGTAAGTAATGGCATAAGATATGAACAAGCAGAGATGATTTATAATAGTGAATCAGCAAAGCTTGAATATGAAAATTCAAAATTAGAAATAGGCAAAAAAATGGCGGAGCAAAGTGTTCCGCCAGCCGAAATTTTCAAAAAACTGGTTTTGGAAGAGCGAGAGCTTTTGAATCAGGCAAAAGTAGAATCCTGGCCGCCGAAAGAAAAAAACATTTTCAAAAAGGGAATGGAGTGGTATATGAAGCGTGGCACTGCCACACGTTTAATTATTTCTACTGGTCTAATTACCGGTGTAGTTGCCAGTGTTGGCGGTTTTGGCGCGGCGGCGGCCGCTACTTTTGCCGGCTATCGTTTTGTCCGCGGATTTGGTTCTGTGATGGTTGGCAAATTGGCGGGTATGGGCGTGGATAGTGTGATGTCGCGTAGTATTGAAGCACAAAAAGAGGTAGCTTTGGAAAAATTAAAATCAGGTTTTGACTTAAATAAACTAAAAGAAACAGAAAAAGAATTGGAAAAAATTTTTGAGGAAACGGCCAAAAAAGAACGAAGAAAACTTCTTGTTAAAGCTGTAGCAAGCGCGATGGCTGGCGCTGGCACTGCCATGGGCATGGGTATGTTGGAGCAGGCTTGGGCTGGCGGAGGAGTAAAAGTTTCTCCTGAAGCAATAAAGCCAAAAGTGGTGGTTCCTGAATCAACATCGCAGGTGCCGGAGTCGCCAGCGCCAGCAACAAGAGTTTTACCGACCGAAGCGCTTCCTTCTGCGCCTCAATCAACACCGGAAGCGCCTGTTGAAAAACCGAAAACTTTGTTTTTTGGAAAAGATTTGGATTATCAAGGCGAGAAATCAATTTGGCAGGAAGCGAGGAAACAATGGGAGGGAAGATTCAAGGAATTTGCCGATTTGGGCGGAAATGACAGCGAAGCAGCAGAAGCTTTAAAAACTTACAACATTGATAGAATAAAAGATACCGTTGCGGGCGTTATTAAAAGCGGCGATAAAAATTTAATTGAAAAATATGGTTTAATTGGCATTGATGATCCAGATAAATTAACCGTTAAACAATTGAAAGGCATAAAATGGGGCAATATTTTTGAGGATACATTAAAAGAAGAAGGATTAACTGAAAATTTGTCTCCAGAGCGAATTGAAAACATTGTTGATAATAATAAAACTTTTAGAGAATTTTTCAAAGAAAATTCCAAAGCGCCGAGAACAAGCGAGAATTATGAAAATATTTTAAGAGGAAAAGGCGATACCGGAATTGTTTCTGAAACGCCATGGAAAGTTGTCCCCGAAACAACTTCAGAAATTGTTTTTGAAACGCCATTGCCAAAAGCGCCTACAATACCTATTGATACTGAGAATCTTTTAAAACAAGAAGTAATCCCCGGAGATTTTAAGGCCTCCTATGTTGTTGGTTTTGACCAAGTTTTTAACAAAGGAAAAGTGGTTGAGGGGCTTAAGAATATGTTTGGTTCAGATGTTTTTGGAGAAAAAGGCATTAAGGGTGTTTTAATAGACAGAGGAGATGGCGTAACGGTTATTAAAAACGCTTTTGGTCAGAAAAATTTTGATTTGTTGCTTACTGATAAGACAATTGCCGTTGATGGTCCGGCTGGTTGGAATTGGGGGAGTAAAGGCGCTTTTCTTGGTTTTGGTAATCGGATACCAACAGAAAAATTAAGTCCGGAAACAATTAAAACAGCCAAAAATTATATTTTAGAAAGCGTTAAAGAATTTAGTAAGAAAGAAGCATTAGGGCATTGACAAGAAAAATACATAGATTATTATAAATAATAATCCGCGGACAACAGGCATTTAAGACCTGTCGAGGATGGCGATTTTTGTCTGCGGCATTCTGCCGTATTTTTGTTACTAAAACCTAACACCTAAAACCTATAACCTAACTTTATGTTAACCAAACAGCAAAAAATTGAATCAGTTGGAGAAGCGGAGAAAATTCTTGACCAAAATAAGACTTTGGTTTTTGTCGATTTCAGCGGGACCAAGGTTGAGGATTTAAGAAAATTAAAACGGACATTAAAGGAATTCGGCAGCCAGCTTAAAATAATAAAGAAGAAATTGCTTAGGATCGCTTTTCAGAACAAAAAAATTGATTTTAATCCGGAACAGTTTGATTTTCAGCTTGGCGCGGTTTTTAGCGATAGGGACATTTCGGAAGTCAGCGGGCCCGTTTATAAATTTTTCAAGGAGGTGGAGAAAAAAGGTTTTAAAATTTTAGGCGCTTATGATTTGTCGGAAAAAAATTTTTTGGATGCCGAGACGGTGAAAAAAATCGGTCAATTGCCGTCAAGAGAAATTTTATTGGCTCAGTTGATTGGTGCAATCGCGTCACCAATCAGGATGTTGATGTATATGTTGCAAGAACGGGGTAAAAAGGTCGGGTAATAAAAATGTAAAATTTAAAAATCAAAAATCAAAATGACAGTGTAAAATGTAAAAATGAATTAAAAACAATTTTAACATTTTGATTTGTCATTTTACATTTTGATATTTACACTTTAAATTATGAATAAGTTTGATGATATTATTCAAAAAATTGAATCTTTAACCGTTGTTGAGATTGCCGAATTGGTTAAGGTGCTGGAAGAAAAATTCGGTATTTCAGCGGCGATGCCGATGGCAACTGGCGCTGTTGCAGGAGCTGTGGCTGAAGAAAAAACTTCATTTGATGTTATTCTTAAAGCCGTTGGCGACCAAAAAATCAATGTGATTAAAGCGGTTAAAGAAGCGACCGGTTTGGGTTTGAAAGAATCCAAGGATTTGGTTGATGCCGCGCCAAAACAGATAAAACAGGGGCTTAAAAAAGAAGAAGCCGATGAATTAAAAGCAAAATTGGAAGCAGTCGGAGCGGTGGTGGAGATACAATAAATCAACGAATAGCGAATTTTTTGTACGAATATACGAATTCGTAAATTCGTAATTGATTCGTTATTCGGTGATTTGGGCGCTTAGTTCAGTGGCAGAACGTTCGATTCACATTCGAAAGGTCGGAAGTTCGATCCTTCCAGCGCCCACCAAAAAATCATCCCGTACGGGGTGATTTTTTGGTGTGTGAATAATCTGTTGATAATTCCAGCCAAAGATTTTTAAAAATCCGCTTAAATAAAGGTTTTTTTAAATCTTTATCGGTTGTAAAATCGGTTTTTAGGTTATTGACTCAAATTAAATTGTGGAGCAGAATGTAATGGAAGTGGGGAAATGTGGATAACTATGGGGATAAGTAGTCAAAGTGGGGGATAACTATTATGTTCATCGGAGAATTTCAACACAATTTAGACAACAAAGGAAGAATTGCCATACCGGCAAAATTTAGAAATAAATTAACCGGCGGCGCGATTGTTACGCGCGGACTGGATCATTGTCTTTTTGTTTTCAGCAATAAAGACTGGGAAGTTTTGGCGCAGAAATTAATCGCTTTGCCGTTGGCTCAGGCTAATTCCCGGGCTTTTGCTAGATTGATGTTGGCGGGCGCCGTTGACGCGGAATTAGATAAACAGGGAAGAATTTTAATTCCCGATTATCTGAGAGAATATGCCGGGTTAAAAAAACAGACGACGGTTACCGGACTTTATAATCGGATTGAAATTTGGGACAGCGAAAATTGGAAGCAATACAAGAGCAAGACAGAAGCGTCATCTGATGAGATTGCGGAGAAACTGGGAGAGTTAGGGATTTAAGTTAAAAGTTCGTAAAGTTCGTAAAGTTTATAAAGTCCGTAAAATTTAAAAAATTCAACTTTATAACTTTCAACTTTATAACTTTACAAACTGATGCATAAGCCTGTTCTTTTAAAAGAAGTTATTGAAATTTTAAATCCACAGTCCGGAGAATTTTTTATTGATGGAACATTGGGCAGTGGCGGGCACGCGGTTGAAATTATTAAAAAAATTTCGCCGAACGGAATATTTTTGGGAGTTGATTGGGATAAGGATGTAATAGAGAATTTCAAATCAAACCTAAAACCTAAAAGCTATAACCTAAAAGCTATTAGGTTGGTTCACGGCAATTACGCGGATTTGCCGGAAATTTTGTCTGCCTACGGCAGATCTCCCGAAGGGAGAAAAAAATACAAATTGCCGAAAGCCGACGGATTGCTCATTGATTTGGGATTTTCTTCCGAGCAGTTGGAGAAATCGGGCAGGGGATTCAGTTTTTTAAGAGATGAACCGCTGGATATGAGATATGACACGAAAGTTGAAAGTTTAACCGCGGCGGAAGCGGTAAACAGTTTCAACGAAAAAGATTTGGCGGATATTTTTTGGAAATACGGCGAAGAAAGATTTTCCCGAAGAATCGCCAAAAAGATTGTTGAAGAAAGGAAGAAAAAAAGAATTTTAATAACATTTGATTTAGTGGAAGTAATCAAAAGAGCTGTACCGAAAAGTTATGAAAAAGGCAGAATTCACCCCGCCACTCGCGTTTTTCAAGCCCTGCGGATTTATGTCAATGACGAATTGGGCAATTTGGAAAAATTATTAAAAAATCTGGAGAAAATTATAAAACCTAAAGGTCGAGTCGCTATAATTTCATTTCATTCATTGGAAGATCGCTTGGTTAAAAACTATTTTCGGGAGATGGCGAAACCTGCCCGCATTGCTACGCAAAGCGTTGCAGGCGGGAAAGGAATGGCGGAAATTTTAACCAAGAAACCGATAACGGCGACGCTGGAGGAAATTAGAAGCAATCCAAGGTCGCGATCGGCGAAAATGAGAGCAATAAAACTTCTATGACCATTATTCAATTAAATAAAAACAATCACAAGAAAAACTTTTTGATTTCAATTTTAATGATGGTTTCGGTTGTTATGGCTGTTTTTGGAATATTTATTTATAATCAATTGGTGAGTTTTCGGCACGAAGTAAAAAAACAGGAAAATAATATTCAGCAAGCCGAAGTTCAGAACGCCGAACTGAAAAATAATCTTTACAGTATTCTAAACGAAAAAAACATTGAATCGTTGATTAATCAGCAATCGTTAATTTTGGAAAAAAATCCGAACTACGTAAAAACCGCTAAACTGACGCTAAATTAAGCGCCAAACTAACGCTAAAACATGAAATGGAGAATTACAAGTTTATTTTTTCTTTTTGGAATTTTATATTTATCTTTAATTTTTAACATTTATCGTCTTCAAATTGAAAAAGGAGATTTTTATTTAGCAAGAGCGGAGTTTTTAAGGCGATTAAGCGGCGTTTTTCAAACGCCGAGAGGCGCTATCTATCTTACCGACAGGAATAATAATTCTAATATTGCCGCTTTCAATAAAGATTATCCGGTAATTTACGCCGTGCCCAAGGAAATTCAGGAAAATAACAATAGCAATAACAATAACAATGACAATAACAATACGCGGAATTACGCGGAAAAATTAAGTACGATTCTTAATGTTTCGGTTGAAGAGCTTGAAAAAAAATTCAACAAACCCAACGATGAGTATGAGATTTTAATTCAAAAAGCCGGCGTCGAACAGGTTGAAAAAGTGAAAAATCTCAATCTAAAAGGAATATATATAGACAGCCAGCTTTTGCGTTTTTATCCTTTCGGCGGTTTGGCTTCTCATTTGTTGGGATTCACCGCGAACGGCGATGAAGGCGGAGGCCGTTACGGCGCGGAGCTCTATTTTGATAAATCGCTTAATAATGGAGAAAATCTGGTTTTAACCATTGACCGCGTTATTCAAGGACAGGCAGAGGAAATTTTAAAAAATCTCATTGACCGTTATCAGGCGGTTGGCGGAACGGTTATTGTTCAGGAACCGAAAACCGGAAAAATTTTAGCGATGGGAAGTTTTCCGAATTTTGACCCCAATGATTATTCAAAATTTAAAGTGGAAAATTTTCTTAATCCGGCGGTTCAGTTGGTTTACGAGCCGGGTTCGGTTTTTAAAGTAATCACTATGGCGGCCGGCATAGACAGCGGAAAAATTACTCCGGAAACGACTTACATCGACACCGGCTCGGTTACTTTTAACGGCATGACGATAAAAAATTGGGATTTGAAAGCTCATGGCCAGCAGACAATGACCGGCGTGATTGAACAGTCTATCAATACCGGCGCGGTTTTTGCCCAGCGGAAAATCGGCCAGGATATTTTTTATAATTATTTGATAAAATTCGGTTTTAACGAGTCGACAAACATTGTTTTGCCCGGCGAGGTTAGAGGAAAAATTAATAATCTTAAACAAGGGAAGGATATTGATTTTGCCACTGCTTCTTTCGGCCAAGGCGTTTCGGTAACGCCGATTGAATTAATCAGCGCGATTTCCGCCATTGCCAACGACGGCGTTCTGATGAAACCGATTATTTCAGGAAGTGAAAAATCGCAAGTTGTCAGACGGGTAATTTCCTCTGAAACTTCCAAAAAAGTCGCTCAAATGATGGTTTCCGCGGTTGATAAAAACAAAATCGCGGTAATTTCCAATTATTCAATCGCCGGAAAAACCGGAACCGCTTTTGTGCCGGATTTCGGGAAAAACGGTTATACTGATGAAGTGATTAATACTTATATGGGTTTTGCTCCGGCTTTTGATCCGAAATTCGTGATTTTGATAAAATTAGATAAACCAAAGGGCAGTCCCTTGGCTGGCCAGACAGTGGTGCCGGCTTTCCGCGAACTGGCGCAATTTATTTTAAACTACTATAATATAGCGCCGGATAGATTATAATCATTATTTTACGGTCATTGCGAGGAGCGAAGCGACGAAGCAATCTCTATGAATCAATAAGATTGCTTCACTGCGTTCGCAATGACAAGGCCACAGCATTATGAAACATCTTTTATTGAAAATTTTACAATTAATTTTAAAGCAATTAGCTAAGCTGACGATTTGGCGTTTTCAGCCGCGGGTTATCGCCATTACTGGCAGTGTCGGGAAAACTTCCGCCAAAGAGGCGATTTACGCGGTTTTATCCGCCTCGGGCGGAAAAAATCATCGTCGGGTGAGAAAATCCGAGGGCAACTTAAATAATGAATTGGGTGTGCCGCTTGCCATAATCGGAGAATGGAAAGAAGAGGAATTAAAATTGGTTAGTCGCGATACGCCGTCCGGCAAGAAAAAAATTAGAAAATTATTATTTTGGCTAAAAGTAATTTTTTATGGCTTAGCTCAGTCCCTTTTTCTTAAAAAATCCGTTTATCCTGAAATTTTAATATTAGAATACGCGGCAGACCGGCCAGGAGATATTAAAGAGCTTTTGGAAATCGCCAAGCCCTATATCGGAATTATTACAGCTATTGGCGAAATACCCGTACATATAGAATTTTTCAGCGGTCCGGAAGCGATAGTTCGAGAAAAGGCGAGAGTCGTTGAAAATTTATCGGCAAATGGTTTTGCCGTATTGAATTTTGACAACGAAGCAATAATAAATATGAAAGAACGAACCCGCGCCAAAATTATCACTTTCGGTTTTAATGAAGGCGCGGATGTGAAAATCAGCGGTTTTGATTATGCGCAGACCAACGCAAACAGTCAGCGTGAGTCCGCGTTAAGTCCGCGTGAGTCAGCGTGGCGCGAAGCGCCAATGGGCGTTTCTTTTAAGATTGAATACGCCGGCAGTTTTGTGCCGGTAGTTTTAAAGAATGTTTTCGGGAAAGCTCAGGCTTATGCCGCTGCGGTTGCCGCCTGCGTTGGTTTGATTTTTGATTTAAATTTGGTGGAAATTTCCGAGGCGCTTTCAATAAATTACCGGCCGGCCAAAGGAAGAATGAATTTATTAAAAGGAATCAAGGATACTTATATTATCAACGACGCCTACAACGCTTCGCCGATTTCAATGGAAGAAGCTTTAACAACGCTCGGCGATTTGTCGGCTGAAAGAAAAATCGCGGTTCTGGGAGATATGCTGGAATTGGGAAAATATTCGGTTGAAGCTCACGAATCAATCGGCCGATTAGCCGGGAAAATAGTTGATGTTTTAATTACCGTCGGTCCGCGGGCGAAATTTATCGCCGAATCAGCGGAAGCCGTTGGGCTGGACAAAAACAAAATTTTGAGTTTTGATACGACGACGGAAGCTTGTCGGGCGGTTCAGGACTTGATTAAAAAAGGCGATTTGATTTTAATAAAAGCGTCAAGAGCAATAGGATTGGAAGAGATAGTGGAGGAAATTAAAGAAATTGCCGCTTTCGTCTAGTGGTTAGGACACCCGCCAAAATTTATGGCGCATTCGTCTAGTGGTTAGGACGCGTGATTCTCAATCACGCAACAGGGGTTCGATTCCCCTATGCGCTACAAAAAATTTAGGCGGGGAGCACGGGTTCTCTGCCCGCTTTCGCCTTCGGCGAAGCCGATGGCAGGCGGGGATTCCCATAAGCGGCACCATAAATAAATGTTATTAGCTAATATTATAAAAGATAAATATCTCAGAGTGGTGGGCGTTCTCAGTGTTTTGGTCGTATTTTTGGCGGGAGCGGTTTTTTATTCTCAGCCAGAGGCTGATCCGCTTCAGGCGGAAAAACTCGGGCAAACGACAACGCCTTTAATTATTCGTTTTGAGGCCGATAAAGATATTGATTTTTTGGCCGGCCGGATGGAAGTTCTCGGAATTTTATTGTCCGCTTTGACAATAATTTTAATTAATTTCTTTTTAGCTAATTTTCTTTATCGTCGCGAAAGATTTCTTTCTTATATTTTCAGTTTTGCCAGCTTGGTTATCGCGGTATTGATTTTAATAATAATATCTGTTATTGTTTCTGTAAATTGAACAAAAATATGGCATTCGCTATTATCCAAACTGGAGGAAAGCAGTATAAAATTTCTGCCGGACAAAAAATCAAGATTGAAAAATTAAACGCCAATGAAGGCGAAAATTTTATTTTTAACGAAGTTTTATTATCAGCCGACGCTGAAGATGTTAAAATCGGCAGTCCTTATATTGAAGGAGCGAAAGTAGAAGCTAAAATCTTGAAACAAGGGAAAAGCAGAAAAAAAATAGTCTTTAAATATCATTCAAAGACAAGATACAGAAAGAAAAAAGGACACAGGCAACAGTATACGGAAGCGGAAATAATTAAAATTTAATTTCTGCGCTCTAATGCAGAAGTAAGTGTTTCTTCGTCGGCGAATTCTATTTCTCCGCCGGTCGGAATGCCGCGTCCCAAGCGAGTGATTTTTTTGGCGAAAGGCGAAAGTTCTTTGGCAATCACTGAAAAATTGAGATCGCCGTATGTGGTGGGGTTGAAAGCGATAATAATTTCTTCGGCTTGCCCGAATTCTTTCTTAATCCGATTTTTAAGATGGTTCAGCCGAAGTTTCTGGCTGCTTTCCAAAAATCCGGTTTTGGCGAATTCGCCCAAAATCAAATAATGGCCTTTAAACTTCTTGGTCCGTTCCAAAGAAATCAAATCAGTTTCTTTTTCAATGATGGCAATGATATCTTTTTGACGGTTTTGGTCTAAACAAATATTACAAAGATTAATTCCGCGTTTATCCGCGTTCAGTCTGCGCGAGTCTGCGTCGTATACGAAAAAACATTCAGAACAGATTTTTAAATATTTCAAATCAGAAATCGCTTTGGCGGTTTCTTCAATTCGGTTCCGACCGCTGTTGATTAATTTAAAAGCCAAGCGAGTCGCTTGACGAATGCCGATGCCCGGCAAAGTTGAGAAAATTTGAATAAATGTTTTAATTGGATCAGGTAGCATATAATAATAATAATGAATATTCGCAATTTTGTCATCATTGCGCACATAGACCACGGGAAATCGACTTTAGCCGACCGGTTTTTGGAATTAACCGGTGCCGTTGAATTGCGTCAGATGAAAGCGCAATATCTCGACCAATTGGAGCTTGAAAGAGAGCGGGGGATTACGATAAAAATGGCGCCTGTGCGAATGACCTATACCCTAAACGCTATACCCTATACCCTAAACTTAATTGATACGCCAGGACATAGTGATTTTTCTTACGAAGTTTCTCGGGCTTTGGCCGCGGTTGAGGGCGCGATTTTATTGGTGGACGCCGTTCAGGGAGTTCAGGCGCAAACTTTGGCTAATTTGGAAAACGCCAAAAAAGTCGGTTTGACCGTTATCGGCGCGGTTAATAAAATCGACGTCGCTTCTCCCGAGCAGATTAAAAATTCAATAAACGAATTGACGCGGCTTTTGAATGTCGGTCCCGAAGAAATTTTTAAAATTTCCGGCAAAACCGGAGAAGGTGTGGAGGAATTATTAGAAGCAATAATAAGAGAAATTCCTCCACCGAAATTTCCGCGTGAGTCCGCGTTAAGTCCGCGAGATTTCGCGATCAATGCGCGAGCATTGATATTTGATTCCCTCTACGACGAGCATAAAGGCGTTATCGCTTTTGTTCGGGTTTTTAACGGCGAATATAAAGCCGGCGACGAAACAAAACTTGTCGTTGCCAATGAAAAATTCAAAATCAAAGAAGTCGGCGTTTTTTCTCCGCAATTAAAATCAACGGATAAATTATCAGCCGGCGAAATCGGTTATATCGCCACTGGCATTAAAAATCCAGATAAATTAAAAATCGGCGACACTGTTGGAGAAAGCGCTTTGCTTGGCTATCAAGAACCCAAGTCGGTGGTTTTCGTTTCTCTTTATCCGGACGAAGAATCGCAGTACGATGATTTAAAAATCGGCCTTCAAAAATTGAAACTTAATGACTCCAGTTTGACTTTTTCTCCGGACACCAACGAAGTTTTGGGCAGGGGATTTAAATGCGGTTTTTTGGGAAAACTTCATTTTGAAATTGCCGCCGAAAGATTGGAAAGGGAATTTAACATAAAAACAGTTTCAACGTTTCCGTCTGTCGCTTATAAAATAATCACGAAACAAGGAGAAAGAATTATCGAAAACGCCGATGAATTGCCAGCCGATTATTTGGAAATTTTTCAGCCGATGATAAAAATTGAAATTATCGCGCCGTTGAAATATTTAAGCAATGTTTTGCGTCTTAAAGAATCTTTCAAAATGGAAAATATCAAAACCGAAAATTTGCCTGCCCGCATTGCTACGCAAAGCGTTGCGGGCGGGGAAGACAAAATTTTAATAAGATTGAATATGCCGCTTTCAAGTTTGATCGCCGATTTTGACGACCGGCTGAAATCAATTTCCGAAGGAATGGTTTCTTTCAGTTATGAACTGGGCGATTATCAAAAAGCCGAATTGGAAAAAGTGGAAATTTTGGTCGCCGGTCTTCCCGTGCCCGGTCTGACCAGGCTTATTTATAAAGATGAATTAGAAATAAAGCCCCGGCAATTGCTCCAGAAACTAAAAGAATTTTTGCCGCGCCAGCAATTTGTTCAAGCTCTTCAAGCGGTGGCCGGAAGCAAAATTATCGCTCGCGAAACGATTCCGGCGATGAAAAAAGACGTGACGGGCTATTTATACGGCGGCGACCGGACCAGAAAAATGAAGCTTTGGCAGAAACAAAAGAAAGGCAAGAAAAAACTGTTGCAAAGGACTTCCGGAGTCAAAATCCCTGTAAAAATCTTCAAGGATTTGTTAAAGTAAGCAGATGAGATTCGTAATAATCATAATTTTATCAATAATTTTAATCGCCGTTTTAATTCAGGCGTATTTTATTTTAAAAGAGCGCGACCAATTAAAAATCAAAATGGACGATTTAAATAGCCGCTTCAGCGCTTTATCGAAAGAAAATTCTCACATTCAATCCGAGATTGAATATTTTTCCTATCCGGAAAATTTGGAAAAAGAATTAAGAGCCAGATTTAATTATAAAAAACCCGGCGAAAAAATGATAATTATTACGCCATGAATAAAAAGAAAATTATTTTTATAATATCGTCTGTCATTGTCATTGTCATAGTCATTGTCATTTTTACTCAATCCTATCCCATTGTTTTGGTAAATTGGCGGCCGATTAGTTTAAAGTCTTTCAAAAAAGACGTTTTAATCGCCGTAAGTTATTACCGAAAGGCTTTGGAAACTTATGATAAAAATCAGGCGGCGGTTATGAATTCAAAAGAAGTAAAACAAAAAATCGAACGCGCGGTTTTGGATAAACTAATTGAAGACAATCTGATTCAAAGGGAATTGGAAAAACGGCTTAAAAATAACGAACTTGAGAAAATGGTGAATGATAAAATCGAAGAGGCGCTTAAAGGAAAGGATATCAGGAAAGAAGTTGAAACGCTTTTCGGCGTTTCTCTATACGAGCTTAAAGAACGATTCTTAAAACCGCGAGCAAGGTGGGAAATTTTTGAATCAAGATTGGCATTGGAGAATAAAAATATTAACGATTGGTTAAAAGAAATAAAATCAGAAGCCGGCGTGATGATTTTTTTCCCGGGTTTTGAGTGGAACGGAGAAGGGGTTATAATTAAAAAGTAGAAAATAATATGAAAAAAATATTGAACAAAGACAATAGAGGCGAGATTGTTATTTATAAGACCGCAAAAAATGAGGTTAGATTGGATGTGCGATTAGAAGCGGAGACGGTATGGCTGACACAAAAGCAAATGGCTTTTCTTTTTGATAAGGACATAAGAACAGTAAACGAGCATATTAAAAATATTTTTATAGAAGGAGAATTAAAGAAAAATTCAGTTGTCCGGAATTTCCGGATAACTGCCCCTGATGGAAAAAAATATGATACGAATTTTTATAATCTTGATGTTATTATTTCTATTGGTTATAGAATTAAATCCCGAAGAGGCACTCAATTCCGCATCTGGGCGACTAAAACATTAAAAAACCACCTGATCAAAGGCTACACTATCAATGAAAAGCGACTCCTGGAAGCGCGGGGAAAATTCCGCGAACTTCAAACTGCCATCGCTTTTTTACGAGAGAAATCTAAAAAGGAATTATTACAGGGACAAGAAGGAGAAATTTTAAGCCTTTTGGCGAATTACGCCAAAACTCTAACTTTATTGGAAGAATATGACAAAGGAAAACTAAAAGATGGAAAAGGCGCGAGAACTAAATTTATTTTGACTTACGAAAATTGCTTGCGGGTGGTGGGAGAATTAAAAAAAGAATTGATTATTAAAAAAGAAGCGGGGAACCTTTTTGGCGCCTTGCGAGACAATAGTTTCGAAGGAATTATTAAAGGACTTTATCAATCTTTTGGCGGAAGACAATTATATTCGACAATCGAAGACAAAGCGTCTCATATACTCTATTTGATTATTAAGGACCATCCTTTTTCCGACGGCAATAAACGCTCGGGAGCGTTTTTGTTCGTCTATTTTTTGGATAAGGCAAATTATTTACATCGCGAAAACGGGGAGAGAAAAATCAATGACAACGCCTTAACAGCGCTGGCGCTTTTAATTGCCGAAAGCGATCCAAAAGAAAAAGAAGTGATGATAAAAATAATTAAAAATTTAATCGCAAAATAATCGCGTTAGGAATTCGCGGATGTAGTACAGTGGCAGTATATGACATTTTTCACGCAATCCCATTCAATTTTGCGAGAGTAGTATAGTGGCAATACGCTAGCTTCCCAAGCTAGGAACGCGGGTTCGATTCCCGTCTCTCGCTCAGATTAAGCAAAATTGCTGCGGGACCAAGGTTGAGACGCGGGCTCGCCCCGTAATTCAATTAATTGAATTTACGGGGTTCGATTCCCATTACCCGCTCAAAATAATAAAAAATTCCAAGCTTTTGGCGAGTATTAGAAAGTGGTAGAATAAAGTATGAAAATAAAGGATTTACCAAAAATTGAGCGGCCGCGAGAAAAACTAATCGCGAAAGGAGCCGAGAATTTGAAGGACTCGGAACTTTTGGCGATTCTCTTACGGACCGGTAAAACCGGGAAAAATGTGATTGAAATCGCTTCCCAGATTTTAACTAAGCATTCCAAGAAACGGCTTTTGCAAATGACCTATGAGGATTTATTGAAAATCGGCGGAATTGATTCCGCAAAAGCCACGACACTTCTTGCCGCTTTTGAGCTATCCAAGCGCGCGATTGAAGTTAATGACACGAATTTACCGACCATCGTTACCTCTAAAGATGTCGTGGCTCAATTGACCGAACTGCGCCACAACAAAAAAGAGCATTTTATCGCTCTGTACCTAAACGCCAGAAATCAGCTGGTGCATAAAGAAACGATTTCAATAGGAACTCTGAATGCTAATCTCGTCCATCCGCGCGAAGTTTTCGAGCCGGCCATTAGGCATTCGGCCGCCAATATTATAGTTGCGCATAATCATCCTTCCGGAGATCCGAAACCGTCAGAAGACGATTTGGAGATTACAAAGCGATTAACGGAGGCAGGCAAGATAATGGGCGTTGAACTTTTGGATCATGTCATTATCGCGACAAACAGCGTTTTTAGTTTTAAGGATGAAAAGTTGTTATGAGCACCAATATAAAAGATTTGGAAAATAGATTATGGGAGGCGGCGGATCATATGCGCGCTAATTCACCGTTGCGCCTCAACGAATTTGCCGAGCCGGTCTTGGGTTTGATTTTCCTTAAGTTCGCGGGAGTAAGACACAATAAAGTCGCCGAAGAAATAGCCGAGGAAAGAAAAAAGAAAACCAAATCCTATGGCAGGGCTTCGGTTTCTCGCGAGCGGCCGGTATCATCTGCCGATTATCATGCGCGTGGTGTATTGTTTGTTCCGGAAAAAGCTCGATTTTCATATCTCATAGAGTTGCCGGAAGGAGCGGACATGGGCAAGGCCGTTAATGACGCGATGAAAGAGATTGAAGCGGAAAATAAAGAGCTTGCCGGTATCTTGCCGAAAACATTTCAAAAACTTGATAATCGATCCATAATCGCGCTTCTAAAAAATTTCAATCAGATTCCAGACAATATTGAGGGCGATGCGTTCGGGAGAATCTACGAATACTTTCTTGGCAAATTCGCGTTAGCGGACGGCTCGCGCGGAGGCGAATTTTTTACGCCGACAAGTATAGTTAAACTCATCGTAGAAATCATTGAGCCGTATCAAGGCAGAATTTACGATCCGGCTTGCGGCTCCGGCGGGATGTTTGTGCAGTCGCACGAATTTGTAAAGCGGCACCTTGAGAACGGACAGAAGACAAGAGCTTCGCGTAAGATTGCGATTTACGGCCAAGAAAAAACAGACCAGACCGTTCGCATCGCAAAAATGAACCTTGCGATTCACGGCCTTTCTGGAGACATTCGCGAAGGTAATACCTATTACGAGGATCGCCATAAGAGTTTGGGCAAATTTGATTTCACGATGGCCAATCCTCCTTTTAATGTGAGCGGAATTGATTATGAACGGATAAAAGATGACCCTCGTTTTCCGTATGGCCTACCTAAGTCGGGAAATAAAGGAACAGACAATGGTAATTATCTTTGGATACAAATATTTTTAAGTTCGTTGAATAAAAATGGACGGACTGGTTTTGTGATGTCTAATGCGGCAGGTGACGCTGGGCACAGAGAAAAAGAAATTCGTCAAAAATTAATTGAAGATGGGGTTGTGGACGTAATGGTCGCTGTTGGCCCTAATATGTTTTACAATGTTCCACTTTCGGTAACCTTGTGGTTTTTGGACAGAGGCAAAAATAAGACAAATAGAAAGGATAAAATTCTTTTTATTGACGCGCGGAATATTTTTACTCCAATCCCAGACGACAGAGTAAAAAGATATTGGACCGATGAGCAAATAGAGCAAATCGCAAGCATTGTCCGAAGTTATCGCGGCGAGAACGGAAAGAAATATCAAAATGTTAAGGGGCTTTGCAAAATAGCAACGATTGATGAAGTTAAAAAAGCCGGCTACTCACTCAACCCCGGCCGTTATGTTGGCGCTACCGACAACGGAAATGGAGACGACGGAAATTTCAAAGAAAAGGTTGAAAACCTTCACGGCGAATTTAAGGAACTAACCGACGACGCGCACAAACTGGAGAAAAACATTTTTGATAATTTGAAGAAATTAGATATATGAAGAAGAAAGAAATAAAGACATATACTCCCGATGAGGTACGACAAAAAATCTTGTTGTATTTGGGAGAGTGCCGTAGAAAGGCGCGCGGCCTGGATTCTTTGATGGCTTCCAGTTCGGACGTAAAAAAAGCGATGGCTAAAGAAGATATTAGCCAAAACGATGCGGTGCAAAATTTGGACTACCTCGTTCAACATGGTTGGGTGGACGAAAAGATTATAAAGCGTCCATATAAAACCCCAAAAGGTTTTGAGGTACCAAACGAAAAACATCTGTTCGGTCTGTCAGAGATAGGTCTTAAGTACAACGAAGGAGAATCCGAATTTGACCGCACCAGCGTCTTTTCAGGTATCAATATTAATACCATTGGTGGAGTAACGGTGGTGGGATCGAATAATGTTGTCAGAAACGAATTCGTCGATGTACTTCGCGCTTTTAATCAGTTAGAGGGTGTTGTGAAAATATCTGACAAGCTTTCCGAAGAACAAAAGCTTAATGTACAGGCGGACATCCAAACGATTAAAAATCAGTTGTCCAAATCGCAACCAGATAAAACTATTGTGCAAAAAGTAATGGAGAGTATTTCGTTCGTCGGTTCACTGCCTGGAGCCGTCGAAGTTTTTAAGGTTGCGACACAAGCCGTGCAAAGGATTTTAGGTTTATGAACACGCAAATCAAAACAACTTGGCGGAAGGTGAAATTAGGAGATGTTGCAAATGTCTTGCCAGGTTTTGCATTTAAGAGTTCGGAGTTTAAAAAGGACGGCGACATACCAGTTATTAAGATCAAAAATATTACTGACGATCTAAATGTTTCTATGGAAAACGGGGAGTATCTTGATGAATCTGCTTTGAATGAAAAAACCAAAAAATATTTGATTAGCAATAGCGACATATTAGTTGCGATGACGGGGGCGACGGCGGGGAAAGTTGGCAAGTTTCGATCAAATAAAAAAGCGTTACTGAACCAGCGTGTCGCAAAAATCAGCCCCAAAAATATTGATGCGAATTTTTTATGGATTCTGTTGGGCAATAAAGATGCAATCAATCTTTTATATCGACTTGCCGATGGAGCCGCACAACCGAACATGAGTGGTGGACAGATAGAAAATCTTGAGTTCAGAATACCTGCACGGATTGAGGATCAAAAACAAATCGCCGATGTTCTTTCCGCATACGACGATCTGATCGAAAACAACACGAAGCGGATTAAGATTTTGGAACAAATCGCGCAGGCGATTTATAAGGAGTGGTTTGTTTCTCCAGTGAATGGTGGCAATCTGCCAAATGGATGGAAAAATGTCGCTCTCCGAGATGCTATTGAATCCTATATAGGTGGTGGATGGGGCAAAGAAGAACCTGATGATAATTATCCAAGTCCCGCATATGTTATCCGCGGTACGGATATACCAAACGCGGCAATGGGTAACATCTCTACTTGCCCACTTAGATATCACAAGCCTTCGAATTTGCGCGTCAGGGTTTTGCAAGGTGGTGATTTAGTGTTTGAGGTGTCGGGCGGTAGCAAGGGACAACCGGTAGGGCGATCTCTATTAATAACAACCAATCTTCTTGGTCAATTTAAGCAAAATGTAATTTGCGCAAGTTTTTGTAAATTGATCCGGCCAAATCGAAGCAAGATTTCGCCATTCCAACTATATGAACAGATACTGAGCTGGTACGAAAATGGAGTTATTGAAAAATATCAGGTTCAATCTACGGGCATAAGCAACTTTAAGTTTGAATCGTTTATTGAGGAGGAGAAAATTACATTACCGCCAGATGGGATAAGAGAAAAATTTGATCATTCAATATCCCCTTTGTTTGATGAAATTTATTCACTGGGAAATCAAAATCAAAACCTCCGCCAAGCCCGAGATTTGCTTTTGCCGAAGTTAGTAAGTGGGGAAATAAAAGTATGAAATTTGACGACCTAAAAAATATTTGGAAAGAAATTAAGCCAAGCGAAGAAGATTTTACCGCCATGCAAAAAGAGGAACAAATCAAAGTTTCGAGTTGGAACGAGTCTGGCGGAAAATATGTGGCCGTAGTTTCTGATTCAGCACACACCTTAGAGGATAATGCTCGATACAAATATCTTGCCTCTTATATTACACAGAAAGATGAAGTGATAGGTATCAAGTTGCAACGATTTAAAAAAGATCAGCAAGGTAGTCTTTTGCCCGAACCTCAGGAGTTCAGCATTCCGTTTAAACAGGCTCATAAATTAGCTGATTTCTTACAATTCCTTAAGGAAGCAAATCTCGGATCGTTAACTTCGGGAAATTTTCAATTGGTAGATAAGTTGGAACTTGATCCAGATTTATATGCAAAACTTGTAACTTTATCGTCAGATGAGAAAGGGCAGCAAAGCTTGCAGCAACTTATTAACGACGGCTATTTACATTTAAATCTTGATTTGTCAGAGCTAATTAAGAAAGGAATTTCGGTATCTAAAATTGACGAAAGATTACAGAAGTTAGATGTTTTTGAAAGAATGCTCAGCAACAAAGACCTAAAAGAGGTAAAAGATATTCAAACTGAACTCAAAAAAATGCCATGGATATTTGGTCCCGAATATATTTCTTATGATGTAAGAGATGCTGGTGAAGATGGCGTCCCCGACGGCCGACTTAAAAGGATTGACGGCTTAAGCGATGTTTTGGAAATGAAACTTCCCTCAGCAAAACTTCTAAAACAAGACGATAAACACCCATCGAGACAACATATGTATGCTGAACTGGCTCAAGGACTGGGACAGCTTACTGGGTATTTAGAATATTATGACTCAGAATATTCAACAGAACGCGATGATGAAGGCAATGAAATAATGGAAGATATGTATGCCAAATACTATAAACCCAAAGGTATTTTATTGATTGGCAGAAGAGAAACCGCACACCCCAAAAGACTGAGGCGATTATTATCATATTTTCACCGGATAGAGGTTCTAACCTATGATGATCTTTTAGATAGAGCACGAAATGGATTAAATAATTTAAAAACGCAAAGAGAGCCATGAACGAATTTTCTGAAGACAAATTAGTAGAACAAACCGCAATCAAACTATTTGGCGAACTTTGGGGTGCTGATAATTTTGCCAATGCGTATTCCGGTGAAATGGACGCGGAATTTGGGCGGGAGAATCCGGGAGAGGTAGTGCTCATGAACTATCTCAAAATTGCTCTGACGAAGCTCAATCCCGATGTATCTACCGAAGCGTTAAATCTTGCGATTGATGAGATTATCAAAGACCGCTTGACCATGAGTATGGTTAATGCCAACCATGAAATATGGCAGCTGCTCCGGGACGGCGTAAAAATTGAAACGGAAAATGAGAAGGGTGAACGGCAAACCGAGACGGTAAAAATCATTGATTTTGAAAACCCGAAGGAGAATCACTTCATGCTCGTGTCCCAGATTTGGATAACCGGTGAGTTGCACAAGCGCCGGCCTGATTTGATCGGCTTTGTAAACGGCATACCGCTTGTGTTGATTGAACTTAAAGCATCGCACAAAAATCTTCGCAACGCCTATCAGCAAAACATCCGGGATTACAAAGACACCATTCCCCAGCTTTTTTGGTATAACGCCTTTATCATTATTTCCAATGGCATTGAGAGCAAAGTCGGCACGCTTACCGGCGCGTATGAACATTTTAACGAATGGAAGAAAATTAAAGACGAGAAAGAAGTCGGCAAGGTAAGTTTGGAAACGGTAATCAAGGGCACCTGCGAACCAGCCCAGCTTTTGGATATTATTGAAAACTTTATTCTTTTTGACGACTCGCGCGGAGAACGCGCTAAAGCGATTGCCCGCTATTTCCAATTTTTCGGAGTAAATCGCGCCTTTGAACAAGTAAAAAATCGGGACAAAAACAAAGGACGCCTCGGCGTGTTTTGGCACACACAGGGTTCCGGCAAATCATATTCAATGGTTTTCTTGTCTCAAAAAGTGTTCCGCAAATTAACTGGCAATTTCACTTTTGTCGTGGTTACAGACCGCAAAGAACTTGACCGGCAGATATACAAAACATTTTCCGCTTGCGGCGCTGTGTATGAAAACGAAGTCCATGCCGATTCTGTAGAACATCTTCAGCAACTACTTAAAGAAGATCATCGCCATGTATTTACGCTTATTCATAAATTTGCCGAACCCAAAGAGTTGTCTAACAGAAGCGATGTGATTGTGATGGCTGATGAAGCGCATCGTACGCAATATGATCGTATGGCGGCGAATATGCGCATTTCTTTGCCTAAGGCGGCGTTCATCGGCTTTACCGGCACGCCTTTGATGACAGGCGGCGAGGAGAAAACACGGCAAGCTTTTGGAGATTATGTTTCTACCTATAATTTCGCTCAATCGGTGGAAGACGGCGCCACGGTGCCTCTCTATTACGAGAACCGCGTTCCGAAACTTGAAAATGTAAATCCAGATATTCAGAAAGATTTGGAACGGGTAATGAATTTTTATGATCTTGCGCCAGAAGAAGAGGAAAAATTGGAACAGGAGTTTTCGACTTTTTACCACCTGATCACTCGCGAAGATCGTTTGAATAAAGTCGCCGAGGATATTGTGACGCATTTCACCGCTCGGGGATATAACGGAAAGGCAATGGTTGTCTCAATTGATAAGAAAACGGCTGTCCGTATGCATGCCAAGGTCAAAGAACAAATGCAACGCCATTTAGCAAAGCTGAATATCGCTTTATCAAAGGCCGTTGACGAGCATGAAAAAGAAAAGGTTAGACAGGTTATAGAACAATACGAAGGGATTGATATGGCGGTAGTGGTAAGCCAAGGTCAGAATGAAATCGCTGATATGGAGGAATTTGAAATTGACATGAGGCCACTGAGGGCCCGCATTCAAAACGAAGATTTGGAGACAAAATTTAAAGACCCCGATAGCAACTTGCGCATGGTATTTGTCTGTGCCATGTGGATTACCGGTTTTGATGTGCTTAACCTTTCGACGCTGTATCTTGATAAACCGCTTAAAAATCACACGCTGATGCAGACGATTGCTCGGGCTAATCGGGTATATCCAGGCAAGACAAACGGACTTATCGTTGACTACATTGGTGTATTCCGCAACCTCCAAAGAGCGCTTTCCATTTACGCAACTTCGGAAACTGGCGCGTCAATTGACCACATTATCAAAGAAAAAGAGAAGCTCGTTGAGCTTCTGGTTTCTACTGTAAAACAGACACGGGAATTTTTGAAAAAACTTGATCTTGATGTTGATAACCTACTGAAAGCAAAGGACACAGAAAAGATACGCCTTGTTGATGTATTCACGAATAGTATCTTACAGGATGAACAGACGAAAAAGAGATTTCTTGATCTTGCGTCAGACACCTACCAGCTCTACAAAGCAGTACTGCCAGAACCCAAAGCAGAAGATTATTACCACGAGGTTACGGCTTTTAAGGTAATTGCTTCTCGCATTAAGGAAGTCATTGAGGAAGAAGCTGATGTTAGCCAAGTTAAAAAGGACCTTGAGGATTTGCTTGACCGATCCATTAAGGCAGGAGAGTTTGTAATTAAGGAGCCGAAACTGAAAGACCTAAGCCATATTGATTTTGAGGCATTGCGGAAGTTTTTCGACGATACAGAAAATAAAAATATTGCCGCTGAAAGTTTAAGCGCCGAGCTTGAAGATAAAATCAAAGAAATGGCGCGGAAGAATAAGATTCGCAAACATTTCCTTGACCGCCTCAATTCATTGATTCATGAATATAATTCTGGTTCTCGCGACCTGGACTCGTTTTTTGAAGAACTTCTTATGCTCGCAAAAGAATTAAGCGAGGAGGACGCCCGCGCGATAAAAGAGAACCTCACGGAAGAGGAATTGGCGATTTTTGACCTTCTCGTCAAAGAGAATCTTAGTCCGGACGAAGCGGATCGGGTGAAAAAAGTTGCTCACGAGCTATTGGCTAAGCTAAAAACGGAAAAATTTGTTTTGGATTGGAAACGGAAAGAAGAAACGCGTGCCGATGTGAAAATAACGATCCGCGATATGCTTTACGACAATTTGCCGGAGCCGGCTTACTCCGAAAAAGATTGCGAAGACCGTACCCAAAAAGTGTACTTCCACATTTACGACAGCTATGTGGACGCGAATGTAAATGTTTATGCATAGTGGAACAAAATCGTTAGTGAAAATTATTCAAAAAGAAAATGCGGTTTTCATTATGAGAATCGCGGGTGGGCGGAGAAATGCGAGGCGTGGTGCAAAGAATACCACAGCTGTAATTTAAAGATCACAGCTCACGCCGAGGAGAATAAAAAATAGCGAAACTACGGGGCAAAAAATCTACAGAGCAAAAAATTAGGCGAATAAATTTTATTGTCTTTGTCTATGCTCTAATTCGCGCGAATAAGCGAATAGTTTGACAAACTCACTACAGGTAAATTTATGTCATATGATCTGCTATTTATACTTTTTTTATGATATCATATTTTTATGAAGCGTTTATATAAAAGTCGTGAGAATAAAGTTTTTTGCGGAGTGATTGGCGGGTTGGGGGAGTATTTTAGCGTTGATTCGGTGATTTTACGGGTCGGGTATGTTTTGCTTTCCATCTTTACCGGCATCGTGCCCGGGCTTATAGCGTATTTTGTTATTTGTCTCGTGGTGCCAAAAAAATTAGAGAAATAGATTTTAGATTTATTGTCGGTTGTTTTTCTATTATTCACCTGTTCGTCTATGCTCTAATTCGCGCGAATAAGCGAATAGTTGAAATAGTTGAAAATGACTAACTGGCCAATAAGAAAATCAGGAGAGAAAATTATGTATAATAAGATAAAATGAAATTTCTATCTTCTTTAACTAAAAAAGATTTGCAAAATAAAATTTGTTTGTTGCGGGTTGATTTGAATATTCAGAACGCGGACTTGTTTAAAAAAAATATTCATCCGCGTATTTTGGCGGTTTTGCCGACGATTGAATTTTTAATTAAAAACAAGGCGAAAGTGGTTATTTTATCCCACCGCGGCAGACCAGCCCCGCTAAGGCGGGGAATTTCTAAATCCGAATTTCTAATTTCTAAACAATTTTCGCTAAAACCTTTCGCGAAAATATTATCGTATTTATTAAAAAAACAGGTTCATTTTATGGATTTGGATTTTTTGTCATTGCGAGGAGTCCCGCAAAGCGGGACGACGAAGCAATCTAATAATTCAACGGAGATTGCTTCGCCTTCGGCTCGCAATGACACAGAAGGACAGTTTCGCAATTCAACGGTGGGCAGTATTTTTCTTTTGGAAAATTTAAGATTTTTTGACGGTGAAGAAAAAAATGACATTAAATTGGCGAAACAACTGGCATTGCTTGCGCATGGCGATATTTATCCCGTTAGAAATAGTCCCGCTCGGCGGGACGCGATTTCTAACGGGATTTACATAAATGACGCTTTTGCGGTAAGCCATAGAGCTAATGCGTCGGTTGCGGCTATCACAAAATTTTTGCCGTCTTACGCAGGTTTATTATTGGAAAAAGAGATTAAAAATTTGGATAAAGTTATGAAAAATCCCCAAAAGCCGTTAGTAATGATTTTGGGCGGCGCCAAAATTTCTGACAAAATCGGTGTAATCAAAAACTTTCTTAAAAAAGTCAAATGTCAAAAGTCAAAGGTCAATTGTATTTTGCTCGGCGGTGGAATGGCGAATACTTTCCTGGCGGCTCAGGGATTGCCGGTCGGTGATTCTCTCTACGACGCGGACCTGCGCGGACAAATACGCGGACTGACGCGGATAAAAGAATTTAGACAGAAAGTTATTTTGCCGATTGACGCGCTGGTTTATAAAAGACAAATTCTAGACATTGGACCGAAGACTATTGAAAAATATTCAAAAATCATTGAAAATGCCGGAACAATCATTTGGAATGGACCAATGGGCCATATTGAAGATAAAAAATTCAGAAAAGGAAGCGAGGCGATTGCCAAATCTATTATTAAAAGCAAATCTTTTTCAGTAATCGGCGGCGGGGAAACCACTGCCGCCTTTCAGGCGGCAACGCGGAACTACGCGGAAAAACACGCGGAACTACGCGGAAAAAGTCTGCGTCAGTCTGCGTCAAGTCTGCGTAAGTCCGCGTTGTTTCTGTCCACCGGCGGGGGAGCGATGTTGGAATATTTAGCCGGCAAAAAATTGCCCGGACTGATGGCTTTAGAATCAACAAATTAATTTATAAAATTCGTATATTCGTACAAATTCGCTATTCGATGATTTATGAACAACGATATTAAAAAATTTCCAATAAAAGATTTTGATTTTTCTTTTGTTGATACGGAAACAACCGGACCTGATTTGCGTCACGAATTAACGGAAATCGGTCTTATAAAAGTCAGCAGTTATAATTTTTCGGTTTTGGAAGAATGGGAAACCAAGATTAAGCCAAAGCATATTGAGCTGGCCGACCCGGAAGCTTTAAAAATAAATCATTACAAAGAAGAAGATTGGCGGGACGCGTTGGAGTTGGAAACGGCGATGAAAATTTTTTTGGAAAAAACCGCCAATACTATTTTAGTCGGCCACAATCTGCTTTTCGACTGGTTTCATATTAATAAGGCCCTGGAGGAATGCGATTTAGAGCCGACTTTTCATTATAAGGGTTTGGATACTTTTTCATTGGGTTGGCAGAAATTGCGCCATCTTCCTAATTTTCCGAAATTGTCTTTGTCGGAAATGGCTAAACATTTTGACATTAAACAGGAAAAACCCCATTCGGCGCTTGACGATACCAGGACGACTTATAAAGTTTTTTTAAAGTTAATGGAATATAAATAAAGTATGCCCAGTAATTCAACTTCAATGATGTTCTTCTACACTTATGTATTATTAAGTCTCAGAGATAATGAACATTATATCGGTTATACTGGTAATTTGAGAAAAAGATTAGAAGAGCATAATTCAGGCAAAAATTTTTCCACAAAATCAAGAATGCCGTTGAAGTTAATTTACTTCGAGGCTTGTCTAAACGAAGATGACGCCAAACAACGTGAAAAATATTTCAAATCAACCATTGGTCGAAGATATTTATCTAAACGACTTTATAACTGGCAAAAAGCTCTATAAGATTTTTGCCTTTTGAAGTTGAATTAACTGGGTATGAATAAAGTTATTATTTATATTGATGGCGGTTCGCGGGGGAATCCCGGCCCGTCGGCAATCGGCGTTGTAATAGATTTGTCATTGCGAGCCGAAGGCGAAGCAATCCCAAAGAGATTGCCACGGGCTAAAGCCCTCGCAATGACAAAAATAGGGGAAAGAAAGGAGTATAGTAAGTTTCTCGGCGAAGCAACGAATAATGAAGCCGAATATCAAGCGGCGATTTTCGCTTTAAAAAAAATAAAACATCTTATCGGCGGAGAAAAAAGCGAAAAAGTCGTAATTGAAATTCGTTCGGATAGCGAGCTTTTAGTCAAGCAAGTCAACGGACAATACAAAATCAAAGAAAAAAATTTAATACCTTTTTTTATTGAAATTTGGAATCTTAAGCAGGATTTCGCGGGGGTGAAATTCGTCCAGATTTCCAGAGAAGAAAACAAGCAAGCTGATTTATTGGTGAACCGCGAGTTGAATTCTCAAACCGGTTTGTTTTAACTTATAATTGACGAAACAAGTTTTTTTCTTATAATAATATAAGAATCGGCAAGCCAGGCGATAGCTCCGACACAAGGTCGGGGAGGAAAGTCCGGACGCCTAATTAAACGTAGCGGCTAACAGCCGTCGAGCGTAAGCTTAGGGGTGCGAGCAGAGACGTTCGGTTTTGAGAAAAACCGGAAACCCTTCGGGGTTAGCTCTGATGGAAACATCGGAGGTGAAACGGCTAAATCCCTGCGGGGCGCAAGGTCGTACTCCGAAAGGAGAGTGCCGCTAGAGTCTGAGAGCAATCAAAGACCCAGATAAATTATCGCCCAAGACAGAATCCGGCTTATGGCTTGCCCAGTAATTCAACTTCAATAATGCGCCTTGATGGGCGCATTGATAAGCGTGTCAAAGTTGAAGTTGAATTAACTGGACTTGCCGGTTTTTTATTTTTTTAAAATATGTTATTATTCAACAAAAGGTCGATTTGCTAATTGTTATATTATTATAATAATAATATAATAAAACTATGTTTAATATCAAATTCAACATCAATAAAATTTTACTTGCCATTGTTATTATTTTATTGATTGCCTTAGGGGCTGTTGTTTATTGGCAAAGAAGCGGTTTTGAAAAATCTTATTGGGCGGTTTATTTGGATACCGGCGATCTTTATTTCGGAAAATTAAGCAGTTTCCCGAAGTTGTCGCTTAGCGATGTTTGGTTTCTCCAAAGAAATCCTCAAGATACTCAAAATCCTTTAAGTTTGACGAAATTTGGAAATGCTTTTTGGGGACCGGAAGATAAAATTTATCTCAACGAAAAAAGCGTTGCTTGGAAGACTAAATTAAGAGAAGACAGCCAGGTTGTCCAATTTATCAAAAATCCTCAAACTGTCCAGCCGCAAACTCAATCGCAAACCCAGCCGCCAATTCAAGAGTCGACAATAACCCCTTCAACTCAGTAAATAAAAAATATGCCAAAAATTAAAGCCGCCGCCACTCTGCCTGTTGTTCTTTTGATTGGCGGGTTAATAGTGGAAATCGGGATCGCCGGCGCTTTTATGGCATACTATTTGGCTCAGAGCGGTTTGGGAGTAAAATTATCAGAAGAAGCTTTAGCAGCGGGCCGCGCCGGAATTCAGGACGCTAAGATAAGAATTGTCCGGAATAAAAGTTTTGCTCCCAGCCCAAATCCTTATACTTTAACCGTTGGCAATCGGATGGCTCAGATTACGGTTTGTAAAGAATTGAAAACTGTTTCCACTGCTTGCGATACGGCAATGACCGGCAAATACGAAATTACTTCTTTGGGCATGGCTTTAACTAAGCGCCGTCAAGTCCAGTCAATAATTTCCGTGGACAGTCTTACCGGAGAAGTAAAAATAGAATCGGAAAAAGAAATCGCAATATGAAGATTAAAAAAATATTAAATATTTTGAATCCTCAGCCGCAGATCGGCGGATTGGAAATAAGCGATTCCGAATTGCGTTTTTTTCTTGTTAAAGGAAAAAGTTTTGTTTTGGCGTCGGTAAAGCTGCCTGACAAAAACAATCTTAAAACCGCTCTTTTCAAACTTCATTCCCAAATTGTTTCAAAATTAAAGAAAAAAATTTATGTCGTCTTAAGCATTCCGGATGTTAACGCTTACGTTCAGGTTTTTAATTTGCCGATGATGGCAGCTGAAAATTTTGACGAAGCGGCAAAATTGAATCTTCAAATGATTACGCCGACCGATTTTTCCGGCGTTTACGCTGACTGGCAGAAAGTCGGGGAAGTTAAAATTGACGGTGGACAATTTGAAATTTTAGGCGCGTTTGCCCAGCGTCAGATTATTGACGAATTCGTTGAATGCCTGAAAGAAACAAATTTTGTCGTAACGGCGGTAGAGTTTTCAAGTTTGGCCGCCAGCCGATTGATTTCCGGATTGAAAAACGCGAGTGAAACGTGTCTTTTATTGCGCTTGGACGCCGGCGGTTTAAGTTTCAGTCTTATTAAAAATTATAATTTATATTTTAATCATTTTGTCCCATGGCCGGTATCGGAAGAGCGGCAGATTTCCATGGATGCTTTAAAAGATTTGATTATCAGGGAGACTCAAAAAGTTTTAAATTTTTCAAACAAGCATTGGCCCGAAGCGGTTTTTAACAATATGCTGTTGATTGCCCCGGCTTTGGAGGAAAAAATTTCCCAAATTATCGCGGAAAATTTTTCGCTTTCGGTCCAAAAAATAACCTTGCCGCCAGAATTAATAAGTCCTGACGGTCAATGGTCAATAGTTAACAGCCGATTGCCGTCATTAACTTCCGATTGGTTCAGCGTATTGGGTTCGGCCGCCAGAGGATTAATACCCCGCGCCAAAGATATTATTATCAGTTTGGCCGGCACCGGCACCGAAGAAGAATTCCGCCAGCACCGGACAATTAATTTTATTAAAATTTGGAGAAACGCCGTTTTAACTTCTTTGTTTTTTGTTTTAATCGCTTTTATCGCCATTGACGCTTTTCTTGTAAAAACCGTTAATTCTTTGAATAATCAAACGGCGAATTTTATAAATCAGCCGGGACAGGAAGTGTTTAATAAAATTCAAGAAGAAGCAAAAAATTTTAACGCCAAAATAGAATTGGCGCTTCAGGCGAAAAGCCAGGTTTCCGACCAGACTCTTTTGCTTGAAAAAATAAAAAATTTGGCCGGCCAAGATATTGCGATTGACAGAATTTTTATTCAATCGCCGGATTTGCCGATTTTATTCAATGGCCTGGCCGTCAGCGAAAAAGCGATAATTGATTTTAAAACCGCGCTGGAAAAAAGTTCTGAATTCAAAGAAATCAATTTTCAACTGTCCAGCATTGCTTCAGCTTCCGGCGGTTTATTTAATTTTAGTATTACGTTTAAATATCACCAATAATTCAGAATTCAATAATGTTCAACCATCGAAAAATTGAAAAAAAATGGCAAAAAATTTGGGAGAAGAATAAGTTTTATCAAGCAGAAGATTTTTCAAAAAAACCTAAATATTATTGTCTTATAGAATTTCCTTATCCTTCGGGCGATGGGCTGCATGTTGGGCATACGAGGAGCCTTACTGCTATGGATGTAATCGCCAGAAAGCGCCGAATGGAAGGATATAATGTCCTTTATCCGATTGGTTGGGACGCGTTCGGTTTGCCGACCGAGAATTATGCTATTAAGACGGGCATTCATCCGAAAGTCGTAACAAAAAAAAATACAGATATTTTCAGACGCCAACTTAAATCGCTTGGTTTTTCTTTTGATTGGAGCAGGGAAATAAACACCACTGACCCGGAGTATTATAAATGGACCCAGTGGATATTTTTACAATTTTATAAAAAAGGATTGGCTTATAAAAAGAAAATGCCGATTAACTGGTGTCTTTCCTGTAAAATCGGTTTGGCGAATGAGGAGGTTGTTGATGGTAAATGCGAACGGTGCGGCGGAGAAACCGAAAAAAGAGAAAAAGAACAATGGATGTTGGCGATAACAAAATATGCCGACAGATTATTAAAGGATTTGGATAAAGTTGATTATCTTGAAAAAATAAAAATTCAGCAGAGAAATTGGATAGGACAATCTCAGGGCGCTGAGATTGAATTCAAAATTAAGAATTCAGAATTTAGAATTAACGTATTCACAACGCGACTGGATACGATTTTCGGTTGTACTTATTTAGTGGTTGCGCCGGAGCATCTGTTAATTAAGAATTTAGAATCTAGAATTAAGAATTTAGGAGAAGTAAAAAAATATATTGAACAATCAAAAAAGAAATCCGATTTACAAAGGACAGATTTGGCGAAAGATAAAACAGGGTTTGAATTGGAGGGAATTAAGGCGGTTAATCCTTTCAATAATCAAGAAGTGACGGTTTTTGTCACGGATTATGTTTTGGGCAGCTATGGTACGGGAGCGATTATGGCGGTTCCGGCGCATGATGAACGGGATTGGGATTTTGCCAAGAAATATAAACTTCCAATCAGAAAAGTAATTTTACCAAAACCATTACTATCAATTGCGCGCAATGCCAACGATGTCGCTATCGGGGCTCGAAGTTTTTTGAGGGTAGAGGCAGAATGTTTTATAGGAGATGGAGAATTAGTTGATTCCGGCCAGTTTACCGGATTAACTTCGGAAAAAGCCCGCGTAGAAATGGTGAAATGGCTTGAGAAAAATAAATTCGGTAAAAAAACAATTCAGTACAAACTTCGCGATTGGATTTTTTCCAGACAGCATTATTGGGGCGAGCCGATTCCCATTATTCATTGCGATAAGTGCGGTGAAGTTTCGGTTCCGGAAAATGACTTACCGGTTAAATTGCCGGATGTGAAAAAATATGAGCCGACAGACACGGGCGAATCGCCTTTGGTGAATATTAAAAAATGGGTGAACGTAAAATGTCCGAAATGCAAAGGCCAAGCGAAAAGAGAAACCGATACAATGCCAAATTGGGCTGGTTCGTCTTGGTATTTTTTGCGCTACACTGACTCAAAAAATAAAAAGTTTTTGGCAGATGAGAGAAAATTAAAATATTGGACGCCTGTTGACTGGTACAACGGCGGAATGGAACATACCACGCTTCATCTTTTATATTCCCGTTTTTGGAATAAGTTTCTTTATGATATTGGAGTTATTCCGACAAGCGAACCGTATAAAAAAAGAACATCCCACGGAATGATTTTGGGCGAGGATGGCGAAAAAATGTCAAAATCAAAAGGTAATGTTGTTAATCCCGATGATGTAGTTGTTAATTTTGGCGCCGACGCTTTTCGACTGTATCAGATGTTTATAGGGCCGTTTGACCAGGCGATTCCTTGGGATTCACGCGGCATAGAAGGGACAAAGCGGTTTCTTGGAAAAGTTTGGAATCTGCAGAATAGAATTGTGAATCATGAATCAGGAATTATGGATAAAAAAATTGAATCGCTTTTGCATAAGACCATTAAAAAAGTCGGCGATGACATTGAAAAAATGAGATTTAATACGGCTGTTTCCACATTGATGATTTTAGCGAATGAATTAGAAAAAGAAAAAGAGATTTCCCTAATTCATTATTCCAAATTCCTAATTTTATTAAGCCCGTTCGCGCCTTTTGTCGCGGAAGAGCTTTGGGAGAAACTTAGCAATAAAAAATCCATTCATTTAGAATCTTGGCCGAAATACAATCCAAAACTGATAAAAGAAGAAAAATTTGAACTGGTGATTCAGATTAACGGTAAAATTCGGGATAAAGTTTTGGTTGAAATAGGCATTGTTCAAAAAGAAGCCGAAGAGATAGTTTTAAAGTTGGAAAAAATAAAGAAATTGATCGCCGGCCGGAAAATAAAAAAAATTATTTACGTTCAGGACAGACTAATTAATATCGTCGTCTAAAATGCCGAATTTTATCAAAATAATTTTATTTTTGATAGTTGCCGCCGGAATAGGAATTTATTTTTTCGTTCAGTCGCCGGAGATTTTTAAAATGCCGTCTTTTGAAAGCGGTGTTTTGAAAAAAATTTTTCCGCAACCGTTCGCGCCTAAAACAAATTCATACGCTCCGTCGTATCCGCCTTCGTATTTATATTCGCCGACTTTTCCAATCGTGCCCGCCGTTCCCGCTCCGACAATTTCCGGCGAATAGATGATTCCCGATTATTTAATTCCTTCCGGATTAACCCGGGAACAGCTTTCTCCTTATTTCAAGAAAGTGAAAATTTTTTCAGCGTACGTCTCTTCTTGGTCTATCACGCCTTCGCAAATCAGCCTTTCTTCTTCGCTTAAAGGAGAAACAATTAATATCACCGGTTGGAAAATCAAAAGCAACCGCCGGGAAATTATTATTCTTTAAGCGGTTAATATTTACGAACCCTCTGGCTTGGCGCCGCAGGAAAATATTATTATTTCAGGGAATAGTGTGATAAATATCTATAGCAATAAAAGTCCGTTTAACAGAAATTTGCGGCTTAACAAATGCATTGGTTATTTGGAAGAAAATTATGATTTTAATTCAGCATTGCCCCAAAATTGTCCATCAATTCCTCGTTCAGAATTTGCTCATCTTTCGGGCCAGTGTCAATCCTATATTCTGTCTTTGTGGGGGTGTAAATTACCGGATGTTTCTTTTTATAATTTTCTGCCGGGAACTGATGAGGGCAATGCCTGCCGGCAGTTTTTAAATACCATTAGCCATGGTTCTTGTTATCGAAAACATCGATATGATCTTGATTTTTTATCAAATGAATGGCGGGTTTGGATTGATTATGATATTTTAGACAAATATCACGACCGACTTCGGCTTTTGGATAAAAATGGATTATTGGTAGACGAGTATATTTATTAGTCTTTTTTTATTTTTTACTTTATCAACTTTTTATGCGATCGCAAATGGATTGCTAAAGTAAAAAATCTGTAAATCTGTATTTGCAAAATTTCAACTGGCGGAAGGGGTGGGATTCGAACCCACGGGCTCCTTGCGGAGCAAACGGTTTTCGAGACCGTCCCGTTATGACCACTTCGGTACCCTTCCTTATTATTTGTACATTTTTTGAATGTGCCCTCGCGAGGAATCGAACCTCGATTTGAGATTTAGGAAATCCCTGTCCTATCCGTTGAACGACAAGGGCTATTTTAACTTATAGCTTATATCTTTTAGTTAAAATTTACAAGAAAAGTTTTATTATTGAACATTGAATTATTCTATGGTACAATTATTTTAATGAAATCAAATTTTTATCATTTTAAAAACAAAGCGATAAAATTGCGGAAATCTGGAAAAACATATGGAGAGATTAAGCGTATTTTAAATATTAGTATTTCTAAAAGTACTTTGTCTTATTGGTTTAAAAATATAAATTTAACTTTAAAACAAAAACAAATTATTCAAAAAAGAATTAAAAATAATATTGAAAGGGCGCAAAAACTATCGCTAATTAAAAATAAAATAAAAAGAAATCTATATCTGAATTCAATAGATGATCGCATTTTTCATCTAAAAAAATTTATTGAAAATAAAGATATTTCTAAAATTGCTCTGGCTATGCTATATTTAGCAGAAGGACGGAAAAAAAATACAGGATCATTAATGTTCGGTAATTCAAATCAGGATATTATTAATTTATTTTTTTATTTATTGAGATATTGTTATAATATTGATGAAAAAAAATTTCGTTGCACTGTTCAATGTAGAGCCGATCAAGATATGCAAAGATTAGAAAAATATTGGTCTAAAATTACTAAAGTGTCGTTAAAGCAATTCTATAAGTCACGGATAGATCCGCGAACCATTGGAAAACCATCTAAAAAACTTGACTACAAAGGTGTTTGCCGTGTGGATTATTTTTCATCAGATATAGATATTGAATTAAAAAAAATTGCTAAAATAATATATGAGGGCCTGTAGCTTAGAGGAAAAGCGTTAGTATGGCATACTAAAGATCGCGGGTTCGAGTCCCGCCAGGTCCACAAAAGACGATTTTCTCGTTCTTTAATAATTTAAAATAAATAATTCGCAAGGAGGTGAATTATGTCATCTATTTTGACTAAACCGCTTAAAATTGGCGATATAATCGCCAAATTGCCCATTGTTCAGGGAGGAATGTCCGTAGGAATCTCTTTATCAGGGTTGTCAGCGGCTATTGCTAATGAAGACGGTATTGGAACTATCGGAACGGCCGATATCGGAATGAATGAGCCGGATTTTTATTCAAATTTTCTCGAAGCGAATATTCGCGCGCTAAGAAATGAGATTAGAAAAGCCAGAGAATTAACTAAAGGAATAATTGGTGTCAATATTATGGTAGCGCTTACCAACTTTGCCGATCTGGTAAGAACTGCTGTCGAAGAAAAGATAGACATAATTTTTTCCGGAGCCGGACTGCCGCTAAATCTTCCTGAATTTTTGCAAGGCGCTACGAAAACAAAGTTGGTGCCGATTGTTTCATCCGGGAGGGCAGCTGGGATAATCGCGAAAAAATGGTCAGAAAAATACAACCGTCTCCCTGACGCTATTGTTGTAGAGGGGCCGCTGGCAGGAGGACATCTCGGTTTTAAAGAACAGATGATTGACGACCCGGAGTATTCATTGGAAAAACTTATTCCCGAAGTGATTCAAGTAATGAAACCATTTGAAGAAAAATATGGAAAACCAATTCCGGTAATCGCGGCTGGCGGAATCTATACCGGAGCGGATATTTTTCGGTTTATCCAATTAGGCGCGGCGGGCGGGCAAATGGCAACGAGATTTGTTACCACTCACGAATGTGACGCGAATATCAGATTTAAACAAGCATATCTGAATGCCAAAGAATCTGATATAATAATTATCAAAAGTCCGGTGGGGCTTCCTGGAAGAGCAATCAAAAATAAATTTCTTGATGAAGTGAGTCAGGGGAAAAGGAAACCTTTTAAGTGCCCTTATCACTGCTTAAAAACATGCGCATTAGAAAAAAGTCCCTATTGCATTTCTTATGCTTTAATAAACGCGAAAAAAGGAAACCTTAACCATGGCTTCGCCTTTTGCGGATCAAATGCCTGGAGAGCAGAGAAAATAATTTCCGTGAAGGAATTAATAGAAACTCTTCAGAAGGAGTATGAGATTGTTTCTCGGGGAAAGTAATAAGATTGATTTTTTTAATTGGCCTGTTGCAAATTCTGCGACAGGCCAAAATTTTTTATTGACTAACTTTTTTCAGTTGATATGATAGTTAAAATGAATTTACCTCAACACATTGTTTTAATTCCCGACGGCAATCGGCGTTGGGCGAAAAAAAGGGGACTGCCTCCTTTTTTTGGCCATCGTCAGGGAGTCAAAACAACGGAAAAAATTTTAAAAGCCGTTCTGGATTTAAAAATTCCTTATCTTACTTTTTGGGGTTCTTCGCTTGATAATATTGCCAAAAGGCCGTCTCAAGAAGTTAAGTTTTTATTTAAAATTTTTGAACAGCATTTTAAAAAATTGGCTAAAAGTAAAGAAGTTAATCAAAATAAAATCAAGATTAATATTCTTGGACGCTGGAGAGAATTATTTCCTGAAAGCGTAAAGCAGGCGATGGAAGAGGTGATTAAAAAAACCAAAGATTATAAAAATTATCAATTAACATTTTTAATGGCTTACAGCGGAGTCGATGAGATGACTTCAGCAATCCAAGGGATTGCTGAATTAAGAATTAAAAATGCAGAATTAAGAATTAACGAAGAATTAATCAAAAATAATCTTTGGACGAAGGATTTGCCGGCGGTTGATTTAGTTATCCGCACCGGCGGCGAGCCGCATTGGTCGGCCGGAATGATGATGTGGGATGTCGCCAACAGTCAGTTGTATTTCACGGAAACGCTTTATCCGGATTTTTCGGTTGAAGAATTTAAAAAAGCGGTTAATAAATACGGTCAGATTGAAAGAAGAATGGGGAAGTGAAATAGTAATGAGTAATGAAGGGCCTGTAGCTTAGTGGCAGAGCACCCGGTTTGCATCCGGGAAACAGGGGTTCGATTCCCCTCAGGTCCACAAAAAAATTCCGAACAATTGTTCGGAATTTTTTTGTGGTGTTTGTTGGACGAAATCCGAACTTTTTTTGACGAAAATCCGGATTGCGAACTTTGATAAAAACTTTTCCGCTCGGGCGGGCAAAAAGGAAGGGGGTTGGGGGGAAGGAATTTTTGCCCGCCCTCGCTTTCGCTGCTTCTTTTTTCGCCGCAATTTTTCGTATTTCGCTTTGCAAAATGCGCCGACTATTATTTACGATTTTTAATTTTTAGCGTACTATTGTAGTAGAAGAAAAAAATATCATTTATACTTTAATTCTACTACCATAGTATTAATTATGTCAAACATCACAAAAAATTTAAGAAAGCTACGAGAATCAAAAGGGTTAACCCAAGAAAAATTGGCAAGATTGGCCGATGTCGCCAATAATACAATTATTAAAATTGAAGCTGGTAAAAACCAGAATCCAACGCTTGATACGCTCAAGAAAATTTCCAAAACTCTTGAGGTAAGCGTTGATGAGTTAATCGGGTCAATATAAATTAAAAACAAAATTTTTAATGCGCACTATAGTACTTGCATCTACATCAAAAAGAAGAAAAGAGATTTTTAGTTTGCTTGGTATTCCTTTTGTTGTTTCAGCTCCCAATTATGACGAAGATAATAATTTAAAGATGTCCCCGACTAACTTAGTAAAACGCCTATCTTATGAGAAAGCTAATTCTCTTGTAGATTCGTTTAAATCCGCAATTATAATAGGTTCAGACACCTTGGTGATTAATAAGGGGGCGGTGTTGCCAAAGCCCAAATCTGAAGATGAAGCAGTAGATATGTTAATGTCTCTTAGTGATACTACCCACTCTATATTAACGGGGTATGCAATTGTCGATGCTATATCCGGTAAAAATAGTATGGGTGCTAGAGAGACGCAGGTTACTTTTAGAAAAATTAGTCGGGACGAAGCGAAATCATACATTAAGAAAGAGGATGTATTGGATGTTGCTGGTGCATATGATCATGAGCACCTTGGATCTATCTTTGTAATCAATTTGAATGGTGATTATTTTAGTTCCATTGGCTTACCATTATATAATATAGCGCTTTTGTTAAAAAATAATTATTCAATTGATGTTTTAAAATACCATGTTAAAAAATAAAGAAAAAATTAAAGAGATAATTAAAAGAAGCAATCAGTTTATTGTTATATGCGGGCCAAGCGGAAGTGGCAAAACAATGACAATAAAGCACTTGGTTGATAATTACGGGTTTATTGAACCACCATTTATAACTACTAGAGAATTAAGATCGGGCGAAAAGGAAATGGGCTCAATTTGTGTGAGTCGTGATGAATTTATGGAAAAGAATATGGACGGACAAATATTTTTAAGTGCACGCAGTTATGGAAATGCTTATGGTTATGATTTAGATATAATATTTAGTAGTATTATAAAGGGAAAGAAGATTGTCATTGAAGCACCATCCTCGAATTTAATGACGGATGTATCTTATTTTTTACCACAAAGCACAATAATGGGGATTGTTCCATTAACAATAAAAGAAATAGACAGTCAATTAAACCAGCGTGCTTTAAATAATGGGGATGATCAAAGAATACGATTATTAAATTGCGAGATTGAAAAAGAACATATCGCATATTGTTGTGGTTTAATTGATATTACCCCAATACTTCCTACCTACGGAAATCTTAAAAATACTCTACGCCAAGTTGACAGATTAATGGAGAAAAAAGGATTTAAAAAGAATAAGTAATTTTATATATTAGTACTCTATTTATGAAAAAAATTATAAAATTTTTTCATACTTTTATTTTTTTAGCCATTTATGCTTGTTACGATTCTCGTTTGCGTAAGGGTCTAGTTTTCGGTAGGGCATGGTCTCCTTTAAAATTTAGTGCACGCTTTTTTCCTTTTTGGTTTGGAAAATATAATTATAATAATATTTTACTGCACGCAAAAGGAGTTTTAAATAACGAGGATATCAAAATCTCTGATAGTGGAACTTTTAATTTTACGAGATATTTGGAAAAAAAATTATTACAGAATATGGTCCAAATTATGAAATTGCCGTTTTCACCCTTTTCTGGATATATAACTACTGGAGCAACGGAGGCTAATATCTATGCAATGTGGTTCGCGAGGGAATGGGCACGAGCTAAAATTAAAGAATTAAAAAGTAATAAAATTTATTGGATTATTCCAGATAACACACATTATTCAATTAAAAAAGCTCTACATTTATTAGATATTTGTAACAATTCTAACAACGAAGTTATAATAATAAAAACTGATTTATTGGGTCGGGCAAATTATGAAGAGATTACAGGAAACATTAAAAAAATTAGAAATTATGATAGTGGTCCTATAATTCTATCTCTCACTGTTATGACCACAGAGTGTGGTTCAATTGATCCCGTTGTGGAAGTAGATGATTTTATTAATAGATCGAAATTCAATAATATTTTTTTTCATATAGATGCGGCTTTTTCTGGACTTTTTCTTCCCTTTTTAGACGAATATAGTAATATTTTTTTACTACAATCTTTATCGTCAATTAGTATCGATTTTCACAAAACAATAGGCGGACCAGTAGGATCTGGGTCTATAATTTTTCGTTCAGGACTTGAGAAACATATTAGCTCTTATGTCTCATATTTATCTGGGAATAAGGATGAGACCTTAGTAGGTAGTCGAAAAGGTGCAGACGCCATTGCTGTTTATAGCATATTATCGGTTAATAGTCTCTCTGATATAAAAAAAGACATTTTGAATACGTTAGAGAAAACTCTTTTTTTAGCACAAGAGATGTCTAGTATTAATTTTATAAAATTACTATATGAGCCAAAATTAAATTATATTGTTTTTTATTTTTTAAATATTGATAAACAAAAAGAAAAAAAAATGCGTGAAGTTTTGAAATCTTATTCTATAACTCCCTCGGTCGTTAATATAGAAGATAAAAAGCAGGAATTGTTTAAGATAATAATAAGAAAAGATCACACTTATAAAAAAATAAAAACACTTATTAGTGACCTAAAATTAATCTCTTTGGTATGAATATAAAAAATAATTATTATAAAGTCGGTCATCTTTTAAACCCATTAGACATAAAAATTGACAGCATTGTTCCAAAAGGAAAACGTTGTAAGATTATTGTTCCGGCACGTGTTGATACTTTTCTTTGCCACCATCATTATTTTGTTTATCCGCCAAGACCACAAGTCTATCCTGTAAATTCTATTAATTTCTCTCTTTGTAAATTTACCAAAGCAGACGTATCAATAAGAAATGATAAGAAAATTATTATTGATGCTTCCAATAATCACAAGACAATAATTGAACATGTTGTAAAAATAATACAAAAAACCCTAAATATAGAAATGGGGTTTAATGTAAGCGCTAGAAATTTACATGAAATTTCGCATGGTGGTTTAGGTTCGTCGGCGGCTATAATGTCGGCTGTAGCACAAGCTATAAATATTTTAATGGGAAATGCTTTGTCCATTAGCCAAATGACAAAATTGCTTGCTCAAAATTATGGTGAAGAAACCACAAAAAAGGGTTTTCTTTCTACGATGGCCAGCATAGGTGGGGCAACTGCCGTAGCATTGTCTGGTCACTCTCTGGTTATTATTGGCGGTGAAGCTGAGATACGATGTTTAAATCAAATACCTAAGGAATATTGTGCAGTATTGTTATATCCCAAAAATATGAAATCTATTAGCGGAGTCACAGATATACGTCTTTATAGAAAAGGATTTCCTCTATTCAAAAATATGAGTACGGAGTGGGGAGATATTAAAGAAAATATGTTAAAAACAAAGATCATACCAGCGGTTAAGAAAAACGATTATTCGGTTTTATTTAAGGCAATTAATATGTATACGATCGGCGCTTATGGTGATATACCACAATATTTTAAATATCGCTGGGCATCTCATAATATTTTCTTTGACTCGTTTATATATAGCATTTTTTCAAAGCTTTTTGGATCATTAAAAATCGATGAAAATTGTTTTTTTGTTTCTTCCGGGGGTCCACTTATTGTTATTATTACTAAACATTATAAAAAGGCGGTATACTTATTAGGATATCTAAAGAAAGATTTTATCATTAATAAAGTATCGCTTTATAAAAGGTCAAGCAATTTCCAATTATTAAGATAATCTGTAGTTATTTTTTATTATCTCCGTTTTCTTTTGAATAAAAAACAATCAATAATCTAATTAAATCGCCGAAGGCGCAAAAAAAGAAACGGTGGAGGCGAGGGCGGGCAAAAATTCCTTCCCCCCCCCAACCCCCTTCCTTTTTGCCCGCCCAAGCGAAAATTTATCAAAAGTCGTCGGCGGGATTTTCTTGAAAATGAGTTCTAACTTTGCAAAGCTTGGAATGTGCCAAAGGCACATGAGCCGATGTATAATGAGATTACAAATTGCCGGTGTAATGCAAAACCTTTTATCAATTTAATTCCCGAAGCTATGATCAAATATTTTATATATTGTAGAAAATCAAGTAAGGATTTGCTTTGCCCCGTCCGCATTGGGTTTGACGTTCCCCTCACTTCTGCTTTGCAGAAGCACCACGCTTTGCGTGGTGGCGCGTAGCGCGCGGGGGACGCTAGTCAGTGTCATTGGGATTTTGCTGGAAATAAGTCCGAACTTTTTGGTATAATGACCACAAAAAAATTCCGAACAATTGTTCGGAATTTTTTTGTTGCCTAAGTTTTCGGGCCGCCGGGATTCGAACCCGGAATAAATCCACCCCATGGACTCGTGCTGCCATTACACTACAGCCCGTAAATAGTTTTTAGTTATTAGTTTGCGGTTAATAGTTTCTAAGTTTTTAATTTTAGTTTTTAAACTATAACTAATAACTAATTGACTAAAACCAATGACCAAAAACTATAAATCGACTTACGCCTTAGTAAGGCGTTTGATGCATTTCGCGCAAGCTATGACCCGTTTGCCCGAAGACGATTTGGTTTTCTGCAAATTCGGGTATTTTCTTTTTTTCGGCGTCGGGTTATAATTACCGCGAAGCTTTTTTCTAGCGGCTCTCATAATAGAACCTTTGCCGCAAATTTCACATTGTTTCATAGATTAGTATTTAGTATTTAGTATTTAGTATTTAGTGTCAAGTATGGAACCGATTTATCTAAAATTATTTTTATACGTGGTCATCGTCCTTTCGGCGACTTTTCACGAATACGCTCATGGCTTTATCGCTTACAAACTCGGCGATTCAACCGCCAAAGACGCGGGCCGTCTGACTTTAAATCCTTTGGCGCATTTGGATTTAATGGGAACGGTTGTTATTCCGTTATTTTTATTATTTTACGGCGGAATATTTATCGGCTGGGCAAAACCAGTGCCTTATAATCCTTATAATTTAAGAGACCAAAAATACGGCTCGCTTAAAGTCGGCATTGCCGGACCGTCGGCGAATTTTTTAATCGCTTTAATTTTGGGGATGTTTATGCGGTTCGCTCCGATCTCGCCGCCGTTTTTAATGGCGTTGTCCATTATCGTTTATATTAATATTTTTTTGGGTCTTTTTAATTTGCTTCCGTTCCCGCCGCTTGACGGTTCAAAGGTTTTTATGGACTTGTTCCCAAGAGCCCGTCATATCATAGAACAGATTGGTTTTTTTGGAATTTTCTTTGCTTTGCTTCTGGCTCTTTTTATTTTGCCGATTTTGGCGAAAAATCTTTTCTGGCTGATTACCGGCCAAGGATTCGGGATTTAACGCCTGTCCCGAATTTGCCAAAGATTGACAACCATTTTCTTATTTTGTTATTATACATTGGACTGTCGTTCAGTTATTTTTTATTTTATGCCCACAATCAGCCAATTAATTAAAAAGAGAAGAAAAAATACCAAGAAAAAAACCAAAGCGCCGGCAATGGGTTTGTATTTTAACACGCAGGACAATAAGCCGGTTTATTCAAATTCGCCTTTCAAGCGCGGCGTTTGTTTAAAAGTTTTTACGACTACGCCGAAAAAGCCGAATTCGGCCATGCGAAAAGTCGCCCGGGTGCGTTTAACCAACGGCATGGAAGTGACGGCTTATATTCCCGGCGTTGGACACAGTCTTCAAGAGCATTCGATAGTTATGATAAGGGGCGGCAGAGTCAAGGATTTGCCGGGCGTTAAATATCACATTGTCCGGGGAGTGTTGGACGCCGGCGGCGTTGAAGGCAGAAAACAGGAAAGAAGCAAGTATGGGGCGAAGAAACCGAAGTAGCTTTTAGGTTTTAGTTTTTAGGTTTTAGATAATAAATTTCTAACACCTAACACCTAACACTTAACACCTAATACCTAACTTGAGAAGAAAACGTAAATATAAAAAAATTCATCAACCCGACGTTCAATATAATAATATCGCTGTTTCGCGGTTTATTAACTATTTAATGAAAGGCGGTAAAAAATCCGTTGCCGAGAAATTATTTTACAAATCTTTTGCTAATATTCAAAAGGAAACTAAAACAGAGCCGCTTTCGATTTTCGAAAAAGCCCTTGAAAACGCCACGCCGCTTCTGGAAGTCGTGTCCAAGCGCGTTGGCGGCGCCAATTATCAGGTGCCTAGAGAAGTCAGGCCGGAAAGGAAATTTTTATTGGCTTGCCGTTGGATTATTGAAGCAGCTGCGTCAAAAAAAGGTAAACCAATGGCTCAAAAATTGGCCGAAGAATTAATCGCGGCGTCAAAGAACGAAGGCGCGGCTATAAAGAAAAAACAGAATGTTCATAGAATGGCGGAAGCAAACAGAGCCTTCGCGCATTTCGCCAGATAGATTAGTTTTTAGGTTTTAGTTTTTAGGTTTTAGATAAAAAAATCTAACACCTAACACCTAACACCTAACACCTAAAATTGCGTCAATATCCCTTAGAAAAATATAGAAATATAGGAATAATAGCCCATATCGATGCCGGCAAAACAACCGTTTCCGAACGGGTTCTTTTTTATACCGGTGTTTCTCATAAAATCGGCGAGGTCCATGAGGGAGAGGCGATTATGGATTGGATGGAACAGGAAAAAGAAAGGGGAATCACCATCACCGCGGCGGCCACTACTTGTTTTTGGATGCCGACGTATCGTCGGCCGCAGAATTACGCGGACTTGACGCGGACCGACGCGGAAGAAATCAAAAAAAAATATGAACATAGGATTAACATTATTGATACGCCCGGCCATATCGATTTCACGGTTGAAGTTCAACGTTCATTAAGGGTGCTTGACGCTGCGGTTGTTATTTTTGACGGCGTGGCCGGCGTTGAACCGCAGTCCGAAACCGTCTGGCATCAGGCGGATAAATTTAAAGTGCCGCGAATTTGTTTTATCAATAAATTGGACCGGATAGGCGCTAATTTTGAGAAATCGTTTCTTTCAATCCAGGAAAGATTGAATCCCAACGCGATTGTCGTTCAAATACCGATAGGTCTGGAAGCAAATTTTGAAGGCATTATTGATTTGCTGGCAATGAAGGCTTTTTATTTTGAAGGCGATCGCGGCGAAAAAATTATTGAAAAAGAAATACCAAACGAGTTAAAAGTTCAAAGTGAAAAGTTAAAAGTTCTATTAATTGAAAAAATCTCTGAAACCGACGAAAAATTGACGCAAAAATATCTTGAAGGAAAAGAAATCAGTTTTGAAGAACTTAAACAGGCGATGAGAAAAGCCACAATCAACAGTCAATTGGTTCCGGTTTTTTGCGGTTCGGCGTTGAAAAACAAAGGCGTTCAGTTGATGCTCGACGCCGTTTTGGATTATTTGCCTTCGCCGCTTGATTTGAAAGAAATCAAGCCGATTGAAGGAGCGCATCCGAAAACCGAAGAAAAAATTAATCGTCAACCGGCGGATAATGAACCGCTGGCGGCTTTGGCTTTTAAAATCGCCACAGACCCTTATGTCGGCAGCCTCACCTTCGTCAGAGTTTACAGCGGCGTTCTTAAGAGGGGATCTTACGTTCTGAATTCATCAAAGGGCAATCAGGAAAGAATCGGCCGGATTGTCCGAATGCACGCCAATCAACGGGAAGAAGTCGAGGAAATGTATGCCGGCGATTTGGGCGCGGCCGTAGGATTGAAAGGAACTTCCACGGGCGATACTTTGTGCGATCCGGGCAATCCGATTGTTTTGGAAAAGATTATTTTCCCGGAGCCGGTGATTTCCGTCAGAATCGAGCCGAAAACGAAAGCCGATCAGGAAAAATTGGGTTTTGCCCTTCATAGATTATCAGAAGAAGATCCGACTTTCCGCATTAGCGGCGACCCCGATACCGGCGAGACGATTATTTCCGGTATGGGCGAACTTCATTTGGAAATTATTATTGACCGGGCGAAAAGGGAATTTGGAGTTGAAGCGGATATCGGCAGGCCTCAGGTCGCTTATAAAGAAACTGTCAACGCCGAGTCCGAAGCTGAGGGTAGATATATCAAGCAATCCGGCGGTCGAGGTCAGTACGGCCATGTTTGGTTAAACGTTAAGTCATTGGAAAGGGGGAAAGGATTCGTCTTTGTCAATAAAATAAAAGGCGGTATTATTCCCCAGGAATTTATTCCGGCGGTTGAAAAAGGCGTTAAAGAAGCGTTAAGTAAGGGAATTTTAGCCGGTTATCCGATTGTTGATATTGAGGTGAAACTTTATGACGGTTCTTTTCATGAAGTTGACTCGTCGGAAATCGCTTTTAAAATCGCCGGCGCGATGGCTTTTTTGGAAGCGGCAAAAAGAGCCAAGCCGGTGATTTTGGAACCGGTGATGAAAATTCAGGTAATCGCGCCTTTGGAATTTTTAGGCGACGTTACCGGCGATCTCAATGCCAAGCGCGGAAGGATTGAAAATATTTCAGATAGGGTTAATATTAAAGTGATAGATGTTAAAGTGTCCCTGGCTGAAATGTTCGGTTACGCGACCAAGTTGCGGTCAATGACTCAGGGCAGAGGAACCTTTACGATGGAATTCGACCATTATGAAGAAGTGCCATCAAATATTGCCCAGTTGATTATTGAAGGGAAGAAATGATAATAATTATGTGTCATTGCGAACGAAGTGAAGCAATCTATATGTGAGATTGCCGCGGGCTTCGCCCTCGCAATGACAGTTATTCAATGCAATACACCATCGATGCCACAAATAAAAAATTGGGAAGATTGGCTTCTGAAATAGCCGTAATTTTGCAAGGCAAAAAAAGTCCGAAATACGAACCGCGACTGGAAGGCGAGGATAAAGTGTTTATCAAAAATATCAATAATCTGGAAGTTAGCGGCAAGAAAATGAAACAAAAAATTTATTATCGCCATACGACTCAGGTCGGCCACTTAAAAGAACAAACTTTGGAGATGCTTTGGCAAAAAAAGGGTCCGGCGGAAGTTTTGCGCCGAGCTGTGCTTCATATGTTGCCGAAGAATAGATTAAAAATTAAGAGGATAAAAAGGCTAATAATAGAATGACTAAACCAATTGAAAAAATCGAAAAAATGTCTGAAAAAAAAGAGCGTTATTTTGAAGCGGTTGGCAGGCGAAAAACAGCCGTGGCGCGAGTAAGGCTTTTTACAAAAAAAATCGGCATTGAGATTAACGATAAAAATCTCAGCGATTATTTTCCGATTCTGCGTCTTCGAAAAACAGTTGAGGCTCCTTTGGAAAAAATGAAAATTGCCGATAAATTGGGAGCGGTTGTTAAAGTTAAGGGCGGCGGGATTATGGCCCAAGCCGAGGCTATTCAGCTTGGCATTGCTCGGGCTTTGATTAAATTCAATGCTGAATTTAGAAAACGGCTTCGTCGCGTTGATATGCTCACTCGCGATTCGCGAATGGTTGAGCGAAAAAAATATGGTTTGAAAAAAGCAAGGCGGGCGCCGCAGTGGAAGAAGAGATAACAATAAAATTAACCTAATTATTCTAATTTCTAATTTCTAAATTAGGTCAATTAGAAATTAGGTCAATTAGAAATTTAAAGGCGATGCTTTCTCTAAAATTTATAATAGGTCTTTTAATCCTAATTCTTTCCTTCCATATATTAACTACTATCAATCATTGGTATTGGACTTATCCCTGGCTTGATATACCAATGCATTTTCTTGGCGGTTTTTGGGTGGCGATGGTGTTCTTGTATTTTTGGCGCTCTGCCCATATTTCTATCGGCGCCGGGCGTTTGTCGACTCCAGCGGTCGACACCGCCCTACGCTCTCGGTTTGCCGACTCCAACTTTGTCGGAGACCAAGCTCGGCGAACCTCCGAGAGTTGCCGTACGAAACACGGGAAGATCGCTAATTCGTTTATTTTGTTGATTTTAGTGTTGAGTTTTGTGGCTCTAATCGGCGTTTTCTGGGAATTTTATGAATTTCTTTACGATGTTTTAATTTCCAGCCGCGGTTATTCGGGGTTTGCGCGATTGGGCGCCGCCGACATGATAGGAGATTTATTTTTTGACCTTTTAGGCGGCTTGACGTTTTTGATAATTTGCCGCATAATGAATTTAAATAATAATAAAACAATACAATAAACAATATGAAACAATCTAAACTTTTTATCAAAACCAAACGCGAGGCGCCGAAAGACGAAGAGGCGATTAACGCTAGATTACTGATACGGGCGGGTTTTATCGATAAATTAATGGCGGGAGTTTACACTTTTTTGCCGTTAGGATTAAGAACGCTTAAAAAAATTGAAAATATTATTCGCGAAGAAATGAACAAAGCCGGCGGACAGGAAGTTTTAATGCCCGGTCTTCAGCCGAAAGAAAATTGGGTAAAAACCGGAAGATGGGATTCTATGGATGATCTTTATAAAATTAAGGACGCAAGCGGAAGAGAGTTTGCTTTGGGTCCGACGCACGAAGAAGTGGTTTTCCCCTTACTTAAAAATGTCATTTTTTCTTATAAAGACCTGCCTCTTTATGTTTATCAAATTCAAAATAAATTCAGGATGGAATTAAGGGCAAAATCCGGCCTTTTGCGCGGAAGAGAATTTTTAATGAAAGATTTTTATTCTTTCCATACCGACGAAAAAGACAGAGATGATTATTATGATTTTATGGCGAAAGTTTATAAAAATATTTTTGACATACTAGGTATAGGAGATAAAACACACTATACGCTTGCCTCCGGCGGAACATTTTCCAAATATTCCCATGAATTTCAAACTGTCACCGATGCGGGCGAAGATACAATACATATTTGCTGTAAATGCGAAATGGCCATAAATGACGATATTATAAAAGAAAATAAATCCTGTCCAAAATGCGGCGAATCAAGTTTTAGCCCAAAAAAGGCCATAGAAGTTGGGAATATTTTTAAATTAAAAGAAAAATTCGCCGATGATTTCGGATTGAAATTTAAAGATAAAGATGGAATGGAGAAAACGGTTATAACCGGCTGTTATGGAATCGGTCTTGGTCGGTTGATGGGAGCCGTTGTAGAGTCAAGCTATGATGAAAAAGGAATGATTTGGCCGGAATCAATCGCGCCGTTTCAAGTTCATTTAATCAGACTAACGACAAACGACAAACGACAAACGATTTTTGCGGATAAAATTTATAATGCTTTACAAAAATCCGGCGTTGAAGTATTATACGACGACCGCGAAGATATTGGCGCCGGCGAGAAATTCGCCGATGCGGATTTAATCGGAATTCCATGGCGGGCCGTTGTCAGTGAAAGAACAGGAAATAAGATTGAGATTAAAAAAAGAAATGAGAAGAAAACAAGACTGGTGAGCGAGAAAGAATTTATTAAGACACTAAAATGATTTTCGATTATTTCAAAAAAGACATCGGCATAGATTTGGGAACCGCCAATTCTTTGGTTTATGTCAAAGATCGGGGAATTGTTGTCAGCGAGCCTTCGGTGGTGGCGGTGAACAATAAAACCGGCCAGGTATTGGCGATAGGCGAAGAAGCCAAGAAAATGATCGGCAGGACGCCGGCGCATATTTCGGTAATTCGGCCGTTGGTAAACGGAGTTGTTTCCGATTTTGAAATTACCCAGGAAATTCTCCGTCATTTTTTGAAAAAAATAAATAATAATCGGATTTTTAATTATTGTCGGGTAGTTATCGGCGTTCCCACCAATCTTACCGAAGTGGAAAGAAAATCCGTGGAAGACGCGGCAATTTCCGCCGGCGCCGCCAAGGTTTATCTTATTGAAGAGCCGATTGCGGCGATTTTGGGCGCCCGTTTGCCGATTAATGAGCCGATTTCCAGTATGATTGTGGATATCGGAGGCGGCACTGTTGATATCGCCGTTATTTCCATGGGCGGAATCGTGACGGCCAGAAGTTTGAAAATCGCCGGCGATAAATTAAACGACGATATCATTAAATTCGTTCGCGATGAATTTAAATTGATAATCGGCGAGCCGACGGCCGAAGAACTGAAAATCACCATTGGTTCGGCGGTTCCCATCGAAGAAAAAATGGAATTGGCGGTTCGCGGTCGGGATATAGCTACCGGATTGCCCCGAGAAATTATCGTTAAGGGAAATCATGTTCGAACGGCGATAAATCGTTCTTTGGGGTCAATGATAAGCGCGATAAAAGAAATAATTGAAAAAACCCCGCCGGAATTGGTTGGTGATATTTTAAAAACAGGCATTTATCTTTGCGGCGGCGGAAGTTTGCTGAAAGGAATCGATCAGTTGATTGAAAAAGAAATTTCAGTTAAAGCTTCGATGATTGAGGACCCTTTGACTTGCGTTGCCAGGGGAACGGGGATTGCGTCGGAAAATATTCAATATTATTCAAAATATTTTGTTGACAATTTAAAACCGATGGAGATAAATATATAACATGGGTGGAGTACCGGTAAAACATCATACTAAATCAAAAGTTGGAAGGCGGCGGTCTCATCTTGCTTTGAAGCCGGCCCGGATTTTTGTTTGTCAGAATTGCAGTCATCCGATTTTACCGCATCGACTTTGCGGCAATTGCGGAAATTATAAAGGGAAAATAATAAAAAAACCGAAATTGAAAATTAAGAAATAACATAGCCTGTCATTTAGCTCGTTCCATAGTTTTACAATAAATTTCGCGGCAATTGCGGAACATATGAGGGGAAATAAAAAATAATGGCAACCAGACATTTAGCTCGTTCCATAGTTTTACAATCGTTGTATGAATGGGATTTTTATAATCGCCAGGTTGATTTAACAAAAATAATTGAACGCAATTTAAAAGAATTCGGTCAGGGGATAGACGAACCGGAATTTGTTTGGCGGATTGTCAAAGGGGTAATTGAAAATTTTGAAAATTTAAATAAAATTATTGAGAAAGCGGCGCCGGAATGGCCGATTAACCAAATTTCCATCACCGACCGAAATATTTTACGGATTGGATTATATGAGTTATTATTTGCCGATCATAATGAAGTGCCGCCTAAGGTGGCGATTAACGAAGCGATTGAATTGGCCAAAAACTATGGCGGTCCCAATTCAGGAAGATTTATTAATGGAGTTTTAGGAACAGTGTACAAAGAGCTTTCTTAAAATTTTCAAGCCGATAGGCGCTGAAAATTTTACTAGAAAGCCTTTACCCCTCACCTTCTCTATTGATAATTGTTTAATAATTATATAAGGTAGACGCAAGTCGGCTTCGCCTTATAGACGTGGTAGGTGTAAATTTATTGGTGGAAAAGGTGGGGGGTGCTCAATGTGATAGTAAAATTTACTTCGCATTGGGCTCGTAAATTTTAATCACATTGGCATGAAAAGATCTAAAGAAAAACTGGAACGTTCGTTGGGGATGAAGCTTTTTTTGAAAGCGGATCGTTGTAATTCGCCAAAATGCGCGATGGTCAGGCATCCTCAGCGTCCGGGTATGCATGGCGGAAAACGCCGGAGGGCGAAAACAGAATATGGCGATCAATTATTGGAAAAACAAAGAATAAGAGCAAGCTACGGGCTTCGGGAAAAACAACTGGCCCGCATTGTCGAAGAGTCTATGAAAAAAACGGGTTCAGTGGGCGAAGCGATTATCAGCTCTTTGGAGCGTCAGTTTTTCAATGTGATTTTTCGTCTGGGAATAGCGCCTTCACGGGTTGTTTCAAGACAATTTATCAGCCATGGTCATTTTTTGGTTAACGGTAAAAAAGTTACCATTCCTTCTTATTCGACTAAAATAGGAGACATAGTTTCCATTAAACCTTCTTCTCGCGAGCTCTTGATTTTTAAAGATTTGCCTGATAAGCTTAAAAAATACGAAACGCTGGAATGGCTTGATTTGGATAAAGAAAAACTGGAAGGCAAAGTAAAGTCCTTGCCGCGCGATATTGAAATTCCGTTTGATATAAATTTAGTGGTGGATTATTATTCTAAATGAGTTTTTAGGTTTTAGTTTTTAGGTTTTAGATAAAAAAATCTAACACCTAACACCTAACACCTAACACCTAAAAAAGTGGAATACACAAAACTTAGCGATGCCGTAAAAATTAAAAAAGTTTCTGAAACCGAACGCGAGGGCGTTTTTGAAATTGAAGGGCTTTATGCCGGTTATGGATTGACTTTAGGCAATTCTTTGCGCCGCGTCCTTCTTTCTTCATTGCCGGGAGCCGCCATTACCCAAATAAAAATTAAAGGCGTGGAACACGAATTTTCAACAATTCCCGGAGTATTGGAAGACGTTCTCGAGATAACCTCAAATCTTAAAAAAGTGCGCTTTCATTTTTACGCCGCCGAGCCCCAGATTTTAACTTTGAAAATCAAAGGAGAGAAAAAAGTCCTGGCCAAAGACATTAAAACAAACGCTCAAGTGGAAGTGGTTAATCCGGACGCTCATATTGCCACTCTTACAAGCAAGAATGCCGAAATTGATATGGAGATTATTGTGGAAAAGGGGCTTGGTTATGTTCCTGTGGAAGCCAGAAAAATCGAGAAATTGCCCGTTAAAACAATCGCTCTTGACGCTATTTTTACGCCAGTGGTTAAAGTTAATTTTAACGTTGAAAATATGCGGGTTGGCGAACGCACCGACTACAACAGATTAAGACTTTTTATTGAAACCGACGGCAGTATTACGCCTTCAAGCGTTCTTCATAAATCTTGCAGTATTTTAAAAGACCACTTTGAAAAAATTTCGGCGCTCGAAATTAAAGGAATAGAATCGAAAGCGGAACCGGCGGAGAAAAAAACGAAAAAGAAAAAGTAATTAGACGCGATGCGAAACAACAAATACATTCGAATGCCGCGAAAAATTAATTCGTAGCATTCGCATCTATTCGTAGTTTAGCATCGGGTAGCGAAGCGATGAGACATTTAGTAAAAGGCCGAAAATTTCACAGAGGGAAAGGGCAACGAAACGCTCTTTTTAAAAGTTTAATCAATAATTTTATTTTAAAAGAAAAGATAGAAACAACCGAAGCCAAAGCTAAAGAAATTCGGCCTAAAATGGAAAAATTAATAACTGCCGGAAAAAAGCGGAATTTAAGCGTTTTAAGGATATTGACAGAACAACTTCCCAAGAAAGCCGCTTTGAAAATCTATTACGAATTAAGTCCCCGCTATCAAGAACGAAAAGGCGGTTATACCAGAATAACCAAAAGCGCTAAAACCAGAAAGAACGATGGAGCGAAGATGGCGGTGATAGAGTTTGTGTGAGGGGTTGACAATTTTGTTGTTGACAATTAATATTAGATAATATAAATTTAAAAAGTCGCAATAATTAAATTCATACGAAAATACGAAAACATACGAAATTACGAAAACTAACTTTCGTACATTCGTACAATTTCGCACTTTCGTAAGAAAATTTCGTATGGCAGAAAAAGCAAAATTTGAAAGAGTTAAGCCGCACATTAATGTTGGAACTATCGGTCATGTCGATCACGGCAAAACAACTTTAACCGCGGCCATCACTCATGTTCTTAAATTAAAAGGTCTTATCGCGAAAGAGGAGTCGGTTGATCAAATCGATAACGCGCCGGAAGAGAAAGCCCGGGGCATTACTATCGCTTTGCATCACTCGGAATATGAATCCGAGAAACGGCATTACGCTCATATCGACGCTCCGGGACACGCCGATTACATTAAAAATATGATTACCGGCGCGGCTCAAATGGATGGCGCGGTTTTGGTAGTGGCGGCGACTGACGGTCCTATGCCTCAAACGCGCGAACACATTCTTTTGGCCCGTCAGGTTGGCGTGCCGTCTCTCGTTGTTTTTTTAAACAAAGTTGATATGGTTGATGACCCGGAATTGGTTAGCTTGGTGGAAGCCGAGGTAAGGGAACTTTTGAAGAAATATAATTTCCCGGGAGATGAAACTCCGATTATAAAAGGATCGGCTCTTAAGGCGCTGGAGGCGCAATCAGTCGATGACGAAGCGATTAAACCGATTTTGGAATTAATAAAAGCATTGGACGAATACATTCCCGAACCGACGCGAGAAATTGATAAGCCGTTTTTGATGCCGGTTGAAGATATTTTCTCGATTGAGGGTCGGGGAACCGTGGTAACCGGTCGGATTGAAAGGGGAATGGTTAAAATTAACGAGGAAATAGAAATTATCGGTTTGAAACCCACTCAAAAAACGGTTGTAACGGGCATTGAAATGTTTAATAAGCTTCTTGACGAAGGCCGGGCCGGCGACAATGTCGGCATTTTACTCCGCGGTCTTAAAAAGGAAGATGTTGAACGGGGTCAGGTTTTGGCGAAGCCGGGGAGCGTGACTCCTCACACAGAATTCGAAGCGGAAGTTTACGTACTTTCAAAAGAGGAAGGCGGCAGGCATACGCCATTCTTCAAAGGATATAAACCGCAACTTTATATTCGAACCACCGACGTTACCGGAGAAGTGATTTTACCGGAAGGCATTGAAATGGTAATGCCGGGCGATACAATTAATCTAAAAGTTAATTTAATCGCGCCGGTGGCTTTGGAAGAAAAACAGCGTTTTGCCATTCGTGAAGGAGGCAAGACTGTCGGCGCCGGAGCGGTAACGAAGATATTGAAGTAGTCCCTTGTCATGACAAAGAAAAAAGAAAAGGAAATTGAACATCAAACAAAGTTGCGTTTAAGAATAAAATCTTACGATCATAAATTGATTGATAGTTCTTCGCGGCAGATTATTGATATTGCGGTAAGACAGAACGCCGAAGTGATCGGACCGGTTCTGTTACCGACGGATTTCAAGCGTTATACGGTTAATCGCTCAACTTTCGTCCATAAAGATTCAAGGGAACAGTTTGAATTGCGGGTTCATAAACGCTTGATTGATATTTTAAATCCAAACCCAAAAATTATTGAAGCTTTGTCCAATCTCAATCTGCCGGCAGGCATTGACATTGAAATTAAAATGATATAAAATTTTGCTTGGTGAGTGATGAGTTTTCCTTATCTTCAACTCTCCGATCTTGGTCGGAGAAGCGAAGAAATCTAAGGAAAGCCCTTCTAATTTTCCCCTCCGACCTTGCGTCGGAGGGGTTTTTTGATTTTAGCAACTCATACGCGATCGCGCAAAAAGTTGATAATACAATCTATTGGCATATACACTTGTAAATTTTCGCGCATTCTTTCATAATTAAATTGGCCGTTGATTGGAGGCGTTTCAGCGGGCGGTAAAGAAGCGCACTCACTAAATAAAAAAAATTGGAGGTCACCATTTGCCGCTCGCTGAAACGCCTGCCCCGATTGACATAAATTTTATTATTTGTTATTCTTAACTCACTAAAAAGATTTAGCTTAAAAAATGAGGGGCTAAATCCCTCATTTTTATATTTTTATTAAAATAAAATTATGGCATTCATTTTAGGCAAAAAATTAAAAATGTCGCAGATTTGGAAAGATGATGAAGTGATTCCGGTAACGTTGATTCAAGCGGGACCGATAACGATAACGCAAATCAGGACAAAGGAAAAAGACGGTTATGAAGCGGTTCAGGTTGGATTCGGAACGAAAAAATTAAAGAACATCAAAAAACCGCAGCAAGGCCAATTTAAAAATTTGGGCAATTTTCAGCATGTCCGCGAATTTCGGATTAAACAATTACCAATTACCAGTTACCAGTTACCAAAAGTAGGCGATGTTTTGGATGTCAGTCAATTTGAAGACGGTGGCAAAGTAAAAATCAGCGGCTTAAATAAAGGTAAGGGATTTCAAGGAGTCGTTAAGCGCCACGGTTTTCATGGCGGACCGAAAACTCACGGCCAAAAAAATCGCCATCGAGCGCCCGGTTCAATTGGCGCCACGGCGCCGCAACGGGTAATGCCCGGGAAAAAAATGGCCGGTCGAATGGGACAGGAACGAATAACGGTTAAAAATTTAAAAATTGCCGGCGTGGATAAAGAAAACAATATTTTGATGATTAAAGGCGCGGTGCCGGGAATGAGGGGAACACTGTTGGAAATTAATCAGTATGACAGTTAATTTATATAATCAAAAAAATGAAAAAGCAGGTGCGATAGATTTGCCAGATAGGATATTCGCGGTAAAATGGAATCCCGATTTGGTTCATCAGGCTTTGATGACTCAATTGGGAAATCGTCGCCAGCCGTTAGCTCACGCTAAGGGCAGAGGCGAGGTGTCCGGCGGCGGCAAAAAGCCTTGGAAACAAAAGGGCACCGGCCGAGCGAGGCACGGTTCTATTCGTTCGCCCATTTGGAAAGGCGGAGGCGTTACGCATGGTCCAAACAAAGAAAGGGTTTTCACCAAAAAAATAAATAAAAAAATGAACAGGTTGGCTATTTTTAGCGTTCTTTCCAGAAAATTTAAGGACGGCGAGGTAAAAATAATTGAACAATTTGACAGAGACGCCCAAAAAACCGGAAAGTGGAAAGAAATTTTAAAAAATATCAGCGATTTAAGATCGCGAACGCTTCTTGTTTCCGCTTCCATTAACGGAAGCGTTCATCGAGCGGTTAGAAATATTGAAAAAGTTGACGCCATCGGTTCATTTTCTTTAAATGTTTACGACTTATTGAAAGCGAAAAATATTATTTTGGAAAAAGAATCAATAAAGGAAATGGAAAAACACTATAAATAATATGAATACCAAACCATCATCATTGATAAAGCAAGCGTGGATTACCGAAAAAGCCGGGGATTTATCGGGTTTTAACAAGTATATTTTTATCGTCGATAAAAAAGCCAATAAGTCGGAAACCAAAAAAGCGATTGAATCAATTTATGGAGTAAAAGTGAACGATGTCAATATTATAAATACCAAAGGCAAATCAAAAAGATTGGGCCGCAGTTTGGGAAAAACGTCGACTTATAAAAAAGCGATTGTAACATTGAAAGAAGGCCATAAAATTGATATTATGCCCGCGTAAAAATTTATGAAAACTTATAAACCGACAACTCCATCAAGAAGGCAGATGACCACCGTTGATTACGGCGTTTTAAGCGCGGTTGAGCCGTTCAAGAGTTTAACTAAAAAACTGCAAAAACATTCGGGCAGAAACAACCAAGGCAGAATTACCATGAGGCATCAGGGCGGCGGCAATAAAAAACTTTACAGAATTATTGATTTCAAGCAAGATAAACTGGATGTTCCGGCAAAAATTGAAACGCTGGAATATGACCCTTATCGAACGGCTTTCATCGCCCTTTTGCTTTACCGCGACGGAGAGCGGCGCTATATTTTATGTTCAAAAAACATTAAAGTCGGCGATGAAATTATTGCTTCGGAAAACGCGGCTCTTAAAGAAGGGAACAGGTTGTTGTTGAAAAATATTCCGGTCGGTTATTTGGTTTACAATGTGGAATTGAGCAAAGGCAAGGGCGGACAGTTGGCGAGAAGCGCTGGTTCTTACGCTGAAGTTTTGGCTCAAGAAAACGGTTTTACCAATTTAAAACTTTCTTCGGGAGAAATCCGGAAAATTCATTGGAATAATTTTGCTTCATTGGGACAGGTTTCAAATCCCGACCATAATTTGGTTACGATCGGCAAAGCCGGCCGTTCACGGCATTTGGGTATTCGACCGACGGTTCGGGGTTCGGCGATGAATCCTTGCGATCATCCTTACGGAGGCGGCGAGGGAAGAACGCAGCGCGGTACTCGGAAGCCGAAAACAAAATGGGGTAAAATTACGGGAGGCAGAAAAACGCGGAAGAAAAAGAAATTAAGCGGTAAATATATTATTAAGAAAAGGAAATAATTATGAGCAGAAGTTCTAAAAAGGGTCCGTATGTTGATCCAAAATTATTAAAGAAAATAGCTAATCTGAAGCCGGGCGATAAGTCCGCTATTAAAACTTGGTCGCGTGATTCGGAAATTTCACCGGAAATGGTCGGTTTTGTTTTTGCGGTTCATAATGGAAAAGATTTTATTACAGTGAGAATTGTCGAAGAAATGATTGGTCATCGGCTTGGAGAATTCTCGCCGACCAGAAAATTTACCAGGCACGGCGGTAAGATGCAGAAAGAATTGGAAAAGAAAACAACAGAAACAAAAAAATGATATTATGAAGACTCAAACAGCCAGATTAAAATATTTACATATCGCTCCGCGGAAAGCGCGGTTGGTCGCCAGTTCCTTGAAAGGCTTATCTGTCAATGAGGCCGAGGCTCAGCTTTTAATAAGTCCGAAAAGAGCAGGCGAACCGATTATCAAGCTTCTTCGGTCAGCGGTCGCTAATGCCAAGCACAACAGCCAATTGAACGCAGATAATCTTTTTATCAAGGAAATCAGAGTAGACCAAGGACCGATGTTGAAAAGATTTTTGCCGAGGGCTATGGGTCGGGCAACGCCGCTTCAGAAGAAGAGCAGCCACATTACTTTGGTCTTGGCTGAATCGGAAAAATTAAAAGCGCCGCGTTTTAAAATCGTAAAACCCGAAAAAATTTCAAAGAAAGAAAAAATTGAAAAAATAAAAAAAGAAACAGATATTGAAAAGCCCAAAATAACGGAAAGAGATAAAATAAAACCAATTGAAAAACCCGGTTTTATGAAAAAGATGTTTAGAAGAAAAAGCATATAAATAATTATGGGACAAAAAATTAGACCAGATTCATTTAGAACGGGAATTACCAGAGGATGGTTGGCAAATTGGTTTCCCAAAAGATTGGATTTTAAAAATTCGCTGGAAGAAGACGTTCTAATCAGGGAAATTATTAAAGAAAAAATCAATGCCGCCGGCATCGATAAAATTTTAATAGAAAAAACGGGCAATAATAATTATCGAATTTTTATAAAAGCCAGCCGTCCGGGACTGATTATCGGCCGAGGAGGAAAAGGAATTGAGGAATTGACCAAATTATTGGAAAACAAACTGATAAAATTAAGAGAAAAAAAAGGCGTTTCAAGTCCGATATCTTTAAGTTTAAATATTGAAGAATTGAAGCGTTCGGAAATTTCAGCCAATGTTATTGCTCAAAATATCGCTTGGGATTTGGAAAAACGGTTGCCTTTTCGGCGGATTATGAAAAAAACTTTAGAGCAAATTCTTCAGAATAAAGAAGTCCAAGGAGCAAAAATCAGACTTTCGGGACGATTGGGTGGAGCTGAAATCGCCAGAGACGAACATCTGGAAAAGGGGAAGTTGCCTCTTCAGACGCTTCGGGCGAATATCGATTACGGCGAAGTAACCGCTTTTACGACTTTTGGAACCATAGGCGTAAAGGTTTGGATATATAAGGGCTTGGTCTGGAATTATAAGGCGGAGCCGCAATAATTACAGTAACCAAACCTTACCCCGCACATATTTTGCGAAACTAATTTTGAATTAATAAATTAAAAAACCAATGATTAAATTTAAAAATAATATAGATAAATTTTTATCGCTCCGCTCTAAAATTTATATAAAAATCGCATGTTAATACCAAAAAAAGTTAAACATCGAAAATGGCAGAAAGGAAGATCGCTGAACAGAAAAATTGAAACAAGAGGCACCACCTTGTCTTTTGGGAGTTTTGGGCTTCAGGCGTTGGAAAGCGACTGGATTAATTCGAGACAAATTGAAGCTTCCAGAAAAGCCATAACTCATTTTACCAAGAAAGGCGGCAAAATGTGGATAAGAATTTTTCCTGACAAGCCGATAACCAAGAAACCGCCGGAAGTTACCATGGGCGGCGGCAAAGGAGCGGTTGAGTATTATGTTTTTCCGGTAAAATCCGGAAGGATTTTATTTGAAATTGACGGAATCAATAAAGAATTAGCCGAAGAGGCTTTAAGAAGAGCCGGCCATAAATTACCCGTGAAAACAAGAATAATTTCAAAATGAAAAAACAAGAATTTCAACAATTTCAAAATAAGCCATTGATCGAGCTTCAAAAAGAATTATTGGACTATCGCGAGAAATTAAGAAAATTGAAGTTTGATTTGGCGCAGGGTAAAGTTAAAAATATTAAAGAAATAAACGGGACAAAGAAAATAATAGCGCGAATAATGACAATCATTAATATAAAGTAATTGATAATTGCAAAATTGCTAATTGAAAGATTAATTTTTCAATCTTTAAATCAGCAATCTTTCAATCATATTTTATGAAAAGAACACTACAAGGAACAATAGTTTCCGATAAAATGAATAAAACCAGAGTTGTGGCTGTAACGCGTCTTAAAAAACATCCGATATATCATAAATATTATAAAGTAACGCGGAAATTTAAGGCGCATGACGAAAAAAACGAATATAAGGCCGGAGAAAAAGTAATCATTGAAGAAACAAGGCCGATCAGCAAAGATAAAAGATGGAGAATTATTGGGAAACAATAAGTTTTTAGGTTTTAGTTTTTAGGTTTTAGAGAATTTCTAACACCTAACACCTAACACCTAACACCTAAATAAAATGATTCAAGAACGTTCAATATTAAAAGTAGCCGATAATTCCGGAGCGAAAATAATCCGTTGTTTCAGGGTTTTGGGAGGAACGAGGCGCCGATACGCCGAAATCGGCGATATTATCGTTGCTTCGGTGCAAAAAGCCGAGCCCCGAAAACCGATTAAGAAAAAAGAAATAGTTAAGGCGGTAATTGTCAGGCAGAAAAAAACTTTTTGCCGTCGGGACGGTTCGTGCGTCAGATTCGATGAGAATGCCGCGGTTTTAATCGACGCTAAAAAAGAACCGCGAGCCACCAGAATTTTCGGACCGATTCCTCGGGAAATTAAAGAAAAAGGTTTCGAAAAAATAGCAACAATGGCGGAAGAAATAATATAAATCACCGAATAACGAATTTATACGAATATACGAATATGCGAATAAAAAAAGGAGACACAGTTAAAATAATTGCCGGTAAAGATAAAGGAAAATCAGCAAAGGTCTTAAAGGTTTTTCCGGTTAAAAACAAAATTTTGATTGACGGTTTGAATGTTTATAAAAAACACGTTAAACCGAAAAAGCAAGGAGAAAAAGGCCAAACGGTTTTGGTGCCACGGCCGATTTATGTTTCCAATGCGATGTTGGTTTGTTCGGGTTGCGGCAATTCCGTAAAAACCGGCTATCGTTTGGGTAATGAAAAAAAAGAGAGAATATGTAAGAAATGCGGAGCGGTAATATAATGAAATTTTTTATGGATAAATCAATAATTAAAAAAATAAAAGAAGAGTTGGGTTATAAAAATAATCTGGAAGCTCCGGTAATAGAAAAAATCGTTGTCGGTGTTGGCGTAGGAAGATTGTCGCAGCAACCTAATTTTGAAGAGAAAATTTTGCCGGAACTGATAAAAGATCTTTCTTTGATTACCGGTCAGAAACCGGCCGTCTGCAAGGCAAAAAAATCAATTGCCGGTTTTAAGATTCGAATGGGGCAGATTGTCGGTTTAAAAACCGTTCTTCGCCGCGGAAGAATGTATGATTTTCTTGAAAAATTGATTAAAATGGTTTTTCCGCGAGTTAGGGATTTTCAAGGGATTGATCTTAAAAACATGGATGCTCAAGGGAATTTGTCAGTCGGCTTGAAAGAGCATACTGTTTTTCCGGAAATCAATCCTGAAAATTCCAAAGTTGACTTTGGACTGGAAATTAGTATTGTAATTAAGGCTAAAACAAAAGAAGAAGCGATAAAATTATACAGATTGTTGGGAATACCGTTAAAAAAACATGGCTAAAAAATCAGTAATCGCCAGAGCGAAAAAAACACCAAAGTATTCAACGCGAATTGTTAATCGTTGTTTTAAGTGCGGTCGAAAGCGCGGTTATCTTCGCGATTTCGGATTGTGCAGAATTTGTTTCAGAGAAATGGCATCAAAGGGCGAGATACCCGGGGTGAAGAAGGCATCATGGTAAAGAATAATTCGAGAATAAATTCTCGATTATTCTAATTAAGAATTAAGAATGCAGAATTAAGAATTAAAATGAATAATTTAAAAAATATTAAAACGCTAATTCTGAATTTATAATTCTAAATTCTTAATTAGCGAAATGAAATTTCGCTATGTATACAGATTTATTAATAAAACTTAAAAACGCCCAGGCGGTAAAAAAAGAAAGCGTTAAAATCCATTATTCAAAAATGGATGAGCGGATTCTTGAAGTTTTAAAAGAAAATAATTATATAAAAGATTTTGATAAAAAAGGAAAAGGAACGAAGCGAGTGATGGAGATTGAATTAAAATATTACAACGAAGGAAAAGCGATAAGCGGAATTAAATTTATCAGTAAACCGTCGCGCCGAATTTATATCGGTTACAAAGATATCAGAGCCACAAAGCACGGTTATGGTTTGTCGGTTGTTTCAACGCCGAAAGGAATTATAACCGGCAAAGAGGCGAGGAAAATAAAAGTCGGCGGAGAGATGTTGTTTGAGATATGGTAAGAGCATACGAAAATACGAAAACATACGAAAAATACGAAAACTAACTTTCGTACATTCGTACAATTTCGTACTTTCGTAAGAAAACTTCGTATGAGTAAAATCGGCAAAAAACCAATAATTATTCCCGATAACGTCGAGTTTAAAATAAACGGCGGTTTTTTGGAATTAAAAGGCGCCAGCGGCGTTCTTAGTTTAAAAATTCTTCCTTATATAAAAGTTAAATCGGAAGACAAAACTATTTCATTTGCTCCGGAAAATGATTCAAAACAGGCCAGAGCCAATTGGGGAACTATAAGAGCGTTAACTTTTAATGCCGTTATCGGTGTTGCTCAGGGATTTAATAAAATTCTGGAAATTGAAGGCGTCGGTTTTAAAGCGAATATGGAAGGCGATATTTTAGTGTTGAATATAGGTTATTCTCATCCGGTAAAATTTGTCTCTCCGGAAGGCGTTAAAATTTCCGTTGAAAAAAATACCATTAAAGTTTCAGGAATCGATAAATCTCTAGTCGGCGAGACGGCGGCTAAAATAAGAGCTTTAAAGAAACCGGAACCGTATAAAGGGAAGGGTATTAAATATCAAGGTGAAGTAATCCGTCGAAAAGCCGGAAAGAAGGTGGCCGGAGCGGCTAAATAAATGTAAAAATCAAATTAAATTTTATTCATGACTAAAACCAAGGTATTAAATAAAATAAGAGAGCGAAGAAAGAAACGGACACGAGCAAAAATCCATGGAACCGCCGAAAAGCCGCGGCTTTCGGTTTTCCGGTCTAATCGTTATACTTATGTACAATTGATTGATGACGAAAAGGGAAAGACTTTGGTTGGCGCCTCCAGCAGAGAAATTAAAAAGTCAAAGATTAAAAGTCAAGAGTCAAAGGTTGCTTTGGCTGGGCAGTTAGGGGAATTGATTGCGAAAAAAGCCGTCGAAAAAGGCATTGGAAAAGCGGTTTTTAATCGGGGAAATTATAAATATCACGGTCGAGTCAAAGCCGTGGCGGAAGGGGCAAGAAAAGAAGGACTGCAATTATAAGTATTTTACTATGCGAGAATTTAAAAAGAAAAGCGAATATAAGGAAAAAGTATTGGATATGCGTCGGGTTACGCGTGTGGTTGCCGGCGGCAAGCGATTTCGTTTTCGAGCGACCGTTATTATCGGCGATGAAAAAGGAAGAGTTGGCGTGGGGATAGCTAAGGGATTGGATGTCGCGCAAGCCATTGATAAAGCCAAAACAGACGCCAGAAAACATCTAATAACGGTTTTTTTGGAAAAACGAACTATTCCTTACGAATCTGAAGCGAAATTCAGCGCCGCGAAAGTTATTATTAAGCCCGCCAAGGCGGGTCATGGACTTAAAGCCGGCGGAGCGGTAAGACAAGTTTTGCTTTTAGCCGGGGTAAGAGACGCGACAGCAAAGTGTTTGGGCGGAACGAAAAATAAACTAACTAATGCGATGGCGACGATAGAAGCCCTGAAAAAATTAAAAAATTGCAAGATTGAAAAATTGAAAAATTAATCTTTAAATCTTTCAATTAGCAATCTTTCAATAGTTTTATATGCAACTTCATCAACTTAAGCCAACAACTAAATCAAAAAACAAAAAGCGTATTGGACGCGGCGGTAAGCGCGGCACTTATTCTGGTCGAGGGCAAAAAGGCCAGAAATCGCGCGCTGGTCATGTCATTCGTCCCGCCGAGCGGGATTTAATTCAACGGTTGCCGAAGCTTCGAGGGCATAAGTTTAAGTCGCTGAAAATAAAACCGATTGTTTTGAATTTGGGCAATTTAGAAAAAATGAAAGGCGACGTAATTAATATGAAAACCATCCTGGAAGCGGGCTTGATTAGAAAGTCCGACAAAGAGGTTAAAATTTTAGGCAAAGGCGCGATTAAAAAGCCAATTAAAATTGAAGGATTAAAAATTTCAAAAAGCGCCAAGAAAAAAATAGAATCCGCCGGCGGCAGTGTTTCGTGAATTATGAATTATGAATAATGAATTAAGTTTTAAATTTCATGAATAAGTTTCTTCAAATCTTCAAAATCAAAGAATTGCGCAATAAAATTTTAGTGGTGGCTTTTTTGTTGCTGTCTTTCCGCGCTTTGGCGGTAATTCCCGTTCCCGGCGTTGATATTTTGCGCTTAAAGGAGTTTTTCGCCTCCAATCAATTATTCGGTTTTTTGAATCTTTTTTCCGGCGGCGCTTTGGCTAATTTATCAATTGTTATGTTGGGGGTGGCTCCTTACATTACAGCCACCATTATTATGCAGCTTTTGACAATGATTTTCCCGAAATTGAAAGCGATGTATCACGAAGAAGGCGCTGTCGGCAAAGCGAAATTTAATCGTTATTCTCGCTACTTGACCGTTCCTTTGGCAGGTCTTCAATCGTACGGTTTTTTAAATCTTTTGATTTCTCAAGGAGCGTTGCCGGTTTTAGGGTTATTTGATTTAATAAGAAATGTCGTTATTATTTCCGCTGGTTCCATAATTTTGGTTTGGCTCGGGGAATTAATAACCGAACAAAAAATTGGCAATGGTATTTCTTTGATTATTTTTGCCGGCATTGTCAGCGGTTTGCCAACAACTGTTTGGCAGGCAATTACCGCCTATGATCCGGCGATTTTGCCGACTTATATTGTTTTTATTATTGTGGCGATTTTAGTAATTGCCGGTGTGGTTTTTATTAACGAAGGGGAGAGAAAAATTCCGATTGCTTACGCCAAGCGCGTCAGGGGAATGAAAATGTACGGCGGCTCCTCGAGTTATTTGCCGCTCAAAGTCAATCAAGCCGGCGTGATTCCCATAATTTTTGCCATTTCTATTTTGCTTTTTCCGCAATTTTTCGCGCAGGCAGTGTCGATTTTTTCCAAAGATTTATCTCTTAAGCTTATTGATTTGGTTAATAATGTTTTTAATAATCTATATCTTTACAGTTTGTTTTATTTCGGATTGGTGGTTATTTTTACTTATTTTTACACGGCCGTCACTTTTGATCCGAAAGAAATTTCAAAAAATCTCCAACGCGCCGGCGGTTTTATTTCGGGTATCAGGCCGGGCGATTCAACTTCAGGTTTTCTTTCTAAAATCATTAGCCGCTTGACTCTTTCTGGAGCGATATTTTTAGGATTGGTGGCAATTTTGCCGAATTTAACGCAGATGGTTACCGGTATTACTATTTTAACCATCGGCGGCACGGCGCTGTTGATTGTTGTTTCGGTGGCTTTGGAAACAATTAGGCAGATTAATTCGCAATTAGTGATGAGGGAGTATGAGGAAATATAGTAAAAGTTAAAAGTTCATAAAGTTCATAAAGTTTATAAAGTCGCGGATTAAAACACTTTATAACATTATAACTTTCAACTTTATAAACTAATAATGATAGCAATCATAATGTATGGTCCTCCGGGCTCCGGTAAAGGAACTCAGGCTAAGCTTTTAGCCGATAAATTCGGGTTGATTCATTTTGACACAGGGAAATACATTGAACGAGTTGTTCACAATTCAAAAAATAAAAAAAATAAAATAATTCAAAAACAGCGCGAATTATTTGATTCCGGAATTTTATGCGATCCTTCTTGGGTTTTTAAAATTGTAAGCGAAAAAACTCGCCAGTTGGTTAAAATTGGTTTTGGTATTGTCTTTAGCGGCTCCCCCCGGACGTTTTACGAAACCTTTGGCATAAAACACGAAACAGACGCGAAAATTAAAAAAAACACGAAACAGACGCGAAAATTAACAAGGGGTTTAATTGATATTTTAGAAAAATATTACGGCAAGAAAAATGTTTTTGTTTTTAATATTGATATTTCCGATAAAAATTCAATCAAAAGAAACGGCAATCGTTTAATGTGCTCGGTTTGCGGGACTCAGATATTAAATAAAGTTTTAAAGTTTAAAAGTTTAAAAGTTTCAAAGTGTCCGTTTTGCGGCGGAAAACTTTATCGCCGGACATTAGACAAACCGGAAATCATTAAAGTAAGATTAAAAGAATATCGGGAAAGAACATTGCCGATTCAAAAAGAATTGAAAAAACGCGGTTATAAAATTATTGATATTAATGGCGAGTCCTTGCCGGAAAAAGTTCATAAAAAAATATCTTCTTATTTAACTTAGAATGGTCAATACTTATTCTTTTTCTGAAATTAAAAAAATCGTCTTAGCCGGCAAAATTTTGGCGAAAATTTTGGAAACCGTTAAAAAAGAAGTAAAAGTCGGAGTTAGTTTAAGACATTTAGATAGATTAGCTTTTCAGCTTGCTAAAAAATACAAAGCCAGACCTGCTTTTTTGGGTTATCAACCGGATAACGCCTCAAAACCGTTTGGCGGCTCAATTTGCGCTTCGATTAACGACGTAATTGTTCACGGTTTGCCTTCGGATTATAAACTTCAAAACGGCGATGTTTTGAAAATTGATTTTGGAATTGAGTACCAAAGTTTTTTTGCTGACGCCGCGATTACTATTGGTATTGACGAGATTTCCAAAGAAACAAAACATTTAATTGAAACAACCGAATCGGCTTTAAAAAAAGCGATTAAAATGGCGAAGCCGGGAAGAACTTTGGGCGATATCGGCTGGATTATTGAAAAAACCGCGGAGGATAACGGATTAAAAGTAATAAAAGATTTAACCGGCCATGGTATCGGTAGAGAACTTCACGAAGACCCCGTGATTTATAATTTTGGCAAAAAGGCAAGCGGGATTAAATTGGAACCAGGAATGGTTTTGGCAATTGAACCGATGTTCTCCATTGGTTCCGGAAAAATTATCCAACGTCCGGACGAAAGTTGGGCGACAGAAGACGGCTCTTTATCGGCTCATTTTGAGCATACAATCGCGATTACCGAAAAGGGATCACAGATATTAACCATTAACAATTGACTATTAACCATTGACCGCATAGAATATTCTTATTAAAATGAAACCTTATCTTTCCGTCATCATTCCTGCTTATAACGAGGCCAAGCGTTTGCCGCTGACTTTAATTGATATTGACAAGCATCTTAAAAGCGCGGATTTTTCTTATGAAATTATTGTTGTTGATAATAATTCCACCGATGCCACGCCGGCAGTCGTTGAAAGATTTTCGCATTTGATTGAAAATTTAAAATTAATAGAATGTCATATTCCGGGCAAAGGAGCGGCGGTAAAAAAGGGGATGCTTGAAGCAAAGGGTGAAATCCGGATTTTCACGGATGCGGATAATTCCACTTCAATCGACCAATTCAATAAAATGATTCCTTATTTTTGTAGAAGCGGAACTACGCGGAATAAAATAGGATATGATATCGTAATCGGTTCCCGAGACATTGAAGGCGCTAAATTAATTCCATCTCAACCATGGTATAAAAGGCTGGCGGGCAATCTTGGCAATTTATTTATTCAATTTATGCTTTTGCCCGGAATTTGGGATACCCAGTGCGGTTTTAAAGCGTTTACCGAAGAAGCGGCCGAGAAAATTTTTCCCTTAATAAAAATCAGCCGTTGGGGGTTTGACGTTGAAATTTTGGCTTTGGCGAAAAAATTCGGCTATAAAATTAAAGAAATTCCCGTTGTCTGGGTGAATAATCCGTTTTCGTATGTCAAAGCATCGGCGTATATTCAGGTTTTGTTGGAAGTGGTGAAAATAAAATGGTGGATAATAACAAATAAATATAAAATAAAATAATTATGCAACATCATCTTACCAAAGAAGGTTTAGAGGAATTAAAAAAGGAATTGGAGTCTTTTAAAAAAGAAGGCCGTCAGGAAATTGCCGAACGATTAAAACGCGCCAAAGAATACGGCGACCTTTCGGAGAATTCGGAATACGCTGATGCCAAAGAATCCCAAACCAAACTTGAAAGCCGGATTTTTGAATTGGAAAAAATAATCAGAAACGCGGTTTTGATTAAAAAGAGCGTCTATAAAGACAAGGTAAATATTGGCTCAACTATTGAAGTTCAAAAAGGAAGTAAGATGTTTAAATACACGATTGTCGGTTCAAAAGAAGCGCGGCCGGAAGCGAATTTAATTTCCAACGAGTCGCCGTTGGGCAAAGCGTTTTTGGGCGGAAAAATCGGAGACAAAGTTGAGATTAATACGCCTAATGGAGAAGTTGATTATAAAATAATAAAAATAGAGTAGCATGCTCGAAGACATTATTAAAGAAAGACAGTGTAAGTTGGAAAACCTTATTCAGGCGGGCATTGACCCTTATCCGTCAAAAATTAGGCGAACGCTTTCCGTCGCCGAAGCTCTTAAAAAATTCAATCAATTATCGGCCGCTAAAAAATCGATTTTTCTCGTCGGCAGGATAATCGGTTTGCGTGACCAGGGCAACCTGATTTTTATTGATATAAAAGATGGGAGCGGATCGGCCTCAAAGGGGAATGAAGGCAAAATTCAAGCCGTTCTTAAAAAAAATAATCTTGCGAATTTTAAAGTTCTGAAGCAAAATTTGGATATCGGCGATTTTTTGGAAATCGGCGGTCCGCTTTTTAAAACTTTAAAAGGCGAAAAAAGCGTTGATGTAAAAAAAGCCGAAATTATTGTTAAAAGCTTGCGGCCATTGCCGAGTCAGTGGCACGGACTTAAAGACGTTGAAGAACGATATCGTAAGCGGTATTTGGATATCATCTTAAATCCGCAAATAAAAGAAAGCATACAGAAGCGCTCGGAAATCGTTCAAAAAATAAGAACCGATTTGTCAAAAGACGGTTTTTTGGAGGTGGAAACGCCAATTTTACAATCTTTGGCCGGCGGCGCTTTGGCGCGGCCCTTTATCACCCATCACAACGCTTTAAACTGCGATTTTTATTTGAGAATCGCGCCCGAGCTTTATTTAAAAAGACTATTGGTTGCCGGTTTTGAAAAAATTTTTGAAATCGGACGGGTTTTTAGAAACGAGGGCATTGATCGGGAACACAACCCTGAATTTACCATGCTGGAACTTTACTGGGCTTATCAGAATTGGGAAGGATTAATGAAATTTACAGAAAAACTTCTTAAAAAATTTATTCCCGGAAAATGGGAGAAAATCACTTACGGACAAGTTATTAAAAAATATACCAAACGCGACCTTAAAGATTTAAAGCCGGAAGAGATTGACGAAATTTTTAAAAAAGAAGCACGGCCGAAAATCATTAAACCGACCTTTGTCACTCATTACCCGAAATCAATTTCGCTTTTGGCGAAGTCTTGTTCGGATAATCCTGAATTGACTGAAAGATTTCAGTTGATAGTGGATGGTATGGAAATCGTTAATGGTTTTTCCGAATTAAACGACCCGATAGATCAGCGCGAGCGAATGAAGGAGCAAGAAAAAAAATATCATAAGGGCGACAAGGAAGCTTCGCGGCTGGACGAAGATTTTTTGGAGGCGATTGAATATGGTATGCCGCCGGCGGCCGGTCTCGGCATCGGCATAGATCGCACGGTCTCTTTAATTACCAAAAACCGCAACATCAAAGAAGTAATCATATTTCCGACATTAAAGCCAAAATAATATGTTAGATATTAATTTTATCCGTCAAAATTCGGAAGAAGTCAAAAAAGGCGTTGCCGCCAAAAATGTAAATCCTCAATTAGTGGATGATTTTTTGGTTTTGGATAATGAATGGCGAGAGTTGGTCAAAGAAACCGATGATTTGCGGGCAGAACAGAAGAAGCTTTCCGAAGAGCGTAAAATCAATGAAGCAAAAGAATTAAAAAATAAAATTCAAAATCTGGAAGAAAGATTGAAGCAAGTTGAAACCGAACGTCAGAAAATTTTATACCAATTGCCGAATTTGCCGTTAGAAGACGTACCGGTAGGCAAAAATGAAAGCGAAGATATTGTTTTACGCGAAGTGGGTGAAAAGTTAAGCTTTGACTTTGAACCGAAAGATTATTTGGAGCTCGCCGAAAAATTGGATTTAATTGACATTAAACGCGCTTCAAAAGTTTCAGGAAGCCGCTTCGGTTATTTAAAAAATCAAGCGGCGCTTTTGGAATTCGCTTTGATTAAATTAGCATTAGACACAGCGGCCAAACATGGATTTACGCCGATTATTCCGCCGGTGATGATTAAAGAAGAAATGATGAAAGGAATGGGATATATTCAAAGTTCAATGTTAGACGAGGAAGTTTATTTTTTAAGAGACGATGATTTGGTTTTGGTTGGAACTTCCGAGCAGTCTCTCGGCCCGATGCATAGCGATGAGATTTTTGAAGAAAAAGATTTGCCCAAAAGATATGTGGCTTTTTCAACCTGTTTTCGCCGCGAAGCTGGTTCTTATGGAAAAGACACCAAAGGCATTTTAAGGGTTCATCAATTTGATAAAATAGAAATGTTTATATTTTCACTTCCAGAAAATTCATTAAAAGAACATCTGTTAATGCTGAAAATTGAGGAAGAATTAATGCGGGAATTAGGAATCCCTTATCGGGTTGTTCAGCTTTGCACGGGCGATATAGCTCAGCCGTCGGCTTCCACTTATGATATTGAGGCGTGGCTACCGGGCCAAAACAACGGCAAGGGCCAGTATCGTGAAACTCACTCCACTTCCAATTGCACCGATTTCCAAGCCCGAAGATTAAATATCCGTTATAAACCCCTAAAACCTAAAACCCAAAACCTAAAACCTAATTACGTTCACACCCTAAACGGCACCGCTTTCGCAATTGGCAGAATGCTTATCGCCATCATTGAAAATTACCAACAAAAAGACGGTTCGGTTTTAATGCCGAAAGTTTTGCAAAAGTACTTAGGATTCAAGAAAATTGAATAATCCACGCGACTCGAAGGAGATTTTGGAAATTATCCAACAAGAAAATTAGACGAATAAATTTATGAAAATTGATTACTGGCAAATTTTAAAAGCGACGTGGCCAATAGTAAAAGAGCTGTGGCCACTTTTGGTTATTCTTCTCGCCATTCTGATTATCAGATTATTTTTTTACTGGCTCGATTTAGAAATAAATAATTGGCGCATTAGACAAAAATTTGCAAAAGGCGAAAAATGGCGATCCGATCAAGATTTAATTCGATGGTTACGCGGTATGAAACCATCAGAATTTGAAGAATATATCGCTGATCTATTTCGGAGGCTTGGTTATAAAACGGAAGCAACTGGCGGATCGCATGATGGAGGAGTGGATGTAATAGCTGAAAGGGATGGTAAGAAACACTATATTCAATGCAAAAAGTATTTCTCGGAACATCAGGTAGGTTCTCCGGAGGTGCGGGAATTTTATGGAGCGATTGCTGATCATTTGGTAAATGGCGAGGCTTGGTATATTACAACTAATAAATTCACGCCCGAGGCAGAAAATTTCGCGAAAGATAAGCCAATTATTCTTATTAACTCATTTGATTTAATTAAATATATTCATCAAGCAGAAAATAAAGGATTTGATAGTAAGCCCCAAAATGAAACAAGTTTAAAATGTCCCGAATGCGGCGGCGTTCTTGTAGAACGAGATGGAAAATTTGGTAAATTTTTAGGTTGCTCAAATTATCCTAAGTGCGCGTATACGCAAAAGATTTAGTTTTAAAAATTTCGCGGCCAATCAATATTTTCGAGAATGTCGAAATGTTTAGTAGTTTATTCCTTATGGTCTAATTCGCGCGAATAAGAGAATAGTTTCCCGCTTGTTTTAGGCGCTTTATAATTATAAAATTAAATCCATGATCCAAAATGACATATATTTTAAAAAGATGAAAATAGTAATAAAAATAGGAAGCGCTGTTCTAACTGATAGAAATTCGAAAATCAAAAAAGATGTTATTTTAAATATTACAAACCAAGTTTGTAAACTTATGAAAATAGGGCACAGCGTTTTGATTATTACGTCAGGAGCGATAGCGAGCTGTGGCAATAAAGCTTATCCGGAAAATCTAAAAGCAAGTATCGGTCAGCCAAAATTAATGAGTATTTATTCTAAGTTTTTTGGTGTTTTTAAGCAGGAAATAGCGCAATTTCTTTATACTCATCAAGATTTTAAGGACAAGAGGCGTGAATATGTGGGTAAAACCCTGAAAGAAGCCCTAAAAAGAGGTATTGTGCCAATAATCAATGCTAATGATGCGGTAACAAGCGAGGAAATCGACGCTTTGAAAGAATTTTCCGACAATGATATTTTGGCGCGCGATATCGCGTCGCTTGTTGATGCAGATATTCTTTTTATTCTCATTAAAGAGAAAGGCCTTATGAATTATAAAACAAAAAAGGTGATTTCAGAGATTAGTTTTAATCAGGCCAACCAATATATCAAAGATAATATTTTTTCCGGAAAAAGAGGGGGTATGAGAAGTAAGGTAAGAATAGCAAAACAACTGTGGCGTTCCGGCGTAAAAGTAAAACTTCTTCCCGGTTCTAAAAAAGATATTATTCTGAGATCCTTTGAAAACAAAAGAATTGGAACAATATTCAAACCTTAAAATTCAATTATGAAAAGCAGCATATATTTTGACGAAAAATCGGAGCGGAGAAGAAAGCGGATGTTAAAAATCAAGATTTACGCGGGATTAGCGGCTTTTTTTGTTTTGCTCATCGGCGCGGGGTATTTGATCGTTTATTCTCCGCTATTTCAAATTAAAAACATTTCAATATTTCGGTCGTCCGACGACCGAAATTTGACATCGGACGTTCAGAAATTAAAAGAAAATCTTAAAAATTTCTTTACCAACCAATCAAAAATTGCCGAATTTTTGGGCCCTGAAAATATTTTGATTTGGAAATCGGAAAAATCCGCTGAGTTTATAAAAAATTATCATCAAATCGCGGAATTGAAAATCGAAAAGCATTATTTGGGACGGGAAATAAAAATCAGCGTTTCGGAAAGAGAGCGATTTGGCATTTGGTGCTTCATAACGCGGAACTACGCGGAAGATAACGCGGAACTACGCGGAAATAGTCTGCGTGAGTCAGCATGCTGGTGGTTTGATAAAAAGGGTGTTATTTTTTCGGAAGCGTTGAAGGCGGAAGGGCAATTGATAAATAAAGTAGATGATTTTTCCGGCCGTTCCTTAAATCTCGGCGAACCGGTTCTTGAAGAAAAATTTCTTTCTAATTTGTTTAAAATTTTTGAAATTCTTGAAAAATCGGATTTGAAAATAAAATCGCTGAAATTGGAAAATCTTAAACTTCAAGAAGTTGTTACCGATTCGCCGTTAATGCCGAAAATCCATTTCAGCTTAAGAATTAATTCGGAATTCGCCTTAGCCGCTTTGGATTCCATCAAAAAAATCGGATTTAGTAAAATAGAGTATATCGATTTAAGAGTGGAGAATAGAGCATATTACAAACTTAAGTAAAATTTTATAGTTTGTAAATAAATATTGATTTACCCGCTTTAAAATCCGGCTGATACGGATTTTTTATTTCTTTCAGCCATTGGTATTCGTTTTCCGGACTTCTTGATTGGCCCGGATGAAGTTCGCCAAAAGCGTTTTGAAGAGTATTAATTGAAATCGCCAACCATCCAATATTTTCGTATTTCGGATTATTTTTCGATGATTGCCAATATTCAGCTTTATCTCCCAAATAATATTTCGGGTTGCCGCCGCCGAAATAATCAATGGCGATCTTTTTTATGTCATTGTTATAGTCATTGTCATTGTTTCTATCATTCACCCATTTAGCTAGTCGTTTCAAATCCTGACCCCAGTCGTAGTTAGAATCCACGGCGTAACGATAACCGTTATTTGTTCCGCCGGCGAATTGGTTGAAATAAGAAAGAAAATGAGGATAAACCAACAAGGTTTCGGCAAAATACCAAACCATTAAAACGGCGATTAAAATTTTTTTAGTTTTTGCTTTTTTGCCATTAATCCATTTTTTAATCGCGCCGGCAGTTAAGATATAAATAAACGGCATTGTCGGCAGAATATGCCGAATACCGATATTCAACGGACTTTTAATACTGTAAAGCCAATAGAAAATCACAAATGAAATCATTGCGAATTCGGCGAAATGAAGACCGAGATAGTCCATTAAACGACATTTGACATTTGACACTTGACATTTGACATTTTTAACAATTCTCCAAGAAGCAAAAATAAAAGCAAGAAGAATTAATATCAGCGACGGAATAGATTCTTTTAAAATAAAAAGTACTGGAAAATAATACCACCAACCAACTGCCGAAACTTCGCCCAAGAAATAACCGGTATTACCGCCGGATGAACGTTGCATCACCATTAAAACGCCGAGCATATATTCTCCAAGCGGCCTTAAAATTTTATTATTGGCCATCCAAATATTAATTTCCGCCAAACATCGTAAATTCAGTTTACAGCTTTCCCAATTTGCGTCCGGGCCGCCGGCAAAAGAAGCTAAAGTGAATTTTGTGTCGGCAAACTGTTTTTCAATCGGATAATTAATCGTAAACAAGAAATAAACCGCGTAGACCAAGGCGTAGCCGATAATAAAAATCAATAAAAGCGCTTTAATATAATGAAAAGCTTTATTTTGCTGTTTGTCGTAATAAATTTTCCAGATATAAAAAATAACGATTAAAAATATAAAAAACGGAATTAAAAGCACGGCAGAAAATTTCATCAATTGGGCGACGCCGAAAGCCAAGCCGGCGAAAATTAAATATTTTTGCGACGGCCCAAGGAGAAATTTTACAAAATAATAAGTGGCGATGAATATTCCCAGAGCCGCGCCGAGGTCAGTAGTAACATAATGGCCGTGAGCAAGTACGGTCGGAGAAAGGGAAAAGAGAAAAGCGGGAAACAGCGCCCACCAGCGGCCCATAAGTTCTTTTCCCCAAATATAAATAAAAATTATTAAGAGGAGAGTTAAAAGCATCGGGCCCAAACGCGACCACTGGATAATTTTATCGGCGTCGTTTCCGGATTCATATAAAAATTGGTTGCCGGCTTCCCATTGGCCGTTAATGTCATTTTGCCAAGCGGATTTGTCAGTCGGAAAATTCAACTTGTGAAATAATAACGGCAAAGCGGCTAAAGTTTTTACCAAAGGCGGATGTTCGGGATTTAAACGATAATCCAGATATTTGACGTAGCCGTAGCCGGCCGGAATGTGCGCCAGTTCATCCATTGTGGCCGATTCCTGGAGAGAGGCGTTGAGCATCAAAAAAAATGACGCTGAAACAATCGCGGCCAACAAAAGCCAATTAATGTATTTATTCATACTAATGTTATAATTATAACAATGATTTTAAAATTCGCAAAAGAAATTTCGTGGACGAAACACGCTCAAGCAAAGATGAGATTTTACGGATTATCCGAGCAAAGGGTGCGTCGAGTTTTAAATTCGCCGAAAAGAACAGAGGAGGGGATTGCGCCGAATACCGTAGCGATGATGCAGCCCGCTTTAATTAAAACTAAAGATGGCAAACAAACCTGGAGCCAGGAAATTTGGGTAATGGTTCAAAAGTTGAAAATTATAAGCGTTTGGAGATATCCGGGACGGACAAAACCCGGCGAGCCGCTGCCGGTCGATATTTTATCGGAAATAAAAGAATCGTTATTTTAAGTCTCTCCAGCGCGAAGGGTCGTTTAATTTTTTCCTTCTTTCTTCTTCAAATTCTTTTTTGGCGCGCACCACTCCGGTTGAATGATCAGATTCCGGAGCAAATTCTACTTTCTTTTTTGTTTCTATGGTTTCCTCGGGATCTTTTATTTCTTGAGGGTTTTTAAATTTTTCTTTTTCAAACATATTATAAAATACTTGAACGACCTTTATTATTTTTATATAATAACGCAAAAAGCGATTAACGTCAACAAATATGGTATAATTATAATTATGAAACTATCCATCGGTATTGTTGGTTTGCCGAATGTCGGCAAGTCAACGCTTTTTAAAATTTTAACCAAACAGGAAGTTAATATCGCCAATTATCCTTTTGCCACGATTGACCCGAATGTCGGGGTGGTGACAGTGCCGGACGAACGGCTGAAAAAATTAGCGAAATTAAGCAACTCTAAAAAAATCGTTCCGGCTATCGTAGAATTTTATGATATTGCCGGCCTGGTTAAAGGCGCGAACAAAGGCGAGGGTTTAGGCAATCAATTTTTAAGCCATATCCGAGAAACAAACGCTATTATTCACATTGTTCGTTGTTTTAAAGCTTCAGAAATTATTCATGTTGAAAATGAAGTCAATCCTTTAAAGGATTTGAAAATTATCAACACAGAATTGATTTTGAAAGATTTGGAAACCGTTGAAAAAAGATTTATCAGTCTTGAAAAAGAAATCAGAACCGGCGATAAACAGAAAATCAAAGATTTGGAAATCTTGAAAACAGTCAAAGAAAATTTAAATAAAAATATTTTGCCGATTAATTCGGGAGAAATCGCCGCCGAGCCGGCTGTAAAAGAATTGAATTTATTAACAGCCAAACCGCAGATTTATCTGTTGAACGGTGGCGAAGAAGATGTTGATTCGGAACTTAAAGAAAAAATTAAATCTTTAGGCGCCGATTATTTAATCATTAATCTATCGACGTCCGACGTCGATAATATTGATAAGTTGATTAAAAAAGCTTATGAAATTTTAGGTTTAATCAGTTTCTTAACTACCGGCGAAGACGAGACGCGGGCTTGGACAATTAAAAAAGGCATCAAAGCGCCGCAGGCCGCCGGCGAAATTCATACGGATTTCGAAAAAAAATTCATTAAAGCAGAGGTGATTGAATGGAGCCGATTATTGGAAGTCGGAAGTTGGCAGCAGGCCAAGCAAAAGGGCCTTATTCGTTTGGAAGGCAAAGAATATATTATTCAAGATGGCGATGTCGTGGTGATAAAACATGGTTAGAATCACAAAATATAACACTTTTTAATAATTACTATGATATCAAACGATCGTGTGATATCATAGTAATGCGTTTTTATTTTAATTTAAAATAACCACATACCCATTCTCCAGGATTTGATTTTTTTGTTCGGGTAAAATATAGAAGAGATTTTTCTCTTTTTGTTTTTCCGGAGTGAAAGTGTCGGTAATGAACATTACGGTTTGCGCCGGCATTGGGATACCGCGGACGTCAACACCGCCGGCTTCAACGATAACGTATTTTGGCGTTTCTTTCGGCAGAGAATTTAATTCGCGGCCGATTTGAACGTAATCGGCGGAAAAAGCTCCTTGAACATTGTAATTTTGTCCCCATTTAATGAAATAAGTATTGTAGGCCTCAAACACAAGAATAGAAAGCAGAAAGTAAAAAGTAGAAAGTAAAAAAATTTTTATTCGTATATTCGTAAATATTCGTAATTTCGTAAATTGTTCGTAAAGCCAAACACCGCCAAAACCGGCTAAAATAAAAATTGGCGGAATCATTATAATCGCGCGGAGAGCGTGCGGCATACCTTCGTTGGAAACAACAACTGGAAGAGCGGCGATAATTAGCCAAGCGAATAAAATTAAGAATGGTAATTTTGGGAAGTCCGACTTCCTTAATATTGATTTGGTTCCCAAAATAGTTCCTATTATAAATAAAATTCCGACCGGCCAAAAAAGTTCCGGTTTGCCCGCGTAATTATGGCGCCAATTATAATCGCCGCTGAAATTAAACATTCCGGCGGTCTTTAAAATATTAACTGTTAAATCTTTAATCGGGGCAGGAGAATTGAAAACAGAAATTTGGGTTGTTCGCCCGAAGAAATCCTGAGGGTTTTGCAGAAAATATAATCCCAATGGCGCGGCAACAATAATAGCTATTAGAATATAGCCACTAGCCACTAGTAGTATTTTTTTACGAATTTGCCAATTTTTATTTCCGAACCAGTAGTAAAATAAAATTGTTAAAATTAAAAGCGGCGTGGCGCGATAGGCGATATAAGTGTGAAAACCAAAACCATAGAAAATTCCACCAAACAAAGAAAAAAGTATAGCTCGCCCCTGTCCAGTCAACTGGACAAGGGATTGATTATTTTGATTATTTGGAGCGGTAGATTTTAACTTATTAAGAGACGCTAAAAGAAAATATATTCCCCAGACAAGAAAGAATGGCGCCATTATCGCGCGAAAACCGATACGGGAAAAAAGAATATGCCAAAAGCTCACGGCGAGAAGAAAAGATGAAAGTAGGGCGATAAACTCCGCCTGCCTGTCTGGCGGGCGGAGTTTAAACAACTCTCTTGTTAAAAAATACGTTCCCAATACCGTTAAAATTCCGAACACCGCTGCTACGCTTCTCGGTACCCACGGTTCGTGGCCAAATTTAACAATAAAAAATCCGATGATATTCGGCCAAAGCCCTTCGCGGCCGTTATTTTCCGGATAAAAAACTTTTAAATTTCCGGTTTCCCACGCCTCTACGCCATTATTGGCGTAAATTGCTTCGTCGGGATAAAGTCCGGGCGGCAGTTCGACGATATTGTATAAACGCAGAAAAGAGGCTATAATTAGAATAACAAAAACTATTAACCATTGACTTTTGACTATTGACGATAATTTGCTCATAAATTTATTTTAACATTATGGAAACAAATCAGCAAAATTTTGAACATAGTATTTTGGAAGCGGATATTGAGAGATTAAGCAAGGAAATCGCCGAAAAGCGAAATTTATTGGAGCATAAAAATTTATCGGAACGAGAATTGATAAAAAAATCGCTTGAGCCGATGATTAGGCAAATACCCGTTAATAACCTGCAACCGACGACCGACGACCAACAACAAATCAGTAATCAAGTTTTGCCAAACTATCTCAAAGATTCGCCATTAGAAATCAAGCTTCAGGTGGAAAAATTGATTTATTTAGCTTTTCATCATGGAATTATTAAAGTTGCCAAAGAAGCTCAAAAAAACGGCGGTTTTGTTTTAGACGCTTTTCACGACGCTTTGACGGATAAACTTCACGAGGAATTAAAAAAGAGAAAGTTGATATAATCGCGAATATTTACGAATTTGGAAGTGTCATTGCGAGGGCGAAGCCCGTGGCAATCTCATTAGATTGCTTCGCCTGCGGCTCGCAATGACGATATTATTATGAATATTTATTTAATTTTAGGAATAGCCGCCGCCTTTTTTATTGTTTTTGTTTTATTTTTGATATTCAAAAATCTTCGCCAAAAACGGTTGGCGCAAGCTCTTAATTTAAAACTTCTTTTAATTCGTTTATCGCAAAAACAACTTAAAGATTTTTCCTCCGAAGGCAAATCGGGTTCGGATTGGAAGGACGAAATTAATCTTTCAGCCCAGCTTTTCGGAATTTTAGCCGGATTAAAATCGCCGTTTGTTTTTGAGACAGCGGTTCATCATATCGGCGAGGAAATTCATTTTTACTGCGCGGTGCCGAGAGAATCAATCGAATTTGTCAGCCGGCAAATCGAAGGTTTGTGGGAAGAAGCGTCTATTGAGCCGATCGACGATTATAATATTTTTAATTCCGCCGCCGGCGCCGCCACTTCCGGAGTTTATCTCAAACAAAAACTGTTTTACGCTTTGCCGATTCGCGCTTATGTTGAAGCCAATATTGACACCTTCAGTCCTCTTTTAAGCGGACTTTCAAAAATCAATGAAATAGGCGAAGGCGCGGCAATTCAGTTATTAATCAGGCCTGCGCCATTATCGGCAAAAAAATCGATTTTACAGATGATTGATAATCTTAAAAAGGGAGCAAAAATAGACGATATTCTTAAAGCCAACTCGCTCAAATTTAAAGACATTAAAAAAGCCGTTAATCCTGAAAAAGAAAAATTGGAAAGAGTGATCGACGATGAATCGATTAAGGCTCTGGAACTAAAAATTTCCAAGCCGCTTTTGTCGGTTAATTTAAGGGTTCTGGTTTCTAGCGCCAGTCAATACCAAACGGACGCTATTTTGGAAAGCATTGTCGGCGGTTTTTCGCAGTTCAGCGCGCCGCGCCGGAATGAATTAAAAATTATTAAGCCTCGAAATCCCAAAAACCTGATTTATCAATTCTCTTTCCGCGAATTCGACGACAGCCAATCAATGATTTTAAATACGGAAGAATTGGCCAGTTTATTCCATTTGCCGTCTTCAAGCACGGAAATTCCAAAAATTAAATGGCTTAAATCCAAAGAAGCCGTAAGCCCGCTGAATTTGCCGAAATCCGGAATTTTAATCGGAGAAACGTCTTTCCGCGGCGAACGCAAGCCTGTTTATCTTACCGAAGACGACCGTAGACGGCATATTTATATCATCGGCCAGACCGGCACCGGAAAATCAACTTTAATGACCAATATGGTCGTCGATGACATTAAAAACGGCAAAGGAGTCGCCATTATCGACCCGCACGGCGATTTGATTGAAAAAATTTTGGGCGTGATTCCCGAGGAGCGAGGCGACGACGTAATTATTTTCGACCCTTCGGATATTCGGCGGCCGCTGGGGATGAATATGTTGGAATATGATTTCAACAAGCCGGAAGAAAAAACCTTTATCGTCAACGAAATGTTTAATATTCTGGACAAACTTTACGATATGAAAACCGTCGGCGGACCGATGTTTGAACAGTATACTAAAAACGCGATTTTATTGTTGATGGAAGACGCAATTAACGAGCTCGCCACCTTAATGGATATTCCGCGAGTTTTTACGGATGTTGATTTTCGAAATGAAAAATTATCGCGCATTAAAAATCCGGTAGTCATTGATTTTTGGGAAAAAGAAGCGGCTAAGGCAACCGGCGAGCATTCTTTGGCGAATATGGCGCCCTATATTACTTCCAAATTCAACAATTTTATCGCCAACGATTACGTCAGGCCGATTATTAGCCAAACAAAATCAGCTTTTGATTTTAGAAAAGTGATGGACGAAGGAAAAATTTTATTGGTTAATTTGTCAAAAGGCAAAATAGGGGATATCAATGCCAATTTATTGGGAATGATTATTACTGGAAAAATTTTAATGGCGGCTTTAAGTCGGGTTGATACGCCGGAGGACCAACGCCGAGATTTTAATCTTTATATTGACGAGTTTCAGAATTTTACCACCGATTCAATCTCCACGATTTTATCCGAAGCTCGAAAATACCGGCTTAGTTTGATAATGGCTCATCAGTTTATCGCTCAATTGACGGAAAAAATCCGCGACGCGGTTTTCGGCAATGTAGGTTCTATTATCAGTTTTCGGGTTGGGCCGACGGACGCGGAATTTTTAGTCAAACAATTCGCGCCGGTTTTTAACGAAAATGATTTGGTCAATATTGACAATTTCAACGCTTACGCCAAAATTCTCATTAACGGTCAGACTTCCAAGCCGTTTAATATTAAAACTTTACTGCCGGAAAAAGGCAATAAAGAAATAGGCGATAAAATCAAAGAATTGTCTCGCCTGAAATACGGTAGCAAAATATGACTACGCCGGAGTAGCTCAGTTGGTAGAGCAATGCTTTCGTAAAGCAGAGGTCGCGAGTTCGAATCTCGCCTCCGGCTCATGATTAAAAAAGCCATTATTCCGGTTGCCGGGTTAGGAACAAGATTTTTGCCGGCGACAAAAGCTCAGCCAAAAGAAATGTTGCCGATTATAGATAAGCCGGTGATTCAGTATTTGGTTGAAGAAGCGGTTAAATCGGGGATTATCGATATTATTTTTGTTACCGGACGAGGCAAGCGGGCGATTGAAGACCATTTTGATTACGCGCCGGAACTGGAATCCCGCCTGCTTCAAAAAAATAAAGAAGATGTTTTTAAAAAAGTGAGAGCGATTTCCGAGTTGGCGAATTTTGCTTATGTCAGGCAAAAATCGCCTAAGGGCGATGGCGATGCTTTGCTTTGCGCCGATCATTTAATTAACGATGAGCCGGTGGCCGTTCTTTTTGGAGACGATGTTGTTGACGGCAAAATGCCTTGTCTTTCGCAAATGATTAAAGTTTTTGAGAAATATAAAGATTGCGTAGTCGCTCTTGAAGAAGTGCCGAGACAGGAAGTTAAGCATTACGGCGTCGTTAAGGCGGTTAAAATTTCCGAACAAATTTTTGAAATTCAAGACATTATTGAAAAACCGAATCCCAAAGAAGCGCCGTCTAATTTAACCATTGTCGGCAAATATATTCTTATTCCCGAAGTTTTTGAGGAATTAAAAAAGATTAAGCAGATAGAAAAAGGGGAACTTAAACTGGCTGACGCTTTAAAATCTTTATTAAAAAAACGTCCGATTTACGGATATAAATTTGAAGGCAAGAGATATGATTGCGGAAGCAAAATCGGTTTTTTGAAAGCAACAGTTGATTTTGCTTTAAAACACCCGGAAGTAAAAAAAGATTTTAAAAAATATTTAAAGAGTTTAAAAATATAAAATTATTGATTTTTCAATAAATCTGTGTTAATATTTGATTCATATGAACGAAAATCCATTACAACGACTCGAAGAATTGAAAGAGCTTGCCCGGCGCTTAGCCGGGCGGCTTTGACGTTGAGACAAAGAGAAATCGCGTTAAAGAGATTGAATACGAATTTTCCGACCCTGATTTTTGGAAGAACAGGGAAATTGCCGACGCTAAAATAAAGGAAGTCGGCGAGTTAAATGAATTAGTAAAAAAATTTGATGAAATTGAAAAAAAATTGGCGGTTCCGTTAGATAGGCAGGCGGAAATATTACTTAAAGAAATTCAATCCAAACTTCGCAAGCTGGAAATTGAAAATTTATTTACCGGAAAATACGACAAGGGCCCGGCGATTGTTTCAGTTTTTGCCGGCGCCGGAGGACAGGATGCCGAAGATTGGGCCGGAATGCTTTATGAGATGTATGTGAAATTCAGCGAACAACGCGGCTGGAAAACAAAAATTATTCACGAAAGTTTTGGCGATTTTCAGTCAAGAACCGGCCGTCATCTGATTAAAGATATTGCTTTGGAAATTAAAGGCGATTACGCTTACGGTTATTTGAAAAAAGAAGCCGGCGTTCATCGCTTGGTAAGAATTTCGCCTTTTTCAGCGGAAAAGAAAAGGCATACTTCTTTCGCGTTGGTTGAAATTTTGCCGGAATTGAGCGAAATAAAAGAAGACGAATTCAAGATTCCCGAAGAAGATTTGAAAATTGAATTTTTCCGTTCCAGCGGTCCGGGCGGCCAGAACGTCAATAAAGTTGAAACTGCCGTAAGAATAGTCCATACTCCGACCGGTTTATCGGCGAGCTCCCAAGTCGAACGCTCCCAATCCCAGAACCGCGAACGGGTTATGAATTTGCTTAAAGCCAAATTGATAAAACTAATGGAAGAAAGCCGGATAAAAGAATTAGGCCAGTTGCGAACCAAAGTAAAGCCGGAATGGGGGAATCAAATCCGTTCTTACGTGCTTCATCCGTATAAAATGGTAAAAGACCACAGAACAGGCGTTGAAACAAGCCGGGCAGAGGAAGTTTTAGAAGGAGATATTGATATGTTTGTGGAAAGTGAGGTATAATATAAAAGCATGATTATCTTCCAAAACGTTTCCAAATTCTATAATAATAACAGCCATCAAACAACGGCTTTGGAGGACGCCAGTTTTACCATTAATTCCAAAGAGTTTGTTTCTCTTGTCGGAAAATCCGGAGCCGGCAAATCAACAATCGTTAAATTATTGATTGCCGAAGAAAAACCGACTAATGGCCGAGTTATTTTCGGCTCTTACGACGTTAATAAAATAAAGCAGCATGAATTGCCGCAACTTAGGCGCCGTATCGGCGTTATTTTTCAAGATTTTCGGCTTTTACCTAATAAAACGTCTTTTGAAAACGTCGCTTTCGCCTTGGAAGCCGCGGGACGGCTTCAATCGGATATTGAAGAATTTGTTCCTCAAGCTCTGGAAATGGTCGGTTTGAAAGACAAAATGTTTAATTTTCCCAAAGAACTTTCCGGCGGCGAAAAACAAAGAGTGGCAATCGCCCGGGCGATGATTAATCATCCGGATATGATTATCGCGGATGAACCGACCGGCAATCTTGACCCGATAAACGCTTGGGAAATTATTAAATTATTGATTAAAATTAATGAATTGGGAACAACCGTGCTTTTAGCCACTCATAACAAAGAGATCATCAATTATCTTGAAAGAAGAGTTATTAATTTGGAAAACGGCCGGATTACAAGAGATGAAGAGAAGGGGAAATACATATTAGTATAAAATTAAATGTTAACAACGTTATTTCGCATAATTAAAAACGGTTTTCTCAGTTTTTGGCGGAACGGCTGGCTTTCAATGGCAACGCTTTCCATTATTATTCTGGCTTTGTTGGTTTTTGAAGGAATAATAATTTTTAATATTTTAACCAAAACCGCTTTAACCGCTCTTCAGGATAAAATAGATATCAGTATTTATTTTAAAACCAACACTCCGGAAGACGAGATATTGAAAACGAAAAAATCTCTGGAAACATTGGCCGAGGTTAAAAATATAGAATACATTCCCCGCGACAAAGCTCTGGAAATTTTTAAAGAGCGGCACAAAAACGATTCTGCTATTTCTCAATCGCTTGAAGAGCTTCAAGATAATCCGCTTTTGGCTTCGTTAAACATCAAGGCTCATAATCCGAAAGAATACGTTATAATCTCCGGTCATCTTGACGAGGCGAGTTTTAAAGGCTGGTTTGAAAAAGTCACTTACGCCCAGAACGCGGTGGTGATTGAAAGATTGGGACGCATTATTGATACGGCTCAAAAAGGCGGTTTGATTCTGATTATTTTTATCGCTCTTATCGCGGTGCTTGTGACTTTTAACACCATTAGATTGGCGATTTATTCCAATCGGGAAGAAATCGGAATAATGCGCTTAGTGGGCGCTTCCAATTCTTTTATCAGAGGCCCTTATGTGGTGGAAGGAATAATTTACGGTACGATAGCCGGAATTATAAGCATTGCCATTGCCGGCCCTGTTATTTATTTCGCTTCGCCTTATATTAAAATTTTCATCCCGGAAATAAATCTTTGGTCTTATTTCGCTTCGCATTTATTCACTTTTCTGGGTTATCAATTGCTTTTCGGAATCGGTTTGGGAATTATTTCTTCAAGCATCGCGATAAGCAAATATCTCAGAATTTAAATCTTGTGGTTTATCCTTGCCATCATTTCCAAGTCTTTATTTTTTAATTGTTCCAAGATTTGCAAAGTCGGATCAATGGCAATGCTTCTTCCTAAATATTGACCCGAAGTGAAATGGGGAAGCAGCGCGTAATCAACTCCTTGCTCGTAAAGAATTTCCGCTTCTTTTTCGTCTTGGGCTCTTATAATCACTTTTATTTTATTCCGATTTTTTAATGAGTTGAGTTCGGAAAGCAGCGTTAAGTTGTCTTCAAAATCAGGGCTTGTCGAAATAATCAAACGGGCTTCGTTAAAATTGGCTCTTTCAAAAATTTCCGCGTCACCGATGTCGCCGAAGACATAATCAAAGCCGTGTTTTCTTAATTGGCTGATTATTTCGGGGTCAAAATCAATAATTAAAAGATCGTCTTTGGGAAGATGAAAAGCGATGCTTTGCCCCAAGCGATGAAAGCCGATTAAAATTACCGGTTTCTTGAATTGTTTAATCAGGGAGTCGTTTTCTTTTATATTTTTTCTTTCAAATAAAGAAAGAAAGCCGCTTAATCGTTTGAAAATTTTGTTTGCATGAATAATCATATAAGTTGAAAGAATAATGGTAATAATGCCGACGGCCGTAATTAAAGAAACCACTTTTTCGTTTAAATGTCCGAGTTTAAATCCGAGAGCCGCCAGAATCAAACTGAATTCTGAAATTTGGGCCACTGTCAATCCGCACATAAAACTTGTTCTTTTGCGATAACCCATAATTCCCATAATGATTAAAACAATCAAAGGATTGCCGATTAGAACAAAAAGCGAAAACACTATAATTTGAACGGTTATGCCGGAAAGATTGGAAAAAATAAGCGAGGAACCCAAAATAACGAAGAAAATTAAAATAAAGAAATCTCTTAATGATTTTATTTTGGCGGAAATCTGGAAATGTTCGGAAGAATTGGCTAACGCCAAACCGGCCAGAAATCCGCCGATTTCAATGGAAAAACCAAACTTTGTCGTAAGCGTGGCTATGCCAAAGCACCAAGCAAGACTTGTCAAAAAAAGAAGTTCCTGGGAGCTGGCGATTTTGTTAAAAATCAGAGGAAGAATTTTTCTTCCCAAATAAAGCATAGCGACAAAAAGCGCGACTCCTTTCATAATTGTAAAAACGGCGCCGCTTAAAACGATTTTTTCTCCGCCGATTCCCGCTAAGAAAATCAAAAGCAAGATTGCCGCAAAATCCTGAACCAAAAGAAATCCGATGCTGATTTTTCCATAAAGACTGTTGATGTCTTTTTTCTCGGAAAGCAATTTAACAATGATGATGGTGCTGGAAAAAGTCAGGGCAATGGCGATATAGGCCGATTGAATATAATTAAAGTTAAAAAATGTCGCGATAAAAAAACCGATAAGAGCCGTAAAAATAATCTGGCCGATACCGGCTATAAGCGAAATTTTTCCGACTAATCTCAAAGAAGAATAATTGATTTCCAGACCGACTAAAAAAAGCAAAAACATTATGCCCAATTCGGAAAAAGTCTTAAAAAGCTCTTTATTGTCCAAATGGAAAAAACCAAAGATGCCAATAATGATACCGGTAAAAATATAAGCCAGAATAATCGGCTGTTTTAGCTGCCGGCTTATAATCCCCAAGCCGGCGGCGATGAGAATGACAATCGCTAATTCAAAAAATCCCGTGGACATAAAATAATTATAGCAGATTGACAATCGAGCCGCAAATCTTATAATTAATAATCTAGATGAATAAATGCCCCCTCAGGGGAGTTTTTTTATGACAGAACACCTTAATGAGAAAAAAACAACCGGAAACGTTATTTTGCGATTTGATAATGTTTCTTTTAATCACGGCATTAAACCGATTTTTAATGAGGTCAGTTTTGGCGTTCGCGAAGGAGCGAAAATAACAGTGATGGGCCAAAACGGCGCCGGCAAAAGCACTTTATTCGGCCTTATAATGTCCGTTCATAATCCGGAAGAGGGCAATATCCATATTCAAAAAGGATTGACTATCAGCCAAGCAACGCAGGTGATGCCTCGCGAAAAACTTGATTTTTCAGTCCGAGAATTTTTTCAAAGCGCCTTTGCTGAAAAGGTATACAATATTGATCCGCGAATAAAAGAAGTCTTGGAAGTTGTTCGTCTGGTTGCTCCATTTGAGAAAAAAATCAGCGATTTTTCCGGAGGACAACAAGCTCGCTTGTTATTGGCGTACGCGCTTATTCAAAAGCCGGATATTTTATTGCTTGACGAGCCGACCAATAATTTAGACAAGCAGGGGATAGAGTATTTAACGAAATTTTTGATTGAATACGCGAAAACTTGTTTGGTTATTTCGCACGACGCTAAATTTTTAAATTCTTTCACGCACGGCGTTTTATATATTGATTCCCGTACGCGTAAAATAGAATACTATGTCGGCGATTATTTTGATGTGGTTGCCGAGATAACGGCCAGAATAGAGCGCGATCGCATGAAAAATGTCCGCTTGGAGCGGGATATTTCCAATCGCAAAGAGCAAGCTAATTTTTTCGCCCAAAAAGGAGGACATATGCGCGATGTCGCCAAAAAAATGAATAAAAAAATAAAAGAGTTGGAAGGGCAGTTGGTTGAAACTCGCAAGGATGACAAGACGATTCGCGATTTTATTATTCCGGCGACAATTTTTTCCGAACCGGTGGCAACCATTAATTCAGTTTCAATAATACATAATCATAAGCCGACGGCTAAAAAAGTCGGCGTTGTTTTAAAAAAAAGAGAGCGGCTATTGATAAGCGGCCCGAATGGCATTGGCAAAACTTTCTTTTTGGAGAGTATGGTGAACGGCTCGGCAAAAGGCGTTTCTCTGCTCAAGGAAGCGGTTATCGGTTATTATCGACAGGATTTTTCCGGCCTTGATATGAATGCTTCGGTGTACGAAACGCTGTCCGACGTTATGAAAACCGGCTCTGACGAACAGCTTCGTTCAGTGGCGGCGCAGTTTTTATTAACAAGCGAGATTCTGAATAATAAAGTTAAATCGCTTTCCGAGGGGCAAAAGGGTCTGCTTTGTTTCGCGCAATTCGCGCTTCAACATCCGGCGCTTTTAATACTTGACGAACCGACCAATCATATCAATTTTCGCCACTTGCCGGTTATAGCGCGGGCGCTTAATAAATACGAAGGCGCCATGATTCTCATTTCCCATATGAGCGAATTTATTGATGAAGTGAAAGTCACGCAAACTCTTGATCTCGGGGCGCTGTGATTTTATTTTTCCGATTTTATTTTATTTAAAATCTTTTTTACTTTTTCCAAACTATTTTCGTCAAGGATAGAAATGGGAAAGGTGCTCTTGTTTATTTTTTTCAGCTCTTTTAATTTTTCCGCGAGCGATTTTTCGTTAATCATATCGCTCTTGCTTAGAAACACATATTCCGGTTTTTTTATAAGTTCTTTGCTATGCGTTTCAAGTTCTTTTTTTATTATCGCGTAATCTTTCGCCGGATTTTCCGATTCCGCGGAAATTAAATGAAAAAGAATTTTCGTGCGTTCAATATGGCGGAGGAATTTTATGCCCAAGCCCTTGCCAACGGACGCGCCTTCAATGAGCCCGGGAACATCCGCGATAATAAGTTCGTAATACGCTCCCAAATTCGGTTCTAAAGTCGTGAAAGGATAGTTCGCGACTTTGCTTTTCGCTTTCGTAAGTTCGTTTAACAAGCTGGATTTTCCGGCATTCGGCAAACCGATAAGTCCGACATCTGCGATAAGTTTGAGTTCTAATCTGACGGTAGAATATTCGCCCGACAGGCCTTCTTGAAATTGCTTTGGACTGGTGTTGGTCGAAGAGCGAAAATGAAAATTTCCTTTTCCGCCGAAACCGCCTTTTACGACAAGAATTCTCTCGCCGATTTTTAACACTTCCGCAGTCTCATTCATTTCTATTTTATGAATTACCGTTCCGACCGGAACTTTTAAAACAACGTCGCTTCCATCGGAACCGTCGTTAAATTGCGCCCTTCCGTCCGCGCCGTCTTTCGCTTTAATATCTTTTTTATTCCTGAATTGGCCGAGAGCGTTTAAATCCGGAACGCCCTCAAAAAAAACACTGCCGCCTTTGCCGCCGCTTCCGCCTGTCGGACCCAGGCTCATCATATTTTTATTAAAAGCCACTGCGCCTCTCCCGCCATTGCCAGCGCTGACTTTGATTGTTACGTCGTCGATTAGCATATAAAAATTTACTTAGACATTATAAATTTTTTTGAGGATTTAGAATAGGGGGCTAAGCGAATAACTCATCCAATGAATGAATTATTGCGGTGGCGTATTCTTTTAAATCGAATTTGTGTTCTTTTCTATTAAGATAAATAAAATCAACTCCTGTGTTTTTGGCATAATAAGCGTCTTCACTGCTGTTTCCCACGTATACGGTTTCCTCCGGTTTTAAACAAAGTTGCTCGAGCGTGTGATGAAAACTTGACGGATCGGGCTTTTCGCTAAATTCGCTGTCCGCGATGGAAAAATAAAAATCATGCGGAGCGCCGTTTAATTTTTTTATTTCTATTTGCGCTATTTTACGGGGAGCTCCCGTGATAATAGAGATTGTTTTACCCAAATCTTTTAATTTTCTGAATGTCGGTTCCGCGTCTTCATACGCTTGCGTATGAGCTGAACGCTGTTCCGGCGTATCTATAATATGAAAAAGTTCCCAAAATTTATCGGGGTTTAAATTAAAATGATTTTTTATGATTTCGCTTCTTCCTGATTCAAACCAAAATCTATCAATAACAAATTCATCCGCTATATTCCCGCCAAGCTGTTTTATTACCACAGGCACGACTCTGTGCCTGTATTCAGGCATTGTATGTATTAACGTGCCGTCTAAATCAAAAGAAATGTGTTTATATTTATTAATCATAATAACCGATCTTGAATAAATTTACGAATTTTCATTTTTTGATCACTAAAGATAAAGTTTTATCAAAATCTCTATTTTTTTTCCAAGATTTTTCAATTAATCGTCTTAATTTATTATGCGGAGCGCGGCCATAATCCGGGAAAAATAAAAATTTATCAAATTCTAAATTGAGTAAAACCGTGAATGCTTCTTTTATGTCCCAAATTTTATTTTCTGAAAGTCCGCTATTTTCACATTTTTCCCAATAATATTTATGGAACATAAAATGCATTAGCTCGTGCATGGCTGTGTCAATTGCTATGTATTTATTGCTAAACATTTTGACCGCAAACCATTCTTCTTTTATTTTATAACCAAACTTATCGGCAGAAGATAATACTCCTTTAACTGATTTATGGGGAAATCGGTGTTTATGTACTTGTTCCAGTTTTTTAATAAAATCCTTTTCAATTTTTAACCACTCTTTGTTTATATCTTGAGCAAGAGATTTTAATTGCCTTTCTTTTTTATAAAGATATTCAATATTTTTTCTTATAACATTTTTTCTCTTTATTAGGGGTAATTTTAATAAATTTTCATTTGCTGGGATTATTTGTTGCGGAAACCCCCGATCTATATTTCTTTTATATGCATTTAAAGCAATTAGATGATTTTCAATGTCTAAATTTTTATCAATAACAAATTTAATTATTTGTTTTTTCATAAAGTTGGCTGCGGGGCTAGGAATCGGACCTAGATTTAGAGATTCAAAGTCTCTCGTGCTACCATTACACTACCCCGCAATTTCCCAAAATACCTTCTATCCAACCGCTAATTTTTCTGTTTAAATTAGTACTTTTGTTCACTAATATCCTTACTAATCCATAATAATTCTCATTCGTATTTTTTCTTTTCGTATTAACTTTGTTTCTTTTAAAATATACATATTTAAATTTATTTTGTGAAGCTTTAGTGATTTTTGACCAGTACTGGATGGAATCAACTACTTTATTTTTAGAATTTTCGTGTATGTAAATTTCATACTTTATATCATTTTCCGGTATTTTTAATATTTTACGCAACCATTCCATAAAAACTTTTATCATCATTGGATCGGAATTGCTAAAAGTTACTCCTTGACTAATATTATGCGGTTTTGATTTACTGCCTTCAGCCCAATATAAAGAAACTCCTATTAGCCATAATTCTCTATTTGAAATGTTTTTTATTTCCGAAATAGCTTTATTTTTAATGAGCCGGACTATTTCAATCCTTTTATTTCTTTTGGCGATAGCCCCGCGTTGCATACTAGCCAATTTCTTTTCTGTCAATCTTTGTTTTTGTTTTTTAGACAAACCAACCGATCTTAGCCATAAAGAAAGCGTTGATTTAGCAACCGGAATTTGTTTTAAAATTTCAGAATAAGAAAAACCCAACTTTCTTAAATTTATTGCCTTTTCTTTTGCTGTGGCTTTCATATGAACAACGATGATATATGTAAATTATATTATATCGTTGTTCGAAAATCAATCATTATTTCAAATTTTCTATAATTGCCACTTCCAGCGGCACGATTGCGAACGGACTATAACGCATTTCAGTGTAAGCTTCAATCAGCGATTTAATCAATCTAACGGTTTTTTCCGCGTCAATCGCTTGGCTGTGTTTTTTAATGGTTTTCATTTCTTGGTCGGTCAGTTCGCGGGAAAAATGATTTTCCAGTTCCGGAGAAAATTTTAAAGCCAAAACTCGGCGGAAATAATGGATTAAATCTTTATTGAGCTGGGTAAGATTATAACCGCCTTCGTTAATCTTGGAAAGATATTCCAATCCGGCCGCCAAATCGCGATTTATCAGCAATTCCGCCAGTTTGGATGTTTTTGAAAAAGAAACGGAGCCGATAATTTCTTCAACATCGTTAATGTCTATTTGTTTTCCGGATTTTAGCGAAGCAATCTGATCTAAAAGCGATTCGGCGTCGCGCATGCTTCCGCCGCCCGCTTCGGCGATTAATTCAACGGCTTCATCGCTGATTTTAATGCTTTCCGTTTCGGAGATGCTTTTCAGTTTTTCGGCTATTGTCTTAAGCGCCAGTCTTTTGAAATGAAATCTTTGAGTTCGGGAAATAATCGTCGCCGGCATTTTTTCGGCTTCGGTGGTTACCAAAATTAAAATCGCGTGAGCCGGCGGTTCTTCTAAAGTTTTCAAAAGAGCGTTAAAAGCGTCTTTGGTCAATTGGTGGGCTTCGTCAATAATATAAACTTTATAATGATACGCGGCAGGGGAGACGCGAATGCTTTCTTTGATGTCGCGGATTTCATCAATGCCTCGATTGGAAGCGGCGTCAATTTCAATAACGTCCATTGCAGAACCCTTGTCAATTTCCAAACAAGCTTGGCATTCATTGCACGGTTCGCCGAGTTTTTTAAAAGCCGCGTCGCTAAATCGCTTTTGGCAATTGGCGATTTTGGCGATAATTCTGGCGGTGGTGGTTTTACCCGAACCTTTCGGTCCGTAAAACAAATAAGCGTGAGCCAAACGGTCAAGCCGTCCCGCGTTTTTTAAAAGTTCCGAGACTGCTTCTTGTCCCAGAAGATCGGATAAGATTTTGGGCCGATATTTGCGATAAATAGCCAGCATTTGTTTAGGTGTTAGGTGTTTAGGTGTTAGGTGTTAGTTAATTTCTAAAACCTAAAAGCTAAAACCTAAAAGCTTAAATTACATTTTACATTAAAACATCCACCCTTGACAAGTTTTGGCAGTCTGCTATCCTCTTAATATATGAGTAGATACGCAGTCTTGGTACTGCCTTTTTTTATAGTAAGCGTTATATCAATCGAACCGCTTATTACCAATAGTTCCGGAGGCTCCATAGCAGAAAATTTCAGCCAAGAACCCACTGCCGAGTTTTTAGCCCAGAATTATCCGGTTTTGAAAGATACTCAAAACGAAGCTAAAAAAACCGAAATTGTCAAAACATTAATCACGGCTTATTCAAGTACGGTTGATCAAACAGACGATACTCCTTTTATTACCGCTTCCGGCAGTTATGTCAGACCGGGAATCGTGGCGGCTAATTTTTTGCCTTTCGGCGCCACAATCCGGATACCGGGAATTTTCGGCAATCAAATTTTTGTCGTCGAAGACCGGCTCCATAAAAAAAACAACGACCGAATAGACATTTGGATGCCGACAGAAAAAGAAGCTTTGGAATTCGGCGTTAAAATCAGCGAAATAGAAATTCTCTAAACATTGTACCAATTACAACTTGAAAAATTTTCCGGACCGATTGAAAAACTTCTGGAACTGATCGAGAGGAAAAAATTGGAAATCACCGAATTAAATTTAGCCGACGCAACGGCTGATTTTTTAAATTACGTTAAAAGGATTGAAAATATAGAACCGCGTCTTTTGGCGGATTTCGTGGTAATAGCCGCCAAACTTTTACTTATCAAATCAAAAGCGCTTCTGCCGAATCTTCAATTAACCGAAGAGGAAGAAAAAGACATAAAAGATTTGGAAAACCGCCTCAAAATTTACCGGCAATTCAAGCCGGCGATTGACCATCTTAAAGAATTGTCGGAACGGAACGGAGTCTCGATTTCCCAGCCGCTCTTCAGCCGCCGACCGATAATTTTTTATCCGTCGGAAAATATTAAAATCGGCGAATTGCATAAAGCCATCAAAGGAATTTTTGACAACTTTAAACAATTTCAAAACGAGACCAAAATAATCAAATCTTCGCTTATTACTTTGGAGGAAAAAATCGAGGAGATTATAAATCGGCTGAACGCGGACTCACGCAGACTTGACGCGGACTCGCGCGGAAAAATTGGTTTTGATGAATTAATAAGGGGAAAACCGCGTTCGGAAATTATTGTTTTGTTTTTAGCCTTACTTCATCTATTGGCAAAGCAATCGATAAGGGTTGAGCAAAAAGAAAAATTTTCTGATATAATTATTACTAAACAACCATGACTATGACCAATGACAAAATTACGGCCGCTATTGAAGCGATTCTTTTCGTCTACGGCGAGCCGATGGAAATAAAACGAATAGCCGATATTTTGAAAGTTGAAGAAAACACCGTAGATGAAGCATTGAAAGAGCTTGAGAGCGGATATTTGGCGGAAAACAGGGGATTAAAGCTGATTTTTAACAGTCGGCAGGTCCAATTGGCGACCAAGCCCGATTTCGCCGATTTTCTAGAAAATTTTATCAAAGAAGAATTTAAGGAGAATTTAACTCCCGCTTCTTTGGAAACGCTTTCGCTTATCGCTTATTTGGGACCGCTTTCCCGCGTTCAAATAGAGTATCATCGCGGAGTTAATTCCAGTTTTATTTTAAGAAATTTATTAATCCGCGGTTTGATTGAGCGTTTTCCTAATCCTCAAAAAGGCAATGTTTATCTTTACCAACCGAGCTTTGATTTGTTAAAATATTTGGGAATATCAAAAATCGAAAAACTGCCGGAGTATGAGAAGTTTAAGACTATAATATAAGTTTTTAGGTTTTAGTTTTTAGGTTTTAGTGAATTATCTAACACCTAACACCTAATACCTAACACCTAAATAAATGCGCTTCCAAGCCTTAATTCTTTCATTAATTATTTTGATTTCGTTTTTAATAACCGGCGTTAATGGTTCGGCTTCGCTCACCATTTTAGCCGAAGAAAATCCGGCGCCTGAACCAATAGACACTTCGCCGTCTCTTTTCGCAAAAGATTTTTATTCCGCTTTTAAAGAAAAAACAATTATTCTTGGAGAAAAAACTGCTCTGGCGAACCGTGATTTAGCGGAAAAAATAAATCAAAACATGGATTTTTTAAATCAAGCCGCGTCCGTCAATTTCGATAATTTTATTTTGAAATTAAATTCTCAGCCAGAGGCTGATCCGCCTCGGGCGGAAAAAAATAATTCCAAAGACTACGCTTTAATCTCAGAAACGGGGATTGATTTGTCACCGTTAATTTGCGATTCGGAAATTCCTCAACTCGCGGTTAAAGCGGCTTTGGTAAAATATTTGAGTCCCTCGATGGATTCGGAACAGGTTATTTTTGAACTCAATCCCGGGAGCCGTTGGCCGATCGCTTCTTTGACAAAATTAATGACAAGCGTTATCGCCGCCGAGAAAATTGATTCGGACATTGATTCGGACAAGGAAATAACGATGAGCGCGAAAGCGGTTGCCACCGAAGGCGCAGCCGGAGGTTTTGGGGTTGGAGAAATTTATAAAACAGGCGATTTGATCAAGGCGATGCTTGTTTCTTCGAGCAATGACGCGGCGGCAGGCGTTATTGAAAATTTCGGCGAAAAAGAATTTATTGACGAGATGCAAAAAAAGGCGGCCGAGCTTAAAATGTTTCAAACCAGCTATCTGGAACCGACCGGTTTGTCTTTTATCAATCAATCAACAGCCAATGATTTGGCCAAATTAGTGAATTATGTGCGCCAAAATCATCCGGAATTGCTTGAAATTTCCCGCCAAAAAGAAGTGGAAATTTTTGAACTAAAATCAAAGAAAGCGAGAAAATTATTATCGGTGAATAGATTCGCCGGACAAACGGATTTTATCGGCGGGAAAACCGGCTATATTGAAGAATCAGGCCGCAATTTAGTCGCCCTTTTTGACATTAACGGCAAAATAATTTTAAGCATTGTGCTGGGCGCCGACGATTCTTTTAAAGAAACGGAGAAAATAAAAAGTTTTATTCAAAAATGTATCTCACCCACGCTTTTCTAATCGTAAAAATTTTAAGCTATTTTATTTTATCTTTCGCCGTTACTTTGGCTTTGGCGCCGATTTTGATTCGTTTTTTATACAAATATCAATGCTGGAAAAAAAAACCCAGAGAACAAACTTTCGGCGGTGAAAAAACTCCGATTTTCACCAAACTTCATAGCGTTAAGGAAATAACGGTTCCGCGGATGGGCGGCATTTTAATTTGGGGAACGGTTTTGATTATCAGCGTCGGCGTTTTTATAGCTTCTCAAATTTTACCCGAAGACTCGGCTTTTAAAATAAATTTTCTTTCCCGCTCGCAAACCTGGTTGCCTTTGTTCGTTTTGATTTCAGCTTCGCTCTTGGGATTGGTTGACGACATTCTGGTTATTAAAAACAAAGGTAAATACATCGGCGGCGGCATTAGATTTAAAGTCAGACTGGCGCTTATTTCTTTAATCGCTCTGGCCGGCGCCTGGTGGTTTTATTACAAACTTGAATGGTCAAGCATTTATATCCCTTTTTACGGCAATCTGGAAATCAATGGTTTGTATATTTTACTTTTCATATTAGTTGTTTTGGCCACTTTTTCCGGCGGGATTGTTGACGGCTTAGATGGTTTGGCAGCCGGCAGTCTTTTGCCGATTTTTTCCGCGTTCGGAGTAATTGCCTATACCAAAGGAATGTACGATTTGACAGTTTTAATTACGATAATTTTAGGCGCTTTAGCGACCTATTTGTGGTTCAATATCCATCCGGCGAAATTTTATATGGGCGAGACCGGTATTATGGGATTAACCGTAACTCTGGCGGTAATCGCTTTGCTCACCAACAGCGTTTTATTTCTGCCAATCATCGCTTTTGTTTTGGTCGTTGAATCCGGTTCGGTGATTTTACAATTGCTTTCCAAAAAAATCAGAGGCAAAAAAATATTTTTATCCGCGCCCATTCATCATCATTTTGAAGCGCTTGGTTGGCCGGAAACGCAAATAGTGATGAGATTCTGGATTGTTTCGGCGGTAATGAGCGGTTTGGGACTCGTATTGTTCTTTTTGAGCAAATTCCTTTAATATCATACGAAAGTGCGAAAATATACGAAATTACGAAACATAAAAACAACTTCGTACATTCGTAAAATTTCGTATTTTCGTAAGAGATTTTTGTAATGACTATTCTTATCAAAAACATTCAGTTAATCGACGGCAGCGGCCGACCGGCGTTTAAAGCCGATGTTTTGGTAAAAAAAGAAAAAATTCACGCCATTGGAAATTTTCCGCGTTATCGGGCAAACGAGATTATTGACGGAATGGGCGCTTATCTTAGCCCGGGATTTATAGATATTAACACCGAATCAGACCATAATTTGACTCTTTTTTCCAATCCAGCTCAGCAGGACTTTTTACTTCAGGGAATAACAACTATTATCGGCGGTCAAGGAGGCGCTTCTTTGGCGCCGCTTATTTACGGCTCTTTGGAATCAATCAAGGAATGGGCGAACACAAGGAAAATTAATATCGATTGGCACACGGCCGCCGAATTTTTTAAAGTTATGGAGCGCCGGCGATTAGGCATAAATTTCGGCACTTTAGTCGGCCATCGCACCGTCAGGCAAGCTTTAATAGGCGATCCAAGAAAAGATTTGTCGCGCAATGAATCAAGAATTTTAAATTCAATTCTGGAAAAATCTTTAAAGGAAGGAGCTTTCGGATTTTCCAGCGGTTTGGATTACCCCCATAGCCGTCAAATTTCCTATAATGAAATTAAATCTTTGGCGGAAACAACGGCGAAACATAAGGGTGTTTACGCGGCTCGTCTTCGCGATGAAAAAAGGGGACTGCTTTCTTCGGTTAAAGAAATTATTGAAATCGCCAAAGAAACCGGCGTTAAAGTTTTAATCAATAATTTAAAACCTTTAATCGGTTACAGGAAAGATTATGAAGCTGCTTTGGAATTAATCAGTAAAAACACCGATAAAGCCGATGTTTATTTTGACGCTTGTCTATCAGATACAAACGCAGTTTTAATTTATGAATTTTTGCCCGGCTGGGTTCGGAAAGCCGATTGTGAAACGATGTTAAAAGATATTCAAACTCCGGGATTAAAAGAGAAAATTTTAAAAGAAATGCCGCGAATCAAGGGAGAAGAAATTATTCTCAACGCTCCGGCTAATAAATATTTAGTCGGAAAATCATTGAAGGAATTCGCTCAAAATCGAAATTTAACCATTGGCGAAAGCTTGCTGGAATTGATGAAAATAACCGATTTTCGGGCGGTTGTTTCTTATAAAAATATTAGTTTTAAAAAAACCGTCCAATCTTTAACTCACGAACGGGCGATTGTGGCTTCAAAAAGCGCCGGCAAATTTTTGAAATTGGTTGAAAAAGAAAAAATTATGCCGATTGAAAAAGCGATTTATAAAATTACCGGCTTGCCAACCGCAAAATTGAAATTAAAAAACAGGGGATTGGTCAGAGAAGGTTATTCCGCCGATTTGGTTCTTTTTAGGGACGCGGAAATCAGGGAAGTGATTCTAAACGGAAAAAGAGTGGTGAAAGACGGAGAATTTCAAAATATTTTGGCGGGAAAGATTTTGAGACATTAATCAGGTTTTAGGTTGTAGGTTTTAGGTTTTAGAACCTAACACCTAACACCTAACACCTAACACCTAATGAAAAAAGCAGGTCATCATCCGGATTATGTTTTTATTTCTTTTATTGTTTTATTGGCGGTTTTCGGTTTGGTAATGCTTTCTTCGGCTTCTTCGGATCTCGGTAAAATTAAATTCAACGACACCTATTATTATCTTAAACATCAATTGCTTTACGGATTAAGTTTCGGGCTGGCGGGTTTTTTGATAGCCAGTTTGATTCATTACCGTTTCTGGCAGAAATTGGCGGTGCCGCTTCTTCTTATAAGCGTTTTTGCTTTGGTTTTGGTTTTTACGCCATTGGGATTTACCCATTCCAGCGCCAATCGTTGGCTCAATCTCGGTCCCTTTTCGGTTCAACCGGCCGAGCTTTTGAAATTTTCTTTTATTATTTATTTAAGTGCCTGGTTAAGTTCGAAAAAAGAAAGTTCGGGCAGGCGGAAAAGTTTTTCAACCGGTTATTTGCCGTTTTTGATTATTTCCGGATTGGTGGCTTTTTTGATTATTATGCAACCGGCCACTACCACGGTCGCCATTATTATGGCCGCCGGTCTTATTGTGTATTTCGTAAGCGGCGCCCGATTGTCTTTTGTTTTCGGAACGATATTCTTGGGATTATTGGGCTTGACTTTAGTTATAACGACTTCTCCTTATCGCTTGGAACGGGCGGAAACTTATATCAAAACTTTATTTAGTTCCGAAACAATTGACACCCGAAAAGAAGGTTATCATCTTGATAAAGCTTTGACGCTAATCGGTTCTGGAGGACTGACAGGCGTCGGTTTCGGCAAATCAATTGCTAAATTTAAAAATCTTCCCGAACCTATCGGCGATTCGATTTTCGCGGTCATCGCAGAAGAGCTCGGTTTCATCGGAGCCCTGATTTTAATCGCGACTTTTATCGCGTTTTTCATAAGAGGAATTATGATTGCCAAAAAATCGCGCGACCAATTCGCCGTTCTGACGGTCGTCGGATTTATTTCTATTATTATTATTCAAACTTTTATTCATATCGCCGCCAATTCGGGGTTATTGCCGTTGACCGGCGTTACTCTGCCTTTCATCAGCTACGGCGGCACTTCTTTGGCGATTTTTTTGACGATGACAGGGGTTGTTGTTAATATATCAAAGTATACATGATTCGCATTCTATTCACCGGCGGCGGGACCGGCGGACATATTTATCCGATCTTGGCCGTTGCCGAAGAGTTAAAACTTAAATTTATCGAAGGTTCGGAAATTGACCTGCGCTATCTCGGTTCTCCGGAATCTTTTCGCGGACTGTTGGAAAACAACGGCATCAAAGTTTCCAAAATTATCTCGGCGAAATTAAGGCGTTATTTCGATTTGCGAAATTTTATTGAAATTCCGTTTTTATTCCCTTTAAGCGTTATCCAGGCTGTTTGGAAAGTTTTTTGGATTATGCCCGATGTTTTGTTTTCCAAGGGCGGTCCGGGTTCATTGCCGGTTGTTTTGGCTTGCAAGTTTTATCGCGTTCCGATTATCATTCACGATTCCGACACCGTGCCGGGATTGGCCAATAAATTGGCGGCTCGGTTCGCCAATCGCATCGCTGTTTCTTTTGCTTCGGCAGCTGATATTTTTATCGCGAAAAATCCCAAACTGGAAAATAAAATCGCTTTAATCGGCAATCCGATAAGAAATTCGCTGATAAGCGGCGAAATTCTGGATAAAGAAACCGCCAAGAAAATTTTCGGTTTTAATCCGAAAAAGCCGGTCATTTTGATAATTTGCGGTTCTCAAGGCGCGGCAAAAATCAACGATTTTATGATAGAAACAGCCGGAGAATTAATTAAAGATTTCCAAATCCTCCATCAAACGGGAATAAAAAATTTTAAAAACGTTAAACAAGAATTGGATAGTATTCTAAAAAATTATCCCGCGGAAGAAAAAGCCAATTACAAAACATTTCCTTATTTTGAAAAAGATTTGAAAGACGCCTATACGGCCGCTGATTTGGTTATTTCCCGCGCTTCCGGCGGTTCAATTTTTGAAATCGCCGCGTTCGCTAAGCCATCGATTTTAATTCCTTTGCCTTCCGAAGTGGTCGGCGCTCATCAGATTAAAAACGCTTATGAATACGCGAAAAACGGCGCCGCCGTTATTATCGAGCAGGAAAATCTCAAACCCGATATTTTTTTATTCCAGCTTAAAAAATTGTTTTCCGAACCGGAAAAATTAAATAGAATGTCTCAAGCCGCGAAAAGTTTTTCCAAACCCGAAGCGGCGAGAATTATCGCCGAAGAAATAATAAGATTAACGAGCTAATGGTTGCTTTCTAAGGCGGACGTTTTGCGGAGTGATTTCCAAATATTCGTCATCCGCCATAACTTCAAGGCCGCGTTCAATCGTAAGCGTGAAAGGCGGCGTAAGTTCTATGGCTTCGTCATTGCGCGAAGAACGCGTATTTGTAAGTTGTTTGCCTTTTATCGGATTCACTTTCATTTCTTCTCCTTTGGAAGTGTTGCCGATAACCATTCCTTCGTACACTTCGGCGCCGGGACCGATATAAAGCGCGCCGCGTTCTTGCAAATTCCAAAGCGCGTAGCCCAAAGCTTTGCCGGCCGACATTGAAATCATTGAACCGGTCGGTTTTTTGTTAATATCTCCGGCATAAGACCTAAATTCGATGAAGCGGGACGAAAGAATCCCTTCACCTTTAGTGTCTATGACAAATTGGTTCCGATACCCGAGAAGTCCCCGCGTCGGACCTTCGAACGAAAGTCGCATAGTCGCGTCGCGTTGAAACATATTTTTTAAAACAAAGCCGCGGTTGCTAAGACGCTCAATCACCACGCCTTGATATTCTTTCGGAATGTCCGCGAGCGCTTCTTCAAACGGTTCGTGTTTTGCTCCGTCTATTTCGCGAATAATGACTTGCGGCTGGGAAACCTGAAGTTCATATCCCGCCCGCCGCATATTTTCAAGCAAAATAGCGATATGAAGTTCGCCGCGTCCGGAAACGCGGAAATTGTCCGGTGATGAAAAATCAACTTTTAACCCGACATTTACTTCAAGTTCGCGTTCAAGATATTCGCGCAATTGTCTTGAAGTCACGTATTTCCCCTCGCGTCCGGCGAACGGAGAATTATTCACCAAAAAATTAAGGCAAATTGTCGCTTCGTCAATCGCGATCGCCGGCAACGATTCAGCATTGGAATCAGTTGTCACGGTTTCACCGATATCGATATTGGGAAGACCGGCAATAAGAATAATATCGCCAGCCACCGCTTCACTCGCTTCTATTCTTTCCAAGCCGTTAAAAGTGAAAATCTTCGCGATTTTACCTGAACGAATTTCTTTATTTTGTTTTTTTATAAAAACATTCGCGCCTGCCGTCGCGACGCCTTCATATACGCGTCCTATCGCGAGACGCCCCATAAAATTATCGTATGCTAAATTAAACGGTTGAAATCGTAAAGGTTTTTGCGAAAGCGCTTCGGAAGACGAAGACGGTATGTGATTAAGAATCGTATCAAGAAGGGGAGTGAGGTCTTTTGATTCATCGGTAAGTTTGAGTTTCGCGATGCCTTCGCGACCTATTGAATAAACAACGGGGAAATTCGCCTGCTCGTCGCCCGCGCCAAGTTCAAGAAAAAGTTCAAGCGTTTGTTCTTCCGTCAACGCCGGATCGGCGGCCGGCTTGTCGATTTTATTGATTACCACAATCGGCTTAAGGCCGAGTTCGAGAGATTTTTTTAACACGAAACGGGTTTGCGGCATCGGACCTTCTTGACTGTCCACCACCAAAAGCACAGAATCGATGGAGCGCAAAACGCGTTCCACTTCCGAACCGAAATCGGCGTGGCCCGGCGTGTCCACGATGTTAATTTTAGTCACGGCTCGTCCCGAATCAGCCGAAGGATAAAAAACAGCCGCGTTTTTTGAATAAATCGTAATACCGCGCTCAAGTTCAAGCGCGTTGGAATCCATAGAAACGCCCTCCTTAGCAACGCCCGTCTGGCGCAAAAGCGCGTCGGTCAAAGCAGTTTTGCCATGGTCAACGTGAGCGATTATAGCGATATTTCTGATTTCCATATGATTTTATAATTTTGTCATTGCGAGCGAAGCGAAGCAATCCCTATAAAAAATAGGCCTGCTTGGCCAAGAAACTTAAAATAAAAGTTTATAATATTAAAGGTTTTTAGTCAATATTAGTGGCCGTAGAATCCGCGGCCTTTTTTGTCTGGAATTGTATAAAGGGTTATGCCGTTATTTTGGCAAAATTCAACCACTTCTATTTCGCAATCTTCAAGGTCGTCATGCTTTGTTCTTTAATCTACTATCGTACGCCGAGCGAGAAACCCTCAAATACAATATTTTTCGGTTTTATAATAACCTTTTTGTCGTTCGATGATTTTGTAATATTTCCAGCTATCCAAGCTTTAAGATTATTATTTTTGGCTATCAACACAACTTTTTCCGCATCTTTTTCCGGAACATAGATCGCAAAACCGGCACCCATATTAAAATTACCATACATCTCTTTATCATCAGCTTGGCTATGTTGTTGTATGAACTCAAAAACCGGATGAGACACTAGTATATTTTCTATAGTATAAATAAATGGTTTTGTGGCTCGCATAAGTTTTCTCCAACCATGCCCGGTGATATTTACCGTGTAATGGATATTAATTTCATTATTTAAGCAATCTTCAATTAATGGCACGTAAATAATAGTCTGATCAAGAAGCGTTTCTCCGTAAGTCCGGCCATCCTCAAGCTTTGTTAAATAGCCATCCGGAAGATTTTCCGCAATTTTTCTCGCAAGAGTTAAGCCATTAGCATGAATGCCAGAACTTTCAATCAAAACAATAACATCTCCATCTTGAATATCAGCAGTAATAATTCTTTCTTTTGGTTGGATTATACCAACCGCCGATCCGCTTATAACCGCAGTTTCAGGATAAACTATATCTTTTAAGGTCGGTGTTTCGCCGCCGCCCCATACGCATTTAGATAAATTACAGGCGTGCTCCCATCCATCTATTAAATCTTTTGATAATTTTTCATTATTGAACCAATTTGAATTTCCCACGGCAAGATGCATAGCCACTGATATTGGCAACGCGCCCAAAGTAATAAGATCATTAACAATCGCAGCAACTGCATCCTGTGCGATGTTTTTATAAAAAGATTTTCCGGTAAGCTTATACATTTTGTCGGCAACAATATTTTTTGTTCCCAATCCTTCTTCCACGTGAGCAATATAACTATTTGGCGTTTCAATAAGATAAACGCTTTCTCCTCGGCTCATCGGCAATTCTTTAAAATTAAAACGTTCTATATTTTTAGAGGTATTTTGAGCTGCTTTTTGAGCAAATCTTTTAAACGGATCCATTGAGTTGTAATCAACGCCCGAACCGGAATAAGTCAACTTGTTATCCATATAACGATAATATAACATATATAATATATGGCGCAAAGAATTGACATAGCGTATAAAATCGACGATGCGAGGGGCAATGCTAAGAAGGGAAATTTTGAGGCACTTGGTATTTCGGGAAATATAAAGGACGTAAGAATAGTCGATTCTTATACTATTAATGAAAGTTTTTCTAAACAGCAGCTTTGCAAAATAGCCGGCGCGCTTTCTAATCCGCTTATTGAAGAATTTTCCATTAATAAGTCTTGGGCTCCCAAACATTTTGATTGGGTTGTTGAAACTGGGTATTTGCCCGGCGTCACCGACAATGTCGGCGCGACGGCTCGTGAAACGATAAAAGATTTATTAAAGAAAAAATTCGGCAAAAATACAGGAGTCTATTTTTCCCAATCTTTATTTATTTCCGGGAAAATTTCTCAAAAAGACATTGAAATTATTGCCAATAGTCTTTACAACCCGCTTATTCAAAGAGCGCAAATAAAAAATTTTGCCCGGTTTAAAAAAGATCGCGGTATGACCGTAATGGTGCCAAAAGTAAAATTACAACAAAAGCCATCTGTCGATTATGTGAACGTAAACGTTAGCGATGAAGAGTTAAAAACAATCGGAGAAAAAGGGATTAAAAATTCCGACGGAACGCGAAGGGGGCCGCTTGCCATGGATCTTGAATACATGAAAGTTATTCAAGCTTATTTTAATAAATTGGGCCGTCAGCCGACAGACGTTGAATTAGAATCTATAGCTCAGACATGGTCGGAACATTGTAAGCACACGATTTTCGCCAATCCAATTGATGATATTCCGGACGGATTATTTAATTATTACATTAAAAGGGCAACTGATTTAATTCGTAAAAGAAGGGGCAAAAAGGACATTTGCGTATCTGTTTTTAAAGACAATTCCGGCGCCATAAATTTTGACGATGATTATTTAATTACCCACAAAGTTGAAACACATAATAGTCCCTCTGCCCTTGATCCGTTCGGAGGGGCAATAACCGGCATTGTAGGAGTAAATAGAGATGCCATCGGATTTGGTATGGGCGCTAAACCAATAATCAATACATACGGATTTTGCTTCGGCGAACTAAATGATAAAAGGCCTCTTTATAGAGACGCTGCTAAGACTAATAAAATGCTATTGCCAAAGCGGATTATGGAAGGGGTTATTTCCGGTGTTAACGTGGGTGGAAATTGTTCCGGCATACCAACTTCTCTTGGTTTTTTATTTTTTGACCAGACGTATCGCGGGAAGCCGCTTGTTTTTGTAGGCACTGCCGGCCTTATTCCTAAAAAATCGCATAATAAGTCTCTGTATGAAAAACGTGCTTTGCCTGGCGATCTTATAGTTATGGTTGGCGGCAGAATCGGTCAGGACGGAATCCATGGAGCAACTTTTTCGTCTGTGGCAATGGATTCTAATAGCCCTGCAACCGCAGTTCAAATTGGAGATCCGATAACGCAAAAAAAATTAAGCGACGCGATTGTCAAAGAGGCGCGCGACAGTAATCTTTATAACAGCATTACCGATAATGGGGCAGGAGGATTATCTTGCTCAGTAGCCGAAATGGCGAAAGAATCCGGCGGCTGTTATGTGGAGTTGGATAAGGCGCCGTTAAAATATCCGGGACTTGCGCCATGGCAAACTTGGATATCCGAATCCCAGGAACGCATGACATTAGCTGTGCCGAAGAAAAAATGGAAGGCGTTTCAGTCGCTTATGGAAAAACGGGGAGTGGAAGCTACCGTAATTGGGAAATTCACAAATTCCGGCAGATGTATTGTCAAATATTACGGCAAGGAAATAATGAATATATATTTGAAATTTCTTCACGACGGCGTCCCTCGAAAAAAGCTCGTAACCCGCAAACTAAACGTAATAAACAAAGAGCCTGTTCGAGAGAAAGAAAAAGATTTATCCCACACTCTTCAAAACATTTTAAAACGGCTCAACATAGCGAGTTTTGAATTTATTTCTTCGCAGTACGACCACGAAGTTCAGGGAAGCTCTGTTATCAAACCGCTTCAGGGCAGGGGAAGAGTAAACGGTGACGCTGTGGTTGTCCGGCCAAAACTTGATTCTTCCAAGGGAGTTGTGCTTTCAAGCGGAATTTATCCGAAATATTCCCAAATTAATACATACGACATGGCCGCTTGCGCTATTGATACGGCGATAAGAGCGGCGGTTATCGCCGGTGCAGACCCTGACAGGCTCGCGTTGCTGGATAATTTCTGTTGGTGCAGTTCAAACGAACCGGAAAGATTGTGGCAATTAAAAGAGGCGACCCGATCGTGTTTTGACTACGCGATGATTTATCAAACTCCGTTTATATCCGGCAAAGATAGCATGTTTAACGATTTTAAGGGGTATGATGAACGCGGTAAGGCGCTTAAAATTTCTGTATTGCCAACGTTACTTATTTCTTCCATCGGCGTCATAAATGATATTAATAAGGCTGTTTCAATTGAGCCGAAATTTGTCGGAGATCTAATATATGTCTTGGGAGAAACCAATGAAGAGCTTGGGGGATCGGAATATTATTCAATGCTAAGCGAGAAACTTGGCGAGGAATATATCGGTAATAAAACGCCGAAAGTTAACGGACGCAAAAACAAGAAAATGTATAATGCTATCGCTAACGGTATCAATAAACAATTAATATCTTCTGGTATAAGCGCATCCCGAGGCGGAATCGCTGTGGCATTAAGCAAGATGGCGATTGCCGGCGGTCTGGGAGTAAAAATCGCGCTTCAAAAACTTCCCGGATCGGCGAAAACCGATGAATCTAAATTATTCTCTGAAAGCCAAGGAAGAATCATTATTACCATTAATCCCGATAAAAAAGGGCAATTTGAGAAAATTATGAAAGGCAACAAATTTTCTTGCATTGGAGGCGTAGTTAAAGAGCGAATTATTAAAATATCCGGAGAAAAAGGAAAAACGATAATAAATTTACCGATAAAATCGGCGGCTAACGCGTATAAATCAACATTTAAAAAATTTTAAATTATGAAAAAGCCAAACGTAATAATATTTTCCGGGTACGGCCTTAATTGTGAAGAAGAAACTAAATTCGCATTTGAACTTGCGGGCGCGAACGCGAATATAGTTCACATTAACGACTTGATTGAAAAACCCAAACAACTTAAGAATTATCAAATACTCGCTATTCCCGGCGGATTTTCGTACGGCGATGACACCGGTTCCGGAAAGGCATACGCCAATAAATTAAAAAATCATCTTTGGGATGAACTGGTAAAGTTTTTGGATAAAGATAGTCTTACCATAGGCATTTGCAACGGCTTTCAAATTTTAACCAATTTAGGATTACTTCCCGGCGCCCTGACTTTTAACGACAATGCCCGTTATACGGACCGTTGGGTAGATATCCGTATTGAAGGAAATAGCCCGTGGCTTGAAGGCATTAAAACCTTAAGTTTGCCCATAGCTCATGGGGAGGGAAAATATTTTTCCGATAAAAAAACGCTTTTAAATATGAATCGCGCCAAAGAAATTGCGGCCCGGTATGTGGAAGGCGAAATCTGTAAATACCAAAATTTAAAACCGAATCCCAATGGAGCAATTGAAGATATTGCCGGAGTTCTGGGATTTAAAGGACGAGTTTTAGGAATGATGCCTCACCCCGAAAGAGCGATGTTTTTCACCCAACTTCCAAACTGGCCATATTTAAAAGAAAAGTATATGAGAGAAAATATATCGTTACCGGTTTATGCCTCTGGACTTAAAATTTTCAAAAATGGGGTTAATTACTTTACCGCGTAATTAGACAAATTCTTAGCGGTTTGATATGATGCCTTTAGAAATTTAACAGATTTTAAATACTAAGAGGAAAGGGGAAGAAAGGAGGGAAGGAGTTATGCAGACATGGGCATGGGTATTTGATTTTGACGGAACAATCGCTCAAACATTTAAGCCGAGTCCTTCGGGAATCGGCGTAAATGAAGCAACAAGAATGGCTGTTGGGAAAATTTTTGGGATGCCTGGTCTTGCAGTATTCGATGATCTAGGCGGACTCAGAAACAAGGCGCCGATAGAAATTATCAACGAGATTATTTCAAAGGCGTCGGGGCTTGTGTGGCTTGCCCGTGATACGTTTATTTCTCTGCATTTTCATGGTTCTGAATTTGCAAGCGGCGCGGGTGTACCACTAATATGGCCAGATTCGGATAATGACATTGAAGGAATAGTAGCTGTGGCTACAGAACTTTTTGTCAGAGCTAAAATGGCCATTTATATTTCCGAAATTCGAATGTGGCCGTCTGGTCCCTGGCCTGCTCCGTGCGACGGAATCGTAGATTGTCTAAATCGTATCGAAAAGAACAGCATCCCATGGGCCGTTTTAAGTTCTGGCCACGAGGTTTTTATTAAGAAAACCTTTGAACTTTGGGGCGCAGGGCATCCTGAAATAATGATTACGGATGACGATTTGCGAGGATCGTCGTTGCCACTTGAAAAACGTTTCAAGCCGAACGAGGCAATAGTTCAATTTTTGTTAGCCAGGTGGCGACAACGGGAACCGCGCATATCCAACATTAACATGAGTCAAGTTGTATATGTTGGGGATGATCCAAACAAAGATGGCCATCTCGCACGAAACGCGGGAACTCGTTTTGTATGGTACAACCCTAACGGGCTTCCGCTCCCCAGCGGAGGCATAGCGCCTGATTTAGAAATCCGGCACTATAGCGAATTATTCCCTTAACCCTCTTGGTTTTATTGGTCGGGAGATTGTTGCAACGTGCGGCAATCTCCCTTTTTTGTTATAATCTTGTTTATATGGATAAAAGACCATGGTATGTTATCGCTGGTGGCCCGTGCGCTGGGAAAACCACTTTATTGATGGCGATTAAAGAATGTGGTTATCAGGTTATTAAAGAAGCGGCGCGCGCTATTATTGAAGCTGAATTGCAAAAAGGAAAAACTTTAAATGACATTCGTGGAGATGAATTTTTATTTCAACAAATAGTGCTCCGCGAGAAGATTGCCACCGAGCAAAAACTTCCCAAAGATAAGATTATCTTTTTTGACCGCGGCATACCAGACACAATTGCTTATTATAAACTTTGCGGAGTTGATAACGACATTGAACTTAATAAAGCTCTTGAGGGGGTTAGTTATAAAAAAATTTTTCTACTTGATATGATTGATTATGTCCGCGATAACGTTCGTACCGAAACGCCGGAACAAGCCCGCTATATTCATACGCTCTTAGAAGATAGTTATCGCAATATGGAATTCCCCATAATCAAAGTTCCTGTTTTGCCGATTCCAGAACGCGTTAAGTTTATTTTAGATAATTTATAGATTTGCGTTTTTCTCTTTACTGGTTTTGGTGATAAGATTTAATTTCTTTTCCCGTCGCCAACCTTTGATTTCTGTTTCTCGGCGTCTTGTTTCAATAAGGGTTTCAAATTTTTCAGAATATAATAATTTTACTGGTCTTCTAATTTTTGTATAATGCGCGCCATATTTAGAATCATTATGTTGCTTTAACCGTTTTTCAAGGTTATTAGCGTATCCGACATAAAGCGATCTGTCGGCGCATTCTAGGATATAGACAAAGTAATTCACGAAATTATATTTATTATATCCCGAGCAAACGCGAGGGATGATGAAAAACCCTTCTGCTTAAAAGCAGAAGGGTTTTTCTATCAGCTGCCGGACTTGGATTCGAACCAAGATGAACGGATTCAGAGTCCGCTATCCTACCATTAGATGATCCGGCAATTATTATTAAATTTATCATTTTCTTTACTAATTTTCAATAAAATCAACAAAAAAGCAGATTAGCTATTTTACTATAATATCTTACGATCGTAGGATATTATAGTAAATATAACAGAATTTAAAACTACACATTTATCGGTTTTTTGCCTTCAAATTGAATTTTTTTAAGTTTTAATTTTCCTTCGGGTGTTAAAATCGCTTCTAAAATTTTCATTCGTTTTGTCATTGTCATAGTTATAGTCATAGTTGTCCATACCCCTGGTTCGGGATTTAAAGCGCGGATTTTTCGGTCAATTTCTATGGCGAGTTGCCGGATTTCTTGGGGTGAACCTGTCGAACCATGGGCTTTTTCCAAATCCGCTGGTTCAATAAAAGCGTCTTCTGTTTTAAATTTTTTCGTGTAAGTAGCTTGCGATTCGTCCTGGGGTTTTGATTCAATTTTTGGAAGTCCGACTTCCTTAATATTAATATTGCGTAATTTTTGGGAAGTCGGACTTCCCAAATATTGATTCATTTTTCGTAAAAAATCTATCAATAAATCCGCTCCCAATTCCGCCAATTTTCGGCTTAATGTATCATAGTCATCGTCATTTGTTATTGGTAATTCTCGCCTCGCAAGAATTGGTCCATTATCAATTTTCTCATCCATCAAATAAAGCGTGACGCCGGTAATTTTATCGCCATTCAAAATGGCTGTTTGAATAGGGGATGGACCGCGATATTTCGGCAAAAGCGACGGATGAACTCCGATTGTCCCGAGTCGCGGAATTTCCAAAATTTCTTTGGGAAGAATTTTGTTATATGCCGCTACTATAAAAAAGTCGGGCTTGTAATTTGTAATTTGTAATTTGTAATTTGCCAAAATTTCCGGCTGTAAAATTTCAATCTTTAAATCTTTAAATTTTTCAATTAGCAATTTTTTCACCGCTGGTAGCGTAATAATTTTCTTTCTGCCAACCGGTTTGTCGGGATTACAAACAACCGCCGCAGGAATAAAATCGGCATTTATCAATTTTTCCAAAATAACGGCGGCGAAGTCCGGCGTGCCAAAGAATACGAATTTCATAATTACTTATTATTAATCGCTTTTCGCAAGTTAACGGCTTTATCAATAAATAATATTCCATTCAAATGGTCCATTTCATGCTGAAAGACTCGAGATAATAAACCAAAAGCTTTGATTTTTAATTTTTTAGCGTTTTTATCGTAGCCGGCGAGAGTGATTTTTTCCGACCGCTCAACCAAGCCGTAAACACCGGGCACGCTTAAACAGCCCTCTTCCATTATAGATTTTTTCTCGGAAAATTTTATGATTTCCGGATTGAAAATTGCATAAAACGCGGACTTGCGCTGACTTAACGCGGACTCATGTAGACTATTTCCGCGTAGTTCCGCGTTATTTTCCGCGTAGTTCCGCGGTAATTGGGCGACAAAAAATCTTAAATTCAATCCCACTTGATTAGCGCTCAGACCGATGCCAATAGCTTCCGTCACTGCTTCGCGCATTTTTTTAATCAAATCATTAATTTCCCCCGCCCTTTTTTTATCTTTTAAAAGGGCGGGGTCAAACTCCGCGGTTTTTTGCCGCAAAAATTTTTCTTCTTTTTTATGGCTGATCGTAAGGATTTTCATTTTTTTAAAATATCCGGGTGCGTTTTTTGCAAAACTTTCATAAAATACGCTCCTTTATTTTCAATTTTTTTTCTTTCTGAAACATCTTTGGCAATTCGCATTAAATCGTCGTTATTGTGTTTTTTCGCCAGTTTAATATAGAGCGATTTGTGTTTGTCGTCGTTTAACAACTGGGCGATTAAAAGGCCGGTTAATTGGTATTTTTTATAAACCTTGCTTGTTTTGGCGCGTTCTTTGAGGGTTTCTAAATAATCTTTTTCCACAGAAGCTTTCATGCTAAAATTATAGCATATTTAAAAACATGCGCCGTCTTTTTATCGCCATAAATCTGCCGGAAAATATTAAGGAAGCTATTGAAGAAATAGTAAATGATTTAAAAATCAGCATGAATCAGCATGTTGATCAATTAAATCAGCAGATAGAAATACGATTTCTGCCAAAAGAAAATTGGCATTTGACGATTTCTTTTTTGGGCTATCAGCCCATAGACGCGGACTTACGCGGACAATCTACTTTAACAGCAATTATAGAATCAATAAAAGAAGCTGCAAAAAAATTTTCGGCGGCTAAGATCGAGTTTAAAAAAATCATGCTTGCCCCGCCAAATAAATCCCCGAGAATGATTTGGCTATCCGGCACAAAAGAAACCTCAAAAATTCTGGGGGTAATAAAAACTAAATTGGAAAACGAACTTATTAAAAACAGGGTTCAATTTAAAAAAGAGAATAGGGGATTTAACTGCCATTTAACTTTGGCGAGATTTCCCGTTCCTTTACAAAAATACGAAAATATACGTTTGAGCAAAAAGCTCATCCCCCGTTTAGGGGTCATTTACGAAAAACAATTACCAATATCTTTTGATGCTCAATCTCTTGACCTAATGGAATCCCGTCTCAAACGCACTGGCGCGAAATATGAAATTTTAGCGTCAATTTCTTTTTAGTAATTGAACGACTTTTTTTATTTGACATTTTTTGATAGAGTTGCTACTATCTTTTTAGTATTTTAAAAATCTCATAAGAGATTAATATATAGAAACTTATAACTGAAAGGAGGTGAAAAACCATTTGGTCCACTTGTCGGATACGCTGGCAAATAATGCGAGCCATGTCAACTTTTCATTCTTGAAGTCACAAAGGGTCTAGCGGCGCCCGTCATAAAAGACAAAGCCGCTTTTTTCTTTTTTAATCTTGTAATTTTATAATTTCAGTGTAAAATACTTATAATGAAAAAATTTCTTAAAAACCGTTATTTTGTAATCGGGATTTCGATTATTGTCGTAATAACCCTTACTGCTGGGGCTTTTTATTTTGGCTATCAGCAGGGGATTAAAAAACCTCAAACCGTCATTATTCGCGGCGTTGCCAATCTTGAAGAAGGGAATTTGGAAGTAATTGATTTTTCTCTTTTCTGGGACGCCTGGCGGATATTAAAAGACAAACATGTTGAAGCCGATAAGATTAACAATCAAGATTTGGTTTACGGCGCGATTTCCGGCTTGTTCGGCGCCTTAAAAGACCCTAATTCGGTTTTTTTCCCGCCAACCGACGCCAAAAAATTCACAGAAGATATCTCGGGCGAATTTTCCGGCATTGGCGCGGAAATCGGCATCAGAAACGAACAGCTTGTCATTATCGCGCCGCTTAAAAATACTCCCGCTGAAAAAGCGGGATTAAAAGCCGCTGATAAAATTTTAAAAATCAACGACACTGTTGCCGTTAATTTAAGCGTTGATGAGGCGGTCAAATTAATCAGAGGGGAAAGAGGAACAACCGTAATTTTAACTATTCTTCGCAATGGCTGGGAAAAGCCGAAAGAGATTTCCATTATTAGAAATATTATCCAAGTCCCAACACTTGACTGGGAAATGCTCGCCCTGAGCGAAGCCGAAGGGAAAGACATCGCTTACATTCATTTGTATAATTTTTATGAAAAAGTGCCGTTCTTGTTTTATCAAATGGTTACCGAAATGATTTTTAAAAATCCCAAAGGCATTGTTTTGGATTTAAGAAACAATCCGGGCGGATATCTGGAAGCGTCGGTGAATTTAGCTGGCTGGTTTTTAAAGCCCGGAGAAGTGGTGGTTAAGGAAGAATTCCGTTCGGACGAATCGCAAATCTTCAAAGCCCACGGGAATGGGTTATTCAGAGAAATGCCTATGGTAATTTTAATAAACGAAGGTTCGGCTTCAGCTTCGGAGATTTTAGCCGGCGCTCTTCGCGATAATCGCGGCGTTAAATTAATCGGTAAAAAAAGTTTCGGCAAAGGAACTGTTCAGGAATTGGAAACGCTCAAAAACGGCTCAATGGCTAAAATTACGGTGGCTCATTGGATAATGCCCAAAGGCCAACTGATTGAAAAGCATGGCTTAACTCCGGATTATGAAATTGATTTAACCGAAGATGATATAAAAGCCGGCCGCGACCCGCAACTGGAAAAAGCGATGGAAATTTTAAAATCGGAATTATGAAAATAATCCTTCTCCAAGACATAAAAGGTTTCGGTAAAAAATTTGATGTTAAAAATGTCGCTAACGGTTACGCTCGAAATTTTTTGATTCCAAAAGGATTGGCAAAAATCGCCACCGATATAGCTGTAAAAAAATTAGAAACGCAAAAAGCCGGCCAAGAAAAAGAAGAGCAAGAAGCCAAGATTGAACTGGAAAAAATCGCCAAAAATTTGGAAAATCAAGAGCTTGAATTTACGGTAAAAACCGGCGAAAAAGGCGAAGTTTTCGGTTCGGTTAGCAAGAATGATATAAAAACACGAATAACCGCGAATATAGACAAAGATGTTGAAGTGAATTTGGAGCGGCCAATAAAAACACTCGGCGAACACCAAGTGGAAATTGACTTAGGAAAAGGAGTGAAAATAAAAGTTAATGTTATAGTGTTGTAATTGTTTTATTGTTCTTGCTCTAATGATTATTAATTAACATTTAGAACATTACAACGTTAAAACATTTATAACTTTAACTTTTCGGCTGTTTCCGTCAAAACGAATTTTCTTTTTGGAAACAAATTTAACAACGCCGGCCCGAAGAGCGTATAAAGTGTCGTCTTTGGCTTTCTTAACGTTTACGCCGGGAAAATATTTCGTTCCTCTTTGGCGAATTAAAATTTCGCCGGCATTAACCGCTTGGCCTTCTTGTCGTTTCACGCCCAATCGTTTACCAATCGAATCCCGCCCTAATTTAGTTGAACCCCCGGATTTAGTATGCGCCATATATTATTACGCTATTTTAATCTATAATTATATCTATGTCAATTAATAAACTCGTATTTGACATTGAAACTGTCGGCGTTGATTTTGATTCTTTAGACAAAACAACGCAGGAATCATTAACTCGTTGGATAAAAAAAGAATCGTCGTCGGAGGCTGAATACGAAGAAGCGCTTCGGGAATTAAAAAGCGGACTTGGTTTTTCTCCTCTTACCGGCGGAATCGTCGTCATCGGCGTTTTGGATTGCGGTAAAAATCAAGGCGTGGTTTATTTTCAAGCGCCGAACGAAAACATAAAAGAATTCAGCGAAGATAATATCACCTTCAAACAAGCGACGGAAAAAGAAATGTTAGAAAAATTTTGGCAGGGAGCGAAAGAATATGACGAATTCATCGGATTCAACAGCAGAGGATTTGACGTTCCGTTTATTATGGTGCGGTCAGCCATTCACGGCGTAAAACCGACCAGAAATTTAATGGAAGGCAGATATTTATATCAACAAAGAGACGGCAAGCATATTGACCTTCAGGACCAATTAACTTTTTACGGAGCGGTATGGAAAAAAGGCAATCTGCATTTATGGAGTCGGGCTTTCGGCATTAAAAGCCCGAAATCAGAAGGCGTTACCGGCGATGACGTGGGACAACTGTTTAAAGATAAAAAATTTCTGGAAATCGCCAAATACAACGCGGGCGATTTAAGAGCGACGAAAGAGCTTTATGAAAAATGGGACAAATATCTAAGTTAAAAGTTCATAATGTTCATAAAGTTATAAAGTAGTTTATAACTTTAAAAATTTTACTAACTTTATAAACTAAAATGATAAAAGAATGGGTAATCGACCATAAGCGAGATATTGTTTTGTTTTTGTTAATATTTTTAATCAGTTCCTTGAGTTTCGGTCTTGGTTATCTAGTCAACCGCGAATTCAACCACGCTCCGATTGTGATTGAAAAATGCTCGGATTAGACTATGATGTTTATCCTATTCAGCGCTCTACTGTTCTAGTTCTCGGAAAAGTTTCTATTTTACGTTAAAATGTTTTACGACAGTTCGCTTTTCGCTGTTGACAGAAAATAAAAACTATGCTATGTTTTTAATATCTCATAGTGAAGTGCTTGTCAGGTAGTGTCCGCCTTCGGCGGACTACTACTGGGTTTGTTCTTTAAATTAAAAATAAGAGAGGTAACGAGAAATGACCCAACAAAAGGAGTTTGTATTTCTATATCCTATTCCCGAAATAATAAACTTTGAAATCAAGAATCACGGTTGGCACGAGAGAGGAGGAATAGGAGCGTTTAGAAAAAAATACAGTGACATATTAAACAGGTGCATTAATGAACGATATCGTCAAAAAAGCTTCGGAATAAATTGGGTAATTTTTGACGATTGCGATGTTTCTGAAGTTGTTAAGCGCCAACCCACGGACCAGATTATCAAAGCGGGGCTTGATTTCAAAACTCACACTACCGAAAAAGTGTATCCAGATCAAAATTACATTTTAACTCAGTTAAACGGAGTGCGAGTAATTAGGATTGCTGGTTTTCACATGTGGGATTGTGTGGAAAAACTAGCAAAGCGAGCGTATGAAATAGGACTGGATACACTTGTTGACGAAGACCTGACAGAATTTTTTTCATGGAGATTAGATGATCAGGATTTCAAAACAGACAAATATCCCACCTACAACCCTAAAAAGCAAGTGTCTATGTTTAAGGATTTTATACGAGCGAGAGAACAAAGACCTTGGCTTTGGCAAAACTATTGAGGCAAGAATGTATAAAAAACCCGTTCAAGGTAAAACCTTGCGGGCTTTTTTTTATAAAACAAATAATATCTATAAATATCCTATTTGCTTCAACCAATACTCGTTCTCCCATTCCCAGAGTTTTTTGGCGCCGAGAAACGCCTCAAAATCCTCCTGCCAGCAGGGGAATTCTTTAAGTTCAACGTCGCCTTTGAGTTCAGACCATTCGTGCTCGCAAGTTTTAGATTTATAATCATAGCTCTTGCCGTTCCAGGGCAATTTTATTTTTTTCCGGCCGCCTTTTTCCCGAAGCGTAGCCTTGCACTTAAGACAATTTTTAATCTGGTCAATCCTTAAAATCCATCTGGTTTGAAGATTTTTAAAATCATTTTGCAAAGCCGACATATACGCGGATGTCTGAAGATTATAATCCCGATAAATGGCTTGCGAAGTTTTGATGTCCAAGACGCCGAATTTGCCGTCGATTAAAGCCAGCGAGTCCAATGTTCCGGCATAACGTTCGTCAAGGTGGACAATCCGTTTTTCAACGTGCTCGGAATCAACTTGAATGTTTTTTTCTTCCAAAAATCGCAAAAACGCTTCAATCGCCGGCGAAACTGACGGATCTATCTGCGGTTTTTCACCGATAAGAATTTTTTCAACTATTTCGTGGATTAAAGTTCCTTCGCTGGCGGATTGTTTTTTTACCGCTTCACCTTCGTTAAAATTATTCATTTCGGCGTAAAAACGATAAAGCGCCGGCTTTGCCTTAATGTCAACGATTTTCGTCACTCTCGGATACCAAACGCCGTCAATGTCATAACCGGCCGTTTCTTTAAAATTTTTAAGACTTGAGTAATCCATAATTCATAATTCATTATTCATCATTCACTTTACTATTTTATCCGTTAATTTGTAAATATCTCCGGCGCCCATCATTACTACTATCGCGGACTGACGCGGACTAAGCGCGGACTCACGCAGACTTAACAGAACTTTTTGTAAAACCTGAGGCAGTTTCTGGTGGTGGGGGAGATAAATAATAGTTTTAAGCTTTGAGTTTTTAGCTTTTAGTTGAGTTGCGTGTTTTTCAACAGCTTCGGCTAATTTTTTGGAGTTAATATTGTGCGACACATTATCTCTGCCTTTTACTTTAAATATATCCAAAAGAATAAGAACATCGGCGTTGTCAAAAGCCCCTACAAACTCCTTAAACAGAGCAGATAGTCTTTGGGCTTGATGGGGCTGGAAAACGCAAATAATGGCTGTTTTAGGCCATTTTTGGGCTATTCCAGCGAGGGTAGCCTTGATTTCGGTCGGATGATGGGCGTAATCGTCGTATATAATAGGTTTTAGGTTTTTGGTTTTAGGTTTTAGATTTAAATAACCGCGCAATTCCATTCTTCGCCAGGCGCCGCGATATCCGCCAACAGCGTTAAAAATATCTTTTTCTTTAATTCCCAAAACTTTGGCCAAAGTATAAGCCGCCAAAGAATTGGAAAGATTGTGTTCACCGGGAATTTTTAAAATCGCGGACATACGTCTACTCAACATCGACTTATTAAGATTGCTTCGCCTTTGGCTCGCAATGACATTCTTTCCGTCATTGCGAGGGCGATAGCCCGAAGCAATCTTTATATCTCGCGGAAAAATACTATACCAATATATTTTCAATTTATTTTTTTCGGCGATTTTTTGAATTTTGTTTTTTAAGCTGAATAAATTTTTATCGTCTTTATTGACGACTAAAATTCCGCCGAACTGAATATTATTTATAAATTTCAAAAAAACTTTTTTAATTTCGTTTAAATTTTTATAAATATCCAGATGCTCGCGGTCGATATTGGTAATAATCGCCGCGGCGGGGGAGTAGCGCAAAAATGATTTTTGGTATTCGTCGGCTTCCAAAACAAGATATTCGCTTTTGCCATTTCTAAAATTTGAATCGCCGAATTCTTTTAATTTGGTGCCAACGATAACTGTCGGGTCAAAACCGGCTTTAATTAAAACTAAAGACAATAAAGCCGTGGTGGTGCTTTTGCCGTGGCTGCCGCTTACCGCGAGCGTTTTGTATAGTTTCGTCAAATCTCCAATAAATTCGGCGTATGATTTTATCGGAATTTTCAGAAAGCCGGCTTGCTCAAATTCCGGATTTTCCGCGGAAATGGCGGCGCTGTGTATTACCAATTTTGTTTTTTGAGAAATATTTTTGGCGTGATGCCCGATAAAAATTTTCACGCCTTCTTTTTTCAGCGCGTCGGTAATAGAAGAAGCGTTGCTGTCCGAACCGCTGACTTTCCAGCCATGCCTTAAAAACCAGCGGGCGAGAGCGCTGGTTCCAATTCCTCCAATGCCGATAAAATGGACTGTTTTTAATTTAATTACCTGTCGCACATTAATCATTTTACGCCATATCTCAAAACATCTTTTATTATAAATACGCGATTAACCACCTGATAATATCTATAAAAAATTCCAATATCTTGATAACCAACTCTCCTATGGCCGTTAAAATACCTGCCAATCCTGAAATAATATATCTATCAAACCAAGCGGCGGCATAATTTAATAATTCAACTATTTTTTGAACAATATCCATTAGTGTTTTTATTATTAGTGATTAGTGTGTTCAAAGTATATCATAAATAATCCGTTGGGTTAATAGTCACGCCTACCGGGACCAAACCGACGCCGGGAAAAGATTTTAAAACCACGCTAGGCGCCCAATACACCGCAAAATGCAAATGCGGACCGGTTGAATAACCTGTATTGCCGGAATAACCTATAATATCGCCTTTTTTAACGAAAGATCCGACCTTGATGGTTTGCCTTGAAAGATGCGCGTAGAGAGTCGCCAAATTATTGTTGTGTTTTATCACCGCGAATTTTCCATATTGAACCCGTCCATTGTCGCCGACGGCAAAAACTTCTCCGTCTTCGGCGGCGTAAATCGGCGTGCCAATCGGCGCCCTAAAATCAACTCCGTTGTGAAATTTTGTTTTGTAAGCCCGTTGCGCGAAAGCCGTTATCCCATATTCTTGAGTGACAAAAATGTCTAAAACCGGATAGCTTAAAACTTTCGGCCGCTTTGAAGGAAGAATGCTTGGGTCAAAAGCGATTCTTAATTCTTCTTCCAGTTTATCGATTTCAGCCGCGATTTCCGCCTGTTTCTTTTCCAAATCGCTCACTAATTTTTGATAAACCTGTTCCTGATTTTTAGTTTGTATTAAAATCGTCTGCTTGTCTCCTTTCAAATCGTCCAAAATTATTTTTTTGTTTTTTAAATTTTCCCGCTCCATTTCGGTCATTTCTTTTTTATCGGCCGCTTCTTTCAATTTATCCGCCAAAACGACTTTTGTATTTACTAAATCAACAACTTCAGTTGATAAATTATTACTGAGGTCGGCTAAATTTTGAGCTTCAAAAACGCTTTCCGCCAAACTCTTATTTTTTAACAAAACAATCAAAAATGATTCATTGTCTTTTTGTTGAAATTCCTGAAGAATCTTGGCAACGGCTTCTTTTTTTGAAACGATTGATTTTCCGGCGTCGGTGATGTCATATTTAAGAGAATCGATTTCCAATCCCAATTTACCGACAACAACCTCGCTTGAACGAATTCCCAAATCAGCTTGTTTGATATTGCGGTTGATTTTATCAACCTCTTGTTTTAGGGTTTTACCTTGACCCTGAACTTCCTCAAGGTATTTCTGATTTTCTTTGATTTTATCGTTTATTTCCTGAAGTTCGCGGGATTTTTGTCTGATAGAGTCCCTAAGTTCCGAAGGAACAGCGGCAACAGTTAAATGTAAAAATAAAAATGTAAAAATTAAAATGACAGTTAAAAATGTTAAAATTTTTTGGGACATAAGGTTTTTTAAGATAATTTTTCAATGGCGATATTTAATCGTCTTAATGTTTCTTCTTTGCCCAGCACTTCCATAATTTTGAACGGTCCGGGCGAGGTTTCTCTACCGGAAAGAGCGGCTCTTAACGGCCATAACAACTCTCCCCTGCCCCAAATTTCGGTAAGGGACATAATCGATTCTTCCAAATTTTCCTTATTAAAATCAGCCTTAAAAACTTTATTAATCTCTTCAATCAAGATTTTTAAATTCGCGAGTGTTTTTTCTTTATCGATTTCCGCCTCATTCGTTAACCGCGGCCATGCCAAAAGTTTCGGTTCATAATCCGGCAACTCAAAAAAGAAATCCGCCAGCTTTTTGAAATCGGCCAAAGTTCTCATTCTTTCTTTTTCAGCCGCAATCGCTTTAATAAGTAATTCTTTATTTTCTTCGCTCCCCCACTCCGGCGGAATAAATTCTTTTATTTTTTCCATTAAGTTTTCCTGATTGAGTTTTCTGATATATTGGGCGTTCAGCCATTCCAATTTCTCAAGATTAAAAATCGCGCCGGCTTTTTGAATCCGTTTTATGTCAAACTCTTTGATTAACTCTTCCGGAGAAAAAATTTCTTTTTCATCTTTCGGGTGCCAGCCCAGCAAAGCCAAAAAATTCACGATTGCTTCCGGCAAATATCCCTGTTTTCGATAATCGGCCAAAGCGGTGTCCAAAAACCGTTTGGACATTTTACTGCGGTCGGAAGAAAGTATCAGCGGCAAATGAGCGTATTTCAATTCGTCAAAACCGAGAACTTTTTGGATTAATATTTGTTTCGGCGTATTGGAAATATGGTCTTCGCCTCTGATTACATGAGTGATTTTCATTTCAAAATCATCAACCGCGCCGGAAAAAACAAAAAGCGGCGAGCGTAAACTTCTGGCGATAACAATATCGCCGATTAAAGCGGTATTGACTTTAATTTTACCGCGAATTAAATCATTAAATTCTATTTCCGTTTCTGGCGTTTTGAAACGAATAACCGCCGACTCCCCCTCGGCTATTCGCTTTTCGCTCTCTTCTCTTAAAAGATGGCGGCAGCGGCCGCTGTATTTTGGCGCTAAACCCTGCGCCAACATCGCCTGCCTATCCCCTTCCAGTTGTTCTTTGGAACAAAAACAATAATAAGCTTTATTTTCGTCAATCAATTGCCGAAGATATTTTTCATAAATATCTAACCTCTCACTCTGCCGATACGGTCCGTATTCGCCGCCGATATCAATGCCTTCATCCCAATCCAAACCGAGCCACTTCATTCCTTCAATAATATCGTGTTCAAATCGCGGCTCGGAGCGTTCAATATCGGTATCTTCTATCCGTAAAATAAACTTACCGTCTTGTTGTTTGGCAAAAAGCCAATTAAAAAGAACGGTTCGGGCGGAACCAATATGTAAAAACCCGGTCGGTGAAGGCGCGAAACGCACCCGAACCCCGCTTTTAGCGAGACAAGCCGGTTTTTTAGGGCTTTCAATCATCGACTATATTTTAACACATTTTTCTATAAATCCAACAATTCTTTTAAAGTTTTAAAGCCTGCTTATGTCTTTTATTGTAATAATAATCATCAGCAATAACAATAAAGCCATACCGACGGCATTGGCGTATTTTTCGAATTTTTCCGGCAAAGGTTCGCCTTTAATTTTTTCAATCAATAAAAACAGTAACCGACCGCCGTCTAAAGCCGGAAACGGCAAAAGATTAATCACCGCCAAATTCAAAGAAATCAGAGCCAAAAGCTGAAGCAGATAAACAAAACCCAAAGTGCTCGCCTGCGCCGTTACTTTAACTATGCCGATTGGCCCGGCAATTTGTTCCAAACTGGCTTTGCCGACAAAAGCTTTGGCGATTAAATTAAAAAGCGCTATGAAAATCATTTTGACGGTTTCAACGGAAGTTTTTAATCCTTCCCAAAAACTCGCCAATAAATTTTGTTTTGGCAAACCAGCCTCTATCAAACCAACGCCCAAAGCGCCTTCGCCTGAAGGCGGATTTATTCTGGGTATTGTTTTAAATTCTTTAATCTCGCCATTGCGCTCTATTTTTAAAACAATTTCCTGCCCGCGGCCGGCGTCAATAAAATTAATAAATTTTTCAACATTTGAAAAACCGATAATCTTGTCTCCTATTTGTAAACCAATTCCGGCGGCCGGGCTGTCGGATTGAACTTCGGTAATTAAAACCGTCTGCGGAATGCCGATTGAAAAAATTATGGAAATCACCAGCCAACCGAGCAAAAAATTCATTAAAACGCCGGCCGCGATTATAACGGAACGTTTCCAAATCTTTAAATCGGTAAAACTTCTTTTTAGTCCGCGTTGGTCCGCGTTTTCGCCGAAAATCTTTACAAACCCTCCGAGCGGCAAAGCGTTAACGCTATAAACAGTCTCCCCTATTTTCTTGCTCCAAATCTTCGGCGGCAAACCGATTCCGAATTCCTCAACTAAAAGGCCGAATTTCTTGGCGACCCAAAAATGCCCGAATTCGTGGACCAAAATTAAAATAGAAAGAAAAATTATAACGAAAATAATACCAATTAACATATTTTTAAATCACCGAATAGCGAATTTGCGCGAATATACGAATTTATAAATTAGTATCTATTTGTTATTCGTTGATTTATTCGTATATTCGTAAGTATTCGTTATTCGGTGATTTCCCTTATTTTCTCCTCCAAAATTTTCTCAATTTCCCCATTAACTTTATTAATATTTTCCTGAATCTGTTCTTTTAATTTGAACTTTTCGTCTTCGCCGATTTTTTTCTCTTCGAATTGGCGATTGATTTCCTTATTGCTTTCGTCGCGGATGCCGCGGATTTTTATTCTCGCTTCTTCGGTTTCTTTTTTAGCAATCTTAATCAATTCCTGCCGACGTTCGCCGGAAAGCGCCGGTAAACTGATTCTGATTAAACTCCCTTCAAGATTGGCGCTGATATTCAAATTAGACGCTTCAATCGCTTTTAATACGATTGCGGCGGCGTCTTTATCCCAAACCGAAATTTGAATCTCCCGCGGCGGCGCGATACTGATTGAACCCAATTGTTTGAGCGGCAATCTCTGCCCAAAATATTCCACCGAAATATCTTCAACCAATTTTGAATTCGGCCGGCCGCCGCGAATAGCGGACAATTGTTCTTTAAAATATTTTATTGCTTCGCCGGTTTTTAATTCCAAATCTTTTAAGATATTCATCGTTATTATTGAATTGCTTTTAGTTGTAACCGTTTATTGACATTAAATTGTTTTATTAAAACCAAACGCTTTAATATTTCTTTCAATCGTTGAGAATTTTTTATCGGGTCTTTTTTGAGATCGCCTATTAAATTTTTAAAAAATTGGTCGATATCGACTGGTGGCAATCCGGAAGAGTGGTCATTGCGAGGGTGATAACCCGAAGCAATCTTTTTGTCTTTGGGATTGCTTCGCTTCGCTCGCAATGACGGGGCGGCTCGCAATGTCTGGGGAAAATGAATTTTCTGAAGCCTTGAAGTTAAAGTCGGCAATAAATTCTCAATGTTTTTGACGATAAAAATAATCAAAGCCGATTCCGGCGGTTCTTCGACTATTTTCAAAGCCGCGTTTTGAGCCTGATTCGTCAGATTCTCGGCTTCTTTTATAATGACGATTCTTAAATTTGAACTTATCGGTTTCTGCCAAAGAAAATATTTTAAAGACCGAATAATATCAATGCCGATTGTTCCTTTTTCATCAGGCTCAATTATTAAAGTTTCTGAAAAATTAACCAGAGATTGGGCAAAGATAATTTTTTCCTCCTGATTCTCGCCGTAAAAAAGATAAGCGTGGGATAGCTTGTCATCTTCCGCCAATTGTTTAAAGTCGTTAGTTAGTTTATTGTAATCTATCATACTCGTAATATAATAATTTAAGTTTATAAAGTTTGTAAAGTTATAAAGTTCGTAAAGTACTTTAAAAACTTTATGAACCTTATGAACTTTTAACTAAATTAAATTATCTTTTATTCAATAATGTTCTCTTATAGGTGTCTAAATGAGTCAAAATCAATCCCGCGCCTTTTGCCACGCAGAAAAGCGGTTCCTCCGCCACATAAGTGTTAACCCCCAGCATTCTTTTGAAAAAATCCGGCAAATGTCTAAGCTGGGCTCCGCCACCCGAAACAATTATTCCCTTCCCCATAATATCGGCGACCAATTCCGGCGGCGTTTCGTTGAAAACACTTTGAATGGCGGAAGCGATATCCAATAAATAAGGATTTAAAGCTTCGGCAACCTCGTTGGAATTAATGGTTAAATTTTTCGGCAACCCGGAAGCCAAATTTCTTCCTTTGATTTGAAATTCCAATTTTTGCCTGGTTTGCAAAGCCGAACCGATTTCGATTTTCACCGTTTCGGCGGTTTGTTCGCCGATTGAAAGACCGTATTTCTTTTTAATATAATCCATAATCGCCTGGTCGAATTTATTTCCGGCCACTCTTAAACTTGCCCAAGAAACAATGCCTCCGAGAGCCACAACCGCCGCTTCGGTGGTGCCGCCGCCGACATTGATAATCATATTGCCGGAGGAAGAATTAATGGGAATGCCGGCGCCCAAAGCCGCCAAAATCGGTTCTCTGACTATGTGCGCTTCCCGAGCGCCGGCTTCTTTAGCCGCATTAACAACCGCCCGGCGTTCGGTTTGAGTAACGCCGGCCGGGACTGAAATTACCACATCGGGCTTAAAAACATTAAAACTGCCGCAAGCTTTATTGATAAAATATTTCAGCATTGCTTTAGTAATGTAATAATCGGCAATCACGCCTTCTCTGAGCGGTTTATAAGGAATGATATCCGCGGGCGTCCGACCGACCATTTCTTTCGCTTCCTTTCCGATGGCCAAAACCGTATTATCCGGAACGCTTAAAGCGACGATTGTCGGTTCGTTAATGATAAATCCGCGTCCGGGAACAAAGACGATTGTATTTGTGGTTCCTAAATCAATACCTATTTTTCTGGTAAACATAATTAGTTTATGCGCTTAATATTGGCGCCGATTTTTCTGAGGCGTTCATCCAACCTCTCATACCCTCTGTCAATTTGATAAATATTGTCAATCTCTGTTTTCCCATTGGCGATTAAGGCGGCTATTATAAGCGCCGCGCCGGCTCGCAAATCAGGACTGACCAGTTTCCGTCCGTAAAGTTTTGTCGGTCCGGTTACCACCGCTCTATGCGGGTCGCACATCGTAATATTCGCTCCCATCTGAGTCAAAATATCGGTAAAAATCAGGCGGCGGTCATAAATGGTTTCATGAATCAAACTTGAACCGCAAGCCTGAGTCATTAATACAGTATAAGGCGATTGCAGGTCTGTGACAAATCCCGGATACTCGTGCGTCGTAACATCGCAAGCGGAAAGTTTTTTAACCGGCATAATTTTAACGCTGTTTTTGCCCAAAAAATAATTAACTCCTATCTTGTCGAACAACGACCACAAAGCTTCAAGATGGCCCGGATTGCAATTTTCAATTAAAACTTCGCCGCTGTTTGAGCCAGCCGCCAAAATCGCGAAAGTGCCGGCATCAATCCGGTCGGGAATAATTTTATATTCGCCTCCTTTTAATTTATTAACGCCTTTTATTTTTATCGTCGGAGCGCCGGCGCCTTCGATTTTCGCGCCAATACTGTTCAGAAAATCCGCTAAGGCAATAATTTCCGGTTCCATGGCGCAATTTTTTAAAATTGTTTCACCCTCGGCTAAGCAAGCTGTCATCATCAGACTCTCTGTGCCGGTGACGGTAATTTTCGGGAAAAAAATTTCCGCGCCTTTCAATTTTTTGGCGGTCAAACGGTAAACTTGTCCTGAGCCATAGCGAAGGATCTCAACTTTCGCCCCCATTTTTTTAAAACCACTTAAAAACATATCTATTGGCCTGCTAGCAGCGCCAATTACGCAACCGCCCGGATGAGGAAAACTTGCCTTACCGCGGGTTGCCAGCATAGGTCCGACAAACACAATCGAAGCTCGAAATTTATTGACCAGTTCCGACGGCAAGTCAATATATTTATTACCTTTGAAATTGATATCAAAAACTCCGTCTTTTATTTTTTTTACCTCACCGCCAAGAGCGACAAGCGTTTCTCGGGCTCGCAAAACATCTTCTATTTCCGGCGCGTTAGAAACCCTGATGATCTCTTTGGTTAAAAGCGCGACCGGAAATATTTTCAAAGCCGCGTTTTTGGAACCAGCCACTTTAATCTCGCCGCTTAAAGATTTTCCGCCCTGAATGATAAATTTCGCCATTAACTCAATAATAATAGGTTTATTGCCCTTCGACAAGATCAGGGCAATCGTGAGCTGTGCCAAACGATTGAAAAAATCAATACAAAATGATATACAATATAAATGACTATCAAAATCCGACGCGTTTTATTTTACAGCTTGTTTTTTTTGTTTATTTTTATCGGCTTAGCCGTCGTATTTTATTCCTACGGTTGGCGAATCAGCGCGGAAAATTGCTCTATCAACAAACCGTCAAATTGCTTCCAAAAAACCGGCGGTCTTTTTATAGAAACCAAACCCAAAAGAGTGATTATTAAAATAGACGGCAAAGTTTTCAAAGACAAATCGGGATTAATCCAAAGCGGCACTTTAATCAAGAATCTCTCGCCGAAAACTTATAAAATAAAAATTGAAAAAGACGGCTTTCTACTTTATGAAAAAAAAGTCAGAGTCGAGTCAAACTTGGTCGCTGAAATTCCCAACGTAGTCCTGGTTCCTGAAAAATTGGAAAAAATATCAGTTCCGATTTCAAAATCAATTGACAACTTTTGGATTTCTCCCCAGCAAAAAATTGTTTTCAAGAGCAATGGGGTTTTATATTATTTCACAGACTCCCTGCTCTCCAAATTAAAAGGAAACGAATTTGTCGGTTTCAGCGAAGACGGCAAAAAAATTATTGTTAAAAACTCAATAAACCAAATCTATTATCTTTACAATCTAAATGATCTTTCAAAAACCATTAATCTCAACGCGGTTTTTAATAATTTAAGGAAAAACGTCATAATCGATGAAATCGCTTTTCATCCGGCCGATTCAAGCAGGTTAATTATCAAGGACAAAAACGGTTATCTTTATTTTTTGGACTTAAACCGTCTTAAATTAGAGATTATTGTCGAAAAACCTATTCTTGCTTGGACTATTAAAAATCCGAATATCTACTATATTAAAAATGTCGAATGTCAGATGTCAGATGTCAGATGTTTTTCTTTGTTTTCCTATAATTTAATTCTTAAAACCGAAAACATAATCACCAAACTTCCCATCAATTTATCAACTATTATTCTTTCTCCGGACAATAAAAAAATCGCCTTTTTTAATAAGAGTGGCGAAATAAATATTTATTTTTTGGAGGATTACCGTTTCGGCATCAATAAAAAAACCGGCGATGTAATCAATTTAAATCTTTATGAAGGAAAAACTATTAAAAATATTTTTTGGTATAAAGATTCTTACCATCTCCTTATTGAATATGCCAATTTGAGTCCGCGTGAGTCTGCGTCCAGTCAGCGTAAGTCCGCGTCTGTGGATTTTATTGAAATTGACGACCGAGCGCCGACAAATAAATACACGCTTATCGAAAAAACCGCGGATTTTTACTACGATTTAAAATCAAACAACATTTATTTTCTCAGCGACAAAAATCTTTATTATTCGGCAATCAACGGCGATTAAAAATTCTATACCTTAAGCCGGTCAGCCGCAACAAAGCCAATCTAAGGACTTCGCAAGTCCTTATATTGCCAAAAAGGAAAGATTACCGAGAAAATTATTGGTAGAAATTTTAACTTTTTGTTTAATGCCTAATCATTATCACTTGCTTCTTAGGCCGAAATTCGATGATAGCTTAACTAAATTTATGAAAAAACTTAATATCGGCTATGCTAAATATTTTAACGAAAAATACAAAAGGAGCGGGGCTTTATTTGAAGGACGTTATAAATCGGTGTTAGTGGTAGATAAATCGCATTTTATTCATCTCCCCTATTATATTCATTTAAATCCTTTAGACTTGAAATTTCCGGAATGGAGAAATAGAGAGATTAAAAATTATAAAGAAGCGATGAAATTTTTGGAAAATTATCGATGGTCAAGTTTTCCTGCTTAAAGAAGATTTAGGAAGTCCGACTTCCTAAGGATGTGGATTTTAATTATCCGAGTATCCTGTCTCAACCCAATATGTCCCGCTCCAAAATAGCGATAGAGTATCATTGGCGGCCAATACTCGGCTTGCGCCTAATTTTACGTTGCCGCTATTTGGAATAGTTACAGTATTGGCGGCAATGCCGGGGTCTCCTTGCAAAATTAAAATATCGCCCGCGGCTTTGCCTTGAGCAATAGGAGTAGTGGCATTCGCGGTTACCGCGCCATTTCCTTTTACCAATTGATAAGATGTCGGCGAGGAAGGTGTTATAGTGGAACCGTTATTTATGGTCAACACCGCGGCTTGCTCCAAGGTCATCTTGGTTTTGTCAGTGTATTTGGTGTTGGCGCCTAAGTCTTGAATGGGCGCGATAAACCCATCGCCGTCAATAAGATTGCCAACAAGGTAGTTGTTGTCGCCAGTGCTATTTGTTATATCTATCCCATAACAACATTTAGCAGCAATGACAGAATCATAAATACGGTTTGAGGAGATGAGATTATTATCAGAATTCCCATCTATATATATCCCTGTCCCTACTCCTCCCATGCTGACTCCATTTTCATAGATGATATTGCCGCTAATGGTGTTGCTATTATTAGAATTATAAAAAGCGATGCCAAAACCAGCGCTTCCCGAAACCGTATTAGCAGTAATAATATTGTAATGAGAACCCCTAATATTTATACCATTTAGACCACTCCCCTGAAGAATATTACCAGTATAGATATTGTAAGAGGAGTTAGAGAATTCAATAGATCCACCACCAACCGCATTAGGAGTGAAGATGTTGTTGTTGATAGTGTTGTTATTAGAAGAGGATATCTCGAGCGAACTTCTCAAAGACGTATCAGCAACCGTATTAGTAGTAATAGTGTTGTTATTAGAGGAAGAGAGCTCGATACCAGCACCATTTCCCTGAACAGTATTAGCAGCAATAGTGTTGTTATTAGAGGAAGAGAGCTTGATACCTACAGTTCTATTCCCTTGAACATCAGTGCCGGAGATTGTGTTATTGGAAGAAGCATAAAGATATATACCACAACCTGCTGTTTTCTTACCTACTGCTTCCTTTACCCAAACCTTATCAATCTTAGAATAGGTAACAGAATTAAATTCTATTCCTTGATTATTACTCCCCGTCTTATTATTCCCATCAATCATCAGTTGTGAGATAAGGATATTATTTACACTTGAGGCATTGACGACATTGACATTGCTTGCGCCTGTGGTTACCTTCAATACCGTGCCCGTGCCCGCGCCAATTATCGCCTTCCCAGAATCATCAGGCGCGACATTGTCTAAATTTATTGAAGCGGAGATGTTAAAAGTCCCTTCCAAGAGATACACCGCTCCGCCATTCGCGCCCAGAGCGTCAATGGCGGCTTGAATTTCCACCTGATCATCTGTTCCATCGCAGACATAATCGGCTTTTTCTTTATTTAAGGAATTGGAAGCGGCAACGATTTTACCTGCTATGGTTCTGTCTCCCTGCCAAGCTGAATTGGCATAGGTGTAAAGCTGTTTATTATCGGTTCTGAAAAAGATTTCTCCTTCCTGGGGCGAGCCGGGAAAAGAAGTTCCGCCGATGAGCCTGAAAGATTTGTCAGCGCCCAAGGTTAAAGCGGCTGTGGGAATTGCTGTCCCAACGCCGACATTGCCGTTATAATAATACAAAGTGCCGCCACCGCCTGGCGGATTAGCAGTGGGATTGGTCCAGGCATTTGTCGCGATAGCGGCAATGACAATGACAATGACAATGACGATGACAACATTAACAAATAAGAGAATTTTGTT
>JAUYBE010000018.1 GCA_030693235.1 bacterium
GGCCGCGGCCTCAAGCGCGGATGCATCCAGCTCGCCGACACTCGCGACAGCGACCGTGAGTGTCTCAGGTATCGACACGGTAGCAGAAGTGTCCAAGGTCACATCAATCGGTTCTGAGAGCGCCACGGGCAACTCAGAGCCTAATTTCGTGGCGGTCGCCGCGATCGAGCCCAGTTCACCGAGGCGGACACTTCTGGCATCCAACGTCCGCAGCCTTATCGTCGCCTCGCCGTTAGTCAACACATGTTCGCAGATCCAGACATCCGTACCATCAGTTACCTGGACGTTCACGAAGTACATCACATAAGCAGGATCCAGCGGAATCGTGATCGACTTGACGCCATTCCACACGACCAGATTGCTGTTCTGTGAGTACTTTGAGCCATCCGCGTAGAAAGCTCTCTGCGTCCACCACTGCGATGAATCGTATTGCCAAGCGTAGTACAAACAAACCGTCATGTTTTTTGTCGCAGCCGCGACAGGAAGCACCGAATCCTGACGTATTACCGTGAACGACCCCGGAGACTGCGTCACCGTGAAATACCCTTTATCCGAGTACGTCGCCGCTACCGCGTCAGACGGGAAAGCCAGTCCTCCAAGGGCGAGAGCGATCAGAAAGAACACTCCGATCGAGAACAGATGTGTTGGCTTCCTCATCACGCCGCTTTTGGCACGAAGGCTGGACACGCGAAGTCACGGATCGAGCGGGAGTTGAGATAGATGTGGTGGTCCGCCGTTAGACCGATGTATTCACTGCACCCGAATCTCCCGGGCGACTCTTCGATGAGATTCTGACACCGGCAACACTTGCAGGAGTAGTGATCGCGGCAGTCTAGAGACCCGTGTTGTTGACATAGAGACGAGAAGCACGGGCCCCACGGGCATCGCTCATAATCGAGACGGCTAGCACCTGGATCACACACTCGAATCAACCCCTTCAGTCGGATTCTGCTCTCTAGGATGCACTTATTCACTATCGGCGTCCACTACTCGAGACTTGAGAGAGAGTTTCGGGACGGAAGATCGAGCGGATCCGGACAGGACTGGCCCTAACGGTCAGTCCTGTCCTACTTTCGGTCCGGTGAGTCTCGGGACCGGCAGGAGGACACACGTCGTTCTGTGCGCTTGTTCGGCGCACCACCCGCCCAGGTGCAGCTTTACCGGGGTTTCGACGTGTCTGGCGGCTCTTACGAGCCCTGCGACGGCGCTTATCTTCTGGGAGTTTCTGGAAACTGCATAATCCAGCTTCCCGCCACCCTCTAACGGCCGGTTTCCTCGCTTGCAAAGCGTAGGGATGAATAATTCACCAGTTCTATGCAATTCACCCTCAAAAACCAAACAAGCCCTCCGGCTAGCTAGCCGGAGGGCTGCTGATCACTACCGTTTGAGGCGTCTTCGGACGCGCTGCCTGATTGCTCGTGTGGTCCGGCGTGCGGCCGCTCGGCGTAACACCATGTGGGCCCGGTGTCGAGCGTCGTCGATCTTGGCCTGGGCCAGCGGCGACCGCGCTCTCACGAGGTCAGCTCGCGGGAGGCGACCTGCCCGTAGCGCAATCGGAGCGCGCACACGTAAAGAGACTGCTCGACGGTGTTGATCCTCGCCAGATCGTCTATGGCCTCGAGCAGGTCTGATAGCGCGTCTCGATCGCGATGCTCGAGGATCCACGAGAGCAGGACACTCGCGCACCACACGGCGACAAGCAGCACGCCGAAGCCTTGAGCGGTGTCGAACTCTTGCGATCTCACTCCCGCGAGCGATGCCGCGTGTAGTAACCAGCCGAGGAACACGAGCGCGTAATACCCTGCCCATCGTCCGACTCGGCGACCAAGTCCCCACCAGTTGATCCTCATAACGCCACCCCATCCGCTTTCTCGAAAACGACGTCACACGATCGTTTCTAAGCCCTTGGAATCCTTGTGGTCAGAGTAATAGGTCGCGCAGATCCACTTCTAGAGCGCCGGCGAGCTTCTCGGCCGAGAAGCTCGCCGCTTGCCCGGTGTTTCGCTCGAGCAGTTTATAGACGTAGGAGCGAGACAGACCCGCGTCCGTGGCGAAGGTTGCCAGAGAGCAATAGTTGACGCTAAGTCGGCGCCGCAGACTCTTGAGGTCGATTACCACCCGGTCGCCGTAGTTGTTGGGGCGATGGTCCACCGTGCCCCGGCATTTTCGCTGCTTGATGCGTGCGGCTAACCGCTCGAGGTCGGTCATGTGGATCCTCCTTCTTCGTCGTCGGTGAAAGCCGGTAGATGCGCGATCTCATTGAGCGCTAGAGCTCGTTGCCTGAGTGCGGCGATTTCCACCTGGGCTTCCGGTGTGTCGAGGTCGCCGAAATCCTGTCCGGCGAGCAGTTGCCATGAGCCGTGCCCGTGGAACGCGTGCGAGTACTGCCAGACTCGGCGCTCCCGGCCAGGCGGCAACCATTGCGCCGGATCCTCGGTGAGTTGTAGATCCACGTGTCGAGCCATGAACACCGGCCACCGGCGCCACACGGACCGTAACCATGTAGGGCGGATCTGCACGACCCGGCCGACCAACAGCCTCAGGCGTTTTTCGACCTGGGCGAGATTCTGAGTGTCACCGACGAGGCCGATGCCCATATGGCGCCGCTGCTGCATGAACTCCGTCCACCAGCGCGACGACTTTTGCCAGTCTCGCGCGTCACACATCATGTTGATCTCGGCGAGATAGATCACGGCCGTGATGCCGTCCTCAAGTGCTTCCACGGACGCCCGCATGACGTCGATCCACGTGAGGACCGGCCGCGCCTCGAGGCCGGTGTACGTGTCGCGCATATACACGTTGGCGTAGACCCTTACGCCGCGTCGCATGAGCCGGATCACGTGATCCGCGCCAAATGTCGTCTTTCCGACACCGGGCAGACCGAGGAAAAGGACCGTCTCATACTCGGTGGGGATCACGCGCAGGAACCACCATTGCCGACGCCTGTACAGCCAGCGCCAGTAGTCGAGTCTCTCGGACGCGTTTGCGTCGACGCCGGACCCGCGCCATCGCGCCATCGCGACGACGCAGAGAACGAACCCGGCCGTGATGCCGCCGGTCGCCAGCATCACGTCTCTACTGACCCCTAGCATCCTAACCCACCACTTTAGTGATGAAGCGGATCGCGAGAGCGGCACCCAGCACGACCAGCGCGCTGAGGAAAGCGGCGATCATCGCGCCCCAGATATCAAAGACGACGCCGTCGGCAAGCAGCCACGTGCCGAAGAGTCCCGCGAATAGTTCTGACCCAACGGACACCGGCGACCAGTCGGCGGGCACCCCCGTAGAAGTCTTACCCGGCGTGTTGAGTACGGTGAGCGCCGTCGACCCGGTGCCCGCGTTCGTGATCACACCCGTGATCTTGCCCACAAAGATCAGCACGAGCGCGACCACGAGCAGGATTATGACCACCTTCCACACATCCATTGTTTACCAGCCCTTCTTCGCCCAACCCCAGAGGAACCTTGAGATCCCGATCAACATCAGCGCGATGATGAGGTAGCCCAGGTACGTGTCACGCATGAGGGGTATCCCGACCCCGTCGAACAACGCTTTGACGCCCGCCCAAAGCGCATTCCACGTCGCGAGCTCGCCGATCGGGATCGTGGGAGCCATAAGCTACGCCCACTTCCCAAACTCGGTCATCCACCAGAAGAACGTAGACACGATGCCGTAGACGCGATCCTTGAGTTCACCGAACTTGCCGTTGACCCAAGAGAGGGATCCGGATGGCACGAGCGCCGACAGCCACCCCGGCAGTGCGTCCTTAGCCTTGTCCTCGTCCGATCTGTCGTCCGGGTAATAGGGCACCGGCAGCGCATACTCGTCTAGCGTCGCGGATTGTGTGCCGTTAGCCAGCGGGGCCACGTCCCATATGTCCGTCGAGACGATTGAAAGACCCGTCGCGAGCGTTTGGAAGTCTACCCACCCGTCAGCGTCCCCGTTGTTGAGCGAGAAGATCCCCGTTGTGGCGCGTTTGAAGTCCGCCCATCGGTCGCCAGTGAGCGTGCTCGAATACTGGATCGTCACCGTGCCAGCGGTGCCGGTCGCGTCTCGGCTCTTCACACCCAGGCCTGTCCCAAGAAGTGAATAACGCTCCTGGATGCGCCATTTGACAACGGACCCGTCCCAGTAGGCGGAAACCATCCGCCCGTAGAAGAGACGGCATGCCCTGCTCGGGAGCGGCACCGATCCCGTGTAGAGCTCGTTGTTGATTGTCGCGTTCGGGTCGAACCGAGGGCACGCGATGTTCCAGTTCTGAAGGCCGAAGCCGCCACTATAGAGAGTCGCGGCCCCGTTCTTCAGGAGCAGTGACCCGGTCGGGGCATACCTTGGTAGACAATATTCACCGGGATCCAGTTGTAGATCGCTGGGGATCACCCAGATCGCCCCGACGGACACGATCGAATAAGCCGGGAAGTTGATCCCGACCGTGACTGCCGCCTCTCCACACGGGTCACGGAAGTACTCAGCCGTCCCTACGTAGGCGGAGTAGGAGCCTCGCTGGAGGCGCCGGGTCCGCTGGAAAGACCAGCCTATCGAGTCCTGTGGGTCGAACGACGCGACCAATCGCGGTTGCACCGTGTCGGTCGCGACGGTGCCCGCTGGCTTGACGTTCGTCCATTGGGCGAGTACCGGCACGGGACTGTAGAAGAGCGCGAGCGCTGTCCAGAGTGCGCACGCCGCTAGTTGCAGTTGTATATAGCTCATCGGGTCAAGAACCATCCTACGATGACACCAAGAACCGTCACGCCGACGAAGAGCGCTATCACGCCTTTGAAGTCAGAAAGCAATAGCGTCGCGTTGGAGATCGCTCCATTGACCATCGCGTTGACCGCGGTTTCAAAACCCACGCTGTACACATCCTTTCGGTGGTCCCCCCGCCCCCCTACGGGGGGCGGGGGGACCGAAGAGTACCCGTGTCCCAGAGCCCTCCCGCCCGCCAGCCGGTAGGGTCAAGTCCGGCAAGCGGGGCGGAGGGCTCTGGGACAAAAGCACTAGCCGCGGCGGAACTTCGAGATCGCCCACCCGGCAACGAGCAGGGCGACACTGAAACCGACCACGACGAGCACCACCGTGTTGATCTCGGAGTAGAACGTCGTAGCTGACGCGATAATCGCTGTGGCAGTAAGTCCACTCAACATCGTGCATTCCTCCCTTCAGTCTCTCCGTAGGGCCCGTAGGGGAAAACGTGTCACTTCTTGCGCTTGCGGCGCCGGGAGCCTTTGCCTCCGCCCCTCCGGAACCTCGCGATCGCCCACCCGGCGACGAGAAGCGCCACCGTGAAGCCGATGATCACAATGAGGGGAGTCGAGATCTCGCTACCCCACGTGGTAGCACTGCCTACGACGCCGGTCGCGGTCAAAGAATTAAGCACGGCCTAACCTCCCCTCTAGGCATCGTCTTCGCCCGTCCATCCGTTGACACTCCGGGCATGATCCTCAAGATCCGCCCATGAGTTCGTAGTGTGATAGTCCTCCCCGCGCCAGCCTGGGAGGGGACCAAGGGATTTCCCGGGCATGCGCCGTTTGAAGGGGCCGTGGCCGATCGACTCTCCCGATGCTCTCCCCGATGGCGTGAGCCCCAGTAGCCAGTCCCCGATCATGAAGAAGAGGAAGAGACCACAAAGGATCTTGATTATCGGCGAGAGCGTCGTGAACCACTTTGTCGCTGAGGCGGCGACCTCTGCATATGAATAATCCAACATCGCTAGATCCTCACTGTCCATAGCGATCGCCGAGCCGGGCGAACGAGCCTACGACGAAGTCCAAGATGCCGAGCAGCACGCCGACCGACACGAGCACCAGCAGAACCTCACTGTAGCCGTCCATTGCCGTGATCAAGTCCTGGACCGTCACCGTTTCCGCCTCCCCGACAGCACGCTCAACAACACCGGCACCCACAACCCCACCACCGCGACGGCGACAACGTCTATCGCGCTCATCTTCGCACCGCCTGGACAAGGAAGACCACGATCGCGATCGCAATAATGCTGAGCACGAATAGCTGCACTGCGTCTTTCACGATGATCGCCCGGACACGATCGCGGCACCGATCAGAAACCCGACGCCCACGATTGAGATTCCGGCCGCGGCCTCAAGCGCGGATGCATCCAGCTCGCCGACACTCGCGACAGCGACCGTGAGTGTCTCAGGTATCGACACGGTAGCAGAAGTGTCCAAGGTCACATCAATCGGTTCTGAGAGCGCCACGGGCAACTCAGAGCC